>JAGCPF010000047.1 GCA_017642335.1 Fibrobacter sp.
CTGGCCTGTTCAATTTGCTTGGAAAAATCGATGGAACCGCGACGCTTTTCGCTTTCTTCCATCATGAGGTCAAACCTGTCCGACGCTTCGCCGGTCAGTATCGGTACTGATGCGATTGCTAGTGCCATGATGACCTCCATTCTTGAATTGAACTATAGTCAATATACATTTTTCCTCGTGCTGGTGCAAGTGGTGAAACTTGAGTCAAATGGCTTATTTGAAGAAAATGAAGCCTTTTGACCGTGCTAGAGCAAAAATATATTTTTAACGTGTCATAAAATGACAAAATGGAAAAGAAACGAGTTTTTTATAAAGGCGGGAAAAGAAGTCGATAAGTGGGTGAAGTAGGCTACTGTTCGCAACAAAGTCTCTTGCCGAGTTCGTAGGCTTTTTCCAGATCCTTGGGGAATTGTGTTTCCCGTATTTGCGCCTTGTGGGCTTCGTTGAATTGAGCCGCGTCGTATTTGGCGTAGTCGTGGAACTGGTAGGTGTCGAAGGAGTAAAGGATTTCGGTCGGGCCGAATATTCCAAGGTTCTTTGCGCCTGCATCCATCAAGATGTCGTAGGCGTTCTCCTTGTAGATTGACATGTCGGGGCAGTTCATGGTGAAAATGGATGCCGAGCGTTTGGGCTTGTTCACCACGGGCTGCATATAGTTCGAATAGTTTACGGCCGGGAAGACGAGCCTTTCAGTAAAGGCGCGCAGTCCGGCGGTAGGGTACCCGCAATAGACCGGCGAACCGCATACCAACACGTCGGCTTCTACGGCCCTTTCGAGAATGGGCCGCAAGCTGTCCTTGAAAGAGCACACGCCCTTGCTACCGCCCTTGACCTTGCAGGCGAAGCAGCTCATGCAGCCTTTGTAAACCAGGTCGCGGTCGTAAAGGTTTACCATTTCCACCTCGGCACCAGCGTCTTTTGCACCTTCCATGGCGCGGTTCAGGAGTTTGGCCGTGTTGCCGTTCTTACGGGGGCTTCCGTTGATAAACATTGCCTTGATCATATTACAGAGTCCTCTTTTTGTTGCGGATTTTGGTCAGCTTGCCCATGTCGAAATGGTCGATGCCGTATTGCAGGGAATCTAGAATTTCTTTTTTGCGGGCAAGGAACGGTCCGCTCAAATTCATGGACGACGTGTGGTGCGTATTGAGTTCGCAATCGCAGGTCAGACGTTCCAGGAAAAGTTTCAATTCCTGCATCAGTTCGCGTTCCGTAAGCGGCGTGAATTCCCCGCGGCGGGCTTCTTCCAGGAGCGGCGTCCCGGGGAACAGCGTGAGTCCGCCGGTGCCTACCAGCATGGGCTTCAGCAGGTTGAATATTTCTGCCGTGTGGATAGCGTGGTCTTCGCTGTGTTCGCGGCCTGCCACGCCGTTCAGGAAGGTGACCCAGTACTGGATTCCGGCCTCTTCCAGCTTGTGGCATTGCTCCAGAATATCTTCGGGGGCGTAGCCCTTGTTGATGCGTTTCAGCGTCCAGGCGTCGCCGCTTTCTACGCCAAGGGAAATCTCGTTCACGCCGATATCGCGCAGGTTGCGCAACTGCTCCACGGTCTTGTTTTTTAAGTCCGAAACACGTGTAGCCGTGTACATGTGCTCCAGTTCGGGCAGGTACTTTTTGATGAGTTCCAGCCGGGGCATGAGCTTGTCGTAGGTGGGGGCAAGCGGGTTTGCGCTCAGCAGCTGGATGGTCTTTGCATGGGGATTGTCGGCACGGAGTTCGCGCAGGTCTTCTTCCAGCAGGTCCATGGGCTGCATGCGGAAGGACACGTCCTTGTACATGGTGCAGAACTTGCAACTATTGTGGGTGCAGCCCTGCGTAATCTGGATGAGGGGCCACGTGGGCCAGTAGGGGTTCCTGTAAACGGGTTCGGTAAAATGCATATCTTTTTCCTTTTTTCTTGTCGGTTATAAGATATGCTCTTTTGTGAAATTCCGTATCGTTACTTACCGTTTGGTAAGTGGCCGCCCAATATGATTCGCCGGTGTTCCGCGCCCCATTCTGTCATGCGGTAAACGATGATGTAGAGCTTTTTGCCGTGCTCGGTCACGCGGTATTCGACGCGGGGCGGGTAGCCGTAACACTCGAACTTTTCGAGCAGCTTGTCTTCTTGCATTTGCCGCAGCCGCATGGTCAGGACTTTTTCGCTGAGTCCGTGGATGGAGGCGAGGATGTCCTTGAAACGGGTGTTCCCGCAGAGGATTGCCGTGAGAATCTCGACGGTCCACTTGCTGCGCAGGACGTCCATGGTGTCGCCGATGGACATCACCTCACGGCAGAGCGTCTTGGAATCCTTGACCGTGATTTCGCCTATGATTTTTTCGATGTTGTCTGAACTTTCGGGCATTTCAGCGGAAATATAACACTTTTATAAATTCAAGGAGCGGCCGGGGAACGCCCATAAAGCAGTGATGCGTCGTTTTCACTATGCGTTTCGCGCATACTGAGCATGAAAAAATGGTATTTTGCGGGGTTTGCGCAATTATTTATATTAAAGGCGTAGAAAGAAAAGGAACAAACTATGAAACTAGGGACGATTATGACGATGCTTGGTATGGGTGCGGTGCTTGCCGCATGTGACTGCTGCCCGCAAGACGGGGCGAAGGCGCTTTCGCAGGACAAGGAACTGCGTGCCGTGATGGACAACTTCACGCAGAACGAGGTTCCGGCGGCGACTCCGCTTGTGGA
>JAGCPF010000048.1 GCA_017642335.1 Fibrobacter sp.
ATGTTTGACAAGTAGTGCCCGTTTACGGGCGGCCTAGTAAGGACCCTTGCAGGTGGCAGATTGACGTGCGTGCCCTTGCACGCCGCTAGTATTGTAGGGCTACGCCCGTATATGAAGAACCGCCGGCTTCGCCGGCGGGTCCCTTTTTTTGTGGCCGTAAAGGCATAAAAAAACACCCGCCAGAATTTCCCTGGCGAGTGTTTTTGAATTTCAGTTAGAAGCTTACTTCACACCGATTACTTGATGCCAATCAAGCTGAGGTCGCGCACGGCACCCTTGTCTGCACTAGAAGCCATCGCAGCGTATGCCTGCAGGGCCTTGGACACTACGCGGTCGCGGTGTTCCGGCTGCCATGCCTTGGCGCCGCGGGCTTCCATTTCCTTGCGGCGTGCGGCGAGTTCGTCATCGGTGAGCTGCACGTTGATGCTGCGGTTCGGGATGTCGATTTCGATGACGTCGCCCGTGTGCACGAGGCCGATGTTACCCTTGTTGGCGGCTTCCGGAGAAGCGTGGCCGATGGAGAGGCCGCTCGTACCGCCGGAGAAACGACCGTCAGTGAGGAGGGCGCAGGACTTGCCGAGGTGACGGCTCTTGAGGTAAGAGGTCGGGTAGAGCATTTCCTGCATGCCGGGGCCACCCTTCGGGCCTTCGTAGCGGATAACAACCACGTCGCCAGCCTTCACCACGTTCGGGTCGAGAATGCCCTTCACGGCATCTTCCTGGCTTTCGAACACCACGGCGGGGCCGGTGAACTTGAAGATGGATTCGTCGACGCCGGCAGTCTTCACGATGCAGCCGTCCACGGCGAGGTTACCGTAAAGAACAGCGAGGCCGCCGTCCTTGGTGTAGGCGTGTTCGCCATCGCGGATTGCGCCCGTGGCACGGTCGAGGTCGTGGTCGGGGTACATGAAGTTCTGCGAGAAGGCGACCAGGTTGTACTTGCGGCCCGGGCCTGCAAGGTAGCGCTGCTTGGCTTCGGCGGTCGGGTTACGCTTGAGGTCGTTCACTTCGAGGGCTTCGCCCATCGTAGCGGCGTGAACGGTCTTTGCATTCTTGTGGATGAGGCCCATGCGGTCGAGTTCGCCCATGATGCCCATGATGCCACCGGCGCGGTTCACGTTTTCGATGTGGATGTTGTGAACGGTCGGAGCCACCTTGCAGATGCACGGCGTGTTGCGGGAAAGGCGGTCGATGTCCTTCATGGTGAAATCGACGCCCGCTTCCTGGGCCACGGCCAGCAAGTGGAGCACTGTGTTGGAGGAACCGCCCATGGCAATGTCGAGGCGCATGGCGTTTTCGAAGGCGTCCTTCGTGGCAATGCTGCGGGGGAGGATGCTTTCGTCGTTCAAATCGTAATACTGGTGGCAGAGTTCCACGATGCGCTTACCGGCAGCTTCGAACAGCTTCTTGCGTTCGGCGTGGGTGGCGACGATGGTGCCGTTGCCGGGCAGGCTGAGGCCCAGGGCTTCGGTCAGGGAGTTCATGGAGTTCGCGGTGAACATGCCGGAGCAGGAACCGCAAGTGGGGCAGGAGTTCGCTTCGATGGCGGCCACTTCTTCGTCGCTGATGGTGCTGTCGGCAGAATCAATCATGGCGTCAATCAGGTCGAGGGCGCGGTCCTTGCCGTCCTTCGTGGTCACGTGGCCAGCTTCCATCGGGCCGCCAGAAACGAAGATGGCGGGGATGTTGAGGCGCATGGCGGCCATGAGCATACCCGGAGTCACCTTGTCGCAGTTGGAGATGCAAACCAGGGCGTCGGCGCGGTGGGCGTTGGCCATGTATTCGGTGGAGTCGGCAATCAGGTCGCGGCTCGGAAGGCTGTAGAGCATGCCGTCGTGACCCATAGCGATACCGTCGTCCACGGCGATGGTGTTCATTTCCTTGGCGACACCCCCGGCAGCTTCGATAGCGCGGGCGACCACCTGGCCCAAGTCCTTCAGGTGAACATGTCCTGGAACAAACTGGGTATAGCTGTTCACCACGCAAATCACGGGCTTGCCAAAGTCTTCCACCTTGGTTCCAGTTGCGTGCCACAGGGCGCGTGCACCGGCCATTTCACGGCCTTCCATAGTCTTGAGCGATCGAAGTTTCGGCATTTTTTATCCTCTTTTTTGTGTGGCAAAGCCGGAAAAATGGGGCTTGCCCGTTATTCTAAGTTGAAATATAGCAAAAAAAGGACAGTAGGCTTTTGTGGCGGCGGTCACGTAATACGTGGGGTGAGGGGTGATACGTTTCACAACATGTAAACAATGTTTGCGTTTATTTTCTTACTATACTATATTTTTGAATAAATTGAATATTTTGTTGTTACTAACCCCCCAAGGAGAAAATTATGAGAATTTTAAAAAAATTGCATTTCTTTCTTTTTGTGGTCTGCCTTTTTGGAATAGGGCAGGCATTTGCGGCATGGGATGGAACTTCGAAAACGCAGCCAGTAAAAGAGGGTGATTATTATATCATCAATACCGAGGCGGAACTCGCTTGGTATGCTGCTAATTATAGTAATTGGAATGCAAGGCTGAATGCCAACCTGGATTTGGGGGGGCATCTCTGGATCCCGATTGCGCCGGGACAGGGTAATGCCAGATACGCTAAAATTTTCGATGGTAATGGCCATGTAATCAAGAACCTGTATATCAACGGAACGGAACTTGCTCAAATAGATAAAAATTATGCCCAAAATTTAGGCTTTGTAGGCACTCTTGGTGGCGGAACGATCAAGAACTTGATTCTTGAAAATGTCGATATTCAGGCATCGACTAATGCTGGTGATATTTTAGGAAGAGACGATAGCCAAATTTCTGTGGGTGCTTTTGTCGGTTGGATGGCGGACAAAGTGACAAAAAATGTTGTTGAAAATTGCGTGGTGGCGTCTGGAACAATCAGGACAACGGGTAACGGCCAAGGTGTCGGAGGTATTGTCGGTAATGCAAAAGTTGGTACAATAACCAACTGCATGAGCCTCGTGGAAATCCATACAAGTGGTAGTCAAGCCTATATCGGGGGGATTATCGGTATCACTAAGACGGACGTCACGGTTGCATCCTGTGTGTATGCCGGTCCTGGTCTTGTAAATACGGGCTCGAATGGTGCCGTAGGTGGAATAACCGGAAACGTGTATTCCGGTAAAATGACTGCTACGGACGATTATTATGAAGGTGAAAATTATTATCAAGATAGTGCCGTTGGTGGTGTTGGCAAGAGTTGTGGCAAAAACTGTACGGTGCATACAGAATCTGTTGAACAGGTTTCTGAAAGTAATCAGGAAGAAGTCGTTTGTGTTTTGAATGGAATAGATTCGACAACCGGTGCTTGTAAAACGGAACCGTGGTCTTTAGGCGAAACGGGTCTCTCGCTTAATGGGTATGGTATCGATGGTTACAAGATTGTCTTTGATGCGAACGGAGGTGCCTTTGCCAATGGAAAGGCTGATAAGGACAAGTTCCTTCAGGCTGGAATGGCGATTACTGCTGATGAAGTTGGCGTGCCGTCTCGTGAAAATCATAATTTCGTTGGTTGGGCAATGACTCGCGATGCTACCGCACCGGCAGCCGATCTCGGGACCGTTTCTCAAACCGATACGGTTTTCGCTGTCTGGGCTCCGGTTTATACAGTGACTTTCGATGTTGCTCCGGGTGTTTTCCCTGAATCTGGCGAAAGTGTAAAGACAAAGCAGGTTGCTCAAGGTGATTTGATTACTGTCGAGGGGCTTGGAACCTTGCCGACATCCCGTTGCAAGACGTATGTATCGGGGACGGAAGGCGAATGCGCAACATACTCCTACTTTACCGGTTGGGCTTTGACTGAAGGGGGGGACACTGTTTCTCTAGATACTGTGGCCGCATCTGACGAACTTGTCCTGTATGCCGCATGGACTGATGTGGAAACCTATACGGTGACTTATAATGCCAATCAACATGGTCGGACAACTGTGGATTATGTCCGCGTAGGTGCCGGCGATACGGTTACTGCTCCGACGGATCCGATTGCAGATAGTGGTTATAAATTTGATGGATGGTTTACGGATGCAGAAGGCGAGAATCCTTATCAGTTTGCTGCGCAAATTCACGAGAGCATTATCCTGTATGCAAAATGGGCTCTCGATACGTTCACGGTGACTTACGAAATGAATGGTGTGTCGAATGCGGGCGAAAATCCTGTTTTCTATACCATTGAAACGCCGACATTCGCCTTGACTGCTCCGGCCGATGTTGAAGGCTATGTGTTCGAGGGCTGGTTCTACGATGCCAATTTCACCAACCCGGCTTCCCAGGTGATTCAGGGGACGACTGGCGACAAGACGTTCTATGCCAAGTGGACCAAGACAACATATAGGATTATGTATCTGGCGGACAACAATTCCCAGGGTGCCGTTACGGACCAGTTTAAGGAACATGGAACACCCATTACGCTTGAATCTGCCGGCCATTTCAACCGTAAGGGATATCCTCAAGTTGGTTGGGCAACTGATACGAACGGAGTAATGGTATATGAATTTAGTGCAAGCTATGAAGAAAATGCGGCTCTGACGCTTTATCCTGCATGGGGTGCTCCAATCGTATACACGATTACCTATGTGTGCGATGGCTGTACTGACAATACTGGTAATAAGACTAGTTATACTGTTGAAACAGCAACCTTTAGTGTAAAATCCAAAGGCGTTACGCCTCCAGAGGGATATAAAATGGCGGGGTGGTACTCGGCTACGGATTATAAGACTAAAGTTGAACAAATCAAAAAGGGTTCCGTTGGTGATATGACGTTATATGCCAAGTTGAACAAGATTTACCATATTACATATGTTTTGAACGGATCTGCCAATGATTATAATCCAGACGATTATACGGTTGATGATGGTTTTACTCTGAACGACCCGGCTCCTGTTGAAGGCTTCACCTTTGGTGGCTGGTTCACTAACGCTGAATTCGAAGGCGATTCTGTAACGGAAATTGTGACGGGCTCTACGGGTGATATAACCCTTTACGCCAAGTGGATTCCGGACGAACCGGTGGTGACCCAGTATGGTGGAATCACTGTGACGACATATTCTGACGGAACGGCGTCTGCCGAGATTGACGATACGTCGTTTGAAACGGTTGAAATCACCACGGATGTCGTTGTGAACTCCATCTCGTTCAGCCGTGTGTTCTCCAATGGCAAGATGTCTACCGTGATGTTCCCGTTCTCCATCGACACGAGCGAGGTTGCTGGTGGTAAGTTCTATGAGTTGGTGGAGTTCAGCAACGAGGGATCGCGCTGGACTGCAACTGCCCAGGAACCGGAAGCGGGTACGATTGTTGCGAACAAGCCCTATCTGCTTATGCCGACGGCCAATGGCACCCTTTCCTTCAACTTGAAGGATCCGGTAACGTTCAATACGAGCAATATGCAGCCAACGGTCATCGGCAATTGGGAATTCAAGGGTACCTACTCCTACCACAGGTTCACGACGGATGATCCGGAATTTGGACGTGCATATGGTTTCGCCGCCGCCGCGAGCAATGGTATCGAGGTCGGCCAGTTCGTGAAGGCCGGTTCTGGGGCTTGGCTGCGTCCGATGAGGGCTTACCTGGTGAACAATTCCGGCAAGTCTGGAGGACTTACGAGGTCTGCGTCCGCCAGGCGCGTGATGGATGTGTCCGAGCTGCCCGAAACGATTGACTTGACTCTCAAGGACAATCACGGCAATGTTGTCGGCACGGGTACGCTCAATACCAGGACCGGTGAATTCAAGGCTAATAGCTGGTTTGACTTGAGGGGTCGCCGCCTCAACGGCAAGCCGACCACGAAGGGCACCTACTACAATAACGGCAGAAAGGTGATTATCAAGTAAATTGACTTCAATCCAAGAAAAATTCTTTGCACTTTTACGGATAGCCTTAAGCTCCTCTGACGAGGGGCTTTCCGTTTTTCCGGTGTGTGGCGAAGAGGATTGGCTTGAACTGCAAGATATTGCGACAAAGCAAGGCCTTTTGGGCGTTGCCTTCGCAGGAATTTCTCGCATGCCTGCCGAAAAGCGTCCTCCGTTAGGCTTGTTGCATCAGTGGGCGGGCGAGGCGGAACTTATCCGGGGCCACAATGCGTTGCTGAACCGCGAGGCGGCACGCTTGACGGATGTTTTCGTTGCTCAGGGGCGAAAGACCGCGATTCTCAAGGGGCCGGCCAATGCTCGGCTCTATCCCGACCCGTACAATCGCCAGGGCGGGGACATCGATATCTGGGTTTCAGGTGGACGTGAAAGTGTAGTCCGCATGTTGGATGATTTCGGGATGCCGTACGATAAGGAACTGGGACTTTTCGAATCGGGACATCACCTTCATTTGAAAAATGGTTCGCACGGCCTGGATGTCGAGATCCATTTTAAACCCTCGTCCGGGATCATTAATCCATTTGCAAACCGGCGACTGCAATGTTATCTGGACGGCGAAATAGCGAAATCGGTTTTAGCCCCCGAAGGTTTCTATGTCCCTCCAACAACATTTGCTCTCGTGATGCAACTGGCTCACATCCAGAGGCATTTTTGGGGTAGAGGAATTGGCTTGCGGCAATTGACGGATTACTTTGTGCTTTTGCAGCATTCAACGCAAGAAGAACGTGGCGAAGTTGCTGTCCGATTGGGACGGCTGGGGCTTGCTCGTACTTGTGGGGCGCTGATGTGGTTGCTGGGCCATGTGTTTGGGCTGGATTCAAGCAGGATGCTGTGCAAGCCGGACAAGTGGCGCGGTAAGTGGATGCTTAACGATGTAATCTCGGGCGGAAATTTCGGATTTCATTCAGCTAGGGAACAATCGCGGCTGCTTCTCCGGCGCATTCGGAAAAGGTGGCGGTCTATCCAACTTTTTGCGTTTGATCCGCTTGAGGCCTTTTGGAATGAATTCTATTATTGCATTTGGATTTTTAGGTCGTTGCCTTTGCGCATAAAGTTGCGAAGGCTGTCGCTGAAGGGTTTGCGCCGATGAATTCTCGTGTTTACATGGTCGCTGGACATCGTTTTGCAGTGGTGTCGAACCTGCCGGATACGGCAGGCCTGGACCTGTTCGCGTTGATGGATAATTACGAACCCTTTGCCGAACGCTCTGCGGACGGTAATGCGCCGGAAAGTCCTTTGTTTACCCTCGCCGTTGAGAGTTCTGTGGCCCTGCCGGGTTTTATTGAAGAGACCCGGCAAGAGGACGAGGGGCAGGAAATCCTTTGCGGACACGACGATGCCGGTTCTTCCATGTTCAATTTCCGATTGCGCGGTGCGGACATGGGAACGCTCCTCTGTTTGCCTGGATATGCGCAGGCTCGCTTGGTCGTGCCCGACATTTTGAACCTGAATTCCGTGAAGTTTGCCGTGAACAATTCTTTGATGGTGCTATACGCTCTTGCGACGGCCAGGCTTGGGACGGCGCTTTTCCATTCGGCGACGGTCGATTACCATGGAAAAGGTTATATGTTCCTCGGCAAGAGCGGCACGGGCAAGAGCACGCATGCGCGGCTTTGGTTGCGCTACAACGAGGGCTCGACTTTGCTCAACGACGATAATCCCGTGGTGCGCTTTTTCGCGCCGGAATCCCCGGAGAACGTGGCGCGCGCTGTGGTTTACGGTTCCCCTTGGAGCGGAAAGACCCCGTGTTACAAGAACGAGTGCCTGCCTTTGGGCGGAATTGTGCTCCTTTCACAAGCCCCGTTCAACAAGATCGAACGCCTGCGTGGAGTCAAGGCCTATGCGGCCCTGGTCCCCAGTATTTCGGGCAAACGTTGGGAACGCTTGATTGCCGACGGGCTGCACTATACCGAAAACGCCTTGGCCTCGAATGTTCCCGTGTGGTCCTTGGAATGTTTGCCGGACGAAGGTGCGGCGCGGCTTTGCCGTGAAACGATTGTGGACGGGTTCGATGGCTAGCGATGAAAGCATAATGCAGGAGGCCATCCGCCTGGTGGGCGAGGGCATTTCCGTCACGTTCCCGGTGAACGGCCGGAGCATGCTTCCCTTTATCGTGGGCGGCGAAGACAGCGTCGTGCTCGAGAAACCCGAGACCTTGAAAGTGGGCGATGTCGTTCTTGCGCAGGTCGAAGGCGGTCGGTATGTCGTTCACCGCATTGTTTGCCTCGATGGCGATGCCGTGACCCTGATGGGGGACGGAAATTTGGCGGGTCGGGAACATTGCCTGCTTGCGGATGTCCGGGCCCGCGCAACTCATGTGGTGGGGAAGGGCGGAAAAAGGCGCTCTTTGGACTCTTTGGGCAGTCGACTGGCTGCAAAAATCTGGTACGCGGTGTTACCTTTTAGGAGGTGGCTCCTGGCAATTTATAGAAGGATTCCGATATGAAATTGAAAAAAGGCTTTGTTTTGCGTGACGTGTGTGGCGAAAAGGTGATTATGGGCGAAGGCATCGGTGCCCTGGATTTTGGCCGTCTGCTTTGCCTGAACGAAACCGCCGCCTGGCTGTGGGAAAAGGCGGAATCGCTAGGTGAATTTACCATAGAAGCCCTTGCCGAGGCGCTTTGTAACGAATACGAAGTGGACCTGGAACGCGCAAAAGCGGATGTGTCGGCGATTGTCGGCGAATGGCAGAAGGTTAAAGTAGTCGAATGAGCTATCTCGTCTGGCTTTGGCACTTTACGCGGGGTTTCCGCCTGAACATAGCGGCTCGGGTCGTTATGGGGGCGCTCCGTGTTTCGCTCGGACTCTTGATGGTCTGGCTCTCCAAGCGGTTTATCGACGAGACCATCCGCACGGGGAGCGACGACGATATTGTTCGCATGGTTGTGCTGCTCGTGCTGACCGTGGTGGGTAGCGTGGTGCTGCGCCAGATATGCTTTTACATGACTGCCGATGCGTCGGTCCGTGCGGCTAGCGGGCTGCGCCTCAAGATGTTCGAGGTCCTGTTCCGGCGCAAGCTCTACGATGTCAAGGAACTCCATTCCGGCGACATCACTTCGCGTTTTTCCAAGGATATCGAGACCATCAGCGAAGTTTCGATGGATACGCTCCCGCAGATTCTCGTGACCACGTTGCAACTGGTTGGTTCGTTCCTGCTGTTGCGCTGGTTCGACCCGAGGCTTGCCTGGGTGCTGTTGCTCTTGACTCCCGTGGCCGTGGTGTTCGGCAAATTGATTTCGCATAAGCTAAAGAGCATGACGCTTGCGATTCGCGAGAGCGAAAGCCGCATCCAGACGCAGGTGCAGGAGGGCATGGAATACAATGCCGTGCTGCGTTCGCTCGGCAGCGAGGGCTGGGTCACGGGCTTGCTGGATGAACAGCAAGGCCTGTTGAGGCGCAATGTTTGTCGTCGGGCGCGCTTTACCATGGTGACGCGGTTGCTTTTCGGCTGTACGCTGGGACTCGGCTACTTGGTGGCGTTTGTGTGGGGTGGAATCGGACTGCGCAACGGCGTCATAACGTTTGGTGTGATGACGTCCTTCTTGCAGCTGGTCGGGCAGATCCAGCACCCGATTTTTTCGCTCTTGAATATGGGTCCCAAGGTGATTCATGCCATGGCCGGAATAGACCGGCTGCAAGATTTGGAAAAACAGCGCGGGTCCGACGAAAGTACGGCCGAACCGGCCCAGGTTATGGACGGTCGCCTTGGCGTCCGTCTCGAGGATGTGAGCTTTGGTTATGTGGGACAGAACCACGAGGCGATTGATCATTTCAGCTATGATTTTGAACCCGGGAGCAAGGTGGCCGTAATGGGGGAGACCGGAGCCGGGAAGACGACGCTGTTGCGGCTATTGCTTGCCTTTGTGCGGCCTGATCGCGGCAGGATGCTGATTTATTCGCAGTGCAACGCCGATGACGGGAGTGCTTTGGGGACTGTGGAAATCCTTTCGGAAAAAATGCGCGCCAACTTTGTATATGTGCCGCAAGGAAACACGCTCATGAGTGGGACCATCCGGCATAACCTGCTGCTTGCAAAACCCGATGCCAGTGAAGACGAATTGCGTGACGTGCTCCACCTGGCATGCGCTGAATTTGTCGATGACTTGCCCAAGGGAATCGATACGGAGCTTGGCGAACGCGGTGGCGGCTTGAGTGAAGGGCAGGCGCAGCGTATCGCGATTGCGCGCGGTCTCTTGCGCCCTGGCAACATCCTCCTCCTTGACGAAATCAGTTCCGCACTCGACGAGAACACGGAACGTGAATTGTACGGACGCCTGTTCGCGGGCCTTGCCGACAAGACAATCATCCTCGTGACGCACCGCTCGGCGGTCGCCGAAATCTGTGACGACGTGGTACGGCTATGAGCTTCCATCCTATCCGGCATTTCATCACGATAACGAAGCACCGCAACGAAGTGGTTCGCCTCTGTTTCAAGGCGGGCATCGGTTTCCAGGGGCTGTTTCACGACCTTTCCAAGTACAGCCCGACCGAATTTATTCCGGGAGCCCGGTATTACACGGGTGACCAGTCGCCCAATAACGGCGAACGTTTCGATAAAGGCTACAGTTTGGCCTGGATGCACCACAAGGGCCGCAACAAGCACCATTTCGAGTTCTGGTACGACTACGACATGAAAACCAAGAAACTCGTGCCGATGGATATGCCCGACCGCTACATCAAGGAAATGTTCTGCGACCGCGTGGCTGCCTCCAAGACGTACAACAAGGCCGGCTACACCCAAGAATCCCCGCTGCAGTATTTGACCAAAAGCACCGCCCGCGAAAAAATGACCGAGACGACTTACCGCAAATTACTTTATCTGCTCCGGATGCTGGCCGAGAAGGGCGAAAAGGAAACGCTCCGGTTCATGCGCCGGACGAAGAATCTGCCGGTGGAGTAGAATTCTCTTTAAACAGGTTCTCTAAATCATTTGTAAAGTATTGTAACGATGAAAATTTAAATTCGGGGAGCTTTTCAAATGATGAATTTTTTAAAGATCTCTTGAATTTTTGGATAAATTCAATAAAGTTTTTTGTTATTGTGTCAAGATTTTTGTTTAGTTCAATCCATTCATTCTTATCTATAGCGCAATGTCTTTCTATGTCTGATTCTTGAATGATGACGGCCTTTGTAAAATCAATGCCGGGAAGTTTATCTTTTTCGTTGTTTGTCCTTGTTGATGTCTTGAATACGAATGCATATTTGTGTTTAATGTTTGTTCTAAAGGGTATGGCGAATATTTTTTCGTTATATTCAATGATAAGAGAAAGATAGGGACGACCAGCCTTGTTGGATAGAATTTCTTTATGATTAATGTGTTTGTCAAAAAAGGCTTTCTTTAGAATGACAGTTTGTGCTTTTTTCATGTTTCCTCCAAAAAAAAACCGTATTTCATAGGATATATGAAATACGGCTCATCCATTGACCTTTCTTTTTTGTCTTAGGTGGGCTGGTCTGCCACCCTGTCATCCATTGACCTTTCTTTTTTGTCTTAGGTGGACTGGTCTGCCACCCTGTCATCTGATATATAATATATAAAATTAAAAACCGTAAGTCAAGGGACGTTAAATTCTTGCGATTATCGCGTTCAGGCTGAGGCCGCCGTGGCTCGTGACGATGTTTTTTGCGTCGGAGTTTTGTTGCGGGTCAAGAGCGGGGCATTCGTGCAGCAGGTTCGCGGTGCAGGTGTATTTGGAACCTGGGCGTGAATCGTCTTTGGGGGCGAGGATGGCGACCGTGAGTTGCTTGCCGAGGGCTGCAAGTTCGCGGGCGAGTTCTGCAAACTTCTTGCCGATTTGCGTATAAAGTTTTGGTGCGTCAAAGTCGAGGCGCTTGCCGTAGGGCGGATTCAGGACGATGACGGGGGCGGATTCTCCGCAGAGTTCGGCAATTTCTTTTGCAGTGTAACTAAAAAAGTCGCGAAGCTGTGGGCTGATTGTCGGTGCTGCGCTGGGGGCGATGTTTGCGAGCGGGCAACATTCCACATTGTGCTGGATTATTTCAACTGCCCTTTCCGAAATATCGGAGGTGACAATTTTTTGAATCGTGCCGGGGATTGCCGCAGTCACTTCGTTCCTTCGCAATGACAATATGGGATTATCGTTTCTTAGCAATGACAATATGGAATCATCGATCCTTCGCAATGACAACTCTGTATCATCGTTCCTTCGCAATGACGGATTCGGTTTCGCGTTTACCGAATTGACAATGTGGTTCCAAGTCGCGGGTTTGAACGCTGGCTGGTGCTTGAGTGCGAAGTTTCGGCATTTGCCAGGAATGAGCCCGTTTGCCATGTAGGCCGCTTCGAGGCTGAAGGTGCCGCTGCCGGCCATGGGGTCGATAAGGGTGATTCGTGGTTGGTGCTTAAGGGCTTGGGTGGCAGCATTGAACGCTTCTTGGAGCATCCCGGCGGCGATGGTTTCTTTGAGCGGGGCGTCATTCACGAAGCGTTCGTGACCGCGCTTGTAGAGTTCTTCGCCGGCGAGGTCGAGCCAGAGGGTGCAACGATCGTCAATCAGCGTGACGTAGAGGTTTTGCGGCAGAACAATCTCTTCACTTTTCGGGGCGTTGCGGGGTGCCCCCGCAGAGGGGGTAGCGGAAGACCCGGCAGGGGCTGCAGCGAGGGGGAGGCTTCCCCCTTCAATCACTTTCTGCAAACGTTCGGCGACGGCATCGCTGTGGTACAGGCGCGAATGCTTGCAAGTAACGTGGATGTTGACTCGTTTCTCGTCTGATAAATATAGCTCCCATGGAATTTCGGCGGCTTTCTTTTCTAGCTCGCGGAAATTTTCGGCCTTGAAATCGGCAATGTGCATCAGGATGCGGTTGGCAATGCGGCTGAATGCCACGATTTTCCAAGCGTCGACGAGTTTTGCCGTAAATTCAACCTTCCCGTCACCGGCAATTTTAACGTCAAATGAACTCGAGCCTTGATCGTTGACCCTTTCTTGTCCAATAAATTCCAGTTCATCAACAAGTGTCTGCTCAAACCCGAGCGGGACAACGGCCAAGAAGCGGTGTGGCTTTCCTATAACCTGCCGCTTGAGCCTTTTTTCGAATGCTGAAATTCTTTCCGTGCTGTCCACGGATTCAAATATAGTTTTTACCGTCTGCTATTCAAGACCTTCGCATTGGATGGCGTCGCTGTTGATTTCCTTGAGTCTCTCGCGATATGTGTTGCGCATTAAGCTGTCGTTTTTTAGAAGCGCCTCAATATATTCTTGGTCGATGCGTGCTTCTCCCGGATTGCAGGACTCGTCGGTCTTCTTTTCTCGATTCGGATTGGAACACCATGACACGCCATAGACAGGCATTTCGGTGAAGCCGATTAAATCTTCATAACATTCTCGTTTTTTCGTGGAGAATGATAAAGCTTTTACACTATGGAGAATCGAATTGATTTTTTCGTATGCGATTGTTTCTGCGTCTGAGCGGTTTATAAAGTAGCCGTTGTAATTTTCGATGGTCTCGCAAATTTGTTGTTCAGAAAAGCATTTTCCCATCAGCCCGGCTGTATCGGGTGGCGGAATCAAAGATAAGCATTCGTCAATATCGATGAACGGGACGCTATTCTTTGGAGTCCCTCTCGAAGCTGAACTTGCCGGAGTTCCGTTTGACGAATGGGTTGAAAATATTCCGTCTGATGAAGATGTTGGATTGTAGCCTGCTGTATCTGGTTGCAAATTGATAGGCGTGTTGTCGCAACTCATCCAGCAGAATGCTGCACTCGAAAGGAACACTTTGCCCAAAAATTTGTGGATGTTTTTATTCATTGATTTGCTCTTTCGAAATGTAAGCTATTTAAGGGAATCGCAATCGGCAATATATTCATTGACTCTTTCGAGGGAGTTTTTGAATGAACTGCGCTTGAACTCGTCTGCTTTCAGGAGGTTGTTGATGTACTGGTCGTCAACGATAACTTTATCGGGATAGGAACCGCAGGGAATGACGCCGTAGTCCAATGCGCCTGCAGAAATCAGGTATTTGGCGGACTTGTAGCAGTTCCTTATGCTATCGGAAAGGGCTGCTCCTTTGGGACTTTCCAGAAATTCTTCTATTCTGTTATCTACAACGCCTTTAGCCTCGAATTTGCCATCGTCCCCAATATAACTGGTGTATTCCGAAGGTCCTGCGGCTAAAATTCCTGCAATGCAGGCCTCATATCCCGATACGGTTGTGCCTCTCAATCCGGTCGTATCAGGCTTTCCCAGCTTTGAAAGTTCCTTCTCGATATCGATGAATGGGCGGGGCTCGTTTGACGCGGAAATGTCTTGTGTGGCGCTGGTGGAGTCGCTGTCACAGGCGGTCCACAGGAACGCCGTAGACGAAATGAAAAGATTTCCCAAAAATTTACGCACTCTTTTGTTCATACCTTAAATATTCGACTCCCTGTCCTCGCATTCTTTTGCTTTTTCATTGATATTCTCAAAAATCCTTTGGTAGTTAGTTCTTTTCGTGTTGTAGTTGTCGTGAAGGGCTTTTAGATATTCTTCATCGATTCGGATTTGACCTTCGGTTTCGCAAGTTTCGTCCGTGTTTTTTTCTCGATTTGGATTGGAACACCAAGATACCCCATATACGGGGGCCATCGCTTGTTCAATTAAGTCCTTGTAACACTTTAATTTATATGAAGAAAATGTGGCACTGTCTTTGAGAATGGAATCTCGCTTTTCCCTTGCGATTACTTCCACTTGCCATGCATCGTTAAAATAAGCGTTGTAATTTTCAATGGTTTCGCAATGTTGTTGTTCCGAAATGCATTGCCCTCTAAGCCCGGTCGTATCTGGAGGAGTCAACTTGGATAATTCTTCGTCAATGTCGATAAAGTCTTTTGAATCTGAAATTTTGCCTATGGAACTCGAAGATTCCGCGTCGCTTGACGATTCCGTTGAAGGTGAAGATTCGGTGACGCTTGACGATGATGCTGGTAAATCGCTTGAAGAAGTTGGAATCTCGTCGGGAATGCTTACCGGAGATGAACTGGACGAACTGTCACAGCTCATCCAGCACAAGGCTGTTGCCGAAAGGAACGTGTTTCCCAAAATTTTTCGCACACTTTTGTTCATACCCTAAATATAAGTTAAGGGATGTATAAAGTGAATGAAAAAGAAGAAAATGTAAAATTTGGTGATGAGCTAGGCTGTTGCGCTGCGTTTCGGATAAAGACGACCGGATATATGATACGATGTAGGCTCGAGGCATGAGCAGTGAGCTGTGAGGTGTGAGGTATGAGGTATGAGGTATGAAATTCCTGGCACGAGCTATTCGCCCCTCGCAATGACAAATCTTCTCGCCTCTCGTCTCTCGTCTATTTCCCTAACCACTAACCACCAACCACTGTTTACTTTCCTCACACCTCAAAGGGAGCGTTAGCGACCGACCTCAAAGGCACGAAGTGCCGACCTCATACTTAGAGATTGCTTCAGGGCTATTCGCCCTTCGCAATGACAAATTTTCACTAACCATCAACCACAAACTACTTCCTACTCTCTCGTCTATTTTCCCTAACTACTTCCTACCTCGTTTCGCACTCGGCGATTCTTTCATTGACTCTTTCGAGGGCTTTTTTGAAATCCTTGCGCTTGATTTCGTCTGCCGCCAAGAGGTTGTTGATGTAATTGTCGTCAACGATAACATCTTCAGATTCGGAATGGCAGGGGACGACGCCATAGTCTAATGCTGCTGCACCAATGAGGTACGTGGCGGACTTGTAGCAGTTCTTTAAACTCTGGGGAAGAGACGCTCCTTTGGGACTTTCTAGAAACGCTTCTATTCTGTCGTCTACAACCCGTGCTGCCTCGAATTCACCACTTCGAACCATATAAGCGATGTATTCCGAATTCTCATCGGCTAGAATTCCATTAATGCAAGCCTGATATCCTGATACGGTTGTCCCTCTTAATCCGGTCGTATCCGGCCTTTTCAGTTTTGAAAGTTCCTCTTCGATATTGAAAAATGCATTGGAAGTCCCATTAGAACTTGTTATCGATTCGCTAGAAGAAGTTGGAAAGGGCTCACTGGAAGATGTTGGAACGGAACCATTGGAAGATGTTTGAATGGATTCACTGGATGAACTGGCAGGGTTATTGCCTGCTTGGGGTATGGTAATGTCTGGTGCGCTGGCAGAGTCGCTGCCACAGGCGGTCCACAGAAACGCCGTGGATGAAATGAACAGATTTCCAAAAATTTTACGCACTCTTTTATTCATACTCTAAATATAAGTTAAGGGATGCGAAAAGCGAGTAAAAAAGAGGAAAAAGTAAAATTTAGTGATGAACTGGGCCGCTGCGCAGTATTTTGAACAAAGACGACCGGATATATGATACGCTCAAGCCCCTAGATCCTAGCCTCTAGATTCTCTGATGGAGATTGCTTCAGGGCTATTCGCCCTTCGCAATGACAAGTTTTCCCTAACCACCAACCACTAACCACTTCCAACTTCCAAGTTCCAACTTCCAACTTCATACTTCCTACTTCCTACTTCCTACCTCAAAGGGGCTTTAGCCCCGATCTCATACCTCAAAGCGACCGAAGGTCGCGACCTCGAGCCTCATACCTCATCGTCCCTAGAACTGGAAATAAATGAACGGGCAGCTATCCGCACTCATGAACTGGTATATCACGAAGATGATAAACGCTGTCGCGGCAACCATTCCGGGGAGCGGGAGGGATGCAAATGCAATCCTGTAACGGCTCTTGAACTTCTTGGGAATCCAGTGGATAAGCATGCCCGCGATGAACACGAGGATGATGTTGATGTGCTCCCATGCGATTGTCCAGAGCGAAGCGTCCCATTTCCAGGCAGTGCCCATCTGCTGAACCATGTTCTTGGCCGTGTTCCATGCAACATCGTTTGCTTCGGCGGGGTCGAGGTTGGAACCCGCGCGGAAGAAGAGTCGCGTGAACGTGATGAACACGAAGGTGAGCGACACATTCCAGGCGACATAGAGCCAGTGGAATGTCTTGTCGCTGAACAGACGGAAAATCATGACTGAGTAGATGCCGACGAACAGCACGCCGAACCATACGGCCGTGATGGCGCAGATGGCAATGTCGAAGTTCTTGTAGATGATGGCACTGACGGCGAAGAAGAACAATGCCGCCGAGGCGCGGAATGTCCGACCTCTCTTGACCCAGATTTTGTTGAATACCTGGCCGAATCCGTTGAGGCCGCCCCAGATGATGAAGTTCCAGCTCGCGCCGTGCCACCAGCCGCCGACAATCTGCGTCGCCATGGCGTTCATGTTCGTGGTAATCGTCTTGCGGGTCTCAGGCTTGAAGTAGGCTAGGATCGCAATGTAGAGGAACAAAAGACCGAGCGCGATGCCGACCCAGACACTCCCTGAAAGGAGTATTGCCACAAGGCTCAGGAATCCCATCCAGAAGAACGTGCCGACGGATGCTCCGCGGTTACCACCCAGAGGAATGTAGAGGTAGTCGCGCCACCAGCTCGAAAGGGAAATATGCCAACGACGCCAGAATTCGGTGGGACTGAGTGCCTTGTAGGGGCTGTTGAAGTTCTGCGGCAGGCGGAATCCCATGAGGAGTGCAACGCCGATGGCGATGTCGGTGTAGCCCGAGAAGTCGGCGTACACCTGCAGTGAGTAGGCGAACAGCGCGATGAGGTTTTCAAGGCCGGTGAACAGGAGTGGCGTGTCGAAAACGCGGTCCACGAAGTTCGTGGCGAGGTAGTCGCTCAGGATAATCTTTTTTGCAAGTCCGTTCAGAATCCAGAACACGGCCATGCCGAAGGCTCGGCGGGGGAGGAAGAACGGCTTGTAGAGCTGCGGCACGAACTTGTCGGCACGCACAATCGGGCCTGCGACCAGCTGCGGGAAGAACGACAGGTAGAAACCGAAGTTCAGAATGTTGTCTACGGCCTTGATCTTGCCACGGTAAATGTCGATACAGTAGCTCATCGCCTGGAACGTGAAGAACGAGATACCCACCGGCAGGATAATCGTGTCGACAAGCGAATTTGTGCCGAACATCTTGTTGCTTGCGGCTGCGAAGAAGTTGTACACGTGCAGCTCGATGCCCGTAAAGTCGTAGAGCGCGTCCAGGAAGAAATAAGAGTATTTGTAGTAGCAGAGCACCAGCAGGTCGATGATGACGACGATAATCATCAGGAATTTCTTTTTCCAGTGCTCCTCGGCCTTTTCGATCCACTTGCCGATAAAGAAGTTTGCGATGACACAGAAAATCAGGATGCAGACATAGCTTCCGCTCGTCTTGTAGTAGAAGAAGAGGCTTGTGAAGAAGAGGAACGCGTTACGGAGGAGAAGCTTGTTGTGTATAAGGGTAAGTATTGCAAAAACAACAGCAAAGAATCCCCAGAAATAGAACTGGGTAAATAGCAGCGGCGAGTTCGGGTCGAACGCGAAAGTGTGACTTAAAAATGGGATTAAATGGTCTAACATGTTTCAGAACGACAATTTTGAAAAGTTACTAATACTTGCTCTTGTTTTTATCCTTGGTCGGAACTTTGGTGGAGTCCGCTTTTTTCGGTACGGGTTTCGGTGCTTCGGGTTCCAGCGCGGGGAGGTTTGCGATATGGTCCTGGTACGCTTGGATGAGAGCCTTGTAGAACAGGTCGCCTAGCAGGTTGTAACCCGCAAGTTTGAAGTGGACCTTGTCCTTCTTGGCGAGGTTCGCTTTTTCCCATTTGGACATGGAGCCGAGCCCGCCCATGATGGAGAACTTGTCCCAGATACCCGCCTTGTATTTGTCGGCAAGTATGAAGAAGGACTTGCGGGCGACTTCGCCGTTGGGGTGCTGTACGTATTTTTTCCGCTTCGTCATGCGGTACGAGTCGTTGTTCGTCTCGAAGATGAATGCCGCGTTCGGGCTCACCTTCTGGATGCGCGTGATGAGCGTGTCGTAGTTGGCTCGGAAACCCTTGTCGTCGAAGCGATCGACGTTGGCGTCGTTGATGCCGATGGCGAAGATGACCAGGTCGGGTTTGAGGAAAGCGAGTTCCTTCTCGAAATTCGGGCAGACGGTTTCGAAGTAGTTGGGAACTTTCGCTCCGTTGATGCCGACGTTCGTGTACATGATGCCTGGAGCGTCGCTTTCCGTATAGATACCTGTGATGGTGAATCTGGGTCTGCCCGGCTTGGATTCGTTGGACGACACATCCAGCGGAGCCATCGGTTCCGGCTCGAACGGGGGTGGTTCGTCAAGTGCCGTGTCTATGACGCTGCTGTCCTGGAACATGGAGTCAAGCGGGAGCGCAACATTGTCCGGAATCGCCACGAGGCTCGTTTTCTTCTTTGACGAATCCTTCCTGGCCAGGGAATCCTTTGCCAGCGAATCGGCGAGCGCTGCGGCGCGGGCGATGGAGTCCTGGCGGAGCGAGTCCGTGATGAACCTTGCGATTTCGGCCTGCTGCAGACTGTCGAGCCAGCGGAATGAAATCACGATGGAGTCGATGGGGTGGGGAATCGGGAACGTGAAGCTCTGCGTCGCGGAGTCAAGCTTTCCCGGAATTTCCGTGGAATCCACGTGCAGAACGGGAATTACGTCGCCGTTGTCGCTGTATCCGAATAGGCGGACCCTCGTCTCGCTCCAGATGGGCTGTGGGTTGTAGCGGTTCAGCAAAATGGAGAATTCGGCGCGGGGGTCGCTGGTGCTCACGGCGATGCCAAGAAGGCCGAGCGGCTTCTTGACTTCGCGCAGCACGTTCTTGCTCATGTCCCAGATGCCCTTGTACATGCTCCCGTAGCTGGAGGGCGTGTTGGTCTTGGCGGCAGAGAACGGGAAGACGAATCCGCGTCCGGCGCTTGCGCCGGGGTATTCCTTGACCAGGTGCTCGCGGATGCGGCCCGACATGACGTCGGCCTGGATATGGGACCCGCCGATATGCAGGATCCTCACCTTGCCGCGATTTTCAAATACAAGGGTGTCAAGCTTCTTGAAGAAGGGCTCGAAGGACTTGTTTCCCTTGGGGAACTGGATTTTGTTGAGCGACGTGTCTATAAAGCCATACTTGGACAGGTCCAATGTATAATCACTGGGGGAGGGCGCTGGCTCCCTGGCGAAGACGCATAATGCGAGCATCGCAATGATTAGTGCTACCTTTCTCATCTCTTTTCCCTTCTTGTTGTAGATGTTGTCGGTTGCTTTTTAGACAAAGTTGTACCGAACTCAGATTTCTGCTTGTCGTCGAGCTTTTTTCTTCTCACCTTACGTTTCGGCTGGTCGCCGGTTGTGGTCGGCGTCTTCTGAGTCCTGTTGATGTCCTGTTTGCGACGCTTTTTCTGCGTGTCGTCGTCGCGCTTCTGGCGCTTCTTTCTGACCGTTGTCTTTTTGGCCGGTTGTTCAGCCGTGGGTTTGCGAGTCGGTTGCTCTGCGACTGGCTTGCGCACGGGCTGTTCGGCAATCGGCTTGCGTACGGGCTGCTCTGCAGCGGGCTTGCGTACCGGCTGCTCCGCGACGGGCTTGCGCACGGGCTGTTCGGCAATCGGCTTGCGTACGGGCTGCTCTGCAACAGGCTTACGCACTTGCTGTGTCGGATCCGTGACGGGTTTCTTGACCGGTTCCGCGACCGGTTTCTTTGCGGTGGGGGCGGGGGCGGTCTTCTTCGTCCCGACAGAATCGTTGAAATTGCGCAAATCGCGCAGTTTTTTGTCCGAAATGTTGTGCCGACCCCTGAACTTGAAGAAATCGTAGTACATGCGCAACGAAGAGCAGAAGAGGTCGCCCATGTGTGTTGCGCCGCGGCGGGTAAAGTGGATGTGGTCGGTGAATCCCAGCGGGGGTTCGCGCTTGACCCACTTCGACATGGTGCCGTTTCCGCCCATCACGCGGTGCATGTCCCAGTAGGCGACGCCGTTTTCAAGGGCGACTTCGCGGAGGGCGTTGATGGTCATGCGGAGGGCGGGGTAGGTTTTCCAACGCCCGTCGGATTGCCTTTCCATGTCGGCTGGCCCGATGAAAATGATGTCTGCGTCGGGGTTGGCCTTTTGGATGGCGAGAATTTGGCGCGTGACGAGCTTCTTTATGTAGTCAATATTGGATGTGGATATGCTCGGAACCATGTTTCCGCCATATTCCATCATGATAAGCTTCGCGTTCATCGCCTTGTACGATTCCGCGAGGAGTTCGGAGTCGATTCTGTGGAAAATCGTTCCCGAGGAACCGCGCATTGCCACGTTGTCGACGGCCACGCCGTAGGCTCCGTCTGCGGAAACGGCGTAAATTTCGGTATTTCCCGTGAGCGTAATCTTTACAGACGACGTTGTATCGGGGAGTTTCCACGTATATACGTTAAGTTTTGTGTAAGAAGAATCTACGATAGGCGGTTCGGCTTCGACCATCTTGACCGAAGTCTTGATTTTTTCCGTACTGTCTGGGTTCAGGCCTACGACGGTCGTGAAGGTGCGGTCGTAATCCATTCTCACTTTTAGTTTCCCACGCTTGCCTGCGAGAACCTTGATTGTGGCATAGCCGCCTGCGTGCGGATAAACTTTTGTCCTGTCTTTGCGGTCCAGACGGCGCTTGATGCCGATGACCGCGGTTCCGTTCAAGTTGGCAAACTGGGCCAGCGGTCCGTAGCGGCTGTGCGTGGCTTCTTCGTCTTTGGGGCCAAAGAGTATGTAGCGTTCCAGGGCACCCCGGCTCCAGTGGACGGTCGTTTGCGGCTGGATTTTGAGGACGGGCGGGAGCATGCCCGGGCCAGCACCGCCGAATTCCTCCTGGAGGTCTTCGCGGATTGTCGACGAAATGCGGTCTTCTTCGAGTTGGGAGTCCCCGTAATGCACGATGTGTACAACGGAACTGTCTATCGACGCCAACTGGAGGTGCAGGAAGAACCTGTCGAACCACGTGGGGTCGTTGTTTGGGAGGTCGAACCTTGTTTTGCCGCTATCGAAAAAGTCCTGGTAAAAGCGCAAGGAATCGGCAAAGGCGGCGAACTGCTTCTGCCGGGTAGCTTCCATCATAGCTCTGATCTCGTCTTCCGGGTCGTTTTTCCCGTTTGCCGTGGTGTCGGCGACAGGGAAAACTTCGCTCAGGGACGGAAAACGGAGTGTGAGTGATTCACTGATGTGTATGCCGTCGGACGGGAAAATAATGGCCATCAATCCAAGAACAAGGAACAGGCTTATGATGGTAATTAACGCTTTTTTCGGGGTCATTGATTATTCAGGTTTCTTAATCTCAGTTTTCAATCGTTCCACGATGGATGCGGGGTTTCCGGCAAACATTTCGCCGGTGCGCATGTCCTTGTACTCGAACTCGCCTTCGCCTGCCTTGGAACCGTCCACGTAGACGACGATCTTTGCGCCCTGGTAGTTGGCCTGGTCAAGCTGCTTGCCCATCTTCATCGGGGCGAGCGGGTGAGAAACGGAGAAGTTGCCGAGTTTTGCGTCGCGGAATGTCTGGGCGGTCTCGAACACCTTCTTCATGTCGTTGGTGAAACTTGCGATGTAGAAGTCCACGCTCTGCTTGGGGCTGGGCAACAGGTTGTGTTCGGCCAGCAGGTCGGCGAGCACGACGTCGCCCATGCCGAATCCGACTCCCGGGATGCGTTCGCCGCCGAGCTTTTCGGTGAGGCTGTCGTAGCGGCCGCCGCCGGCGATTGCGCGCATCGATTTGCCCTTGTCGAACACTTCGAATACGATGCCGGTGTAGTAGGCGAGTCCGCGCACAATCGAAAGATCGAGATTCACGCAATCGCCGTAGCCCGCGGCAGCGAGCGTCTCAAATAAATCTTCGATTTCTTTGAGAGCGGCGCCCGCGTTTTCGCTGTGAACCGCATTGCGCACTTCTTCGATGCTCTTGCAGCCCATGAAGTCGTCGAGCTTTTTCACCTGTTCTTCGGTGAGGCCGGCTTCGGCAAGTGCCTTCGCAAAGGCTTCGGGGCCGATTTTCAGGCGGCGGTCAAGCACCGGGTACACAAGCGCCGGGTTCGGGGCACCGATTTCTTCGAGGTAGGTGGCCAAAAGCTTGCGGCTAGAGACGCCAATCGCAAATTCGCCGTCCTTGAGGCCGAACTTGCGCAACATCGTCGCGATGGAGGCGAGCAGGTCGGCTTCGGCATAGATGCTCTCGGTGCCGATGATGTCCATGTTCAGCTGGAAGAACTCGCGCAGGCGACCCTTCTGAGCCTTCTCGTAGCGGAAAAGACGCGGCATGCTGAACCACTTAAAGGGCTTCTTGAGTTCGCGCGCCTTCTGGATCACGAGGCGAGCGAGCGTCGGGGTCATTTCGGGGCGGAGTGCAATTTCGCGGTCGCCCTTGTCCTTGAAGTTGTAAAGCTGGCTTACGATTTCTTCGCCGGATTTGCCCGTATAGAGTTCAAGGTGCTCAAACATCGGGCCTTCGTATTCTTCGTAGGCGAAACTTTCGGCGACATTGCGCCATGTATCGAAAATGTAGTTCTGGATGCGTTGCGCTTCCGGGTAAAAATCACGCGTGCCCTTGGGCAGCTGAGGAATCTGTATGCTCATAGTGGCAGTAAATGTAGAAAAAGACGAGAGACGAGGGACGAGAGACGAGAGGCGAGATATACGAAACTTGGCGCTTTTAGCGCTTTAGTTGAGTTATCCTCTATGAAAAAAACTGACGGCCGAAGCCGCCAGCTTTTGCACAACAAAAACTCGTTAGTTGAAGTTCTTGCACTCGCCTTTCCATTTGCCCTGTTTGCCAATGATGTTGCCGTTGATGTACTTGCCGCTCGAACCGACGAAGTCTGCCTTGCGGAAGTCTTCGCCCCCGAGATGCCAGCGCATCCATGCAATCGTAATGGCCATGCCGTCCCATGGGCCGGAACCGTGGCCGTAGCCGCCTTCGCCAGTATTCGGGCCGCCAGTCATTTCGATCATGCAGGCGGGCACGCTTGTGGCACTCCTGTAGTCGCTGATGGCGTTGTCGTGTTCCATGCCCTTTTCGCCGAAGACGACGCCTGCCGTCTTGGTGGCGGGAATGTTCTTGAACGCTCCACCGCCGCGGTCGCCGCTGTTGTTGAGGAACGCCGTGATAACTCGTTTGTCCTTAATGGCCGCCTGTTCGGATTCAAGGCCGCCCATGGAGTGGCCGGAGCAACCGACGGTATTCATGTCGAGCTTGCCGTTCAGCGGGCTGCCGGAATCCTTGTTCTGCTGTTCCATCCAGTCGAGAGCCTTCGTGGCCTGGCTGGCGTCACCCGGAGATTCCTTAAGCGCAATCACCACGAAGCCGTGGGAGGCGAGCCTGCGGATCATGCCTTCGTATTTTCCCGGCTGTTCGCCGCCACCCGGGCCCCACACCACGACAGCGTGCTTCTTGTCGCTGGAGAGCTGTTCAGGATAAGCGAGAATTCCACCGCCATCCCAGCCGGTATTGGTCTTGTAGACGACCTTCATCTGGTCTTTTTCTTCTTCCTTGCCTTCGGCGAGGAAGATGCCGCCGCTTGCCTGGGCGACTTCGCTGGAGCTAGCCGGGGTGGTTGCCTGGCCTGCGCTGCTGGAACTTGCCGGAGCTACTTGCCCGTTGCTGGAACTTCCCGGATTTGCTTGGCCGTTGCTAGAACTGCCCGGTGCTGCCTGGCCGTTGCTGCTGGAATTGGCTCCGCCGCCAATGTTTGAGCTGGAACCCGGAGTGGCTTGGCCGATGCTGCTGGAACTCCCGGCAGCGGGGGTGCCGCCGATGTCCGTTCCGCCACCTATACCCGGTTGTCCGCCCATGCCGTCGGAACTGCCCGGGTCGAAAAGACCGCCCGAACTTCCCGGCAATGCGGTTCCATCGCTGGAACTCCCCGGTAATGCGAATCCGTCAGAGCTTGAAGTGGTTAAATTCCCGATTTGCGGGGTGGTTTCCGATCCCGGACCGGCGACGGTCGATTCTGTATCGCCGCAACTTGTGAGCGCAAATATACCGCTCAAAACAACTACACTGAGTAGTCTTCTCTTTGCCATAAGGCCTCCTTTCCAAAAACATTTTTAATCTATCCTGTTTTGGGGGCCTTAAATCGGAGGCTATATGAGAAAATATTGATTATTTATCCAAGGATTTGTAAACATTTTTTAAGAAGTTGAGCCCGAAAATGGGGTGGTCAGGTGGCTCTGTCCGCAGTTGTTTTAATCATTACTATGATGAGTATATATTCAAATGTTTGCATTTTTTGCTATATTTACGGCGTAAAAATTTTAAAATCCTTAAAAGGAAGGTCTAAAATGGCAAGAAAGAAGATTGCACTCGTTGGTGCTGGTCAAATCGGTGGTACAATGGCTCTCGTAATCGCCCAGAAGAACCTTGGCGACGTTGTTCTTATCGACATTCCGCAGACTCAGGGCATGCCCAAGGGCAAGGCTCTCGATATCATGGAAGGCCGTTCCGTCATCAACTCCTCTGTCGATCTTCAGGGTTCTACCGACTACGCCGACCTCAAGGGTGCGGACGTGGTTATCGTTACCGCCGGTTTCCCGCGTATGCCGGGCATGAGCCGTGACGACCTCCTCGACAAGAACTGCGGCGTAATCAAGACTGTTGCCGAAGCTATCAAGGCCAACGCTCCGGACGCTTTCGTCATCGTCATCACGAACCCGCTCGACGCCATGGTCTACAACATGCAGAAGCAGTCCGGTCTCCCGGCCAACAAGGTCATCGGTATGGCTGGCGTGCTTGACTCTGCCCGTCTCGCTTGCTTCGTTGCCGACGAACTCGGCGTTTCCGTGGAAGATGTGAAGGCCCTCGTGATGGGTGGCCACGGCGACACGATGGTCTCCATCATGGAATGCGTGACTGTTGCCGGTATCCCGGTTTCTCAGCTCATGAGCAAGGAAAAGTTCGCCGAACTCGCCAAGCGTACCGCCGGTGCCGGTGGCGAAATCGTGAACCTTCTCGGCCGCGGCTCCGCTTTCTACAGCCCGGCTACTTCTGCCGTGCACATGGCCGAAGCCTACCTCCTCGACAAGAAGAACGTGTTCTCCTGCGCTGCCATGCTGAACGGCGAATACGGCGTGAAGGGCCTCTACTGCGGCGTGCCTGTCGTGGTTGGCGCTAACGGTGTCGAGAAGATTCTCGAAGTCTCCATGAACGACGAAGAGAAGGCAGCCTTCGCGAAGTCTGTTGACGCCTGCCGCAAGAACGCGGAATGGGTCGACGCTCACACCTAATATAATTGACATTTGCGCTTCACTTGTCATTGCGAGCGAAGCGTGGCAATCTCAATCTCCTTTAAAAAATCCCTCGGCGATGCCGGGGGATTTTTGCATACCAATCTTTTTTGTATTGCTTTACTTCAGAACAATTTTCCTCGAAAGATTCACGTTATTCCCGCTGATGCGTATGATGTAAATTCCCACATCGAGCGTTGCAAGGTTGAGCGTTGCTGCGTTGCCAATAGCGCCCTTCATCACGACTTGCCCGAGCGAATTGATTACTTCGGCGGTTGCCTTTATGCCCGTGAATTCGAGCGTGCGCCCGTTTAAAATAGCTTTGGTGGCAGAAACTCTACGAGCAACCTGGATAGCTTCTGTTGCTGTCGGGGTGCCGCATTTTTCCGGGCATGTGCCATCTTTTGGGCCAACGGCGCAAATGTTGAATTTGTAATCCCCTGGGACCGCCTGAATTTTAAAGTGTACGGCGGCAAGTTGTTTTGCTGCTGTTTCTCCGTCAAATTTAACCGTCCCATCGTACCATGAAGGTTGTTTAAAGTCGGACCATGAAGCGACAACCTTGTTCCCTGTTTTGGATGCAGGGAGATTTACGGCCGGATTTGCGTAATTGATTGTGGAATCGACGCCTTCGCCAAGGCCGAGTTCCAACGCGATATCCGTGTCAGACGTGTAGGTCACGCAGAGCCCACCCCAGGCGGATGCGTCGCCAGTAGCCGGATTTTGATCTGTTTCCGAAATTTGACCAACGACGTTGAATCCCACGCCGACAAACGGATCGCGCTCATTTGATTCTTTGTTTAGAATTGCTGTGCCGCAAAAGCCTTTGCATTCGTAAATGACGGGCTCTAAACTTTGTTTGTCGTAAAGTGGGTCTATTGGTACAGACCAGCTAATTTTAGATAATCCTGAGGCATCATTGTAAGAATACCAATAGCCTTCTGTTTTAAGTCCGTTGCCAAGACCTGTATGGATTTGAGAATCAGAATTTGCGTCTTCACTAACTTTGGCCCCATTCCAGGTTTCGAATGAGCCCGCGTAAATGACAGACGTGGCGCAAAGTGCTGCCAACATAGTTTTTCTCATAATCAATTCTCCTAATTCAAATCTACCCAACATAAAATTAAATTTTTTTTTGATTCCTAATATAATTGAAGCGTGGCAATATCATTTTAAGCAAAAAATTCCTCGGTTTGAACCGAGGAATTTTTTGTGTTAAGTTGTTTGGTGATGTGTGGCGAACTTAGAATTTCGGGGGAATGCCGGAGATAAGTTCGTCGTTCCTGTAAATGGTGATGTATGGATTAATCGGGGCTTTTTCAAAGTCTCCCTGATCCCTTTCCCATAGGGGCATTCCTTCGTAGTCGGCTCCATCTACGTCTTTTTGGTGGGCCATCCAGGACCAGCCCCCGCTAGTTGAACTAAATTCTTTTTTTGCCTTTTGCCTAAGGGTTTCGCACGTGTTGTTCTGGTAAAGTCCGCTCGAAAAGTTTATGTCAATTCTCAGTGAGTATGATGGGGGAATTTCCAAATCTCCGAGAGGGATAGAAAAATAATAGGTGTATTCTTCCGTTGATGCGTTATAGGAGTTGTCTATTTTTATAGGAGTGGAATGTCTAAGGTTGGCTCTTAGTTGATCGTAGAAACTCGATCCGTCCTTTTGTTTGCAGGGATAATGAAATCCTGAGCTGTCGGACATTTGGCAGATATCTTCGTCAACGATTAACGGACAGGATCCCGGCTGCCCTTCACCAGGAATTGGTTCTATGTTTTCTGGTTTTGCTGATACATATAAACGAAGTGTTAGACTGTCAATAGCTTGATCTTCGTTGTTGTAAATGTATGCGCTTAAAAAGTCCATGTCGGTAAATTTATACTGGTATGCGCCTACGTTGATATCGCGGCTTGCAAAAGAAGAAGACGATTCCTCGGAAGAGGAAGAATCCGTAGAAGAGTTCGGCTCTGCGCTGCTGGAACTTTCGGTGCTAGAAGACGAGTTTACGGTTTCGGACGAAGATGGCTCGTCTGTCGCAGACGAAGTAGGTTCCTGGATGTCGTTGGCTCCGCTAGAAGAAGCTTCGCTGCTAGAGGAATTGTCCTCAATTTTTGAGGATGAGGATTCTTGAGAAGGTTCTTCAGGAGTCCACGTATTATTATGGCAAGTGTAGCCCTGCTTTTCGTCTTTTACGTAGGCGAACGCACCTTCTCGGGTGTCGGTACAGGCTGGTAGGTCGTCGTGTGTTTTTGCGATGATGTCCGAGTCTTCAGTGGAAGCTTTGACATTAGAAGAGGATTCGTCGCCGCAAGCGGTGAACAGGGCGACTCCGCATAAAGAGATAAGTGCAAATTTTTTCATGACTTGAATTTAACTTTTTTTTGCGAATGTTGTTCTTGGAAATTTCTGCGGAGGTGTCGATTGGGGTGGCCTTTATGAATGTTTACTTAAATGTGGACTTTCTTATTTGATTAACTTTTGCAGAAATGTCTGTAATTGCTTAAATTTTGTAAAAACGTAGACTTTTAATAAAGATTTTTTGTTGACTTTTGTGAAAATAAAAGGTATATTAAGGAGGAACCGTCAGGGAGTATTATATGTGTTTGGGATTTCGTTGCCGTTTTGGCTCAATGTTTGGGTGTGTTGGCCTAGGGGTTGCGTTTGGAGTGTCTGCGGTTTTCGCTGCCGACTGGTATGCGAAAGACAACTTGCAGCCCGGCCACGATCCGAGCATGGTGCGGTTCGAGGACGGCTACGCCCTCATGAGCACGAACAACAATCTGCAACTGTGGACTTCCGAAGACGCCTACACCTGGCGTGACCACAAGTCGACCGTGAGCGCCATTCCGCAGTGGGCCTACGAGTATGCGCCCGGCACCGAGGGCATCTGGGCTCCGGATCTTTACTACATGAACGGTGAATTCCGCGCTTATTACTGCGTTTCCGTTTTCGGCAAGCGTTCTTCGGCCATCGGTTACCAAGCGACGACTTCGATTATGCCCGGAACGGAGGGCTACGGCTGGAAGGACCATGGCCACGTTTTTCACACTGTGACTTCGGACAAGTACAACGCGATTGATGCCGACGTGGTGCGTGATACCGAGGGCAATTACTGGATGGCGTTCGGTTCGTTCGGGCTCGGCATTCAGCTGATCAAGCTTGACGCGACTACGGGTTACCAGGCGAGCGACGACAAGACGGTTTACAACATTGCCCGCCGTACGAGCAAGGCGAGCGAGGGGGCGGAAGAAGGCCCGAGCCTGATTGAGCATAATGGCAAGTATTTCTTGTTCACGGCGTGGGACAAGTGCTGCCAGCAGGGACCGAATATTGAACAGACAACGTATAAGACGGCTTACGGCCGTGCAGACAAGGTGACGGGCCCCTATAAGGACCGCGCCGGGAACGATATGGCGACCGGCGGCGGCACGATTCTTTTGGAACGTTACGGGCGTTACGTGGGGCCGGGCGGCGGCGAGGCCTTCCAGGACCTGAACCGTGTGCGTTTTGTGCATCACTACTACGATTTGAATGGCGACAAGTATAACCATATCCACATCCGTGATGTCGTGTTTACCGAGGATAACTGGGTTGAGATGGGACAGCCCTTCCTCGGGCGTTATTTGAGTGCCGAGGTGGAGCATGGCGTGCTGACGCGTGCCGTGTCGGGCGACCTCGCGATTACGCGGAGCAATACGGCCTCGAACGGGGAATACCTTGCGTACGTGAATACCGCGGGTTCCAAGATTCGCTTGCCGATGAACATCATGCAGGCGGGTGACTACCTGCTGCGTTACCGCTATGCCAACGGCGGCGATGCGGCCGCGACGCACAAGGTGACGGTGAATGGCAAGTCGCAGACGGTGACGCTCCCGCCGACGGGGGAGTGGGGCTCGTTCCCCGAAAAGTCCGTCGTGATGGTTCCGGCAACGCTCAAACGCGGTGGCAATTTCATCGAGATTGAACCCTCGCCGAACGGCAACTTTGCGGAACTCGACCGCATCGATTTTTTGCGCGTGATTCGCGATACGATTCCGGCGAATGGATTTGACAACGGCATTCGCGTGCGTCTGACTGAAGACGACGAGTTCGCCATCAAGGACGGCGGCTATGCGATTTTCGAAAATGTGGTGACAGATTCCATCAAGTCTGTGGACGTGGCGATCGAGGTGAAGAGCCTTACGGGCGGAAAGCTTAGCATTCGCGACGGCAAGAAGGACGGGACTGTTCTTTCGGAATGCGAACTGGTGGCGGCCAACGAGAAATTTACGTCTAAGGGCTGGACGACGGTGAATTGCTCTAACCTCAAGAGTATTGGCGGCGTGAAGGACTTTTACCTGACGGCATCCGGTGTTTCGGGCGAGGCGATTGTCCGGAACATCGTGTTCGCAAGTTCGCCGGGGGAGATTGTCTGCAATCAGGAACCGTGCGGCGACCCGATTTCCAGCTCCTCTTTGGCTGATTCAACGGCCTCATCTAGCAGCTCGGAAATTGCCGGTATTTTGTCCAGTTCTTCGGGCACGGACGCGATTGTTCCGCATGTTGTTCGCCACGATTCTCAAGCGCCCGCCCGCAAGGCCTACCGAGATTTGAAGGGTCGCGCCTTCGACAAGCGGATTCCGTACAGGGTGATGTTCTAATGACGTGTCATCCCCGACGTGGTCGGGGATCTTTTTTAAGGGATGTTATGAAAAAATTGGGTGCAATTTATTCTTTGGCGGCTGCGGCTTGTTTCGCAGCGAATCCGCTCACTACGAAGTTCTATTCGGCGGATGCTGCGGCGCTCGTGTATCATGACAGCCTGTTCATTTTTGCGGGGCACGACGAGCAGGGTCCGCAGGGCAATAACAACAAGGCGTTCGTGATGAACGACTGGCACGTGCTGGTGACCGACGATATGGAAAACTATCACGATTACGGCGCGGTGCTGAGCGTCAAGACTTTCAAGTGGGCGAATGCTAGTGCGTTTGCGGGGCATTGCGAATACCGTAACGGCAAGTTCTACTGGTACGTGGCGGTGCACCATGCGACAATCAAGGAAAATGGTAGCGAAGGCTTTGCGATTGGCGTCGCGGTGGCGGACCATCCGTCGGGACCGTGGACGGACGCGCTCGGGCATGCTCTAGTGACCGACAATACGCAGAATGACGTGGCGTTGAATATCGACCCCGCGATTTTCTACGATGGCGATGATATCTGGATGTATTGGGGCTCGTGGAATGCGGGCCGCCGCGTGAAACTCAAGGAGAATATGCTCGAACTCGCGAGTACTCCCGAAGACATTAAGATCAAGGACTTTTTCGAGGCCCCGTGGATGCACAAGTACCGCGGCAACTACTACTTCAGTTACGCCTCGGGTTACCCCTCCACGACGAACTACTCGATGGCGCCGAGCCTGAATGGCCCCTGGACGCAGAAGGGCGTCATCAACGACAAGCTTGACAATTCCGAGACGAATCACCAGGCTATTTTCAAGTATCTCGGGCACTGGTATTTTATGTATCACGGCGCGAATTCTCCGGGCGGCTGGACGTACCGCCGTTCCGTGAATATCGACTACCTGTATTACGACGAGGATGCGAATATCCAGAAAATCAAGCGCACCTCGACGGGTGTAGACAAAGTAAACAACGCTCTGCTTGCCGAAGGGGGCTACCGCCTGACGGTGACGCATAGCGACATGGCGCTCGAAGACGAAAACGGCATCGTGGTGCAGCGCCCTGCTGCTGATTCTGCCGAGGCCCAACTGTGGGTAATTGCAAAAGGTGATTCCGCACGCCATTACACACTCAAGAATTTTGCGACTGGCCGCTACTACTGCCCGCCCAAGGCATTGCTTGATACCGTCAAGACTTCCGAGAAAGCTTGTGATATCCGCATCGAGAATGCGTCCGTGAACAAAGGCTACTACGTTTACGGCGATTACGATAGCGACTTCGTGGGCGACGTGCTGAACATCTCGAAGGATGCGGGAATGCCCGTGATCACGTGGGTCCGCACCGGGACCGATAACCAGAAGTTCCAATTCAAGGCCGCCCAGTTGCCGGAACCAGTCGTGGAATCCTCGAGTTCGGGGACGATTTCAAGTTCGGAAGCGGTGTCGTCTCAATCTTTTTTGAGTATTGACGTTTCCTCGAGCTCGGAAAAGGATCCTGCTTCTAGCGAAACTATACGGCTGGCTAATGCAAAATCGGCAAAGACGGAATTGCGTTACGACCAGGCTCTCGGTACGGTATTCCTCAAGCGTAATAGCCATTGGACAGTGACAGACCTGAACGGTGTCGTCGTAAAAACCGGATTTGGAAACGAAATCCGCATGACGAACCTGAAGCAGGGGGCTTTCCTTGTTCGTTGTGCTGACGGTATGCTTCTAGTTCATTCCCGTTAGAGTCTTTCTGTTGGCGAGTATAGAATCCTGGATGGCGAGGATACTTTCCAGGTTTGTTTCGATTTGGCTGAGTTTTGCGAGCCGCTCTGTGGCTTCGGACTTGAGATATTCGTTTCTCTGCGTAATCCAATTTCTTAGGAATGCGATGTTTTCGTCGAAGGTCGGCAGCGGAACGGGCACGTATTCAGGGCAGGATAGCTGCCGGTTGGCGAAGTTTCCGCTTTGATTTTGATCATGGCAATAGGCCCAGCCGTCTTCCGAGAAGTTTTTCCTGAACGAATCCCCGAAGAAGTCCAGAAGGGAATCTATTTTGTTGTTCCCGAGCTCATTGTCGTTGGCTAGGTTGTCGAAGTAGGGCTCGATTTGCAGATATCGTTCCCAGGCAATTTTTTCAAAAACAGGGTCTTTGAAAAGTTCTTGCCACCAGATTTCTTTTTTAGCGAATAAAAGAGTTGTGCCTGATTTGTATTCCGAAGGTGTGTTGCCGAGAGCGAGATCGTAGTCCCAGACGGGGCCTCCTTTCAGCATGCCGTTGTGGATGGCGAAGTGCCTTCCGAGGTGCAGGTCGGGTTGGTTAACGAATTCTTCGATCCAGTAATAGTCAATCATGGTGCGCAAGTCGACATATTTCATATATTCCATGATGTCGCCTGTCGCGGTTGCGGATTCAATGTCTTTCAACCTTTCCGTTAGAAGGTCGAGTTGGTCTTGTGAAGGTGTTTCGGGCTCGTTTATGGCTATTCTTATGGAATCGATTGGCGTGTGAATGTAGGTAACGCCATCTTTTTCGCGCTTTACGTCTCGCTCGAAAAGGAAATCTCCGTTTTCGGTCTTGTATGGAATGCGGTTGTTTTTAAATTCAAGTTTTTCGCAGATCTGGTAATTGCCGACGTACTCTCCGTTAAGCCAAACTTCCATGAAATAGGATTTTGGGGAAAAATCAAACGACAGGTGGCTTGCTAAATCATAAATCAGTTTGTTGCGAATTAGGGTTGGGTCGAATGGGTTCGAAAGAAGCGCCCATTTTTTTGCATTCCCCATTCCAAAAAAGCTCTGTTTTTTTTCGAATTTTATGTTGTATGGTCTTTTGGGGGCGTGCGATGTTGAATTCCCGCGGATTTTGATATAGCTGAAACCTTCAAAATTTGCGGTAGGCGAGAAATTGGCGTAATGCTCGGTTGCATCGGCGAATATAATGTAGGCTGGGGCGTATTCGGACGTAATTTTAGATTGGCTTTGAATGAAAAGTACTGGCAAATGCTCGTCACGGGGGAGGTCCCCGATGGTTTCGATGCTTGCTTCAAAGGATTTTTTCCCGATATGGGAAAGAGTGTCTGCGTTGGAAACGTCGGGGAATGCCAATATCTCGTCAGAGAGGATTTCTAGGGAATTGCTACACCCGCTAAACACGCTACCGATACCGATAACGATGATGCTGCAGACAAAATAAATACGAAAGCCTTTCACGGTTGATTCGTTTTTTTTTCTTAAAATTTGTTTACTTCGTAATATAAAAAAGGGGGGAAGACACTTCAAGTCCCTGCTGTTGCAGGTCTCATTGTCAAATTGTAAATGATTCCGTTTTTTTAGCTTATTTTGTGTAAATATTTATTTACTGGCGTGGCTCCGGCAACTTTTTTCTGTGGAGAAAGGGCCTTGGAAACATCAAGTTTGACAATGGGCGAATGAATACGAAAAAAATATATATTTAAACTGGTTTGGCTGTGTGGAAAAGTGAGGCATTATGAAAAGGTTTGGCGTGATTTTTTCACTTTCTGCTCTGATGGCGGGGCAGGCGTTTGCGGCCGATTGGTACGCGAAGGAGACCCGCTGGGCGGGGCATGATCCGGATATCATCCGTTACGAGGATGGCTATGCGCTCGCGACGACGGACAACCACATGCTCATGCAGTTTTCCGAAGACGCGTTGAACTGGAAGAACGGCGAACAGGCCATGCCGAAGTTTTCGCAGTGGCTTTACAAGTACGCGCCGAACATGATTGACATCTGGGCGCCTGATATCCATTACATCGGCGGGGAATATCGCATGTACTATTGCGGTTCCGAGATGGGCATTCGCTCGTCGGGCATGGGCTTCATGGCGAGCAAGGAAATCGACCCGACAAAGCCGGATTATGGCTGGACGGACATGGGCGAGGTGATTCACACGGTCAAGAGCGATTCGTACAACGCGATTGACGCGGCGGTGCTGAAGGACAACGATGGCAAGGTCTGGATGGCATTCGGTTCGTGGGGCACGGGCATCCACATTCTTGAATTGGACGAGACGACGGGCAAGGTGAAGGACGGCGCGAAGATGATCAACATCGCGAACCGCGGTGGCTCGGGTATCGAGGGCGCAAGCCTTATCGAGCATAACGGCTATTACTACCTGTTTACGGCATGGGACAACTGCTGCAAGAAGGGCGCGGACCTCGAGAACAATTCCTATAAGACGACGGTCGGGCGCTCCAAGTCGATTACGAGCGGCTATGTCGACAAGTCGGGCAAGAGGCTGCTGGATGGCGGCGGCACGATTCTGTTGAGCCGTTATGGCCGCTACTACGGGCCTGCGGGCGGCGAAGCGTTCCAGGACGTGAACCGCCAGCGCTTTGTGAACCATTACTACGACAAGAACGACAAAGGTAACTCTTACATCCAGGTCCGCGATATCGTTTATACCGACGACGGCTGGCCGGAACTCGGGCAACCGTTCCTCGGGCGCTACCTGAGTGCCGAGGCGGAACACGGAGCCTTGACGCATGTGGATATTTCGAGCAGTTCCAAGGCGTCTAACGGCGAATTCTGCGCCTACATCAACTACGAAGACAGCAAGATTCGCTTGCCGATGATTATCCCGCAGGCGGGCGACTACTTGATTCGCTATCGCTACGACAACGACTGGACCGAAGACGGCGCGAACGGAAGTTCCCACTTTGTGAGCATCAACGGCAAGAAGCAGGAAATCGAGCTGCCGCTGACGGGCGCGTGGAGCGAATTCCCCGAGAAGTCTGTGGTGTACATCCCCACGAAATTCAAGCGCGGCTCGAACTTCATCGAAATTACGAAGGGCAAACATTATGCGGAACTCGATCGCCTTGACTTCTTGCGCATCATCCGCGATACGATTCCGGCGAACGGCTTCGATAACGGTATCCGCGTGCGTTTGACGGACAAGGACGAGTTCGCCATCAAGGATGGCGGCTACGCGATTTTCGAGAACGTGATTACGGATTCCATCGTGGGCCCGGGCGTGCTTGTGCAGGTGAAGAATGGTGCAGGCGGAACGCTGAACATCCGCAAGGAAGGCAAGAAGGGCGACGTGATTTCCAAGTGCGATTTGCCCTCGGCGGGCGATGAAAGCAAGTGGATTGACGTGCGCTGCTCCAACATGCCGGAACTCAAGGGCGTGCAGGACTTCTACCTGACGGCTGAAGGCCTTGGCGGCGAAACGCTCCTTGGCAACATCAAGTTTGACGAAGGCCCGAAGGACACGAGTACGACGGCCATCAAGCGCATTGTTCCTCGCGACGATTTACGCTCGCCGGGTAAGGGCTATCGCGACCTCAAGGGCCGTCGCTTCGACAAGCAAATTCCGTACAGGGTAATGTTCTAATTTCCTATATTTGTGCCATGCTTACCATAAATGGACAGAGTGTCGATGCGGCGGGGAAGACCGTCGCCGAATACCTTGCGGAAGCGGGGTACAATACCGTGCGCATCGCCGTGGAGCGGAACGAAGAAATTGTTCCGAAGGCAAAGTATGCCGAGACGGTGCTCGCCGATGGCGACGTGGTCGAGGTCGTGAACTTTGTAGGTGGCGGGTGATGGAAACTCGCGTGCCGACTCGCGAAGAGATGCTTGCCGCGCTCGAGAAGCGCCAGGGTGCCGATGCCGTGCGCAAGTTGCAGGCGGCGACCGTTGCTGTATGCGGACTGGGCGGACTTGGCTCGAATATCGCGATTTCTTTGGCGCGTGCCGGTGTAGGGAAACTTATCCTTGTGGATTTTGACTGCGTCGACGTGACGAACTTGCATCGCCAGCAGTACAAGGCGTGTCAGGTTGGCCACCCCAAACCCGAAGCATTGCTTGCGAACTTGAAAGAGATTGCCCCGTACACGGAATACGAAACGCATTTTGAGAAGGTGACTGCCGAGAATGTGGCGACGCTCCTTGCAAATGCCGACGTGGTTTGCGAGGCGTTCGACAATGCCGAGGCGAAGGCGATGCTCGTGAATGCGGTTCTCGAGACGATGCCCGAAAAATTCTTGGTGTCGGCTTCCGGAATGGCGGGTTTTGATGTCGGGAACACTATCCGGACTCGCAGGATTACGGATAAATTCTACCTCTGTGGCGACGGGGTGAGCGATGTCGCCGACGGAATCGGGCTGGTTGCACCGCGAGTGATGCTTTGTGCCGCGCACCAGGCCCTTACGACGATCCGGCTGATTCTTGGCTTGGTTTAAGTATCCCCCGGGGTGGCTTGCTTAAAATAATCTTCCATCTTTCTTATGCGGGTTTGAAAGTCCTTTTTCCGAGTTGACCGGATTGTTAACAATTTTTATCTTTGGCTACGAAATTATTACAGTAAAGGAGTTCTTTACACTATGTGGAATGAAAAGCATATGACGAAACTGGAAGGCCTCCTGGCTCAGGCCCAGGCGGCCGGTGGTGCGGCACGTGTCGATAAGCAGCACCAGTCCGGTAAGTTTACTGCACGTGAGCGCATGGAAATGCTGTTTGATGCAGGCACCTTTGTGGAAATTGGCGCTCTCCGCAAGTCCAGCAACCGCGTCCTTAAAGAAAGCAAGGTGATTTTGGGCGACGGTGTCGTGACGGGTTATGGCAAGGTGAATGGCCGCCTTGTTTTTGCTTCTTCTCAAGATTTTACCGTGGGTGGCGGTGCCTTGGGCCAGTGCCACGCCGAAAAGATTTGCCGCGTTTTGGATATGGCCGTCGAGGCCGGTGCCCCGTTTGTCGCGCTGAACGACAGTGGTGGAGCCCGCATTGACGAAGGCGTGTTCTCGCTCGCCGGTTATAGCGCCATCATGGCCCGCAACGTGTGGGCTTCGGGTGTGATTCCCCAGATTGCCGTGATTATGGGCCCCTGCGCTGGTGGTGCATGCTATTCTCCGGCTCTGAGCGACTTTATCTTCATGACCAAGCAGACGAGCCAGATGTTCCTGACTGGCCCGGCCGTCGTGAAGCAGGTGATGGGCGAAAACATTACCGCTGCTGAACTGGGTGGCGCTCCGGTGCATACCTCCAAGTCTGGCGTGGCGCACTTCATGTACGACGACGACAAGTCCTGCCTCGAAGGCGTGCGCAAGTTGCTGAGCTACTTGCCGCAGAGCAACCGCAAGGGATCTGCCGAATGCAGCTGCAAGTTTGCCGAAGCCGCCAAGAATGATGAAGCGGGCTTCTTCAAGAAGTTGTTCTCCAAGTCTGAATCGAACGATGTGGCTGCTTCGTTCGACAACAGCGCAACAATCCAGGACATTGTTCCGGATAACTACAAGCAGGCCTACGACGTGAAGTCGGTGATTGCCGCCTTTGCCGATGTCGACAGCTTCTTCGAAGTGCAGAGCGACTGGGGTAAGAACGTGGTGATCGGTTTTGCTCGCCTGGATGGTGAAGTTGTCGGTATTGTTGCGAACCAGCCCAAGGTGCTCGCGGGTTCCTTGGATGTGGACGGTTCCGACAAGGCTGGCCGTTTCGTGCGCTTCTGCGATGCGTTCAACATTCCGCTTCTCGCGCTTGTTGACGTTCCGGGGTACATGCCGGGTTCCAAGCAGGAATACTCGGGCATTATCCGCCACGGTGCAAAGCTCCTGTACGCCTTTGCCGAAGCGACCGTGCCGAAGGTGACGCTCATTCTGCGCAAGGCCTTTGGTGGTGCTTACATCGCCATGAACAGCAAGGACGTGGGTGCCGACTACGTGTTCGCCCTCCCGATTGCCCAGGTGGCCGTGATGGGTGCCGAAGGTGCCGTGGAAATCATCAACAAGAAGGAAATCGCTGCGGCTCCGGATCCGGTGGCTGCTCGTGCTCAGTGCATTGCCAAGTACGAAGAAGAACTGATGAACCCCTACGTGGCCGCCTCCATGGGCGTGGTCGACGAGGTCATCCGTCCTGCCGACGTGCGCAAGCGCCTGGTGACTGCTTTTGACGCCTTGAAGACCAAGGAACAGAAGAGACACTGGAAAAAGCACGCCAACATCCCGCTGTAATAGCGAAGAAGGTGTTTTGCAAAACTCTCGGCCGTGAAGGCTGGGAGTTTTTTTTGTAGAGACTAGAGGCTAGGGGCTAGAGGCTAGAGTAGATAATCGCAGCGAAGCCGTGATATTTTTCCCTAACCCCTAGATCCTAGCCCCTAACCACTTTTCTATATTTACCCCCGAAAAAACATAAAGAAGGCTTTATGGACGACAAATTGGTTATCGGCGGGCATGAATTTACTTCCCGCTTTATCCTGGGCTCGGGAAAATACTCCCTCAAGTTGATTGAAGCCGCGGTGCGCGATGCGGGGGCACAGATTGTGACCCTGGCGGTGCGCCGGGCGAACACCAAGGACCACGAGAATATCCTGGATTACATTCCGAAGGGCGTGACGCTGTTGCCGAATACGTCCGGCGCCCGCACCGCCGACGAGGCGGTCCGCATCGCGCGCCTTTCCCGCGAGCTCGGCTGCGGTGATTTCGTCAAGATCGAAATCATGCGCGACACGAAGTACCTGCTCCCTGATAACTATGAGACGGTGAAGGCGACCGAAACCCTCGCGAAGGAGGGTTTCGTGGTGATGCCGTATATGTACCCGGATTTGAACGTGGCGCGCGACCTCGCTAACGCGGGTGCCGCAGCCGTGATGCCGCTTGCCGCTCCGATTGGCAGTAACAAAGGCCTTTCGACGCGTGAGTTCATCCAGATTCTGATTGACGAAATCGACTTGCCCATCATCGTGGATGCGGGTATCGGCAAACCTTCCGAAGCCTGTGCCGCGATGGAAATGGGTGCTGCCGCCATCATGGCGAATACGGCGCTTGCCACTGCGGGTGACTTACCGCTTATGGCGCAGAGTTTCAAGCTTGCCATCGAGGCGGGTCGCAAGGCCTACCTCGCAGGCCTTGGGCGCGTTCTCACGCGCGGCGCTTCCGCGTCCGACCCATTGACGGGCTTTTTGAGAGATTAGAAGAATTGTCACTCTGGAGCATCGAAGATGCGATAGAGTCCATGGATCCTATCACTCCTTGCAGTCGTTCCAGGATGACATGATGGTAAAAGATATGACCGCTGAAAGAAAAGACAACAACTACCTGTTCGATTCCGGGAACCTTTCGGAAGGCGCTCTCGCGAAGAAGCACCGCATAGAGACGGACCCGAGCGCCCGCACGAACATCATGGATTACCTGCCCGGCATGGAAGTCATCCAGTCGGACATCGCCGATAAGGTGCTCGCCGAGTCCGAGAACTTCGATTACAGCAAGTACACCGGCAAGGACGTGAAGCGCGCATTGGAATATGAACGTTGCACGCTCGAGGATTTCAAGGCGCTCCTTTCTCCGGCTGCCGCCCCGTACCTCGAGCAGATGGCCGCGAAGGCGAAAATCGAGACGAGCAAGCACTTCGGCAACAACGTCTACTTCTTCACGCCGCTCTACATCGCTAACTACTGCGAGAACTACTGCGTCTATTGCGGGTTCAACTGCTACAACCACATCAAGCGCATGCAGCTTACGATGGAGCAGATTGAGCACGAGATGAAGGTCATCGCCGACAGCGGCATGGAAGAAATCCTGATTCTCACTGGCGAAAGCCGCGCGAAGAGCAGCGTGGAATACATCGGCGAGGCCTGCAAGCTTGCGCGAAAGTATTTCCGCATGGTGGGCGTGGAAGTCTACCCGGTCAATGTGGACGAATACCGCTACCTGCACGAATGCGGCGTGGACTACGTGACCGTCTTCCAGGAAACCTACGACAAGGAGCGTTTCGAAAAGCTCCACCTGCTCGGCCACAAGCGCGTGTTCCCGTACCGTTTTGACTCGCAGGAACGCGCCCTCATGGCCGGCATGCGCGGGGTGGCGTTCTCCGCACTCCTCGGCCTCTCGGACTTCCGCCGCGATGCCCTCGCATCCGCACTGCACGTGTATTACCTGCAGAAGAAATACCCTCATGCCGAAATGAGCTTAAGCTGCCCGCGCCTGCGCCCGATTATCAATAACGACAAGATTGACCCGCTCGACGTTCACGAGAAGGAACTCTGCCAGGTGCTCTGCGCCTACCGCATCTTCCTCCCGTTCGTGGGCATTACGGTCTCGAGCCGCGAAAGCAAGGAATTCCGCAACGGTATCGTGAAAATATGTGCGACGAAGGTCTCTGCCGGCGTTTCTACGGGCATCGGCGACCACGAAAGCAAGTACAGCGGTCACGACGACGGGGAAGGCGGCGACGAGCAGTTCGAAATCAACGACTCTCGCAGCTTCAACGATATGTATGGTGACATTTCGGGCGAAGGTTTACAGCCTGTCTTGAACGATTACCTTTACGTGTAGGACTTACTTATGCGCAAAAATCTCGATATGACGCTTTACTTTATCACCGACAGCACTTGCGTTCCCGAAGAACGCTTCTTGCCCGTGGTGGAGGCGGCCTGCAAGGGCGGCGCGACGATTATCCAGCTGCGCGAAAAGGACAAGTCTACACGGGAGTACATGCGGCTTGCAACGGCGACGCATGAAATTACCGCCCGTTATGGAATCCCGCTGATTATCGACGACCGCGTGGACGTGGCGCTTGCCATCGGAGCGGAAGGCGTACATGTGGGGCAGAGCGACATGCCGGCGCATCTGGCTCGCAAATTGATGGGCGATGACAAAATCGTGGGTGTTACGGCCAAGACGGTGCCGCAGGCGCTCGAAGCCTACGAGCAGGGTGCTGATTACTTGGGCTGTGGTGCAATTTACCCCACGACGACTCACGTAAATACGGTCATTACCCCGGTAGAAACGCTCAAGGACGTTGTGAAGGCCGTGCCCATTCCCGTCAACGCTATCGGCGGGCTCAACAAGGACAACATCTTTGTGCTGAAGGGTTCCGGCATCGCGGGAATCTGCGTAGTATCTGCCATCATGAAGGTGGCCGACCCAGAGACTGCTACCCGCGAACTCAAGCAAGCGTTCTTGGAGCTGTGAGCTCTACCTAATTTTTGCTTCCGTGCAGTTTCAACCCGATCCGGAGCGGGGCGTCTTTATTGAGATTGTTGATTCTGCAGAGCGACTCAACGGAAATATTGAACCAGTTGGCGATATCCCCGAGGGTGTCGCCTTTCTTGACCACATAATAATTGTATTTCTTGAGTTTATTCTGAATATTCCGGTGGGCGATAGTGGCTTTTTTTATCGAAAACTTTTCTACGCCTTTTTTCAGGGACCAGTGCGGAAAGTCGATGACGGTAGCGGGATCGATGTTGACTTCGCCATAACGGATTTCAAAGTGGAGATGCGCTGCCGAGGATTTGCCTGTGCTGCCTGCCAAACCGACGATATCTCCGGGATAGACGTAATCATCGACTTTCTGCAATCTTTCGGACAAGTGTCCGTAAACGGTTTGGAGCCCGTTCTCGTGTTCCACGATGATATAGTGCCCGTATCCACCCGCATTGTACCTCGACATGATGACTCTGCCCGGCAGCGCCGCGACGACAGGTTCGTTCTTGATGACGTTCACGTCGACACCCCTGTGCAGGCGGTGGTCTCGGATTCCGTAGGGGGAGCCGACCAGAGCCTCGTGCGTGATAGGCACGAGCATCTTGGATAGGTCAAGGTAGATGTCTATGGGTTTCTTTTTTTGTTCGGCCTTGGGTGCAGCTGTTCGTTTTTCTCCGACGACTTCGTACTTGACTCCCTTCTTTTCCATGAGGATGGCCTTGGTGAAGGCCTTGGGGTCATTCGCGTCGATCAGGACCTTGTCCGAACCCTTGCTGCTTTTTTTGCCTTTGCTCTTTGCCGGTTTGGATTTTTTTGCGGGCTTCTTCTTTGCTGCGTTCTTGCCCTTTTCTTGGACTGAACTCTTCTCGTCCTTCTTTGCTCCGGTAGTTGCCGCTGCTTCGGCGGGCGCGCTTAGGCACGCTAGCGAAAGCACTATGGGGGCGAGAATGCTGCCCAGGGCTACTTTCCGGAAAAACTGCACGGTAAACTCCTGCGGGCTACCTGAGGAATGCGAAGAACACCGCGGCGACAATCAGCACGAAGGCGACGATGTGGTTCCACTGGAGCGCTTCGTTGTTGAATACCGTGGTCGCGATGACCGTGAATACGGTGATGGAGATGGCTTCCTGGATGACCTTGAGCTGCATGAGGCTGAACGGCCCGCCATTGATGCGGCTGCCGATGGTGTTGGCCGGGATCATGAAGAAGTACTCGATGAGGGCCACGCCCCACGACGCGAGAATCACGAGGATGAGCGGCCAGTCGGTGCTGATGTGCATTTCCTTCAGTTTGAGGTTGCCGTACCAGGCGGCGGTCATGAACACGTTGCTGATGATGAGGAGGAGGATGGTAAAAATTCCGGCTTTCATATGTTTAGGGTTTAGGGGCTAGGATTTAGAATCTAGGGGTTAAACTGTGTCATGCCCGCCTTGACGGGCATCTCCTTTTGTTTCTCGAGCCTTGGGCTTGGAGCCTCTCTCGTCTTTCGTCTGTAGGCCCGTAGGGCCGTTCTCTCGTCTGAGTCGGTACGGCTTTCCCGTGCTCATCTGGTAGGCGAGGCGGGCGCGGACTTGTTCCAAATATTGGATATACTTTTCGCTCTGGTAATCGCGGTAGGTCCAGTCGAAGGCGTGGAAATGCCCGTCTTGGAAGTACAGCGTGGGCTCCACGAAAATTCCGCGTTGCATGTACACGCGTTGTCGTTGGTCCTTGGTGGTGGCGAGGAAAAACTGCCCGAGTGTCATGTAGCCCGGGTCGAGGTTCACGGGCCGCAACTCCGGAGTGCCGTTCTTTTCGGCAATTTCGAGTTCGATATCGTTTGTCCAGAGCTTGATGTCTACGATGGTTTCGCGTTCCACCAGGTTCTCGTAGCTGAAGAACGCTCGGACGGGGGCGCTGCCGATTTCATCGACATAGTAGTTGGTGAACGTGAAGGGGAATGGGGCTAGGTTCAGGTCTTCGGGGCCGAACTTTTCGCGCAAAGTCGCCCGTACCGATTCGACGGCTTGCGAATCTTTTGCGAGGATGCCCACGATAATCTTGACCTTGGCCGGTGTCCTGAGTTCGCCCATGCCAAGTAATTTAGTAATTTTACGCCATGAGCATTTTCAACCGAAGTTTTCTTTTGGTGATAAGATCCCTGAGCCTGCCGAAGGGATCCTCTCTCGTATCTCGTCTCCTGCCTCTCGTCTTATTACTCTCGTCTCTCGTATTTGCCGAAACCCCGCGCGTTGTGCCGACCATTGTGGATTCCGTTTCGCACGAGACGTCCCATTTTACGCAAGGCCTTTTCTTTGACGGTTCCGATTTGATCGAAAGTACGGGCCAGTATGGCGGCTCGGGACTTTACCGCCGCACGCTCGAAGGGAAAATCCTCGATTCCGCGCGTCTTGCCGAACGCTATTTCGGCGAGGGCTCCGTCGCCGTGGGGGAGGACATCTTCTACCTGACCTGGAAATCGAAAAAGGCCTTTATCTACAACCGCAAACCCTTCCGCTCGAAGGGCGAGTTCCGCATCCCCACAGAAGGCTGGGGGCTTACGTATTGGCACGACGCCCTGCTCATGAGCAACGGCTCGGATGAACTTTTGAAAATCGCCCTGGGAGCATTCAACGTCATCGGAACAATCCATGTGACCGATGAAGGCAAGCCCGTGCCTATGCTCAACGAATTGGAAGTGGTCGGGAACACCCTCTACGCCAACATCTGGCAGACGGCACTAATCGCCGTCATCGAACTCCCCAGCGGCAAGGTCGTCAAGTACCTGGATTTCTCTGCCAAGGCCAAGGACGTGAAAAAACGCTATCCCTCCGCCGACGTGCTGAACGGAATTGCCTACGACGGCATGACCCTGTGGGTCACAGGGAAAAACTGGCCGCAGATCTACAAGATCAAGTTCTAGAAAATTTTCCAGACAAAAATGGCTGTAAGCAACCTCCCCACAATGTTCATTGCGAGGGACGAACAGTCCCGAAGCAATCTATTCAAGTTGACTATGCATTGAAAAAAGTGTAGATTTCTCGAATGAATGTCACCAAGGGGGTATCATGAGTCGTTTTTGTTTAGGTCTTGCTTTGTGGGCCTTGTTGCTTGCGCTTGCGGCCTGTGGGGGCGACAGCAAGGGAACCGACCCCAAGGATGCTGAACCTGGCGAGAATGTCGATACAGTAGTTCCCACTTTTGACGACTTGCCATCTTGCACGAGGGATCACGAAGGCGCTACCGCTTATGTGGAAGACGAGGATTCTGCCTATGTCTGTAAAAAGGGTCTCTGGGTCGTTGACGATTCGTTGACTAAGGCGATTCAGCCGGGCTCGGAGAAAAAGTCTTCGTCAAGCGTGAAAGCGAAGTCAAGTTCTAATAAGGCGAGTGACTCTAGCAGCAGCGCCAAATTACAGTCAAGTTCTAGCGCGGTAAAAACGTCCAGTAGCAGTAAAGATGGCAAGTCAAGCAGTTCAGGTGAAAGAAGCAGTTCATCGAGTTCCGTTGTTCCTACGGCTTCTTTAGCTTCACCTTGCAAAACCGCGACTGAGGACAACTGCGAATATGGCACCCTGACGGACGACAGGGACGGACAGACTTACAAGACGGTGAAAATTGGCGAACAGTGGTGGATGGCGGAAAACCTGAACTACAGGTATATTCAGCAGACATATAATGGAGGCGAAAAAGACTCTTCCAGCTATTGTTATGATAATGACCCCGCCAATTGTGCTAAATATGGCCGCTTGTACCTGTGGAGTGCTGCAATGGACAGTTCTGGCATTATACCCGGTAACACGGCCAATGGTTGCGGTTGTGGGGAAATCTGCAACCTCGGCAACGTCAAAGTTCGTGGTGTATGCCCTGAAGGCTGGCACCTGCCCAGCAGAGACGAATGGAATACTTTGCTCACTGCAGCTGGTGGAATAGAAACCGCAGGAATAATGCTCAAGTCCACGGAAGGCTGGAATGATAAGTATGATGGGACAAGTGGCAATGGCTCGGATACCTATTCCTTCTCGGCGTTGCCTGCTGGCGACAGGGACAACGATGGGGATTACTACGACGAGGGCTACATCGCGTACTTCTGGAGTTCTACGGAGAGCAGTAGCTACGGCGCGTACCGCATGAACTTGTACTGCAGCCTCGGCAATGCGGACCTGAACTTCAACCTCAAGAGCAACGGGTTCTCTGTTCGGTGCCTTAAGGACTAGCAAGCCGAGGGTCACGACCAAACTTGTTTGGACATGACCGAGGCGCAGAGTCCTGCGCTACGAAGTAGCGCCAGGACTAGGTTGCCAACCGCCAAGCCCCCTCCAAAAAAGGCCGGCGAAGCCGGCCCGATTTTTTATACCTCGGGCGGCCCTTTGCATTAAGGCTGCCTTTTTCTGTATAAACAGAAAACCACCTGTGAACCTTTTTTTTGCCCGCCGAAAACATCTTTTTACTACAAATTCCCGGAAAAATTTCCCCGCATAAACGTCTATACATGCAGACGGGGGACTGTCCCCTGTCCGCCAACGGGGGCGTACCCGCAAAAGGGAACATTATGACTAGAGAAGAATTTGCGCAGTTCCTCGGAAAACTGAGAGAAATAAACAACAACGGCGGCGACATCGACGCATTCGTCAAGGAACACGAGCACAGGAACGTTTACTTCTACAACGACGGATGTATCAAGAAAATCCTTGCGAGCGAGCAAAACCTCATGCTCACGACGGACCTCGTGAATGCGGCGCTGGGCCTCATCGGTTCCGACCGCATCATGAACCCGAAACTCGTCAACCCGTTTGTCCCGGGGGAATTGGGCTACCATGACATAAATCCCGATATCGGGCTTGTAAATGACCGTGGCAAGAACGTCCCTCGCGACCGCATCTCTATCGAAGTCCAGCACAACATGGAAACGTTCTACAGGGACAGGCTGGTTCTCTACGTGGCTCGCCTTACGAGCAACATGGTGAAGTCTGGCAATGCCTATCAACTTGAAAATCTGAATGTGGTCAGCTTCCAGTTCTTCGACGCATTCAAGGTCTCGCCGAATTATCGCCATACGGTGCAGCTGAAGAACCAGGAACAGCAGGTTTACTTTGACAAGCAGACGGTGACCCTAATCGAAGTGGAAAAATTCCTGAAGAGAGCCAAGGATTTCGCAGATGACACCAGCCGCCTAGCCCAGTGGCTCCGAGCCATCGACACACTGAACCGCGAGGCCGATTTCAGCGAGTTTGCGAAAGACCCCGTGTTCAGACTATTGCAAAACGAAGTAAAATTGAGTAATTTTAGTTCGAGGTATCTTATGACAGTAGACATGAGCGACTTTGACAGGGCTGTAGCAAAGTATGAAGAAAAAACTGAAATCGCGAAGAAAATGCGCGACGCGAACAAGCCGATTGAGGAAATCATCGAGTTTACGGGCCTTTCAGAAAAGACAATTCGCGAACTGTAATTTGTATATTCAACGCCCTGTCCCAAAGACAGGGCTTTTTCATTATAGAAACGTATTTCATAAAGCTTTCGCTTTCGGAAAAGCCGCGCAATGAGAACCTGATGGCGTTCTGGGATACGGTTGCCGATCGCCTCTACAAGATTCGTAATAGTCTCAACATCGAGGGCGTAAAGCGCACTCTTGCCCTGTTTGCTCCGCCCATCGACCCGGGCATGCTCGTCAGGGCTCGTGCTGCGGGACTTTCTATCAGCGACATTCTCGCTGATTCCGGTGCCGCTCTGCCGCATTACAGGTTCAAGGTCCTCGTGGCGAAAGCCTTGGAAATCGCACGTGACCTGCGCAATATGCAGGAATCCTTGTTGCAGGCCCTGAAGGATAAGGATTCCGAGGCATTGGCTCAATTGCGCCTGCAGCATCGCATTGCAGCGAAAAAACTGTCGCAGAACATCTTCGACATCCAGATGAAGGAACTTGAAACAGAGGCTTCTTCGCTGGAAATCGAAAAAGAAAAGAAAGCCAAGGCGCAGGAGCATCACAAGTCCAAAATTGAGAAACTCAAGACGGACTTTGAGAACGGCTACGCCAAGACGATGCAGAAGGTTGCCGACCTCCGCGAGAAGGTCGAATCTGCGAAACGCATTGCTTCTACTCTGTACAGCATGCCCGACCTGGATGCCGGCGGTATTGTGAACGCTTTCGGAGGCATTGACTTCCATGTGGCCTCCTACGGTGGGCGCAAGCTAGGTGAGGCTGCCATCACCATGGCCGAAAGCTACCTTTCCAAGGCTCTTGAAAGAGAGGCTGCCGCTTTGCAGCAGAAGGCCAAGGGCGAAGAGAAGAAGGAATCCGAAGAAGAAGCATTCGAGGAGTCTGTGGCGACAGACGAAATAGACCAGACGGAAAAGTCTATTATCGTCAACACCATTCGGCAGGAACAGAACGAGAAGGAACAGGAACTTTTCGAGAAGGAATTGGAACGCGACGAGGAGGAATACGAGTTCCTTTGCGACAAGTTTACCAACAAGGATCTGCACGAATGGCTCGTAAAGCAGCTTACCAAACTCTCCAAAACGATGTGCAAACTCACCACGAAGGTTGCCAAGATGGCCGAAAAGTGCTACCATTTCGAAATAGGAGATGTAGAAGTGGGCAACGCAAAAACGTTCATCGGCAACAGCTATTGGGATGGGGCATACAGCGGATTACTGTCTGCTGATAGGCTCATTGCCGATTTGCATGCCATGGAAGTTGCTTATCTCGAGAATGATAAGAATGAGTTGGAAATTACGAGAGATATTTATTTTGATGAGATAACTGATAAGCAACAAAATAAGAATTATTTATCTATACTTCAAAATGATTATAAAACGAAAATTATTGAAGATTTCCCATTTACTATTTACGAAGACTCGTTTGATAAATTTGATCATTATTTCAAAAGAATCCGTAACGTTCAGTTAAAAGTTATTTTAAACGAACCTAAGCAAGATGATGTAGCGTTGAATCAAAAACCAAAACGGAGAATAAATATAGAACTCTCTTTAACGGAAAACAGGTTGTATTTAAACAAATCTGATGCAATTCAAAATCGTGTTGGTGTACAAACTATTGCTACAAGTATCGCTCATCAAGATGCAAATCAGTTCGTTTTTGATTTCAGGAATGAAAAATACAGACCCTTTGAGGGTGCCGGACTAGACTCTTCGTGGAAATTGACTATTCCAGAAATAACGGGAGGGGAAATTTCAAATGTGATAATGACTGTCAGCTATACTGCCAGAAAAGGAGCGCAAAAATGAAGGTTCCCAAAATAAGCTTGTTGCTCACATTCGTTTTCCTAATCGGATGTGGTGATGATAAATCGTCAGGGAGCAATCCCATTGTCTCTGACGAACCATCGTCATCGGTAATTGCGGAACCGGAGTCCTCCAGTGATAAGGAGGCTTCCTCTACAAAGGGGTCCTCGAGCAGCATAGGTAAATCTAGCAGCAGTTCTAAGGACGCGGAACAAGTCAAATTGTCCTCAAACGACAAAACAAAGTCATCTTCCTCCAGTTCTGTAAAATCTTCAAGCAGCTCGAAAGAAACCTCGTCAAGTGCGAAAGATTCTTCGAGTAGCAGCGAAGAAAAGGAATCGTCAAGCAGCAATGTGAAGACTTCCAGCAGCAGCGCAAAGCCCTCGTCTAGTTCTGCGAAGTCGTCCAGCAGCAGCGTGAAGTCCTCATCTAGTTCTGCGAAGTCATCCAGCAGTTCTGCAGTAATTCCTTCAAAACTTTATGATTGTGAAACGTACAAGTGCGTCTCGACTAAGTATCTTAACCCCGAGATAGAATACGGCGAACTTTTGGATGTACGTGATTCGCAGGTATACAGGACTGTGCAAATAGGAGAACAGGTATGGATGGCCCAGAACCTGAACTACAAATCGGATACCCTGAGTTTTTGTTATAGGAATGATTCTTTGAATTGTATGCAGTGGGGCCGCCTATATACCTGGGAAAAGGCCATGACTGTCTGCCCGGAGGGATGGCATTTGCCCGATACGTCCGAATACCGTATTTTAGTTGATTATGCAAATGAACATAGAGGCGACATTAAACTTGGAGAAAGCCTTGAAAGTCTGGAAACGGGGTATTATGACATATTTGGTTTCAGCATACTCCTTGGCTCGGGATATTCTCCTGGAGGAGTCGCCTTTGATAAAGGTGGAAAAACCAATGGAGATGCTTTTTTTTGGACTGCATCAGAAACGGATGGAAAAGAAGCGGCTTTTCCGCCAGAGGAGTATGCTATATCACGTATCTTGAAAAATGATGTAAGTATGTATGGCAAAGTCCTTGGAGTAAAGGCTTTTGAAAAAGAAGATTGGTTATCCGTAAGATGCCTTAAAGACTAACTATGGTGAAAACCCTTGCGAACAAGCCGATTGAGGAAATCATCGAGTTCACGGGCCTTTCAGAAAAGACAATTCGCGAACTGTAATTTGTATATTCAACGCCCTGTCCCAAAGACAGGGCGTTTCCAACTGCAACACAATAAAATCAAAGGATTAATTTAACCTCTCACCTGCCCGTTGCCGCGGAGAATCCACTTGTAGCTGCAGAGGCTTTCTACGCCCATGGGGCCGCGAGCATGCAACTTGTCGGTGGAAATTCCCACTTCGGCGCCGAGGCCGTATTCGCCACCGTCGGCAAAGCGGGTGCTTGCGTTCACCATCACGCTGCTGCTGTCCACGTTCGCGACAAAGTAGTCCTGCACGGAGGTGTCTTCTGCAACGACGGCTTCGGTGTGGCGGCTGCTGTTCTTTTCGATGTGGTCGCAGGCTTCGGCGACGTTATCGACGAACTTGACGCTTGCCTTGAGGGCGAGGTATTCGTGGTGGTAGTTGCTGTCGTCACCGATGTCTGCGATGCGGCTGTCGTGGCTCTGGGCATCCTTGTTGCCGAAGAGCTCCACGCCGCGGTCGGCGAGGCAGTCAATCAGTTTCTTGACGTTGGCGTCGTCGATATGGCGGTCGATAATCACGCATTCCATGGCGTTGCACACGCCGGTGCGCTGCGTCTTGGCGTTGATGAGAATGTTCACCGCCTTGTCGATGTCGGCGGACTTGTCCACGTACACGTGGCAAATGCCGTTGAAGTGCTTGATCACGGGAATCTTGCTCTGGTCGACCACGGCGCGGATCAGGCGTTCGCCGCCGCGGGGAATCACGAGGTCGATGCAGTCGTTGCGCTGCAAAAGCATGCCCACCAGGTCGTGGCTCGTTTCGGTCACGAGTTGCACGGCGTTTTCGCTAACGCCGTTTGCGGCCAGCGCTTCGTGGAAAATCCCGGCGAGGCACTTCGCAGAGTTGAGCGATTCCTTGCCGCCGCGCAAAATCACGGCATTGCCCGCCTTGAAGCATAGGCATGCGCCGTCAATCGTCACGTTCGGGCGGCTTTCGAAAATAAAGAATACAGCGCCGATAGGCACGGCCACACGGCTAATCTTGATGCCGTTCTTGAGTTCGCGGCTTTCGAGCACGCGGTTCAGCGGGTCGGCAAAGGAGGCAATTTCTTCGGCACCCTTGGCCATGGCCTCGATACGGGCGTCGTTCAATGTGAGGCGGTCCATCTTCGAGTCGTCGAGCTTCCCGGCGGCGGCTTCGAGGTCAAGCTTGTTGGCGGCCAAAATCTCCGGTTTTTTCTCGCGGATGAGTTTTGCCACGAGGTTCAGCACGGCGCTGCGCTTCTCGGCGGTCAGCGTGCGGAGGTTCTTGCTTGCGTTTTTGGCGTTATTTGCCAAAATGTCAGAGTATTGGTCCAAGTTGGAATATTTTTGAGTCATAATTTTAATATAGAAATTTGGATTTTTTCCCGTTTGGAGTTATTTTAAAATTTACAGGTTTGTTTTTATTTGCGACGAGGGTGAATAGTTGCGAATATCGGACTTGGGTGATTAGGGCCCGGCGCTCTCTCTCTGCGCTAGGGTCCTTTTTTGTGCATAAAAATCGGTTTTTCAGGATGAAAACATTTTTTTAGATGCCAGAAATCCATTTTATGCTACATTTCTTTTTCCTTTTTGCGTTTGGACTCGCTTTCCATGTACATTTGTAGTGGGGGATTGTGAAGAACGTTTCTGTAAAAGACATCTCCGTTAATTTCATGCTGGGCGCAGCGTTTCTGGCCGTCCTCGTTTGGGCGTGTACCGACGCGGAATCCGATGCGCCCGCTGAACCGGCGGTAGAAAGTTTAGTACAGGAAGGAACCCCGTTCACGGACCCCCGCGACAATCGCGTGTACAAGACGGTGAAGGTGGGCGAGCGAGTCTGGATGGCCGAGAACATGAAGTTCTACGATGCTGACAAGAAGGGCGATTTTTACGGCAAGTCCTGGTGCTATGGCAACGTGGAGGAGAACTGCGAAACCTACGGGCGGCTCTACCACTGGAACGCTGCGGCCAAGGCTTGCCCTGCGGGCTGGCACCTCCCTTCCAAGGAAGAATTCATGAGGTTGTACGATGATGTCGGCGGTGTCGAAGTGGCGGGAACAGCATTGAAGGCTTCGGAAGGCTGGCCGGAATCCGACAAGAACGACGATGCTTACGGAATGCGCATTTTGCCGGGCGGTTATTACTACATGAAGAACTTCTTTTACGGCGGCGAGAACGCCTACTTGTGGACTTCTACCGAAGTGCGCGCCAACAACATGAACAGTGCGGGTTTTGTCGCCGGCCGTGCTTCGGGTTCCATTGACGAGACTTATGCAGAATTCGGGCTGTCCGTCCGCTGTGTCCAGGACTCGTCCGCAAACGAATAAAAGAAAAAATCGGCCCGACGGATCGGACCGATTTCAAACTAACCGTATAACCAATTAGAGCAGGTCGACGATGGCCTTGAAGAGCCTGTCGGCTAGTGCGTTCGTTTCGAGACCTTCGATAACGCTGAACTGGTTGAACATGATGCGTCCCTTGCCGAACGGGTAGAGCTGCAGGTCGACTCCCGTCTTGACTTCGCCGTCCTTGATGCTGACGGAACGTGCGTAGACGGTCGCATTCGGGAGCTCGTTCAGCGAGATGCCCGGCATGGCCGCTGCCGAGTTATGGTCGAGAACCTTCTTGTTGCCGAACACGTGCAGGAGCGGGGAACCTTCGGGGAGGTAGTGGACGCTGATTTCCTTTGCGCCGGTAGACCACTGGGCTTCGATTGTCGAATCGAAGTGGTGGCTCTGGTTCAGGAAGTCGATATCTTCGGTCGTGAGGTCGGAGAGCAGGAGCGTCTTGCCGCCGTTCTTCGTGACGTCGATAATCTTGTAAAGGATTTCGTCGGGCCAGGAACTCAGGTTGGCCGTGAAGATAATCTGTTCCGGGCCGGAGAGTGCGGCGAGGGCGTCGCTCGATTCTTCGTTTTCGTCGAGGAAGCAGACTTTCTTCATCGCGCTCTTCACGTCGGATTGCTCGATGACAATCAGGTCTTCGAAGGAGGAATGGATTTCCTTGCCGTTGTCCTTGAGCGTGAGCTTGATCTGGTAGAAGCCCAGGTTGCGCGGGGCGACCATCGTGCAGATGCCCAGCTGAGTGAGGCTCGTCTTGCCGGCGGGCTCTTCCGGGGTGATGGTCTGGGTAGAAAGCACCTTGTCGTTTTCCAGCAGCGAGACTTCGACTTCCACGTTTTCGCAGCGGCTGTTGTTGAGCAGCGTGAGCTGGAAGTTGATTTCGCTTTGCGGAGTGACCACGTGTTCCAGTTCGCTGATGAGCACGCGGCTCGGTGCGGTGATTTCACGGGTGAACTTCTCGAGGCCCTTGCTTTCGCGGTTCTCGTTGCAGATGCCGCTGAAGTCGGTGCCGTAGTCGGCCCACTGGTCGAGGAAGAAGCCGGCGACCTGCGGGTTGCTCTGGAGAGCGGTAATCTGGTCGAGCTTGCTCTTGGTCGCGATGGCGCGGAGGTCCTTGTTGAAGTCCTCGAAGGAGGCCCAGACGGACTTGCCGCTTTCGCTCAGGAACGTTTCGACGGACTTGTAGAGGTTCTTGATTTCCTTCTGGCTCTTGATGCAGCGCGGACCGTTGATGTTGGTCGGCTTGTTCGGGAGCAAGGTGTGGTTCTTGAGCGTGACCAGCAGCTTATTCTCGATGTCGGCCGCGAAGTTCTCTTCGCCTTCCTGGAAGTTCGAGTCGCCGAGGCCGGTATCCGGGATGTCGAGCTCGTCGTTTTCCTTGTCAAAGCAGTGGGCGAGGTAATGCGTGTAGGCCGCGCTCGGGTTCAGGCGCGGGTTGATGCGCAACGTGGCGTACTGGAAAATCCTGTCGTTCGAGACGGGCAGGAGTTTGCCGGTATCCTTGTAAAAGGCGCCTTCGTTGTCGAGGTAGATACTGTCGAGGTTGCTGATGGCCGGGCGGCACATGTCGAGCGGGCTAATCATGTTCAACAGCTTGTTGCCGTTCTGGAGCATGAAGGTGCCGTTCTCGGAGCCGAGGACCCATACGGCGATACACGGATGGTGCTGCTGTTCCTTGACGATATCGTTGATGAGTTTCTTCGCGATTTCGAGGCCCTGCGGGGTGGAGCGCATCGTGTGGAACGGGAATTCCTGGAACACCAAAAGGCCGATGCGGTCGCAGATGTCCAGAGCGTCGGTGCTGAGCGGAGCGCCGCAGCTGCGGATGGCGTTGAATCCTGCCGCCTTCACGGCGCGGAGGTCTTTTTCGAGCTTGGGGTTGTCGGTGGTCCAGAGGCCGCCTTCGCTCCATTGCTGGTTGTAGCTGACACCCTGGATTTTGAGAATCTGGTCGTTCAGGTAGTAGTCGCCCTTGAGGCAGTCAAACTTGCGGAAGCTGAACGTCTTGACGACGGGGAAGGAATACTCGGGGGCCTTGCCCTTGTTGCCCTTGATTTCGAGCTGGAGCTCGATGGCGAACAGGTTGGGCTTGTCTGGGCTCCACACGCACTTGTCCTTTTTCCAGTCCTTGATGCCGAGGACCATCTTGGTCGTTGCGTTTTCGCGGTCGAGCTTGAGCGTCTTGTAGCTTTCGTACACGTCGCCGCTCGGGCTCTTCATGAGGATGCGCAGGCGGGTCTGGAATCCGCGCGGGTTGTTGAACGTCGTCTCGACGGTGACCCTTTCCTGGTCCATGTCCGGTTCGAGGTGCACGTCGGAAATGAATGCCGCGTTACCGAGGATGAGGTCCACGTGGCCGTAAATACCGCCGAAGGGGTACTGGTTCCACGGGAGGCCTACCGGCATTTCGCTCGGGTGGGCGTAACGGTCGTCGGCGCCTTCGCGGCTTTCGCGGCCGAAGTCGATGCGGCTGTTGGCGGCACCCATGTTGGCCACGCGCACGCAGAGAATGTTTTCTTCGCCAATCTTGAGCGCCTTCTGGGTTTCCAGGATGAAGGAGGTGTAGGCGCCAAAGTGCGTTCCCAAGAACTTACCGTTGAGCCAGATGGAAGCGTGGGTCGAAATGCGCTCGAAACGCAGGAAAACTCTCTTCGCGACCAGCTTTTCGTCGTCCAGGGTGAACCGCTTGAAGTAGTATGCGCAATCCTGGGACATCAGGAGCTTGCTGAAAGCGCGTTCCCAGATGTGGGGGACAGTAACGGTTTCGGTGTTTTCGGGGTATGTCGCATACCAGCGATTGGAGATGCCGGAATCTTCAGTGTCCCATTTCATCTGCCAGTCGCCGTCAAGGCTCATAATCTTGTTCATTCGGGTGTCCTTTATGGAAATTTCGGTGTAAAGATAGAATTTTAGACGAGAGACGAAAGACGAGAGACGTGAGAATACGGAAAAAAACGCCTTTTTCACGTTTTTTGCTTTCAATCCCCTTTGATTTTCTGAGCAGTATTACTATATTTGTGGCCCCAATAGCAACCAAAAAAGGATTACAAAATGTATTCTATTGTTGAAACAGGTGGTTTCCAGTATAAAGTCGAGCTGGGCAAGGCCTACAAGGTCCCCACTCTTGACGCCGCTGTTGGTTCCGAACTGGAGCTCAAGTCCGTCCTTCTTTTCGCAGGAAAAGAAGTGCAAGTCGGCACCCCTGTCCTGAATGACGCCTCCGTGAAGGTCGAAGTCCTTGCCCACGGCAAGTACGACACCATCATCGTGTACAAGAAGAAGCGTCGCACCCGTTACGAACGCCGTAACGGTCATCGTCAGGGCTATACCGAGGTGCTGGTCACGGAACTTCGCTCCGGCGCAGAATCCGCAAAGGTCGATTCCAAGGTTATCGAACGCAACCGCGCTCGCGTGGCTGCCCTTGCCAAGCAGAAGGAGCAGAACAAGCCCCTCACTCGTAAGGAAAAGATTGCCCAGGGTATCGCCAAGCCGGCCAAGGTCAAGAAGAACTCTCTCCGCAAGGCTAAGGAGGCTTAATCCATGGCACATAAGAAAGGTCAAGGTTCAGTACGTAACGGCCGCGACAGTAACGCCAAGTATCTTGGTGTCAAGAAGTACGCGGGCGAAGTCGTCAAGGCTGGCAACATCATCGTTCGTCAGCGCGGTTCTCACTTCCACAAGGGCAACAACGTCGGTATGGGCAAGGATTTCACCCTGTTCTCCCTCGTTGACGGCAAGGTGAAGTTTGAACGCCTCGATGCAAAGCGTCAGAAGGTCTCCGTCTACCCGGAAGAAGCCAACTAACTCTTTTGAGTCGAATTTGAAAGCCGGACGCCAATGCGCCCGGTTTTTTTTTGTGTATCGGCTCCCGTTTCTCGTCTCATATCTTTCGTTTTTTCTAAATTAATGCCGTGAACTACATGCGATTTTTTAGACTCTACATTTTTTTTGTTGTTTCGGTTCTTGCACTAATCCTTTCGGCCTGCTCCGACGACGACGACGGTACGGACTACCCGTTCGACCGCGAGGTCATGGAATTGAGCGTCCTGCGCTCTTGCGGGGACAAGGCGGACAGTGGCGATGCTTGCTACCGTCTCCGCTTCCGTTATCCCATCGAGACGGAAAGGCTTGAGGCCCTGTATCTTTGGCTCGACACGTCCGTGGTCGACGACACTTCGAAAAACGTTTCCTCTTCCCAGCGCGACAAGGCTGATTCCGTCATCGAGTTCGTCAGGAAGGATGGGAAGACGTACGATACCATTGACTTGACCGGCATGATCAAGGATTATCTCAAGGAAAAGTACGACAGTCTCCAGGTCGCGATATTCTGCAAGTACTCCAAGGGGGATCCCGGTGCCGTCCAGCGTCTGTTCCTCCATTTTGGGGATGATCAGCAGCCTTCGCTCGTCTCGATTCGCATGGACTCCATTTGGACGACGGGGGCCGTGAGCCAGTGGTACCGTCCTACCGACCAGACCGATTACTATTCCCCGGCCGAGATATCGGGCCCGATTGTGGGGTACAACGTCGTGATTACGGCGGCTAACAAGGACGAGGACCTGCGAAAGCTCAAGATTTCCGTGGAGGGGGCGGAAGATACGGTTCGCTATGCGAGAATCCGCTTCACTCACGATTCCATCTGGGTGGACACGACGCTGCATTCTTCCAAGGAAAAGAATATCTTCCATTTCGTGATTCTTGACGGGCAGGGGTTCGACATGGATAACGATTCGGCGAACCTCTTCGTCATGTCTATCAATGGCCTCAAGACCGAATCCCGCTACACGATTGGTATCACGTCTTGGGATTCCTCGGGCAATTCCTCGGTTGAAGTCACGAAGGATTTTTTCACTACGGATTCTATTGCTCCCCTTATAGCGACATCTCTTGTTACGATAGAGGATACGCTTTTCCCTGGAACGGGACTTGCTGCGCTTGACAGCAACAACCGTCTCCGCATTTTCTGGAGCCGCTCTGTCGATCCCCTTGTCAAGGACCACGGTATCAAGGAAGATACGGTCCTCTTGTTCCCGTCGGGATGCGGCGCGATGGACTGTTACGATACGGTGGCGTCCTACGATGTCATGCGGTTCAACCCGGTTACGAAAACGTGGGATTCGGTCGCTTTTGCCGGTGGCAGCTCTTCTCGCTATAACAAGGAGTATGACTGGGACGACGGATATATGTCTGTCGTGGATGGTGGCCGTTATGTAACGGATACGATTCGCTGGGTCGTTCCCGGCGATACGCTAATCCTCCGAATTCGCGCCAGGGACGCCTCCGGTTACTATTCGCATTCTTTGATCGACACGGTCTACGTTTCGCCTAGTGCGCTTGCCAATGAACTGGAATGCCCAGAAGGCTTTGTGGCGGTTTCGGTTTCCGATACGAACAAGTTCTGCATGGAAAAGTTCGAACACAGGAATGATTCCGGTGAGTTTGTCACGAATGTCCTCCATTCCGAGGCTGCCGCTGTGTGTGAGGCCATGTCTGCTAGTGGATTCAAGGTCTCCCTCTGCAAGGAACGTGACTGGGAACTGGTCTGCCTGTCCGAAGGCCGCCTCAACTTCGGCGTCGTCGAGGACGATACCGTCTCGAGCTCGGAGTTCCTGTTCAGGGTGTGCAACATCGCGACGAACGATTCTACGTCTGCGACCAACGTCACCAAGCGCAATTACCGCTGCATCAACCCGATGGGCGTGCACGACATGCCCGGACAATTACAGGAATGGGTGATGGGGCGTTCTGAGGATTCCGCTGCCGTGCTCAAGGGCGCTAGCTACAAGGTATTCAACGGCCTGGACATCGAGTCGATTGCCCGCTGCACGAACAGGAGTTTCCCCTTCTTTACGCGTGTCGGGTATACGCAAGATACTGTGTATCTCTACCGCGAAGGGACTCGCGTCGATACGGTCTTCGAGGCGGATACGTCGCGTACTTTGTATGCAAAGCTGACTACGAAGGACTTCAAGGACTCGGTGCAGTTTTTTGATGTCCAGGATTCTAGCGGGAATTCCGTTGGCGTGGATTACGCCCCCTATGCGGAATACAAGAAGGGCGGCGAGGAATGGCTCAAGTCTGTATCCAACGGCTTGGTCTACGTGCCCGATCATGTAGAGAAGGTTTTCTTCACTGGCGAGAAAATCGTTTACAGGAAGGCTTCCTCGTTCTACAGGTCGCCGAGTGTTGGATTCCGCTGCTGCGCATACCCCGAATAAACTGACTGCGGGTTGTCGCTCGCAGCTCATCGCTAACCCATATGTCCGATTATCAAAAATTTTTATCTGTTGCAGAAGCTCTCGCGAAACAGGCGGGGGCTCTTTGTCTTGAACTCCAGCAAAACTTGGGTGACGTGAAGTACAAGTCCAAGAAGGACGTGGTGACCCGCGCCGACATTGCGAGCGAGAAACTGATTGTCGAAGGGCTCAGGAGTGCGTTCCCGGAGCATTCCATCCGCACCGAAGAGGCGGGTGTCATCGAGGGCGCCGATCCGCGTTACTGCTGGATAATCGATCCGGTGGACGGAACCGTGAACTTTAGCCGCGGCATCCCTTTTTGGGGAATTTCCATCGCGCTCCATTTCGAGGGCAAACCGTTGGTCGCGGTCGTGAACCTTCCTCGGTTGGGTGAAGTCTTTACGGCTGTGAATGGTGGTGGCGCCTTCATGAACGGCAAGGCGATCCATGTGAGCGAAGAAGCCGACCCGGTGCATGCCATTGTTTCGAACGGCGACTTCAACGTGGGCAATCCCGAAAAGATCAATCCGCAGAACTCCCGCAACTTCGCCCGCGAGGCCGAGGTTTTCGAACGTGTGAAGTGCTTTGGCTCGGCGGTGGTGGAGGGGTGCTTTACCGCGTGCGGCCGCATCGACTGCTTCGTGATGACGATGAGCTACCCGTGGGACATCGCGGCGATTGCCCTGATTGTCGAGGAAGCCGGCGGAAAATCCACCCATATCGACGGGTCCCCGATGCAGTTCGTGGACGGCGAGCAGGTGGTGTTCTCGAACGGCATCCTGCATGAAACGCTCGTGAACTGTGTGTAAATGTAAAATGATTTTTACATTTACACTTGTAATTTATTGACTTACAAAAATGTAAGTTTTTGTGCCGTTACTCGTTGAAATTTTGTTAAAATTGGCTATTTTGATTTATTTTAAAAAAGTAACTTACAAAAATGTAAGAAATTGAAGATTTTTGGCTCTGTTTTTCACTTTTTGTCGCGGGTTTGCTATCTTTAGACCCGTTAAAAACTTTAACAATCAAAACTCTCAACGGAGATATATAAAATGGCAATCAAGAATGCTTACCTTCAGAAAGTCTATGAAAAGGTCGTCGCCCGTGATCCGGATCAGGCCCTCTTCCACCAGGCTGTCCGTGAATTCCTCGAATCCCTCGACCCCGTCCTCGAACAGGACAAGTCCTGGGAAACCAACGGCGTTATCGACCGTCTCGTCGAACCGGAACGCGTGATTACCTTCCGCGTGCCTTGGCTCGATGACAAGGGTAACGTTCAGGTGAACCGTGGCTACCGCGTGCAGTTCAACTCCGCCATCGGCCCGTACAAGGG
>JAGCPF010000049.1 GCA_017642335.1 Fibrobacter sp.
AGCATGCCAAGCAGGCACTCAGCCTCCTCGAAGCCGTGAACGTTCCTGCCGAACTCAAGGAAAAGCTCACGACCCAGGACCAGTCCGACGAAGCCGGCATCAAGGCCCAGCGTGAAAACGTTGCCGCCCTGAAGGCTGCTCTCGCCGGTGCAACCGACGACGCATCCGTCAGCCTCCGCGACGAATTCGCCGACTACCTCGTGAAGAAGTCCGTGTGGATCTTCGGTGGCGACGGTTGGGCATACGACATCGGTTACGGTGGTCTCGACCACGTGATGGCAACCGGTGAAAACGTGAACATCTGCGTCCTCGATACCGAAGTGTACTCCAACACTGGTGGACAGGCTTCCAAGGCCACGAACCGTGGCGCAGTCGCCCTCTTCGCTGCCGCTGGTAAGCGCGCCGGCAAGAAGGACCTCGGCCTCATTGCCATGAGCTACAAGAACGTTTACGTGGGCCGTATCGCCCTCGGCGCAAACGACGCTCAGGCCCTGAAGGTTCTCCAGGAAGCGGAAGCACACAATGGTCCGTCCCTGATCATCTGCTACTGCCCCTGCATCAACCACGGTTTCGATCTCAACAGCCAGCTTCAGCACCAGAAGATGGCCGTGGATTCCGGTTACTGGACTCTGCTCCGTTACAACCCGGCTCTCGCCGCCGAAGGAAAGGCTCCGCTTATCCTCGACTCCAAGAAGCCGACGATTCCGGTTGCAGAATACATCTACACCGAAAACCGCTACAAGCAGCTCACCCGTAACAATCCGGAAGTGGCCAAGAAGCTCGCCGACGACCTCCAGAAGGAAGTGGACGCCCGCTACGCATTCTATGACGCCATGTCTAAGGATACCGAAGGGCTGATTATCCTGTAACGAAACGTGTCATCCTGAGCGACCGATGGTCGCGAAGGATCCAGACCTGAAGTAATAAAGATGAGAGTCGAAGAAATTTCGGCTCTCGTCTTTTTTTATTATTATTTATGTTGTAGGAATGAAACTATGGACCGAAAAGATGAAATGATTTTGATTCAGGTGCGGCTTCTACGACTCGCCGCCAAGACCTGGCATAAGGAAATGCCAGAGGTTGCAAAGTTGTTCAGTCAGTTCAAGGTCTATGATTTTATGCAGGACATGTACGAAGAGTTCCATGTGCAGGGGGACTCGGCAAACCTCAATGAAGTCGAAGCCTACCTTAGGAGCCAAGGGGTTCAGCTATGAGCGACAAGATAATCCTTTATCATGGAAGTTTCTGCATTGTTCAAAAACCGGACTTGTCTCGATGTGCGGCAGGAAAGGATTTCGGGCAAGGCTTTTATCTGACGACGAGCAAGGCTCAGGCACAGAAATTTGTCGCGACATCTATCAAGAAAGCCATTACGCAGAAAGAGCAAGATGTCCAGCCATTGAAAGGCTATGTCAATGCCTTTGAATACACACCGTCAGACAACTTGTCGCTTTACGAATTCAAGAATGCGGATATTCCCTGGCTTCATTGTGTTGTATCCCATCGGAAGCAAGGCTGCATTTCAGGCGAATTCGAAAAGTGGATTGGTTACGACCTAATTTGTGGCAAGATTGCGAATGACCAGACTAATACCGTCATTGCGGCATTTTTGGACGGGGTCTATGGACCGATAGATTCCGACAGAGCCGCCGAACTAGCCATCAGTTTCCTGGAACCGGAAAATCTCACCAACCAGTGGTGCTTTCGTTCAAACAAGGCTCTCGCTTGCTTAAAATTCCTTTCGGCAGAAGAGGTTCGTCTTTATGGAAAATAAGATTGAATTTGCCATGTGCCTGCTTGCGCAGATGTCTATCCGCGAACTGATGGATAAGAAGAATTGCGACATGACAACCGCCATTGCGGATTTTATGGAATCGACAACCGCCGTATGCCTTTTTGACAAGGAAACGGGCTTGTGGGAAAACGGTCCAGATTACATTGTGGGCGAATACGAACAGGAAAAATTAAAAGCAATGGCATAGGGGGAAGTCTCCCCCTCGCTCCAGCCAAGTCGTCATGGCGGACCTGATCCGCCATCTAGCCTTGTCTTCCGCTACCCCTTCGCCTAAGGGGCAAGCCCCCTAAAACCCCCACCGAAACACTCCCGATAAAAAAACGCCCCGGGACGGGAATCCCGGGAACGGCAACGGGCAAAGGAATGACGGGCTAGGCTGCCATCATGAATCTCGGTTCAAGAGATTCAACACTATAGTTATTAGAAATCTTTCCTTTTTTTGGCATAATAAGTTCCCCTAGAGATTCTTTATTTGTAGGTATGTGATATGTTTATAATCTGTTGAATCCATTTAATAATCTTTTACACAACGAATAGACCTTCCATTCGTTTTGTATGTATTTGCGCCAATTGAAGCATATTTTGAAACACCTCCACCAAAGCACTCTGTAGTAGCGTTAACATATTCTTCTGGAAAAGAATAATAGCCACCTTTTTTCATATTAACAAATTGTTTTTCCATACTTTTGTCATAATCATATCCTCTATATCCCGCAGCCAAGAAACTCATTCCTGAAATATTCGAACCTATACTTACAGAAAAAGATACTTCTGACGCAAGCGTACTCATTCGATCTTCAATATAAGTACTACCCCCCGTGGCATACGAAGCGGCAAGCATTTCCATCCTTGTAATCAGGTGCCAACCATTCGGGCATATTCCCTGGTGGAACCCGTCGCCATCGGGGTCAATCAAGTCGGCACAACTTTTGCTATTGCATTCATACGGCAGCGCCATCATTTCGGCCCACTGGTAG
>JAGCPF010000050.1 GCA_017642335.1 Fibrobacter sp.
ATGTTTGACAAGTAGTGCCCGTTTACGGGCGGCCTAGTAAGGACCCTTGCAGGTGGCAGATTGACGTGCGTGCCCTTGCACGCCGCTAGTATTGTAGGGCTACGCCCGTATATGAAGAACCGCCGGCTTCGCCGGCGGGTCACTTTTTTTGTACGCGGATTTTGTTTTTGGACCTTGGGGCGTGGTCCTAAAAAAAACCGAAAAAAATCAGCAAATTTGTTATAATCTATTGTTTTTATGGTTAAATAAAATTAACTTTATAGCAGGTTTTTCAACAGGAGTTCATATGAATTTCAAATCAGCTGCCGCAGTTGGCATGGCGTTCGGCATTTTGGGTGTCGGTTCAGCCTTTGCAACCTTTGCCCGTATCGAGTCCATGGGTAAAAACACAACCTACATCATGGACGACGTGAGCATCTTCGACAACCCGGCAAACATCAATCTCTATCCGAATTATTTGATTGGTGAATTTGGTCCTTACACGCAGGACGTGGAAACGGGTAAGAACCTCGATCCGCAGCATCCGAATTTTGGAGGCATATTCTCTGTCTCGCTCGGTGATGAAAATAATCCCGATCCGCGCCTTTCCATCGGTGGCTTGTTTGGCCGTACTTCTAACCTCGCCAAGTATCTGCCTACCCGCGTCATTGGTGATGCGGCGAACGATACGACCAAGGTCCCTGAAACGGTGACGAACTTCGACGGCTTCTTGGGCGGTTCGCTTTCCAACGGCGATGCCTGGGGCTTGCACATCTACATCGCTCACCAGGACGGTGGCGACGAGGCTGAGGACGGCTCCTACCAGGTGGCCAAGAATGCCTTTGCCTCCATCGTGCAGGCGGACGCAGGCCTCAACCTCCAGTTCGGCAGCAGCATCGACTTCGAGTTCAGCTTCGGCCTCGCCCGTATCCAGTACGGCCCCGAACACAAGAACTTCTTTGACGATGGTGACTTCTCCTTCCTCGCCAACTCCCGTGCGTTCTTCTCTCTGGACGCCATTGACGGTGAACTCGTGCCGGCATTCTCCATGAACCTTGTCCAGTCTCCGGGCATCGACGACAAGCATGCCCAGGTCGGTCTCGGCATCAACGTTGCCCTGGACCGCGGCTTCTTCTGGTTGGGTGCCGACTTCATCTGGAACCAGCTGAAGGCTCACGACTGGACGTTTGACTATACGACAGGCGAAAGCATCTTCGACTCCCAGAACTCCGAGGATCCGAACTGGGACAAGCGTAGTGACATTGGCGGTATGATTAGCTTCGGTATCGAACGCAACATCTGGTGGGACTGGTTCGTCATCCGCGTCGGCGGTCAGAAGTCCATTCTCTACACGCAGTGCGACGTCGATGCGAAGAATGCCGGCAAGGACGGCATCTGCCGCGACAATGGCAACTTCTTCGCCACGAACCCGCTGGCTAACGGCACCGCGGACGACCATGTCGGCTTCGGCTTCGGTATCAACATCGAAGAAAAGCTGAAGATTGACGTGACCGTTGCTGAAGACCTGCTCTTCCGTAACCCGTTCCAGGGCGAAGGCCGCATCTTCTCGAGAATTTCCGCAACTTACTCCTTCTAGTTGAAATCCTGAACGAGAACGGGAAACGTGCCTTGAGGGCGCGTTTCCCTTTTTCGTTGGTCAGTTTCCGTCAAGATTTATATTTTTGCGCCATGAGATTTTTCGTTTTTGCAATCGCTGCCCTTTTGCTGCTTGGCTGTTCCGAGCCCACGGAACGCATAGAGACCAAGCTTGAGGCGTTCCTCCAGGACGACCTCCAGTTCAACGTCGCCGAATTCCTGCACGGGTCGGGCGACCGCTCCGCGCTGCTCGACACCCCCTATTACCGCATCAAGGATTTTCGTTTGTTCGAAGGCGCCAAGGCCGAGATTTATTCGGCCTACGCCGAAGTGGACTTCTTTATGTACAAGGACATCAGGCTGCACGAGAAGCGCAAGTACCGCTACGATGCCCATTATCGCCACTGGGACCGCTACTTTAAGAAACTCTATTTTGGCGGGGATTCCTTGCAGTAGCGCACTCAGAGCTCTTCAAATAATTGTATTTTTCTTACATAGGATTATTTGGTTTTAACCCCTTAAAAAGGACCATAATTTTGTTCGGCTTATTCTCTTGTGATATTGGTATCGACCTCGGCACGGCGAACACTCTCGTTCATGTGGCCGGCCAGGGCATTGTCATTAACGAACCGACCGTGATTGCCGTAGACAGCAAGAACAACCGTGTTTCGGCTATCGGTTTCGAGGCCAAGAAGATGCTTGGCCGTACTCCCGGCGAAAGCCGCGCCGTGCGCCCGATGCGCGATGGTGTGATTGCCGACTTCGAATTGGTGGAGAACCTGCTGCAGACGTTCATCAAGCGTGTGCAGAAGTACCCGCTGTGGATGGTGAAACCTCGTGTGGTGGTCGGTGTTCCCTCCGGCATTACCGAAGTGGAAAAGCGTGCCGTGATAGACGCTGCTCGCCAGGCCGGAGCCAAGGAAGTGCATCTGGTGCACGAACCGATGGCCGCTGCCGTGGGCATGGGCATTCCGGTTGAGGATCCCGTGGGCAACATGATTGTCGATATTGGTGGCGGAACGTCCGACATCGCTGTTATCGCTTTGAACGGCACTGTCTGCAACGCTTCCGTGCGTGTGGGCGGCGACGAGATGGACGAAGCAATCGTGCGTCATCTGCGTACTATGTACAACCTCTGCGTGGGCGAAAGCACTGCCGAGCAGATCAAGATCCAGATCGGTTCTGCTAGCCCGCTCGAAGAAGAACTTTCCATGGAAGTCAAGGGCCACGACTTTATCGCCGGTGTCCCGCGCACCATGACCATTACCAGCACCGAAATCCGTTCCGCACTGGAAGAGCCGGTTACGGCCATTATCGAGGCCGTCAAGCAGGCGCTCAGCATGACTCCTCCCGAACTGTCTTCCGACATTTTGGACAAGGGTATCATCATGACGGGCGGCGCTTCGCAGCTGCGTGGTTTCGACGAACGCATCCGCAAGGAAACAGGTCTTTCCGTCAACGTGATTGATGACGCTCTCGTGTGCGTCTGCAAGGGTGCTGCCAGAATTCTTGAAGATCTCGACAAGTACCGTCCCGTTCTTATCGCCTCGTCCAACTAATTCCAGTTTGGTCGGAGTCTGATGCGTAAGGCGTTCCGCTTTGTTTTAGACTTGTTTACACAAAGACATGGCATTGTTGCCTTTGTCTTTTTTATGCTGCTCGGAATGCTCATGCGCGAGGCCCCGAACCCGGTGCGCGAAAGCATCGTGACTTCGGTGCTCGGATCCGTTTTCTATCCTGCCCAGGTGGCCCTTTCTTCGCTCAAGGAATATCGCTCCGTTGCCGAAGAGAACGAACGCCTCAAGGAAGAGAATGCAAGGCTCCGCCAGGAACTGTACCATGCGAGCGAGGGACTTGAGGAACTGGCTAGACTCCATACGCTGGTTCGGTTTGACGACAAGTGGGATTTCCCCATTGTGACGGCGCGCGTGGTTGGGCACAACCCCGGACGTTTTCTCACGACGCTTGTTGTGAACAGGGGAACTTATCATGGTGTCAAAGAGAACATGCCGGTGTTTTCTACGAAGGGACTCGTCGGCAAGGTGACCAAATCTTCTTTCGCCCATTCCAGAGTTCAGTTGCTTTCCGACCCGAACCTTAAGTTATCTGTAATGGAGCGCCGTACCCGTGTAGTGGGCTTCCTCGAAAGTGCCGACGGACACATGCTTTCGGCCATGGTGCCCACGCATGCCGGTGTCAAGGAAGGCGACACGCTGATTACCTCTGGCCTGGGCGGCATATTCCCGAAGGGCATTCCGGTAGGTGTCGTGAAGGAAGTGCGCCGCGCCGACTTGGACGTGATGCGCTCACTGGACGTTGCGCCATTCCAGGACATTCCCATGCTTGAGGAAGTGTTTATCATGCAGAAGGATCCGGAATGGGTCATTCAGGAGTTGCTGGATGAGTAAGTGGCTTAAGGCATTTGTGCTCTTTTTGCTGAGCTTTGTCCTGCAGACGACTGTTGCGGACTGGATTAGCATGTTCGGAGTCGCTCCCGATTTTGTCATCATCTTCGTGGTGGCGGTTGCGATCAAACGCGGTCCGGCTTCGGGATGCTTCTGGGGATTCCTCGCGGGTTTTGCGCAGGACGTCTATGCTCCGGTGGAATGGCTCGGGGCGCATGCCATATCGATGACCTTGATTGGGTTCCTTGTCGGTCAGCTCGAGGAACGATTCCTTACGCTCAACTTCCCGACGAAAGTCGGTGTGCTCGGGCTCGCCTTTTTCGTGTGCGACATGGTGTACTTCTTCTTTACCGGGCTGGAAGGGGAGGCCGTGACGAACTTGTTCCTGAAGGAAACGCTGCCAGAATGCGCGTACACGCTCTTTGTCGGAGGCCTGGTGTTCTACTTGAGTATGGGGAAGCCGGCAAAGCATGCTAAATGACAATCAAGACAACGAGGCGGTACAGAGTAGGAACTGGCATATCGTCGTGTTCCTGGCGGGCGTGGGCCTGCTGTTCCTGGTACTGATTATCAGGCTCTACTCGTTGCAGTTTACCCATTACGAGGAAAACCTCCAGCGTTCCGAGAACAACCGCCTGCGCAAGGTGGTGCTTACCGCGGAACGTGGCTACATCTACGACCGCAACGGCAACGTGCTCGTGCGCAACAGGCCTTCGTACCAAATTGCCCTCCAGGCGATGAGCCTGCCCAAGAAAAAGGAAGACCGCAAGGTCATTTTCAACAGGCTGCTGCAGATTAAGGACAAGGATGGCGAACTCCTTTTCGATTCCCTTTCCTTGGATACGGCGTTCCAGCGTATCAACTGGATCAAAACGCGCCCCATCCGCATTCTCGAGGACGCGACTGCTGAACAGGTGGCCATCATAGAGGAGCATTCCTCCGAGCTTCCGGGAGTCATCACGCAGATCGAGTCCCGTCGCGAATACCCTTACGGTACGCTGGCGTCGCATGTGCTTGGCTATACGAGCGAAATTTCGGAAGAGCAGCTGAAGCAGCCCGAGTACGAAAACTATTCCCTGGGCGACCGTATCGGCCAGAAGGGGCTTGAGCAGGGCTACGACCAGGAATTCCGTGGCAAGAACGGCCTGAAGTTGGTCGAGGTGAACGCCGCCGGGCGCGAGGTGGGGCAGGTGCGCGGCGTAGAAACGCAGGCCCCGATTACGGGCTTGCAGTTGATTTCGACGATTGATTTGAGATTGCAGAAGGTGGCGGAAGAGGCGATTCCCGACTCGGTGAAGGGGGCGCTTGTGGCCATCGACCCGCGAAACGGCGAAATTCTTGCGATGGTGAGCTCGCCGAGGCTCGACCCGAACATATTCTCCTTGAAGAAGCGTGACCGCAACAAGGGCTGGGCCCAGGTGGCGCTGGATTCCATGCGTCCGCTGACGAACCGCGCCATATCGGGTACCTATACGCCTGCGTCGGTGTTCAAACTCGTCACTGCGGGTGCGGGGTTGGAATACGGGGTGCTTTCCGAGAGCAAATATTACCCCAAGTCCTGTACGGGCGGCTACCAGTACGGCGCCCGCTACCAAAAGTGCTGGGGCGTGCATGGCAACCTGAACGTGGTGCATGCGCTGCGCCTCTCTTGCGATGTGTTTTTCTACCAGGCTGGCCTCGATATCGATATGGCGCGCATCAACGAGTTCGGCCGGCGTTTCGGCTTGGGCGAGAAGCCGCTCGGCGTGGATATTCCCGGCGAGAAGGGCGGATGGCTCCCTGATTCGACATCCTTCAATGCGAAGAACAAGCGCCTTGGCTGGCGTTGGGCTCGCGGCCTCATTCTGAACCTCGCCATTGGCCAGGGTGAACTGGTGACTCCGTTGCAGCAGGCTGTTCTTGTTGGCTCCATTGCGACCAACAGGGGCGTGTACCAGCCGCACTTCATGAAGGAACTCCGTGACGAGAACGGAACGCTAGTCCGCCGTTACGAACCGAAGATAATCCGTTCGGGCCGTATGAAGCCCGAGACCCACCGTATTTTGATGAACGCCCTCGATTCTGTGGTGAACCATCCGGGCGGCACGGGCAAGCGTGGCGCCGTGCCCGGCATCCGTGTCGGTGGCAAGACAGGGTCGGGTGAATGGAAGAAGGGCGAGAAAACGCACGCCTGGTTTGCTGCGGTGGCCCCGCTTAGCGATCCGCAGATTGCTGTCGCCGTGATTCTCGAGGCGGCGGGCGGTGGTGGCGCGAAGGCCGCTCCGGTGGCCCGCAAGGTCCTTATGGCGTATTTCGGCATCGAGGAGGAGGAAACCAAGAAATGAGCTCGGGACGCTTCCTAGACAAGTCGCTTAAGTACGACTGGCTGTTTTTGGGCACTACGTTTGCGCTGATGACTGTCGGCGTCTGCTTGGTTTATTCCGCGACGACCGGCGAAGATATCCCCATGTATGATACCTTCTGGTTCAAGCAGATTGTCTACTTTTTCGGTGGCAGTCTCCTTGCTGCCGGCATTGTCTTTGTTAAGATTGACTGGCTCAAGAATATTGCGTTCCCGGTTTATGTCATTTCGCTTGTGCTGCTGTGCATTGTGCTCTTTTTGGCGGGCGACGTGGTAAAGGGCGCCGGGCGATGGATTGACCTTGGCATTTTCAAGTTGCAGCCTTCGGAATTTGCAAAGATTGCTTATTTGCTGACCATATCGTTCTGGCTTTCCAAGCATCCTGTTAGTTTGTTTAAGCTAAAGACGTTCGCTGTCCCGGCCCTGCTGTTCATCGTGCCGTTCGCGCTTGTACTTAAGCAGCCTGACTTGAGTACTGCGCTCGTGTTTATCGCGGTGACGTTGGTTGCCTTCTTCTTCGCGGGGCTTTCGCTTACGGACTTGTTCCTCGTGGTAAGCCCGGTATTCTCGGTGCTGCTCTCGCATTCGCAATCCCTTCCGTTCCAAGTGCTGTGGGGCGCGTTTATCTGCCTTGTTGTGTTTGCCGTGTTCCGCAGGCGCCTGCCTAAGGCGCTGATGGCGGCTATCCTCGTGGTGAACATCCTTTCGGGCTACGCGAGCTCTATGGCGTGGAACATGCTCGAACCGCACCAGCAGAAGCGCGTGAACACGTTCCTCGACCCGATGAGCGACCCGTTGGGCGACGGCTACCAGGTGTTGCAGTCCATCACGGCTATCGGTTCCGGTGGCGCGGTGGGGAAGGGCTTCGGCAACGGTTCGCAGACCAACCTCGCCTTCTTGCCCGAAGAACATACGGACTTCATCTTCAGCGTGCTTGGCGAACAGTTCGGCTTTTTCGGCTGTACGTTCGTTCTGCTGCTCTTTGCGCTGTTCCTCTGGCGGGCGACGAGCATTTGCAAGATGTCTTCCGACCCGTTTGTGACTCTCGTGACGATGGGGGCTTCAACGATTATTTTGTTCCATGTGGTGGTAAATATCGCGATGACGGTTGGGCTCATGCCGGTTACGGGCCTCCCGCTCCCGTTCATCTCGTACGGTGGATCGTTTGCGCTCACCTGCATGGTCCTGGTAGGCTTCCTCGTGAACATGAGACTGCACGGCCACCAGTAGACTGCGATTCCCGCATTCTCTTGAAAAAGGCGCCTGTCCGCCTTTTTTTTGTTTTTGGGTGACAAAAAAAAAGCGCTGGAACGTCTATAAGTTCCAGGAGGCCTATCATGGGTGTTTTTAGGACCATAGAGAACTTTGTTTTTGGTATGGATTGTCTCGGTTGTGGCAGGAGCTCGGAGGCGCTGGACCCGTGGCTTTGTCCGGACTGCGTGGAGCGGCTGAAGCGCGAGTCGTTGGGAATGAGCTTTCCTGCGCCCGACGTGTTTTGCCTTTATCCGATGGATTCGCTCACGCGGCGCCTTATCCATTCGCTCAAGTACAAGTCGATTCCTGGGATGGCGCGGTTCCTGGTGCGCCACTCGTCGGCGATGCCCGGGGGCGTAATCCACCAGACCATGGAGTCGTTCCCGAGGCCTTTTTTCTTTGTGCCTGTGCCGTTGCACAGGGCGCGCTACAGGGAAAGGGGATACAACCAGGCCGAAATGATTGCGAGGGCGCTGGCCGAACTCTACGGGGGCCGCGTATGCCGTTGGCTGCGGCGCAGGACGTTTCGGGTGTCGCAGACCAAGCTCTCTCGCGACCAGCGCGAAATGAACGTGGCCGGCGCCTTCGAGGGCGCGCTGCCCGCAGAGCTCCCGCCCCGCGGGACAGTCTTCGTGGTGGACGACGTGTTCACCACGGGGGCGACCACGTTTTCGTGTCTGGGTGCGCTCGGGAAAGGGTTCCCGCTGCCCGTCAAGGTCTTTACGCTGCTTTACGACCAGCCGGTCACGGCGTCGGCCGACTACGCGGCGGACATGCAGGCGTTCTACGGTGCGTTTTGACCGGAAACAGAAAAGAGCCGGCAAAAGCCGGCCCTTTCCTAGCGGAGGAAGAGGGACTCGAACCCCCAAGCCTTACGGCGGCGGTTTTCAAGACCGCTGACTTACCAATTAGCCTATTCCTCCAGGCGTGTGTAAGGTAAAAAAGTTTATCTTCCGTGTCAACAGGTAAACCCTTTTGCCGAAAGTTTTATACTTTTTAGGGTGATGGTTTCCGAAGAGAGCAAAATGGTAACGGACGAATCGCAGAGGATTCTTCATCTGCTTTTCGAATATATGCCCAGGATTGCGGAAGAGCGCAAGGTGGATAGCCTCCTTGTGCTTATGAACGATCTGGGCCGTTCCATCGTACGTTCCGACCGTTGCTCCCTGTGGCTTCTGGACAAGCAAAAGCAGGAACTGTGGACGAAGGTCGCTCACGGTGTCGACGAACTCCGCATTCCTATGGAAGTTGGGTTTGCCGGGCACTCGCTGACCAGCGGTGAGCCGGTGCTCGTGAAGGACGCCTACCTCGACGAGCGGTTCGACCGCCGTAGCGACGAGAAGACGCACTACCACACGAAGTCCGTGCTGGCTGTCCCCCTCAAGAATTCCGTCGGGAAGGTCATGGGTGTTTACCAGGCCATCAACAAGCAGGGGGAGCCGGGCTACTTCACGCAGAAGGACCTCGAGAACCTTTCGCTTATCGCCGTGTATTCTGCCAAGACCGTGGAATCTACGATGCTCAACGCCGAACTCGAGGCGACTCAGAGGGATATCATCCATATCCTGGGCGATGCGTCCGAGTACCGCAGCCAGGAGACGGGCGACCACATCCAGCGCGTTGCCGAGGTGTCGTACAACCTAGCCAAATTCCTGGGGCTTTCTGAATCTTATTGCGAAAAAATCCGCCTGGCGGCTCCGTTGCACGACCTGGGCAAGATCGGTATCCCCGATGCCGTGCTCAACAAGCCTGGCCGCCTGAATACGACTGAGTTTGCCGTCATGAAGACGCATTCCGTTATCGGGCGCGAGATGCTGCGTGCTTCCAAGCGCAAGTTGCTCCGCTTTGCCGCCGAAATCGCGGGGACGCACCATGAGCGCTGGGACGGCACTGGCTATCCCGATGGGCTGAAGGGCGAAGAAATCCCTCTGTCTGGCCGAATTTGCGCCGTAGCCGACGTGCTGGACGCCTTGTCCTGCCCCCGCTGCTACAAGGAAGCCTGGCCCGAGGAAGACGTGCGTGCCGAGTTCATCAAACAGCGTGGGACGCAGTTCCAACCGGAACTGGTGGATGTCCTTCTGGATCACTGGGAACTTTTCTACTCCGGATACCGCAACAGGCGAATCTAGGCCTTGCTGGTGCTTGATTTGCCGCCATTTCCGGCATACAAAAACGCACCTTTCCCAGACAAATCGAACCTTGTAAATTTTGGGTAAAAAAAAGCCTCCGAAACCGGAGGCTTTTCGTGGTCCCGGGCGGAATTGAACCGCCGACACGTGGATTTTCAGTCCACTGCTCTACCAACTGAGCTACAGAACCATTTGGGTAGACCAAATTTAGCAAATATGTGTTCTTTGTCAAGGTGTAAAGAAGATATTACCAATGTTTTTTCATTTTTTCTTCATTTTCTACTAGATTTAGTAGTGGATGATATGAATTGGGCTGTTTCTGCACGGTAACGTGCGGAATGGTTTCTTTATTTTATAGGCGGATATAGTGCGTTACTTTAAAATGACTCGAAATCTGATGGCTGTTGGGGCTATTGCCGGTGCCTTGCTTGCTTGTGGGAGTGGTGAATCTGAAGAAGTTTCCCAGCCGACCTCCTCAACTTCTGAAACTCCCATTGATGTGCCGCCGAAGGTGGACACGACCGAAGTCATTGATCCCGAAACCGGAGAAGTGATTCAGAAGGTCGAAATATCGGATCCGCGAATAGATACGACTATCGTGGGTATCGATCCCGAGACGGGTGATACTGTTAAGCGAGTTGATACGGTGTATATTCCCAGGGACACTGCCGTGGAATGGATGGGCAACTCCGCATTACGTATAACCGAAGTCGTTTCGATTAACCTTGACTGGCTCGACGAGGACGGTGACGATCCGGCATGGGTTGAAATCTACAACGCGGGCGACTCGGTTGCCGACTTGAACGGCTACTACCTGGTCGAAAGTAAGGAAAAAACGCGCAAGTGGGCTTTCGGACCCGAAGCCATCAAGCCGAAGTCTTTCCGCAACGTGTTCATTTCCAAGAAGAACATCCCGAAGGCTTCCGAGGCGCAGGATGTCGGTGACCGCCATTACCGTACGCACACCAACTGGAAACTCGACAAGAACGGTGGTACCATCTACTTGATCGACAAGTATTATCGAATCCGTGACACCGTGCAGTTCCCCGTTCTCGAACCGGGCATGAGCTGGGGCCGTATCGATGGCGGTGGCTGGAGGTACATGGACAAGCCGACTCCGGAAGCTCCGAATACGGAAGCCGATGCTTACCAGGGTGTCGTTGCCAAGTTTAATTTTGGTTCGGCTACTGCGGGCTTCTACAATTCGCCGGTCACGCTGAAAAAGCCGAGCCTTTCTGATGGCACCAAGATTCGCTGTACCAAGAACGGTTCCTTGCCGAATAAAGATTCCGAGGAATTCAAGAGCGACATGGTTATCGACCATAGCATGGTTCTCCGTTGTGCCGCCTATAAGGATGGATATTTGACGAAGGAAGTCGTTACCAACACGTACTTCATCAACGAACAGGTCAAGATGCCCGTGGTGGCTGTGACCGTGGACTCTGTATTCTTCAGGGAAAACTACGTCAAGTGCGAAGCCTCTGACCCCAACGAATGCCCGAAAGGCATGTACGCCGATGTGGAACGCCCTGTCCATGTGGAATTTTTCGAGAAGGGCAGCGATTCCAAGGAAAAGGCCTGGGAAATCGATGCCGGCATTTCGCTCATGGGTAACTGGAGCCGTGTCAAGGACAAGAAGTCTGTTGCCATCGTGATGCGCGAGAAATACCAGAACGGCCGTATCAATTACCCGCTGTTCCCGACGAATCCGGACGTTACCAAGTACAAGGCGTTCAACCTCCGCAACAACGGAAACCGCTTCGTCATTGACTACATCGCAGATGCCATGGGCGGTGAAATCCTGAACGGTAGCGGTGTCGATTACCAGCGTAGCCGTCAGGTCGTCGTGTTCTACAATGGCCGCTACTACGGCATTCACGATATGCGCGAACGCTTTAACGAAAGCTACATCGAAACCAACTACGGAATCGACAGCAAGACGGTTGACATGGTCAAGCACCTGAAAGACAGCCTGCATGCCAACGGCGGTACTGCGGACGGTTACAAGCAGTTGCTCCAGTTTGTCGGTACGAACGATTTCTCGGGCGAGAACAACACGAATTACGCGGAAGTCAAGCAGATGATGGATGTGGGTAACTTTGCCGACTACATGGCTGCCGAAATCTACATCCATAACGGTGACTGGCCGAACAACAACGTTCGCGCCTGGCGCAGTCCTGGTCAACCCTGGAAGTTCATGATTTATGACTTGGACCATGGCTTTGGCTGGCAGTGGGGCGTGGATGACCCGAATGGCGAAAAGTTTAATGACGGGACCAACATGTTCACCTGGATCAAGCAGGGTGGCGGAAACAGGCCCTGCAAGGAAACCGGCTGCTTTGCTAACCTGTACATCCAGCTTATCAAGAACCCCGATTTCAAGCGCCTGTTCATCAACCGCAGCTGCGCCATGTGGAAGGGATACCTGAATGGCGACAGGGTTGCGAAGGTTGTTAGCGACATGGCTAGTACCATACCGGAAGCCGAGAAGGATAGGGACCTCGAGAAGTTCAAGCAGAACGAGATGTACTATCCGTATGACTTTGACTGGAAGGGCGAACGCCTGAAATCCTGGGCAAGGTCTCGCGACAGTGAAGTCATCGACCTTTACAAGCGCGAATTCTTCAAGGAAGAAGGAGACCTGCCGCTTGACGGTAATCTCGTGAGCGTTTCTATCAAGGCTGACGGCGATGGTACCGTGCTCATGGAAGGCATGCGTCTGCCTGGCACAACGTCTCCGACGAGTTACTCCGGCAAGTTCTTCAATGGAATGAAGATGGAATTGACCGCCGTGGCGACGAATGGTGCCGTGTTCAAGAGCTGGTCGGGCTGCGAAGCCGTGGAAGGCAAGCCGGAAACCTGCCTTGCTACTGTTAAGGACGGTTTGACGGTTACCGCTAGCTTCAAGTAAGATCGCGGTTGAACTGATATTTTTGCGCGGGCTTTTAAGTCCGCGCTTTTTGTTTTTGGTCGGGGCCTGTGCTAGGTATATTTCTAAATTTGTGGCATGAAGAGTCCCGTACGCAAGATGTTTGACGATATTGCCAACCGCTATGATTTCTTGAATCATGCGCTGAGTTGCTGTCAGGACATTCTGTGGCGCCGCAGCTGCTGCCGCGAACTGAAGCGGATGAAGCCGGGCAAGTGCCTGCTGGACCTTTGTGGTGGTACGGGCGACTTCGCGGCGACATACGAAAGGTTTAATGGAAAGCCCGACATTGCCGTGCTGGGGGATTTTTCCTACGGCATGCTGAAGGGGGCGGCCGGAAAGAAGTTGACGGCGGCCCCCGTGCAGCTCGACGCGATGAAGATGCCCTTTGCCGACGGGTCGTTCGACGTGGTCTTGAACGGGTTCGGGATGCGCAACCTCCCGGATGCGGAAGGGGGGCTGAAGGAATCGGCCCGAGTGCTTGCCGAGGGCGGGTTCCTCCAGGTGCTTGAATTCTTTTCGCCGCGCGGTGTGTTCAACAAGTTTTTCTACAAGAGGCTCGCTCCGCTGTTCATCCCGGTGCTTGGCGCCGTGTTCAGCAAGCGCGACGCCTACGAGTACCTGGTCAACTCGGTGCTGCGTTTCTTGCCGGTGGACGTCTTTGTCGCCCTCGCCGAAAAGAACGGATTCGAACTCGTGCATGTGAAGCCCTGCTTTTTCGGGGTCGCGTTCCGTGTGCTGTTACGCCGCAAGTCTAATACCGTGGCGGGCGGGGTCGCAAGATGAGCCGCTTTGTCCTGGGTGTGACAGGCGCCAGCGGGGCCATTTACGCCACGCGTACGGCGATGCACTTGAAACGCCTCGGGCATGGTGTGTCGCTGGTTGTGACGGGGCCGGGCCGCGAAGTCGTGGAATACGAAGGGCAGAAAGCGCTTTTTGATTATGCCGATACCGTGTTCAATGTGGACGATTTCTTTGCGGAGTGTGCGAGCGGTTCTGCCGACTACGCGGGCATGGCCGTTGTGCCGTGCTCCATGGGGACGCTCGGGCGCATCGCTGCGGGAACGTCCGACAACCTGCTGGTTCGTAGCGCGGATGTGTGCCTCAAGGAACGTCGCCCGCTGGTAATCGTGCCCCGCGAAATGCCGTACAACTTGATCCATCTCGAAAACATGGAACGGGTGACCCGCGCCGGTGCCGTGGTGATTCCCGCTTCGCCGCAATTCTACAGCAAGCCCGCCACCATCGAAGACTTCGTGGATACGGTGGTTGCGAAGGTCCTCAAGCACTTGGGCGCGGTTTCGGCTGCGGACTGTGCCGAAATCGTCAAACCGTGGGGAGCCCCCCAAAAAAATTGATTATGTTGAAGAAGATTCTCGAATTCGGCCATCTCGTTCGCTTCAGCCACTCGCTGTTCGCGATGCCTTTCGCCCTCGGCTCCATGTGGGTGGCGGCAAACGGTTTCCGCGGTATGGAAGTCGCTGCGGCCGCCAAGATGATTGCCCTGATTGTTGGTTGCATGGTGACTGCCCGCAACAGCGCGATGACCTTCAACCGCATCGCCGATGCCGATATCGATGCGCAAAACCCGCGCACGGCAAAGCGCCACCTTCCCGCAGGCCGTCTGAGCAAGGCTTCAGTCATCGCATTCCTCGCCGTGAACGGGGTGCTGTTCGTTGCCTTCGCCTTTCTGCTGCAGCCCCTCGCGGGCGCGCTCGCGCTTCCCGTGTGGCTTCTGCTGCTCTCGTATTCGTACTGGAAGCGCTTCTCGTGGCTCTGCCACTGGTTCCTCGGCTTCGCCATCGGAATGAGTCCGCTCGGCGCCTGGATCGCCATCCGTGGCGAGTTTGCCGTGTTCCCGATATTCCTGCTCGTGATTCTCATGCTCTGGATGGGCGGTTTCGACATCATCTACGCGACGCAGGACGAAGAAATCGACCGTCAGATGGGCCTGCATTCGGTGCCTGCCCGCTTTGGCCGCAAGCGTGCCTTGCAGATTGCTTTCTGGAGCCACATCGCCATGCTCGTGCTCTGCGTGGCGTTCGGCCTTTTCTGGGGCATGGGAGCCCCTTGGTGGGCGGTGACGGGCCTGATGGCTGCAGCCGTCTTCTACATTCACTTGTTCCGCAAGTCCGATGACCTGGATGCCATGAACCGGGACTTCTTCCTGGCGAACGTCGCCATCAGCGTGCTCGTGATGGTGGGTCTCATTGTCTGGATTTGCATGGGAGGCGACGTCAATGCCCTTTATTAAAAAGCCCTTTACTACCGAAGACAAAATCAAGATGTTCGAACGCATGGGCTCCACGGCGGCCGTCATCGCGCTCGTGCTCGTGGTCCTTATCGAGACTGGCCTTGCTGGCGAGAACAGGGAAGCTGCCGATACGGCCCTCACGGCGATGATCGTTGTGCTTGCCGTCTCGCTTGTCGGCAGCATGTTCTTCAAACGGAAAAAGTAATCCTTAAATTTCCAGATCCGCGCTGTAGACGGTTTCAATCGTCCCGTCGTCGCATTCGAATTTCAGGCTGCCGTCGTCCTGCATGTCGAGGATTTTGCCGTGCTTGCGGACGGGTTGCCCGCTTAGGTCAAGCTCGATAATCGTGCCCGGGGCCCCGATGAACTTGTCCATCTTGCGCCAAGCGTTGACCCACGGGGCGATGCCGAATGCCGTGAACTGTTTCACCGCGCGTTCCAGGTTCCCGATGAGCGCCTTCAGTAATCTTTCCCGGTCGACTTCGTGGCCGAGAATCGCCTTGAGCGTCGTGACGTCGCGGTTGAGTTCCGCATAGTCTTCCGGGGCGCTGTTCACGTTGATGCCGACACCCATCGAAAGAGCCGGGACCGTCCTGCCGTGTGAGTTGCTGACCGTGCTGGCTGGGATGTAGACAATCTCGGAAAGGATTCCGCAGAACTTGCTCTTGCCGTAGAGAATGTCGTTGGGCCACTTGACGGTAATCTTTGTGCCGTCGCTTGCTTGCTGTTCCTGCATCCCGGTGAACACCTCGGCGAACGTGAGTGCCGCAACCTGGGTAATCTGCGCGAAGCGCTTCGGGGGAATGCCCTCGAGGGGAATGAGGATGTTGAAGTAGAGGTTCTTGCCGACGGGCGAACTCCAGGTTCTCTCGTGCCGTCCGCGTCCTGCGTTTTGCGAATCGGCGACAAAGAGGGTACCCGGCGGAATAAGCCCTTCGCGGGCCTGTTCCTTCATGTGCGTGTGTGTGCTGCCGATTTCGTCAAAGAGCCTGGCCGGGGCGCTGTCGAAGCCGAATACTTGCCAATCGTGGAACTTGTGCGATTCCATCTGCGGCACCGACTAGTCGTCGTCCTTGCGCTCGTCCTCGAGCATCTTCAGAGCCTCTTCGGGGAAGATGTTGAAGTATTCGCGCTTCTTGTCCTCGAAAAGCTGCAGCAGGCGTTCCTGTTCGAACTGCTCGCGGTCGATGTTCTGCATGAAGAACTCGTCGCGGGCGAAGTCGCGAGTGGTCATCAGCTTCTTGATGTCCTCGGAGAGGTCCACCTCGTCCCACAGGATGTAGTAGGATTGCACGTCCAGGCTACCGAAAATGTCGACATTCAGCTTGATGGAATTGCTCTGGCTGGAATCGACGAGTTCGACCCTGGTCTCGCGCTTTTCGGGGCGGAAGACGTCCACGTCGTTGACTTTCTTGTTCAGGTCCTGGGCCACAGCGGGGAAGGCCAGGAAGGCACAGAGGGCTAAAACGCCAAAAACGCACCGGCCGATTGTCCGGTGCTCGAATTGCTTATGTAAACCCCAGTGTCTCATACACATATAATATAATTTTTACAGAAGGATATAAGTAGTGTATTTTTTTTGATTTCGCATAAATTTCGAAATCTGTGAGTAAAAATACGGGATTTTGAAGAAATTAGGGCGAAAAAGGAGTTTCCGGCTGCCATTTACGGGGCGAGTGGCATCCAAGGTTTCACGGTGTCGATGGACTTGAGCAGTCCTTGCCGGTTGCGGCGGATGGCCGCGGCGGCGATCATCGCTCCGTTGTCGGTGCTGAGGCTCCTGTCGGGGATGCAGAAGCGGATGCCGTGACGGTTGCAGTAGTCTTGCAGGCGTGTGCGCAGCCAGGCGTTCGCGCTCACGCCGCCTCCGACGACGAGCGTCTTCATTTTGGTCAATTTGAGGGCCGTGATGGTCTTTTCCACGAGGCTGTCGACGATGGCGTCTTCAAGCGAAGCGCAGATGTCGCCGAGGTGGACCTTGATAAAGTCGGGCTCATGGGTTTCCGTGTAGCGGAGCACGGCCGTCTTGAGGCCGCTGAAAGAGAATTCGCAGTTGTTGCGGACATGCAGTGCTCGCGGGAAGTCCACGAACTTGCGGTTGTGCCCCTGGGCGAGCTTGCTGATGGTCGCTCCTGCGGGGTACTTGAGGCCGATGAGCTTGCCGCACTTGTCGAAGGCTTCTCCGGCGGCGTCGTCGCGGGTGCGGCCGATGCTCGTGTACTTGAACCCGGGTTCTTCCAGGATGAGTTCCGTGTGCCCGCCCGAGACCGTGAGCGTGAGGAAGGGCGGCTCGATGTCGGGGTTGCTGAGCCATGCGGCGGCGAGGTGGCCTTCAAGGTGGTTCATGCCGTATGCCGGGATGCCCAGGTCGCGGGAAAGCCCCTTGGCGAAGCTTGCGCCGACGAGCAGCGGTCCCATGAGCCCGGGGCCCGTGGTGTAGGCGATGGCGTCGATATCCTTGAGCGAAATACCCGCCTCTTTGACGGCAGCTTCAGCGATGGGCGCAATCTTTTGCAGGTGTGCCCTTGCCGCGATTTCGGGAACGACGCCCCCGTAGAGCGCATGTTCGTCGATTTGGCTGTAGAGCGGGTTAGAAATTACCTTGAGCGGTTCGTCCTGGAGAACCGCGCATGCGGTCTCGTCGCAGCTGGATTCAATTCCGAGCCAGAGCACTATTTGCCCTCCTCTTCGAGGTCGTCCATCGTGAACACGGTTGGCTTGGCCGGTGCTTGCGTAGAATCTGTCGACGTTTCGGTGGTGGGCTGCGGAATTTTCCGCTGTAGGCGCACCTTGTCGGGCTTGATCTGGATGCCCTTGATGCTCAAATCGGTGTTGATGCTCTTGTCGATCATTAATCGAACAGTGGGGGGCAGGCTGTCTACGTCTTCGATGGTGAAACGGTTGATTTCTACAAACAGGTCGAGCGCGTCGGCCTTGAGGGTGTCCAAAATCTTTTCGCCGCCGGTAATCTCAACTTCGACAGTGCTCGGAAGAAGGCTCACCTCGTTCTTGTCGTAACGGCCAATCAGGTGGACCGGAACGTCCTTGAATACTTTGTTAGTAACCTTCTGCACGTCAATGGTGATTTCGATTGCGGAATCGTTCGGTGCAACGTAAGCGGGTAACTGGTCAAAGCGGAGTGGCACCGTGTACCGGCCGGGAGCCTTGACAGAATCGTAGCGGATGGAATCGGTGGGCACTTCGAAGATGCGCATGAGTGCGTTGCGTGCACCGGACACGTTGAGGCCTTCGGGGTTGAGCACCGGGTCGCTGGTGATGATATAACCGCTGGCGGGCCGGAAAGTCACGTTCGACTTGATGGGAACGTTACGGACGATGCGCGTGTCGATGTCGAGGTCGATGAAGCTGAGCCTTTCGTCGGAGTCCACGTAATGGATGTTCGGGAAGTTCGGGGCGGAGTAGTTCTTGGAACCGATGTGCACGCGGTGGCTGCCAAGCTCGATGTCGTGCAGGTCGACGATGATGCTTGCCGCTTTCGTTTCTTGTGCGCGCATGCGGATCAGGTCGAACGGCCGGCCTTCCACGGTGATGGGCATGCTCTGCGGCGGCCTCGATGCGATGGCGAGCGTTTCCGGGAGTTTTGACAGGATGATGGGGGCTTCGATCTCGAGCTGGAAATTCTTAAGCGAGATGACATAGAACCAGAGGGCAATCCCGAAAAGGAATGCTGTAATCTTTAATGCGATGTGTTTCATGTTCGCCCCTAAATGACTCCTTTAAATTTAGTTATTATTCGCATCGTGTTAGGTCAATTAGGTTACTTAGTATCGGAATCCTTCAGGGGATGGAAGCAGCACCGTACGGTTATCTTGCCCTCCCTTGTCACGATATTCCTCTGCTCGCTGTTGTTGGCGTCGTCTTCGCTGTTTCTCGGGGGCGCCATGCGGGTCATCGATACCGAAAAGACTCTCTATACCATCGAGGCGTTTTTGCCGGGGCCCATCCCGGACGATTCCGTGGCGGCAGTGCGTTCGCGGCTTTTGCACATGAAGCACGTGGACAGCGTGGAGTACGTGAGCGCCGACAGTGCCCTGGCCGACTTCCGCAGGCATTTTTCGGGGGATATGCTCGACCTGGTGGACGACAATCCCATTCCGCCCTTTTTCCGCATCAAGCTAGACGACAGGAGCAAGACCCCGGTCGACCTCATCGAGTTGCGCAGGTCCGTCGCGAGGGACGGCGTGTTCGAGGAAGTGCAGGCCCCCGTGGACTGGGTGAACCGCATCGCCGAATGGAAGTTCAAGATGGTCTTTTGGCCTGTGACGATATGCGTTCTCCTCCTTGTCACGCTTTCGCTCATCATCTGCAACTCAGTCCGTCTATCACTCCTTTCCCGCAAGTTGCTTGTCGAGAACATGAAGTATGCGGGCGGCAGCACTTTCTTCATCCAGTTCCCGTTCGTGCTTGAAGGCTTTGCGCAGGGCTTGTTCGGGAGCGTTTCGGCGGTAATCGTCCTCTGGATGGTGGTGGATGCGGTCACGGAATCCTTCCCGATAGTCGGTAGCTACGTCGACGGGTTCGGAGGAATTCTGTTCCTCGTCGTATTCGCGGTCTCCATCCTCTCGGCCTACTTCAGTTTCCATACGGTGCGCGGGTTCCTCAAGATTAAGCGCAACGAGCAGGAATAACCCATGCGCCTGTTCACGATACTCCTGTGCTTGCTGGTCAGTCTTCCGCTTGCTGCGCCCAAGAAGACGGATGCGCAGATCAAGGAGCAAAAGCAGGCGCTCAAGAAACTCGAAGGAGACCTTGCCAAGAAGCGCAGGGAACTGGCGATGCTCGAGAGCGAGGAAAAGGGCGTCATCAACACGATTTCGCTTTTGGACCAGAACCTCAACCAGACCCGTACCTATATCGCTGAACTCACGAAAAGCGAGGCCATGGTGCAGGGCGCCGTGGTGCGGCTTGCCGCCGACATCGATTCGCTCGACCGTAAGATTGTCGAACGCAAGGAAGCCATGAGACGCCGCATCCGCAGCCTTTACGTGAATGGCCGGCAGAGCGAAGCTCTCGTTCTGTATAACCTTCTTTCGCAGAAGGGGAACCCCGACCGCCAGGTGTACTGGGTGCACCACATCCTCAACGAGGACCGCGAACAGGTGCTGTTGCTTTCGCGCATGATGTCGGAACGCGACGAGATGAAGAAGGCCGAACAGGACCACTTGAACGACCTCAACAGGATGCGCAGCCGCAAGGCGCAGGAGGAGAAGGGCCTCGTGACGCAGATGAGCAGCCAGGAAAAAATGCTCCTGTCGCTCAAGCAAGACAAGAACATGCAGAAGAAGGCTTTGCAGGAATTTGAACGCAACCAGAAGACGATGCAGGCCCTCATCAAGAAACTCGAGGAAAAGCGCAAGAAGGAAATCGAGGCGGCGAAGAAGGCCGAAGAAGAGCGTAAGAAGAAGGCCGCCAAGGCCAAGAAGGGCAAGGGCGGCAAGCCCGAGAAGGAAGAGAAGGTCGTGAAGAAGCCGCAGGTCGCCGTGACGACTCCGGTGACTGGCCCGAAGTGCATGCCGCTCAAGGGCGAAGTCATAAGCCAGTACGGCTTGCAGGAACATCCGGTATTGCATATCACCACGCGTAACCTCGGTGTGGAAATCCGTGGCAAGAAGGGCTCTGCTGTGCGTGCTGCTGCGGCAGGTACAGTGGCCATGGTTGCAGAAATTGACGGGCGCGGTCCGTCTGTAATTATCGAGCACGAGGGCGGAACATATTCCGTGTACGGGCACCTCCAGAGCATCCGTGTGCAGGAGGGAAAAACGGTACAGAATTGCGAAGAAATCGGCATCGTCGGTGATATCGCTTCTTTAAATGGAATTAAATTGTATTTCCAAGTTAGCGAGGGTACACAGACCGTGGACCCTCTTGAATGGTTGAAACAGAAATGATTGAATATCGCTTGAACGGCCCATCATCGCAGAACCGGCAACGCATCCGTCTTATGGCTGCGCTCCGTGAAAACCGGTTCCCGCAGGCGATTCTTATCGATGGGCCGGTAGGCATAGGCAAGAAGGCGCTCGCGATGGAAATCGCGAAGGCACTGCAGTGCAGCGCCGGGGAATCCAGGCCTTGTGGGCATTGCTTCGGCTGCAAGATGGCCGCCGATGCGGGCAATACCGATGGCTGGGTCGTTCCTATGGAATCCAAGGAATCCTCCGCCAGGAGTGCATCCGACGTGTCGGCGGGGAGCACTGCGAAGACTATCCAGGATTACAAGCAGGCCTACATCGAAGAAATTGTGAAGAACCCTTACCGCATCGACGTGTTCAGCGCCGCTGCGGGTATAACGGTGGATCTTATACGCAACATGACGGCGGGATTCGCCCTCAAGGGCGACCGCGTTCGCACGATTATTGTCGCAGAAGCGGATCGCATGAACGATTCCGCTGCGAACGCCTTCCTCAAGACACTTGAGGAAGTCCCGCCGGACACCTACTTTATATTGACGACCAGCAGCCGCGAACGCTTGTTGCAGACCATCCGCAGCCGCTGCCTCGCCTTGCACCTTTTGCCACTGACCGATGACGAAGTTCGCAACATTGCGGTGGAGTATGCGCACGACGACTACGACGAGTCCGCCGTCACCGACGACGTGGTGGGGCTTTCCGTAGGTTCTCCCGGCAAGGCCATGTACTACGCCCAGCATGCTTCCGCTTGGCTCGACCTGTCGGCTAGGTTCGTGAACCTTTCCCTTTCGGGCGATTACACCGACTTGTTCTTTGATTTGGAAGATGCGGGCATCGAGGATGCCGCCGTTGCGAACCGCTTTTTGGAGGTGGTGTCGTTCTTGCTGGCCGACATGGCCCGCGGAATGGCCGGAGCTCCGCTTCGCATCGCCGACACGACGGCCAAGGTCGATACGTCCCGTTATCCGCAGATCGATGCGAATGCCGTGGACCTCGCCTTGGTGGACGTGCAGGAGACCATGTCGCGTATCGCGAGCCGCCGTACATCGCCGCGCGTGTGCATCCAGGCCCTTGCGGTAAAGCTTTTCGAGGGGGCCAAGTGATGGAAGAACTTGTCGCCTCGACTCTCGCCCGCGAACTCAGTGTGCCGCACCTGGTGGCCCGGTTCCTCGTGTCGCGCGGCGTGAAGAACGTGGCCGATGCATACAAGTTCCTGTACGGCAGCGATAGTGACATCGCAGACCCGATGCTCATGAAGGGCATGGGGGAAGCCGTCGAATGGCTTTTGGATGTCCAGAAGAGCGGTGAAGAAATTTTCATTTTCGGAGACTACGACCTGGACGGCATGACCTCGGTGACTCTGCTCAGCAAGGCTCTCGCCGAAATCGGCATCGCGACGCAGTGGCGCCTGCCCAACCGCTTCGGCGACGGGTACGGGCTTTCCGTCAGCGCCGTCGACGAAATGCACGAGGCCGGTGCGCGCAACCTGATTACGGTAGATACGGGCATCACGGCGAATGCAGAAATTGCCCATGCCAAGGAACTCGGGATGCGGGTCATGGTCATGGATCACCATCAGCCCAGCGGTGATGGACTGCCGCAGTGCGACGTCCTGCTCGACCCGCACCAGGAGGGCGATGCCTATCCGAACCCGGAACTCTGCGGCGTCGGTGTTTCGTACAAATTTGTATGTGCCCTGTTCGCAAAGCTCGGCCGGCCCGTGCCGACGCGGTATCTCGACCTGGTAGCCCTGGGAACTTTGGCCGACCTTGTGCAGATGACTCCGGAAAATAGGCGGTTCACCAAGATTGGCCTTGAGCACTTGCGCAATAGCGAGTGGCCGGGATTGCAGGTCATGTACTCTTCGCTGATGAAGTCCGGCAGTAGCGTGGGCGGCATCGACGTGATGTACAAGTATGCCCCGCTCCTCAATGCGCCCGGCCGTATGGAACGGCCCGACCCGGCTCTTAAGTTGTTGTTGAGCGCAAGCAAGACCGAGGCGATGTCGTTGCTTTCGGAACTCAAGAACTGGAATGCCCGCCGCAAGCAGAAGGAATCCGAGATTACCGAGATGGCGCTCAAGAACGTGCGCGAACAGTACGGCGAAAAGGTTCCCGAGGTCATCGTGGTGGCGGGCGAAAACTGGCACGTGGGCGTTATCGGCATTGTCTCTGCGAAACTCGCCCAGGAATTCCACAGGCCCGCGGCGGTGCTGTCGATCATCGACGGCATGGCGCATGCGAGCGCCCGCGCCGTTCCCGGTTTCAACTGGCATAAGGCCCTTTTCGACGTGCGCGACTTGTTCGAACGCTGGGGCGGCCATGCGAACGCCGCCGGCTTCTCGCTTGCCGCGACAAAGATTGACGAACTCCGGGAGCGGCTGGAAGCCGCCGCCCGTGAGCAGGGCTACACCGGCGGCGCCCCCGAGGTGGACGAGGCCCACCGCTACGATATCGACGTCGCGCTGCGTGAACTTTCCGTGGCCCCGTCGCCGTCGCGCCCGAAGGCGCACACCGTGCTCGACTATTTCGAGTTGATGGAGCCGTTCGGCGGCAACTTCCCTTACCCGGTGTTCCGTGCCGAAGGCGTCAAGGTGCACCGTGTGCGCGAACTGCGCGGTGGGCACCTGCAGATGGAACTTTCCCAGGCCGGGAGCCAGTCCTATTCCGCCATCGGTTTCGGCCTGCGCAAGAACAAGGTGCTTGTCGGCAAGAACAGGCCCCTGTCCATTGTCTTCGAGCCCACGTGGAACTACTACAACGACAAGAAGACTATCCAGCTTTGCGTGAAGGCTATTGAGTAGGGGGCTGTATGCTGAAGCGCAACATTCCTATAATTCTTTTCGCACTGGTGTTCCTGGTCATCGCTTACGGCCTTGTCACCACGCCTCCGCGTTATGCTCCCCCCAAGACCCGCATGGTCATGGAGGAAGTAGAGGAGTTCGTGCCGCAGTCGTACTACAAGGGCAGGGTCCTGATGCCCGATGTCGACGATCTGTACGTGCTGGAGAACAGTGCCGGCCGCGACGTGCTCAAACTGGGGAAGTCACTGCAGGGCAGGGCCGCCGGGCTCCACTGGCTTGCCACGCCGTTTTTCCGCACCCACGACGAGGATATCCTTGTGGGCCTCAAGCTCACGATCGATTCCACGGGGCATATAGACTACCCCGAGATACTGTACTGCAGCATCAACGATGACGATTTCAAGTGGAAACTCATCCACCACATCAGGACGTACTGGGTTTACCCGCGCAGCGTGCACGGCATAACGGAATTCTGGTTCCCGGTCCGCTGGCTTGCGGAATACGATAACCGCCCCTGACGGAGGGGGTTAGGCTCTCAGAATCTTGAGCAGTTCGGCTGCGCGCTTCTCGATGAGGATGAACGCCTCGAACATGCGGGCTTCGCGCCACTTCACTAGGTACTTGGCACGCCATTCCTCGGCCACTTCTTCGGCGGCTTCGTGTTCCTTCTCGTTCCTGTACCAGACTTCCTTCTTGATTTCCTTGATCATGTCGCCCATCTCGGCGGCAGGCTGCAGGGAGCCCTTGCACAGGAGCAGGGCGCGCAGGTTGTCGAGCAAAATCTCGTCGGTCGGGTTTTCCGCGTCGTCGCGGGCGCAGTCCCAGATTTCGCCGCGATGGCGCTCGGTCCAGCCCATCAGGTGTTTCTCAGTCTTGTCGAGTTCGCCCTTGGCGAGCTTTTCTTCTACCGCCTCGCGGGGGTAGTAAATGCTGTTGGGGTAGAATTCTATCATGTTTTACTCGAAATTTTACGAAAAACCTTTGTTTTTAATGCCCGGGGCGGGACTTGAACCCGCACGAGGTTGCCCCCAAGGGATTTTAAGTCCCCAGTGTCTACCATTCCACCACCTGGGCAGCAGTGAGTTGCCTTGAAAATATAGCAAATTTTGTTAACTTTTATTTTATGAAAAAAACAACCTCCCTCATTTTTGCATTGGCCGTGTGCCTTGCGTCCTTTGTTCCGGCTTTTGCCGTTGACGACGGGTCGGAACCTCCAGACAACTTCACCATCCTCAAGGAAGAGCTCGCCCTCATCCGCGATAGCTACCTTGTCAACTTGAACGAGGCCATCGAAGCCTCTCTCGGCGAGAACACCGAGGATCTTACCCCGTGGTTCCATCTCCGCGACGAAGGCAAGGCCGCTACGTGGGCCGACCTCGGCTACGAAGTCCCGAGCAGCCTCAAGTACCTCAAGGTCACCGAGATTCCCTACGGCCTGCACATCCAGGGCAAGGTCGGGCAGTACAGCGGCGACGTGAAGATTACCGTCGTTACCCGCGACATGGACATCTTCTACGACCGCGTGTTCATCAAGGGTACCAGCGCCGACTTCAAGAACCTCGTGATCGAACTCTTCCGCAACGACCGCGTGGTGTACTACGACAACTCCACGCCTTGCAAGATGGCCGCCGTGACCTGCATCCACGAATACAAGCAGGGAACGCTGGGCCTCAAGAAGAAGAAAAAGTAAAAACAGACGACCGACGGGTCGACATCCCATTTAATGCGATATGGCGGGCTTCGGTCCGCCATCATTTTTTGTGTTATTTGTGTTAAAAAATATTTACTCTATGCCGAGAGTAAGAAAATGTTAACATAATCACTTGATGTGAACGTAATAATTACTTATATTAGTGTCAGTAAGTAGGGTGGGGCTTGCTTCCGAAAAGCGAGCTCCCCTTCCTTATCTGTTCGAAAGTTGTCTGCGATATTTCTTACTTTGTGATTCACAACCACTTAGGAGAAATAGGGTATGCATATGTTACATTCGAGAGAGATGAAAAAAGGGTTCACGATGATTGAACTACTCGTGGTGGTGTCCATCATGGGTATTCTTTCGGCGATGGGTGTCGCGAGCTTACACGGCGCGGTTGTAAATAACCGCGTGAAGGATGCCGCCATCAACGTCTCCGCCTATCTGGAGCGTGTCGCCAACGAGACGAACCGTCTTTCCGAAAAAGTCTGCGTCAAGGCCTCCGGCAAGCGAATCCAGGCGACCAAGGGTGCCTGCGGTTCGACGACGGGTGCGCTGGTCAGCAAGTACGAGTTCGAAGGCAACGAAAATCTCAGCTTCGACAACTCCAACGGTGGAGGGGACTGCTCCAAGAGTTGGGTCAACGGAGCCACCTTCGAGCCCAAGTTCGGCCTGAGCGCGGCGCCCGTGGAAGGCTGCATCGTTGTCAAGTACGGCAGCGGCGAGAAACGGGCCAGGGCGCTTAAGAAAAAGAACAAGAACAATATCATTCCGCAGATTTCGTATGACAGCGGCGCGAACTGGATGGGCCTGTAATGTTGGCGAAAGAATTTAGAAAGAAACTTTTTGGTAATCGTTCCGGCTTCGGCATCGTCGAAGTCCTCATCTCCGCCGCCGTGCTCGGCTTCTTGTATCTCGCTTTACTTCACATGCAGGTCGGTAACCGCGAAGCGCTCCTTAGAATCCGCGGACGTGACGGCGCTGTCGAAGTGGCGCAGAACATCATCGATTCCCTCAAGACCGTCGGGGTCGCCTCTATCACGTCTTTCTCCAAAAACGACATCGTCAAGTCTTGGGACCGTGGAACGGGAGGCTCCTCCACCGTGACATACAAAGCCGACGTGACCGTGGGCAACGCCAACGAATACAAGGCCACGACAAAGTCCAACTACGACCCGAACATCGAGCATGTGTACGCCAAGCAGGTGGACGTGAAGGTGTCGTGGAACTTCAAAGGTTCCGAGCAGTCGGTTAACGTTTCGAGCGTGGTGCGATGAAGAGATCCGGCTTCACCTTGATGGAACTCATGGTCTACATCGCTATTGTCGGTGTGGTTGTCATCGTGGCGGGCCAGGCGTTCAGCAACAGCACCAAGATGCGAGTCCGCACCGAGAGCATGATCAAGGCGAACGCCGCCGCAGAAGATGCGGGGATGCTTATACAGGAAGACATTTCCCAGATGGGCGCGAAAAGTGCGAAGGAATCGGGAAGCGGCTCTGCATCGGATGTGTTTTTCAAATCGAACTTGGTTTATATGGATGCTGAAAACGGGGATTCTTCTTCGTTCCGTATGAACGCTGATTCTCTGATTCTACGGCGAATGCGCTATGATTCGGATGGACGTTTCCTCTCTATTGAGGAGGTCGCCTGGTTCAAACGCAACAAGCAACTTTTCCGTACTTGCAAGACGATTGACCGGGATAAAAGCAGGCTCCCGTCTGCTCCCGAAACATGTCCTGAATCGGATCCTGCATCTGTGGAAATGTTGGATGATGTTGAAACGTTCAAAGCTATCCCCGCGAAACCGGCTGTTGTAAGTAGCGACTACAGCAGTTCTGTTGCCGGAGTGTCCCCAAGGTTGCTTCCTTCGACTTCAAGTATGCCGGATCAGGCCTTCCGCCTTTTCCCTCGTGTTCAGGGAACCGACTTTTATGCAGTGGATAGTGATCCGGAACGAGGCGGTACACATGTTACCTTGATGAACTTTATATCTAATTTTGACGAAGAAACTCAGAAGGTGATAGAATCCTCCAAGAAGGCGAATCAGGTTTTTGTCGTGGGTGGAACGGGAAATATTTCTCCGAGTTCGGCTTGGTCAGAGGTTTGCACTAAGGTGAACCTTAAACCTAATGTAGAGTATGAAATAACCTTTAGAATTCCTTATTTGGACAACAACAAACTTCGCTCGTTTGCTCCGGGCATGGACCATATGACTGTTGGGTTTCGCAACATGGATGGTCAGATGGATTCGGAATTACCGGATTTCTCTTTCTATCCGCCGGCTGATGGTAATGCGAATAACAGACGGTCTATGCGTTTCTCTGTAAAAAATCCCAAGGAAAACCTTTGTTTAGCATTTACGTTTGCCTTCTATTCACCCATGGCTCCGATGGGGAAGATTACCATCAGTAACTTAGAATTGAACAGGGTGGAATCGTCTAATTTTGTTTTTGAGGACTCCTATGTACCAGTGAAGTCGGATAAGGCGAAAGTCAAGGCGTTCAAGTTTAAAATACAAGTGCGCAGGAACGGAGAGTCGGGCGATGTAGCCCTGGTGGTTCCGACGCCAAGTAATGGTCCTAGGGACTAGAGCGAGAAAATATGAGAAAGATGAAAAAAGGTGTATCTCTTGTAACGGTGCTGCTGTTTATGATGGTGGCTACCATTGCTGCAACGGCCACGTATAAGTGGCTCAGTTCTGTTGGCATGTCCTCTGCGGCTCGGATGCAACTAAATGAAGCTCGTCAGTCGGCTATGTCCGGTATCGAGGCTGCTCGCTCGTGGATGACCTATAATGGAAATGATTTGGGTGCTGTTATCAAGCAGTATTTTGAAGAGGGAAAAAAGCCAATTTTATTGAATTCTGTGTTGCCCAGGGTGGGGTCGGGCAAAATGCGTGATAGCGTTTGGCTCATGGGTGTGAACATCGAGAGTTCTTCGAGGTATAAGGTTAAGATTGTCTCGTTGGGAACTACGAGAGAAAATGTGAAATATAGCGAAGTGGCTATTTTCAACGTGGGTGGCTTGTATCAGGCGGAAATTCCCTCAGAAGTCCATAATGTGGCTTACAAGGATGCTTTCCATGGGAGCCTTACGACGGCTGGTGCTATCAATGTGACTTCAGCATTTATCAAACAGTCTCCTGCGATAAAGAATGCCAAAGGTCAGGCTTTGAACTCTATATCTGCTTCTGAATACCTTGTTCTGGATGGAAATTTCTATGTGAACAATGGAGGTACTATTAAGGATTTGTATGTGACAGGCGATTTGTCCTTTTTGAAGAACCTTAATGTCAGTAGAAATTTGTATGTTGGGGGCAAGGTTTACGGTACATCGACCGCTAGCCATTTGAACGTTTATGGATCGTCTTACTTGAACGGCGGTATGAAGGTCAATAATCGTTCTCCCGATGTGATTAACAATGGCCTTTATTCATCTGGTGAGGTCACTGGCGGTCAGTTTGATTTTTATGGAAACGTAACATCAAATGGCGATATTGACCATTTTAAGGTTGATGCAAGTGCTAGCTATATTGAAATGCACAAGAATTTGGTGCTGAATGGAAAACTAATTTTCCCTGCTTCGGTGTCGTCAAATGATTATTACTTCCACGTAGACAGTAACGCTTTTATTAAAGAGAATTCGACAACTACGGGTAATATTGGTACCAACTACATTGGTAAGACTCTGTTTGGTAATGATATTGATGATACTCTTTATCTTGCTCAGTTTGAACCTCATAATGGTGCAAACGATTGTGGCTCTCTATACAATTGTGCCAAGTCTACGAATGGCAATATTTATGTTGCTTATAAAGGCCGGTTGGTATCGATGCTCTTGCCTGAGCAATATCGGGATTGGAATGCCGATAGCATGGTGGCTTATCGTGATATGATTACGGACGAAAGTGAAAAGATAGATTGTGGCTCTTATAAAATTGCTAAGGATAAGCTCTCGTTCAATACGGATTTGCTGAGCATGATGACGACAGGTGGCGTTTCTTTTGTACACTCTGCTAATGCAAAGAATGGTTGTGGTAGTGAAATATGGGATGATAAGATTGAGGCTCCCGTAAACGCCCTTAATACATGTTATAATGTAGCAAACAATGCAAATATGCTCTATGACAAGACCTGGCTTATTGTCAGTTGGGATCATGCTCCTGTATGGAGACCCACGAATGAAAAGCTCAATGGTAATTTTATTTTCGTCATTAATTCAACTTCGGCTCCTACTGCGACACTTGAATTGCCTGAAACGACGGGTGATGCAAAAGTCTTTGTTTATTTGCCGAACGGGTGGAAAAATACATCTAGTGAAAATTCTCTTAAGACTAAGGATAATAGCAATGCAAGGTCTAATTACTTCATTTACAGTGTAGACGATATTGGAGGATTCATGATGCAGAATTCTCCTTTGAATGGTTCCGTTTATATGCAGGGCTGTTCTCGGTTGAATTCGCTTGGGGATAACAATACGTTGGCTGTAAAGTTCAACGAACCGTTGTTCAAGGGTCTTGTGAAATCTTCAATACTTTGCGATTATAATGTATCGGGCTCGTGCCAGCCCTTTACGGGTGCGGTGTCTCGCTTTGATGGTATTGATCCCTATCAGACTGAAGATTCCTATCATATTGCAACATCACCGCAGTTGATTGTTGAAATGGAATCCCAGTATAGGAATAAGGAACCCTTGCCGAAGACAACTGGGGACTACGGCACCGTTACATCGTCTGAGGTTGTATTGCCTCGTATTATTTACTTGCCTCGCGATGCTCGTGGCCGTTTCTCGGACTATTACAATGTGGTGGGATTGAACGGGAACCTGAAGGCGGTAAAAGATCCTTCTAAGATGCAATGCTTTGGTGCTATTCCTACAGGGGAGCAGATGCTTACGAGTAGTGGCGATTTGGCGGAAGGCAAGTATTTGTGTACTTATGGCAATAATGAGAAACCAATACCGGTCTTTGTCGTTGTAGAGGGTAGCCTTAGTGAAAATTCCATTGTACAGTTCCATGATGATGATATAGATAAGAGGATTGGCCCAGGTGGTCACTGGACTGTACGACTTGTTGCGACAGAGAGTGATGTGCCAAAGACCGTGACTATTTCGGCTGATTTGCCGGTTGATGGTTGGCATGTTGAAGCCGCTCAAGCGAATATGGTGTATAATTCTGAGTCTAAAGTTTACACGTTGACAACGACCTCGTCTGGAACTATATCGGTATTCAATGTGAAATCAGATTTGCAAAGTGATGCTGCTGGCGTTTACTTCCATATAACGGGCTGTGAGAAATGTATCGTTGGAGATGAAAATAAGCGTACGGCTCACGTGTATACGAAAAATATTGCATCTGTGATTCGTGAGAATGTAAATTGCAATGAAATTGACGGGGATGATTTTAAGCAAAAGTATGGCATCCGGTGTAGTGAGTTGGCAAGTGAACCTTCTTGTGGCTCGTTAGTTGATGAAGATGCGACTACTTGGGTGACTGCACGTGGTCTGGGATGTGTCCCGATTATAAGGAATAACAAATGGGAATGTCGTACTGGAGGTAATGAGGTCCATTTGGAAAGTGTGCTCCCTGCAGACGATCTTTGTATGGCGTATGTTCCGACAAAGAGTGTACAATTGAAATCTCCGAATGTTGAGTATAGTTTGCCTGCGGAATTGAAACGTAAACGCAGTACCATCTATTTGAAGCGGGAAGGGGTGAGGAAAGGTACAGTAAATGTTAGACATCGGAATTTAAGGGAAAATTTTGATGATCCAAGCACTCCATCTTGTTCGGAAGATTTGTGTATATACAATTTTCATGCGGGAGATACGGTGTATTTCTCTAAGGGTTCCGGCGATTTCTCGTATTGGAAATGTGATGGAAAATCATGTGGTGGCAAAAATCCAGATGAAAAAATTAATGAGATGCCATTCAGAATGCTGCTGCTTGGTGGTGTTGATACTGTGACGGCGTGGTTCGGTCAGAAAGATGCCCATTGTTTCTATACGAACTTCCAGGATGTTAAGAGTAGTGTTAGTAACTCAGATGACGGCTGGTGCATTGCTTCGGATATAGAAGATAATAAAGAGTGTATCGACAAATGTAAAAATGATGCCACTCATTGTTCTGTTGGTCAAAATCCGTATGAGGGGCAATTTGACGGCTCGGATTGGTTGGTTGTTTATTCGAATGATGACAATGGGGGCTTTAAATTCCCGCAAATAAACAATAGGGAAGGAAAAATAAAACATCCGGAAGGCTTTGAACGTCGTGTTTTCCTTAAAAAGGAAACTGGTAAACCTACGGTTATGTTAAATCGAGTTGATGCCGGCCCAAATGGGTTGATGACGGCTATGTTGAATATCCCATCGGGTATTGCTCAGATAATAACTGAATGGGAAAAGTTCTTAAATGATCTTAAGAAAAGACGGGAAAAATTGCATAGTTCGATACTTTGCTTGGGACCAATTTGCAAATTCGTCAAAGAAAAAATTGGTGATGCCATAGACACGATTGAGAAAGGTCTTAAGATTGGCGAAGCTCTACTCATTAATGATGGACTTGTTTTCCGCTCAAATGCAAATGCGACAGAATACTTTACTTTGAACGTCGTTGCAAAAGAACCGACTGCTTATGCCCGCCTTTGCTATGTTACGGGTCAAGAAAATAATATTGATCATTGCCACGATGTTCGTTTTAATCAAGGACCTAATGATTCGTGGATTGCAACTGCTAGCCGTTTGTCCCGTTTGAACCTCAACGTTGATGTTAATGGCAATATAATTAAGGCTGTTTTGAGCAAGAACTACTTATGGGATTCAGACGAGTCCACGATGGCTGTGGCTACGTTTGACTTGAATGATGAATCGATAAAGAAAAAGTTTAACAATAAAACGTTGGATGATAAAGCTCACAATTATGTTGGTCTAAAGTTTGAAATTCCGTATGCTTTTAAACTTCCTCCAGCTGTTGAAGAAATAATAGAAGCAATCAATGACATAGCTAGTTTCTTTGGCAGTTCTATACGTTTGCCAACAGGTCACGTATTTACGGCATTTGAGGTTTTTGATGTCGGTTGGCGTAGCTATGATTATGATGCGGATTGCTGGGACACCCCAAAAGTTAGTTGCTCGTTTAAGACAAATTATGCTGGGGGTATGGTTCCTTATAATACCGATGTGACGCCTTGGGTGGGAATGTCTTCGTGGTTTGAAGATAAGACCTGTGAGGTGTACTATTATTACAATGGTTGTGATGTAAGTTCTAATAAATTTGAATATGGAAAATCGATTCCTAGAGGACAAACGTATCACCAGATTCTTCAAAGCGTAGGTTATTGGGATCTTTTCCATAATTTAGGTGATGAGGTTGCTTGCGCTCCAGATGGAAAGAGTGGTAAGGGCCTTTATAATTTCTCGTCAAGAAAATTAAGAGATTATGGTAACCTTGGAGCCCTCAATTCTGATAAATATTTGTTTGAAACGGAAGGGTACCATGGTTACCCGATACAAACCTCCAAGGCCAGTGGCTATGTAAATGATGCGTCCATTGTTGTTGTTTGTAAACGAAATGAAGATAATAACAATTCACATGTTTATGATGCAAGTTGCGGAGACTTTATTGTAGGCGAATACAAACAGTGTAGCGAGTCATACCCCGAAATGCTTTCACAAAAGAGCAATGGGTATTGCTATGCTGGCGATGAACGTGTTGTAACTTTAGATGGCGTTTACAATGTTCGCGATGCAGTGGTTTCGTTTACATTGACCGAACCAACAACATCTGAAATAAAAGCTTACTTGGTGGATGAAGATGAAAATATTAGTGCACTAGGTGTTGATCAGGTTGGGGATGCTAAATACAGTATTGATGTGGCTGCTGTCTCGGATAAGCAGGGCTTCAATCCCCAAAAATTGCACGCAATTCTTTTCAAGGATGTCTCGTCCGCATTTGCTGTTGATCATGTGGAAAGCTCTTGCCGACATGAATTCCACATTACTTGCAATGATGCGTCGTATAGTTTTAGTGATTCTTCGTGGACAGTTTCTGCTGAGATTGTTAATCCTGAACGGGCTGAGGGTGGTTGTGAAATGATTTTGATTGCCGACGGCTATGAAGTTTCGGGAACTAGAGTGTCTAAACCTTGTAGTGAAAGTTTTGTGCAGGATTTTGAGCATGAAATTTATGGACAATCTGTGACGCATACATATGCATTCAAGGTTCTTGCTAGGGATGAAAAAGGCGAAGTGTTGGGCGAATGTACGACTGATGAGAAAGAAGTTAAACCCGTGGAAATTCAGTGTTATGTGAATCAATCTTCAGGATTACAATATTCCCCGCAGGGTACCGGTGTTCCGCAGTTTAGTTTCGTTGTTAACAACTGCCCGGATGAAGGTTGCCCCTACACGCTTCGATATCCGTCGAAGTTTGGTTATTCTGATAAATCGGGTGATGCTATTTCGGGGCTTCCAAATGAATTCCCTGTCAGTGGTATAAATACTCCGGAGAACATGTTGCCAAAGGATGCCATCTATGAGTATCAGTTAGATGTAATGGGCTCTCGTTGCTCTAGCGGTAATGTGTTTAAGGTCGTTGGAGAACCTGAAAAGGGAACTTGTAGTAATGAAAAAATTGTGTCCAAAGATGATGGAGAATACTTTGAAGCTGACGTAACTTTTGAAAATGGTGGATACTGGAATGGAACTATATTAGATTCTATAACAGTCGTTTATACAGATGTCCTTGGAAACGTGATAGATGTGAAAAAAGAGGACCGTCAAGAGGGCTCAGAGACCTTTGAATTTAAGGAAGAATTTAAGGTCAGCCATAAACTTCCTGCAGGAATGAGTACATGCAATCAAGGCGTTTGCAACTATGTGGTTAATTTCAAAATATACGGGGATAATAATTGCTCTGTAAAGTGGACGACTCGTTCGATAAAATCCATGAATACTTCCGGTTGCCTCGCAACGGCCATTACGGGACAGGATCCTTTGAATCCCATATCCTTTACTCCCGTAATAGGTGGCTGCGAGGATGGAAACTGCAACTGGACGATTTCAACAAGTGGCGGTAAAGAACTCGATCGAGGATCTGGCTATAATGGGCATTCTACGTTGTCCTTCTCCGATCCGGGCGCAGCCGGAACAAGGTCATATCTGTTCCGTGTTTCTGCCGCGGATGAATATACGTCGTCTAAGGACAGCTGTGGTTTCAGTGTAACTTACAAGCCCGAAGCAACGGAAATCTCGTACTGCGGCTTTGGGAGTACAACTACTTGGGGTGGCGAAGCAACATTGTCGTTTACGACTAACTGTGCTGATTGTCAATACACGATTAAGTCGGCTTCGGGTAATTTGGTCTCTTCAGAAAAGACGGATCCAACGGGAAATTCATCCATTGATGTTAGCTTCAATATTTACAAGGATGAACCGTATGAAGTTGCTATTAATGGCAAAACTTGTGAGGCGAAGCCGTTCTTTAGCTATGATAATATTGTTGAATGCTCCTTTGTGGATGATCAAGGCTCTACTATAGATGAAATTGCCTCCAATAAGACGGCACAATTCAAGGTTAGGTTTAACAAATGCCACAATGGCAGTTGCCAATGGAATGCGAATCTTAAACATAATGCTGGTAATACGATAGGCAACGCAGGGAGCTTGTCTGGATGGCCTCATATTATCACTTCTAGTAATGATTTGTTTGTGGATATTCCTGGTAGCGGAACATATACACTTGAATTCAATGATCATGAAGTTTGTTCTGGAACGCTGAATGAAAAGGCTTATTTGGGCGATGTTGGTAGCTGTTCTTTCAACAAGGCAGAATACGCATATGGTGAAACTGGTATCAAGTTTAAAGTGAATGGCCTTACTGCTGAAAATGAACGCTGGATCATTACAAATTCGGCTGGGACAATAATTACAGAAGGGAATTCGGGGATGTATAATAACAGTAATCTTACTATTGATATGCCGACGTCCTTTATTGCTAATAATGAAAACAAAGGAACATATGAATTTAGATTGACGGAAGGAGACGTGTCTTGTCCCGTTAATCCTGAACTTAAGGTAAAAACACCTCGAGTTAGTTGTGCTAGACAGTGCAATAAAGCATTGATTGGCTCTAAATGCTCTTTGATTCCAAATTACAGGCTCCAAATAGATGTGACGAATTGTGCAAATTGTTCTTATGTTGTGAAAGAAGGTGGCAATTTCGTAACATCTGGAAATATATCAACGTCTACGACTATTAGCAAAAATATAAGCGACAAGGATTATACTGTATACCTCAATGGAACTTCCTCTGGTATACAATGCAATAATGTTGTAGTTAAATAAAAAACACCCGTGTTCAAATCACTAATGCGTGATTTGAACAGAATTTGAATGCCTATAAAAGGACCTCGCGGGGTCCTTTTGCTATATAAAACGGCTCCCCGTCAGGAGCCGTTCGTTGCCATGTAAACATCTTTTTCTGGAAAAAAGAGTCGGCAATTTCGTCTATAGGTACAGGCGGGAACAAGTCCTGCTTGCGTAGCGGGCGCGTCCCCGCGAATAGGAATCCACAATGACAAAAGAACAGTATGCGGCCATGCTTGCCGACATCAATGAGACACACAAGGCTGGCGGCGACGTTTCCGCCTGTATTGCAAAGTATCGCGAGAAGTACAAGTTCGTCTACATCTACAACGATTCCATCTTCAAATTGATTTTCGGTAACCCCGAGAACGAGAGGATGACCGTAGACTTCCTGAATGCGGTTCTCAACCTCTGTGGCAGCGACTGTATAGAGCGTCTCGCATTTGTGAATCCTGCTGTGCCCGGGGCATTCAGCAAGGAGATTATCTCAGACATCGTGGCGATGGACCAAGGCATGGATCGCATCGTCCTCGAGGTGCAACATGTAGACGACGGAACTTACAGTGACCGCCTTGTGTTCTATACCGCGAAGCATACTGTGGCGAGTCGTATCAAGGGCAACGATTACAAACTCCGTAACTTGAACCTCGTGAGCCTCCAGATGTTCAGCGGGTTCCCCGAATCGAGCAACTATCGGCATCATGTGCGCCTCAAGAATCAGGAAAACGAGGAATTTTACAAGAAACAGACCATCACGCTTGTCGAGATTCCCAAGTTCCTGAATGGAAAATACCTTTCCGACAACAGTATGCTGGCGCAGTGGCTTCGCGTAATCGACGGGCTGAACAAGGAGTGTCCGCTCCCCGTGCCGGAAGGCTCGATGTTTGCCCACTTGCACGAATGTGCGAAATTGAGTATTTTTACAGAGGACTTCCTTATAAGCGAGGCGAAGAACATGAGCGACCGAAACTATGAAATGTACGTCGAGAAGAAACGCTCCCGTGCGGAAGGACGTGCCGAAGGCGAAGCTGAAGCCGAAAAGAGGGCCTCCGACCGCACAGCTAAACGGATAGATTACCTCCGTTCTATGGGCGTTTCCGAAGAGATCATTGCCGGGGCGGCGGCTATCGAATAAGTGTCTACAAAAGTAATGTTATTGGCTTTAGGTCCCGCGCTAGCCGCGGGCCTTTTTGTATAAAAAACAGCTTCCTGTCGGGGAGCCGTTCGTATGAATGCGTTTGATTTATGCCTGTTCGCGGCGCTTCTTCTGAAGTGCGTCGATTCGAGCCTGGACCTCTTCGATTTGATTCTCGGGTATTCCCATTTCGCGCAGCGCAGCTACCGTATCGGCTTTCGCTTTCGCTTGCTCATCGGAGCGTGCGTTGGCAATTAGCTTCTGCGCTTTCGCTTGTTCCTCGGTTCGGGCTTCCGCGAGTTCCTTGCGGAATTCGTCTCCGGCACTCACGAAACCGTATTTTTGTCCGATGCTTACGAATGCCATGTCGAGCTCCTTCAGCACGTCCTTGGTGACGTACTCCTTCAAATATATACTAATCTTCGCCAGCAGGCAAGCCGCCTTGTCGTGCGCATTTCTTCTGCTTTTTTGCAATGAAAAAACGGCTCCCGTTCGGGAACCGTTCGTATGAATGCGTTTGATTTATGCCTGTTCGCGGCGCTTCTTCTGAAGTGTGTCGATTTCTGCCTGGACTTCTGCAATTAATTCTTCTGAAAGTCCTTTGCTGCGCAGC
>JAGCPF010000051.1 GCA_017642335.1 Fibrobacter sp.
AGCCTTGTCTTCGAGGGCCTTAGCGTCCGGGAAGTCGTTCTGACCGAGGTCGGCGGCGAAAGCGATCACTTCGCAGTCGTAGTTTTCCTTGAGCCAGGGGATGATGATGGAAGTATCGAGTCCACCGCTATAAGCGAGGACGACTTTCTTCTTGGATTCTGTTTTAGCCATTTTGAATGTCCTTTGAGAAAATTTTTAGACGGAATAAATGTAGCAAAAAAAGTGGTCAGTGATTAGGGGCAAGTAAACAGGACTGCGAGATAGTTACTATATTCAAAAACATGAAGATTTCCAACAGGGCCCTCGGCTACATATCGATGTTCGCGATAATCACCCTCTTCGCCTACATTGCCTACAGTATGTACACGGCACAGCAAAGTGTAAGCCACGTAGCCATCGTCGACTTCGACGAGCTCGGATCCCTGCAACCCGAAGACCCCGCCGTCATCCGCGGATTCAAGGTCGGCACAATCGGGACTGTCACCTGGCTCGGGGACAGGGCCCGCATCACGGTCAAGTTCGACGACCCCATCATCCTGCGCGAAGGAACGGAATTCAACAACGTGAACTTTGCCCTTATGGGCCAGCGTCGCCTAGAAATCACCCCGTCAAAGACGGGAAAAATCCTGCCGGAAGACCACGTATTCACCGGGCACTTCGAGCCGGGCATCGCCGAGGCGCTCCGCTTCATCGAGAACGTCAACCAGCAGATTATCATCATCCGGGACGTCATCCACGTCATCACCGAAGGCGATTCGACCCACCAGTCCGCACCCGAAGCATTCGAACAGACATTCAGCGCCATCGAGGCCTTCTTGGATAGCGCCGACCAGGAAGCGGCGAAGATGTCGCCCCAAATAATGCAACTGTTCAACCAGATCAACCAGACGAGCCAGAGCATCGGCGAAGCCACGGTAAAGGCAGATTCCGCAATAAGACTTGCAACAAGCGCCGTGAACGAAAAACTTGACGGTCTCCAGAACACGGTGAAAACCATTTCGGAAACCGCAGAAAAGACTAACCAGGCCATCACGGATATCGAGAACAACACGCTCTCCGCAGAAATCCTGAAGACAACGCAGACCGTCGAGAAGATAAATTCCATCATCGACAAGTTCAACAAGGTCATCAAGGCAATCAACACCAAGGGCATCAAGGTCTACGACGAGAACGGCAACCCTGTCAGACTCATCAAGTGGAAGAACATGAACATCATCGGACAGACGGCCCGCAGCAAAGCAAAGGATCGCGCAGATTCCGCCGCAGCCGTCCCGACAAAGACAGAAGTCCCGAAAACCGACACCTCCGCAGCAACCCCAAAGGCAAAGCAGTAGGGCCGGCATGGACCTTTCGCAGTTACCGGGGCTCGGCCCCAAGAGACTAGAGGCGCTGCACAAGACGGGAATATTCACCGTCAGCGACCTGCTCTACAACATCCCCCGCACCTACCTGGACCAGACGAAGGTTTCAAAAATTGCAGACTGCAGGGTCGGCGAGAAGGTCGTGCTGATCGGCACCGTGAGGCGCGCCGGAATCGTACGCGGGCGGACATCGAGATTCATCGCATCGTTTTCCGACGGCACGGGGGAAATTTCGCTCCTGTTCTTCAAGGCCTGCCACTTCTGGAGCAAGAAAATCAAGCCAGACTCTCACTGGCTCGTGACGGGCACCGTCGGCGACTACAGGGGCCTGCAAATCACGCACCCCGACATGCAGCCCTTCGACGAGGGCGAAGAATTCAACGGGCGCATCCTCCCCGTCTACCCCATCAGCGAAGCCTGTCGCGAAGCGCGGATGGAACAGAAATTTTTCAGGCAGCTGTACGCCACCGTGTTCAAGTTCCCGGGCCTCACGCTCCCCGGAGTCTGCCCGCGCGAACTCACGGACTACCTGCACTTCGCGCCAGTCCTCGACAACCTGAGAGTATTGCACAATCCCGCGGACTTTGCGGCAATTCGCAAGGCCAAGGGCGAACTCAAGATTCTGGAACTCATGCCATTCTGCCTGCGCATGATCCGCAGGCGGCAAAACCAGATGGTGCGCGGCCACGAAAGGCAAGTCGACCTGGGCCGCGTCATGCAGGCGCGCGCAGCGCTCCCCTTCCAGCTCACCGACGGGCAGGACAAAGCGCTGAACGAGATTGTCGCAGGGCTCAACGGGAAAAAACAGTTCCATGCGTTGCTGCAAGGGGATGTCGGCAGCGGCAAGACCGTTGTCGCCATGCTCGCGATGCTCGCCGTGTGCGGCGCGGGCGAACAGTGCGCCCTGATGGTGCCTACCGACATTTTGGCACGGCAGCACAACAAGACGCTCAAGCCGTTCTTTGACGCAGCAGGGATGCACCTGCAACTTCTGGTGGGCGCCACATCCACCGCCGAGCGCAACGTGATTCTGGGAGAGTTGCAGATGGGCCTTTGCGAGGCCGTCATCGGCACCCACGCCTTGTTCAGCAAGGATGTCGCATTCCGTAACCTGGGATTGGTCATCATCGATGAACAACACCGATTCGGCGTGGGCCAGCGCGAAGCGCTGCTCGCAAAGGGCGAATACCCCGACATGCTCGTGATGAGCGCCACCCCCATCCCGCGCAGCCTCGCCATGACGCTCTACGGCGACCTGAAAGTCATCAGCATCAAGGACAAGCCCGTAGGCCGCAAGCCCATCCGCACGCGCCTCGTACCATCCGAGAAGCGCGACGACATGAAAAAGTTTATCTGCAGCGAAGCCGCAAACGGGAATCTCTGCTACTGGATTGTGAGCCGCGTGAATGCCGACGATTCGGGCGCTTCGGCGAATTCAGGGAGCGACGAAAAGGGCGCCTACAGCGTCGACGACATCGTCAAGGAAATGCGCAGCTACATCGACGTCACGCGGGCCGAAACCGCCAGGGGTAAAAAACTCCGCGTCGAGGGAATCCACGGACAGATGGACGAAGCGAAGCGCGACGAAATCCTCAAGCAGTTCGCCCAAGGCGAAATCCAGATTCTCGTCGCGACCACCGTCATCGAAGTCGGCGTGAACGTCCCTGCCGCGAACCTCATGGTCATCGACCAGCCCGACCGATTCGGCCTGGCCCAGCTCCACCAGCTACGCGGGCGCGTAGGCCGCGGCAGTGTGCAGGCATGGTGTTTCTTGATGTTGCCGCCGGGCGATGCCGCCGAAGCCTCGATGGAGAGGCTCACGAAATTCGCGGGCACCGAAGACGGGTTCGAAATCGCCGAAATCGACTTGCAGACGCGCGGTGCCGGCAACCTCGAAGGCAACGAGCAGAGCGGAGCCTGGGTGTTCCGCTGGTTCGACTGGATTGCCGACCAGGAACTGATTTCCAAGACGCTCACCATGGCCGAGAACATCCTCGCGGACGCAGGCGCATTTGACGAGCCCGCCCGCGAAAAAATCCAGACCTGGTACAACGAAAAACCGTCCGCCAATGCGGACGGAGTACACTAGACAAAAGTTCCCTATAGGTCAACCCAAGAAGAAACAGCCTTAGGATTCATCTTTAGAATTCAAACAATTTATCCGGGAATTTTGCAGAACTGCGCAAAGCAAGAATTTCCGTTGTCACCTTGGTCTCGACTCCAGATACGATTACCGAGACTTCCATCTTTTTGAGGTTATCCGAGGCATCGTAGGTAAAAGTGGTCAACGTGTTCTTTTCGGCATCATTGCTCTCGATTTTTTCTATACGCTTTTTTGCAGAATCGTAATACAACGTTCCTTTGTCACCGGCAATTGAATACAGATTACCCGATACAAGGACGGGTTCTTGCCAATTGCCAGAATCGAGTGGGTTGAATTTCGTATAGGATTGCACTTCTAGAGCCTCACCATTGTACGGCAATATCTGGGATTTTTTCGTTTTCAAATCAATCACCTTCATGCGGGAACCATTCACAATACTGCGCTGGTTCAGGAGAGGGGATTTCATCTCGGTAAAGGTTTTGGATGCACCCTTTTGCACCATGTAGATGGAGACCACCTGCTTACCCGCAGGAGTGTTGACCGTAGTCCTGATGTTCATTTCCACGGAATCGCGGGTCAATGCGGACTTTTTTAAGTCTGCACGGACCTGATCAAGGGAAAGCGCAAAAGACGCAGTCGCAAAAAATGTAAGAGCTAAAATGAGTTTTTTCATAATAATTCCCCTATTTCAACAGTTGCCAGTTAAGTATGGTATTTCCACGTCTCAGCACAATGTAGCGGCCGGCTCTCATCGCAGATGCGGGTATCTGCACCGTATGCTCGCCGACATTCCATGTTCCCTCGAAAATGCGGTTTTTCACCGTTCCAAAGGCATCTACGACTTCGAGGTAGTAATACCCCGTCTGGTCAATGTTGACGTAAACCATGTCGCCCACGCGAGTCACGCGGTTTGCACCGGAATCGCTTGCGACAACGTTATTCTGGAAATTCGGCCGTGGTACGCCACCCCAAAGCAAATTCCCATTCAGGTCGAGCACAACCACGGAATCCGCCACCTGCAAGTTCTGGCCCGTACCGATTCCGTGGTGCGACGGGTCGTCGGATGCACTGTACGCGGACTCGGACCAGCCCTGGGCATGGAGCCCAAACTTCACGGCATCCGAACGCCTACCCGGTTTGAGGACTAGGTTGTTGAACACTAGAGAAACATAGTAAAGGTTGCCGCCCGCAGCCACTCGAGACGCCGAGGCAACACCCATCCCCTGGCCAAGGTAGTACCAGTCGGGCGATTCCATCGTGCCCGTGGCATCGCGGTAGTAGTATCGCACCTCGAAGCCGGAAATACTGTCAGAACCATTATTCTCGACGGAAACTGCGAGGGTGCCGTACTTCCAAGGCTCATTAGATTCGTCGGCAGCGAGCGCTCGGATACCCGATGCGGGGGTTGTCGCGGGCATGCCGTCATCGACACAATTCCAGCCGTTGAGCATCTCACCCTTGGAATCCAGCACGACGACGCCCTTCGCTTCCACATAGCCATAAGTAGAACCATGCTCGTAACTCGGGTCGTCATAGATATTCCATGGTTTGTTGTTCGGGGTACGATACAGTCCAATTTGGATGTCATCACCGCCATTTGCGTAACCATGCGGAGGAATAGTTTGGGCGAGCGCATATTCAGCATAGTAGACATCACCGGCATCGTGTACCACTGACATCGGACCCTGCGGATACCATGACGTCGCAGCCACCGCAGGACCTTCGCCCGAATAATAATAACGGATACGCACTCCATATATGTACTGACCAGTGAGATTGCGCAGCTTTATTCTCGGGCGGGCCCAAGTGAGGTCATAAACATTGTCGTAATGGATGAGGGCCTCGACGCTCGGCTCGGGAGCGGCCCAACCGGACTGGCCGTAGTCCACGAGGTGTGCCTCGGGGAGAGAGGGACCAGAAATCGCCGCGATTCCCGCGATTTCGGCACCGCCGCGCGGACGCAGCCTGACGCGGTTCATGCCGGAGTCGAGCGAGAACAGGAGCGAGTCGCCCATGCGTACACTCTCCCACAGGCCAGAGGGCCGCAGACCATACGTGCCGACATCTACCCCGTTCACGGAAACTTCCACACGAGAATTGGCGGACGAATAACCGCGACCGAACACATACAGGGCGTAGTTCCCGGCGCGCGGGGCGTCCACGTTCCAGACGGCCTTGCCGGAAGTCCCTGAGCCTTGGCGCAGGTACGAACGACCGGGCAGGGCACACGACTGGTCCACCACGAGGCCGGACACGGAATCGAGTTCCACGGCGCGGATCGCAAGCTGGACCGGAGTAGAATCGACCACGGAAGTATCCGGTTCATCAGGCAGAGGAGCCCCGACATACAAGTCGTGCACCTGTTCCGCAGTAAGTGCAGAACGATAAATGCGAAGATCCGACATACGGAAGAAGGCTGAACCTTTTCCACCAAGCAGACGCCCCAACGCAGGACGTCCATCGTTGCGCAAAGCGAAACCGCCCGGAAGAATCTTCTGCTCGACAAAATTCCCGTCTACATAAAGGGAAACATAAGAACTGTCAAACACAAATACGTAGCGAGCAGAAGCACCCGTACCAACCACCGGAGTAAATGAGACAGGTCCCAAGCCAGCATCAACATAAAGCCGTCCATTCTGCACTCCACATTTCAGCGTATCTCCATTTCCATTCCAAGTAAATACGTTGCCATCGACTCCACCGATAATTGCGTCAAACTCGATGCTCACCGGAGTCACAGAGTCCACATGAAGGATTTTATGCTCCAAGGAACGGTCTACCGAATCTAGGAAAGACAGCCTTCCACCATACGCCCAAGGAGTCGTCACAGTACCAAGGAAAAAACTAAATTGTGCACCATTGACTATCTCGTGTGCAACATTTCCGCTTCCTTCTGACATCGGATACCACAGCACAAGCGATGATGGGAAAGGATAAATTTGCCCGGAGCGCCATGATGATTCAACATGATTTTGTCCCAAATCCTCGATGCGAACGTCGACATTGACTCGGCACCCCATGCAACCATACAACAACGCAGGCGAAATCACGAATTGTTCATAAAGTACCGTATCGGGCACTCCACCGAACGACACAATGCGATTTTCCACAACCCTTCCACCGAAGCGTACGTCAAACACCACCCGGGCGACCCCGCTCACAGAATCCGCAAGCGATGCAGACACAGTCACCACACGGGAACCGCTATTGCCATCAGCGAGGGCTACATCCATATCGTAAAGCATGGGCTGAAGCGAGTCAATGCGAACCATGGGACCGCGCAAATACTCCAACGAGCCGTCCACGCCATAGACATCAACACGGGACGTGTAAATGTCCGTCGGGAGCCAAATGTCATCGTTACGCATTTCCCACGCAATGGTAGTTCCGGCCAACATGCCCCTATGCTCGGCAGCGACAGCATTGTCGGTACGCAATTGCAGCAGGTAGTTGCCGCGACCCACGCACGGGTTCGCGAATTCCAGTTTTCCGTTGTACGTACCCGCCCAAACGGTATCGAGCGCAGGCTCCGCACAGAGCAAGGTATCCGGGAGAACGGGCGTTATGACAGGTTCGAACGAGGATGCCGTTGCTGTGTCGAGCACGATAAATTCCGAGAACGAAGACGTTTTCGCCTTGAGGTAGACATAGTCCCACGCAGCAACGGACGTGTCACAGGAAACGGAGGAATCCTTGAGTACCGGCAAAAGCTTTTCTATGAAACATTCGGCCCACTGTACATCAAGCGGCACAATCTTTCGAATTGAGGAATCGGGCTTGTAAATCTTGAGTTCGGAAACATTCCGATTTCCAATTTCCTCACGCAGGAGTTTCACTCGCACCTCGGGCCACTGGACAAAAGAGTCGCCAAAGTTGTGCGACGGCAGAACCTCCACCACCGGGCCCACGATATCGAGATTCCCGAAGGCGTCGTAGAGGTATTCATCTGGAGCGACGGCACGCACGGTCACATCGACCGGATCCGGGCCCCACGCCCCCTCGCCAAACTGTACGCCCGCATTGCCGTACATGGCCTGTACGTAGGCGCTGTCACCCGGATTTACACGATCCCCTACATGGACAACCTTATCAATGCGGAACAATGTCCCGTTAGGATTGCCGTACAGGAGTTCAAACGTGATCGTTCCCTGCAAATGGCTCAAATCATAACGAGCGAGCACGGAATCCGATGCTGAACTCGGAACCGTTTCTTGGACACCCTCGGCAATCACCTCGCGGATGCCGGCACCGTCCACGTATTGCAACCGCCAGTAGGCGGAATCGCCAGGGACGCGGCCACGGAACGTCGCGATTTCGGCCATGCGGGAATCCGGAGACTGCTTATTCCAAGTAACATAGAAATCCTTTGAAGAGGAATCGATAACGGCACTCAGGTACGGATGCACTGCAAGACTGTCTTCCGAAATCGAGGTGTCGCGCAGGTACATACCCGCGACAGAATAGGACTTATCCCTATACCACGGGATATCCTCCGCATGGTGCCTGTAGACATCCTTGTTCTGCGACAGGACGCTGTCCAGCGGGACGACATGCGACCGGTCGGTACCGGAGAACTTCACCGAGCCACGCGAGTATACGTAGCCGAGAGTATCGGTCTTGTAGAACCCTTCTACACCAATTTTCCAACGATTTTCAGTCCTATCCAATTCAATGTCCCAGAAAGATTCACGCGAGGAATTACCATTACTATCAGTCTGAACAATCGTCAAAGTTTTTACGGGAACGCCAGAAGAACGGCCATACCCAAGCGGATCTATATTTGGAATGTGCAGGGAATCATGTGGGACCATCCAGCAACCGGGATTTTTCACGTAATCATAACCGGGACAACCATTAGCATCGTAATGCGACGTATCAATGGAATAGCTGTAGAAGGTGTCAAGTACATTTTTGCCATTGGCCACCGCAACAGACTCTATTCTGGGAATAATAAAATCAATTGGCGAAGAAGGGTACAGGCTAGAGTCCGTAACCGGATTACGAATAAACAAGGAACTGCTCACAACATAGAGCGAATCCCAGCGAGCATCGTTCCAATCACCTACGACAAAGTGGACGCGGGCTCGTTTCGTTATATAAAATTTAAAATCAGTAGCAAGGCTATCCGGCATCTCCAAAGCGCCAATATTCTGTTTTGGGTACGGGTAGGGCACACCAAACTTTGCTGTATCCTGCACCATTGCCATTGCGGGAGAAAGCCGCGGAGCAACCATGAAGCTTATGTTTAGCGGGTCTATCAAGACATTCCCACTAATGGAACTTTTCTGGTCATGAGACCGGTTATCACTAGTCAGTTGTTTAGTGAACGGTGTACCATTGATGTCAACACCTTCCGCCACAGCACCAAACGTATTTACAGTATCGTCCCCGAAGAAGTGCCAGCGGAATGTCGACGGGTATGTTATCTTGACCGAGTCATCCCTTTCGTCAGGGAACCAAAGCGGGTTCGAAATTGAGCCGTGCATCGGGAAACGCTGTGCTTCAAATGCCGTAATCATCGCATCATCCCTGGAATCCGAGAATGTCCACCCCAAAGGGCCAAAGAAGTTCGAGAAGCCAGGCCCGAGTTTACTTTCCATTTTCTTATTCGCAGAGAAATAGCCATCATCCCCGTAAAGGGTGGTATTCGTCGGGTCAAAGCGCACAAAGGCGTTTGCAAGGTTGGTGTAGCCCCAATGCGGCTCCCAATAGGACGAATCTACCTTGAAAGTAAGCCTCATCATGACTTCCTTGCCAGAATCGTCATGCTCGTCACAGCCGCCCGGTGCGCTCAAGGAACGGTCCGTGAAATAGGAGCCGTACCCGTAACCAACCGTAACATGAAGCATGTTGGCATGGGGCTTGGACCGCGCAAGTTCCACCGGGTCAAAAGCCTTCTCTGGCGTGGCCGGACCGCAAATAGACGCATCAGCCAATGCTGTAGCAGACGTGTCCCAGTTACACGCACGCTGATTAGCAGTCCCGTTGCGCACCTCGATGCCATGCATCGGAACCGGAGGAACCGTGTCGGAATACACGTACTTGCCCGACTCCCAAAGGACAGGCTTGTTTTCAAAATTATTAAACCAATGATGAAGATTTGTTGTGTTAGAAGAATAAAAAGCTTTCAATTGCTCCGTAGTATAAGAATCCTTCCACACATCCGATATCGTAAGCGAAGCATTCGGATAGTACAAGCGTCCTCCTGCACCCCACAGAAGTTGTACTGAGGCCATTCCACCTTTATCATACAAAGCGTTCCCCACAACCGAGAATGTTGAGTCGTTAAAATGCATATACGAGGTTTTATACAGCCCGATACTTTGCTCAATGCGGCTCATAACAGCCTCATAGCGATTAGCAGTTTCTTTCATTATTTTTTTTATATCCCCAAACACCCCTTCCGGGAACACCTTGACACCCATAATCATAGGATAAACGAAATCCTTATCCGTCTTAAAAATAGACCGGATTTGGTCGTACCCGACAACGTCGAAAATAGAATTCAGGTAAATATCTTCTGTTGTCGGGTTATTCTTATCAAGCGTCCGCCTCAGTACGGCAATCTTGTACGGATACTGATGATTAGGTCGAGCACAACCAGGGTGGCTTTCAACCAAGTCATACCCCTCCGTCGCTAGCAGCACCGCGATGGTCACCGGAAATTTATCCCTCTGGCGCTGGATACCAAGGCTAAATCGTGTCTTGCGCCAAAGCGCAGGTGCCTGCATGGCGCCCGTCGGCACTCTCCAGCGGTAATTGAACGTACGGTAATGTTCTGGCAAGAACTTGCCATGCTCGCGCACCTTCATCAGGTAATCAATACTCCCCACAAAACGGGCCTCACCCAAATCCTCAAACACTTCGTCAATCAGCAACTCGGCCACCGTACCGCCGACACCGCCCGCGCCAACAGCAACTACGCCGCTCCCATCCAGGATATGGAACGATTTAGACTCCATACTCGACAGCGTATTCCCAGCAGAATCCAGGATGCAGATCCGGAACCTATACTCGCCCAGCGGTGCCATCTTGCCGTCAGCCAGTTTTCCGTCCCACGACACCATGGAAGTCGCATCAGAGAGTCCCGCCTTAACAAACAGATTTGTATCCAACGTCTTCGCAACGCTGTCATTGGCATAAAGTACTTCGGTACGCACGTGGCTGCCAAGGCCCGCAATCCCGTAGCGGAACACACTCTTCTGCCCCGAGGTGTTCGGAGAATAGATATCCGCCGGGGCGGGCGCAAGCGTGTCTACAGCGACCATAGCCACAGAAGCCCGCACCAAGAGCCACGACGTGTCTATGGTGACAACGCGCGACGGGTCCGAGAGCGCATACACGATGAACTTCGCGAACACCGTATCGCTGCCGGGAACCTGTCCCGTACGGGCGATGCCCCTCCAAGGCAAGCGAACACCATACTCGTCCGGATGCACATAAAGGGTCCCAACACCAAACGCCCCCGCGACAGCATCATAGGCGTACCTTGACGCGGCTCCGCAATAGATTATGCTGTCGGCACCTTGAACAGTAGAAAGGTCCACGATAAACGCGGAATCAGAATTGAACGTAATGCGGAGCGTGTCTCCATCAAGGCTGTCCAGATTCCATTCCAAAACGCTATCGTAAGCGGGAATCACCAGGCCCAAGGAATCAAGCGACACGGCAGGCGCAGAAACAGTGTCGCGACGCGCGCGGGGCGGAACGCCTCCTACAACGGACGTACCCTCGCGATACTTGAGCACAAGCCTCGGAACCATACGTTTCACATTCGCAGGGACCGTGTACGTGGAATCGCGACGCAAAGAGTCGAGCACCGCCGTATCGGCAATGGCGCCCTTCGCCGTGCCAGACCAGCGCAGCGTCCACGCACCACCCTTCTGCCATACGTGCAACCCATCCGAAAGTGCAGAGGGTTCCCCGGAGAACGGCGGCACGCTCATGCGCGGCACGGAATAGGTCATCGCCTCAACAAGGGATGTATCCGACTGCGAGCGCACATAAAGGCGGGCATCCAGTTTCCAGAGTGCCGTATCGCCCGGCCTGTCGAGAGTGATACCAATCGTATCCCAAATACCGACTGACTGGCCCAAGGGAGCCTTGACAAGAACCTTCACGGCAGCGGTATCGAGCAGCGGATTGTACCACCCGTACACGGGCACTTCTTTCACGTCCGTTACCGGGGCACAGGTGTCGCAGGCACGCACCGAGAGACGCAACATACACATACCAGAAACCGAATCGGGGATGTGCCAAAGTGCTAGATCCCTCACCTGCGAACCCGCACCGACCGTGATGCGTTCAATCCCGTCGGTACGCCACGTCGTAGCGGTGTCAAGTTTCCATTCCACATCGAAAGACACTCCCAAATCGGAATGTTCCTGTACCGATGGATTCGGCGTTTCGCCCTTAATCATAACCGTGCCGTAGTAGAACGAGTTTATGGTGTCACCTGGGTAAGTGATATGCGGGTAACGAGCCCCCACACCGAAGTAGTCCATGCCGTAACCTGGGTTGCCCGCAGCATCGTAACAGTGTGCATGCAGGAACCACCGACCGTCGGCCCTGCCGTGCGCCCAGTCAGTGACAGGAATGTCGAAGCTGTACAAGTCCGCCGTCGCTGAAGCAGAATCCTTTCTAACAAACTTCCATGCGAATGTAGAATCCGGGGTCTCGAGCATCCTGTAGCAGGAGACGGCCGACACGTTGCGCGAATCGTCGGCCGCCTGCGAAATATCCGCCACGGCATCAGTAACGGACGAATCCGTCGGGAAGAATGCTCCCGCACGGAGATTCACCGAAGGCGCCCTCCTATCGAACACAACCTTGTCCGCAAGTTTTTCCTTAGTAACGTTTCCGGCCATGTCGCGGATTTCGGCCGTAAGTGTATACACGCCATCACGGATGCGACCCGTAGCGGGCTCAATAAAGCTGTAATGACCCGTATTGCCGTTCCATTCCAGCACATCATCAAACGTGCGTTCGTGCTTGGTGACGGAATCCTTAAACAACAGCTTCACACGTACCTGTGCATCAGAGCGATTGGCGAGCACGTCGCGGACATTAAACGAGAGCGAAAGCCTATTACATGAATTGTACACAGGATAACCGACAGAAGAGACCTTCGACGAATCGAGACATCCCGTGTGCGAGGAATCGGGAACGGAAAGGACACTTACCGAGCTCGCCACAACGACGGGAGGCGTGCGGTCCACCCAAATTGTATCCTTGAGAGTCACTCCGTTGATGCCCTGGATAAACTTGCCCGTAGATGCATCTATCACCTTCGCCCAAGAGGTGCGCCCTGAATCCAACCCGACATGCTGCAACGAGAGCATTGTTGCGACATCGGGATCAGCGTAGTCATACGCCTGCACAACGACTGCGTAACGTCCTTCGGCCATGGGTACACGCGCCTGTTTCCAACGGAGATCCTGGAATTCCGCATTCACGTGCGCCTCGTAGAACAAGGTATCTACAACACCCGAAGAAAGGTTGACGACATAAGCCCGAATAGCTCGCAAAGCACCATTGCGGAGCGTGTCGCGCACATTCGCCCAGTTCGCGTCCGCAAGGGTCCCACCCACCACGTGGTTGGGAACTTGCAACTTGAGCCCCGGCGGCGTAGCATCCAACCGAGCACGGGAAGGAACAATGTAATGTGACACACTGACCGTACCTGCCTGAGTAACGCCAATCGCAAAATCCCACTCAATTAGGTACTCCCCATCCGAAAGAGGCATTATATTGCGTAATGCCGAGTCCAACTTGGCAGACGCCATCCAATTTGAGCCCGACGACGAGGATTTCGTCAGACGGACCGTCGCCACGATGGAATCCTTCTTGCCAGTAGAAAGCTGCGTCACCTTAAGCATCGCCGAATCGACAGACATATTGTCATAAGCTACGTTGCTCAGCGTCGCGTAAACATCGCCAAAACGGGAAACTTCAGTGTAGTTGAGCGGCCAACCAGCCACCCCGAACAGTTCCGTTGCTTGGAACTGGTACGAGAACATTGCAGAACTAGAAACACCCAGTTTGTTCACCACAGACACATAGAGTACGTTCGTCCCGTCGCCGATAATTGCCGAAAGCGGGATGTAGCCCGGATTTTTATTATTGTGGAGTTTCAAAATCGACTTTATATCCAGTTCAAACCGCCCGTCGGGCGACACGGGGCTCGTAGACAATTCTGCCAAGGGTGCCACATGATTGTATGCAATCTCGAAATAGACATTCCATGCCGTATCGCTCCTGTCATAAATAATCTGGCCGCGATTGTTGAAGTCAACGCTGAAGGAGCGAATGCTATCCGGATGCAAATCGTCTATCTGGAACACAATTTTCGACATGGATACAGTCGAGGAGAACATTTTCAATTCACCATAACGGACAAGACGGTTGCCCTGTGAATCGTAAGTGACATCTTTCACCTCCATCGCAGGGATACTGGAGGCCGAATTGCCCGCCGGGACAACATTACGGAGATTTATATTCGTTATAGGAGTATTATTGCTATCAAGCAGCTGCGGAACAACAAGGGTATCGGAACCTTTTATATCGCGGACAGACGCAATCGTGACTCGCGGGAACGACGAGAGCATCTGCCCCAAGTCGGTGACGGAACCCGAATACTCACTGCGATGGTAATCATAAGCCGAAAAACCGTTCTTATGGTAAGCGGAAGCCATCAGTGCGAGGGAGCGCGTATGCGCGAGTGCACCAGATTTGCGGACAAGTTTTGCCGTTTTCGAGGAGATTGCCCCCACAAGCGCCACGTTCGCCGCGAACTCAGCGGCACTGCAAGCCTTTCCAGCGACAGGATCCGCCAGATTCACAATTTCACAATCCACGTTCAAAGCCCGGTCCACCGACTTGCGGTCGGCCTCCAGGTCGCCGATATCTGCAAGGAGGTCGCGGTAATCAGCAAGTTCCTTGAGCTTGGACGCATACGCAGGTGCATAACTGGAACGGTTGTCCAGAATATCGCCAAAATCGTAGCCACGGCGTACTGCCCCCGCCTCACGGAAAGCCTTCACGCTCTCGCCTATCGCACTGTAATACGGCACATCGAACGTACCCTCGTCAAAGAAGTTCAGCGAGTAATTCGAAAGGCTCGCCGCCGCAAAAGCGATACCTTCGCGAACGTCATCCTTCGCACGGACAAACGCCTCGCGGACCTCTGGCGAAAAACATTCCATGAACATGGAATACATCTCCGGCTTGTAAGAATCTGGGATGAACGTTTCTACCACGCGGAGCAACTTGTACAGGCTACCGGGAACATCGTCCTTGTTAAATTTCATATTGCGGATTTCTTTGACCCCTTCCGCAACCTTGAGCGCCATAGAAATCTGAGAAGAATACTCGCTGTACTTCTGCGAAAGCTTAGCCGTATTGCCCGAAAGAATATCGCGAGCCATCGAATCCAAGCGAGCCCGCACAGAAGCAGACGCCGACGACAAGTCTATTCCAAACGTATTGCCAAGTGAATCAGCAAGCACCCGAGAAAGTTTAGACATCGAAATACGGGATTTAGCCTGTTCCACAAAATCAGGGAGAGTCCTACGTCCGTTGCCAATACTCGGCAATCCATACGAATAAACAACATTGTATAAGGGGTGTCCATACCCAGAATTCATCGAGTACGAATTCAGCAACTGAACACTGCCGAGCAAGAAATCGGCTCCTACGGAATTTTTCGACAACGCCTCATCATACTTATCGTCGTTTTCCGAGGCATCTAGTGTCAAATACCAAGTTGAGGCATTGCCAGCAGCATAACCATAAAGCAAAGAATCACCGGAAAACACGTCATCGACATCAATACTGTAAGCCATACCCATTACGGCATCCTTCAATAGTGATATCATGAAGTCCTGCAAACCAGAAACCCCGCCCACGATGTACGCCGCGAGCGCAAGCGGGATAAGTTCTGCATACTTTGAGTTATCGGAGCCTCTATCTAGCCCGTTCGTTCCCCGCAAAACAACTTGGTCAGCAAAACCCGTGCCTTCATGGGGAGTATTAAAGAACAAGACGTTGGAAATTTCGCCTTTATACACATTACTTTGTATATACTCACGTACAGCAAGGCCCGCCGCACCGTCAGCAATAACGACAAAACGGGAAGGCACCGAATCCGGACGAGCCAATTTCAACGCAGACAAATTCTTGTAATATTTCCGCTGCGATACAACAACAGATTTTTTTGACTCGCTGAACCATTTCAATTGTGCAGAATCAAAGATTGACGTTCCCGAAGAACGAAAAAGACGATTCTTCGCAAAGTCAGCCGGAGTTCCCGATGACAAATCGTAATAGGTTTCGTAAACAAGCGAAGTATCGCCAGCAGCACCGAGAACGTTCTTTTGAATGTAGCCCTTAATTCCCGTACCCTGCCAGTCGGTAGCATTTTGTCCACCTCTCGATGTGCCGAGAAGGATATATATGGTCCCCGTAACCGGCTCAACAACAGCTGCAGATAAATTACCCGCACACAAAAGCACTATCGCAAAGCATACAACTTTGCACAGGAATCCCATTCCTTTTTTCATTATCCCATCCTTTTCAACACCCATACTCCAAGACAAACGCCCTTTTTCGCAAACAAAAAAGGCGTGGCTTTGTCAGCGCTTACCAAATCTACGGGCAACTACGCCTTTCCATACAATATAAGCAAAACAACCCACACCCCCAACGGGACGGGAGCGTCCGCCTCATTCTCATACAGACTGAAAGTGGTTGTTCAAGATTTGAGAATAAGAGCCGAAAACTCTAAAGTCCAATTCTATGCCATACAGCACAGAACTATGCCAACAAAATTTTAAGAAAAAAATAAGTTTTTTGTCAAGAGTCTTAAACTAATTTAGTTGTAAAGGATTAATTATTTTACGTTAATTGCCATTTTTCTTACAAAATGGCAGATATACTACAGTGTCCAATATAAAATATCCAAAAAAAGTTATCTGTATCATCCCAGCAACTGCGTCATGGTGCCGAACACGAGCGCGGTGAGCACGACGTTCAAGAAGAAGAACGCGCGGCGCACGATCATGAAGAACAGCGACTGCCAATGGAAAATGTTGTCGCTCGGCAGCACGAGTTCCTTGAGCCCCAAGAAGATGCTGATGATGCCTGTCACCACGAGCATCAGCGCGCCGACAAAGTAGCCTTCCTTCCACACCATCACGGTCAGACCGATACCGAAGATTACGGCGATAACACCGATGATGACTTCGATGCGCAGGAAGATATTCTTCCACTTTCTCTTGAGCTCGATTTTCTCTTCGTTCGTCATTTCGCCTTGCCCTTTCTACAATTCCTTCGTTACCGTTATGGAGTAGTGCCGCTCGCCTTTTTCCACGCCATTCAGCGGAATGGTCACGTCAAACTTGTTGACCAGGTGGCTGATGGACTTCGTCTGCACGAAACGCGCACCGACACCGACAACGTAAATCAGGTCTTTCCGATTGATATCCTTGAATTCCCACGCCGTCTCGCCGACACTGCCGAACGCGACAAGCACGGGCATGAGCGTCGCGATCTCGATATCCGTAAAGAAGCGCTGTTCCAGGTTGGCAAATACACGCGCCTGCCCGGCATAGAATCCCGTATGGAACCCGGCAAAGCCCCCGTCCGCGCCGCCTAGCGACAGCTGGTACCCGTAACGGGCATCCCGGTAGAAATCAGCCTTTCCCTTCAGCACCGTAGAGAACGTGTTGCTCGGGTGGAATATATATTCCCCCGATATTGCGCCGTAGAAATCGCGACGATGGCCATGGTCCAGATAGAGGTTCATCACCGTCGCAAGGTTCAGGTGGTTCCAGTCGCGCCCCAGGTACAGATTCGACAAAAAATCCAGACGGATGTCATTGTCCGCGGAGCCCAACTGTTCATAGTTCTTGGACACACGGGCTTCAAGCACGGCACCCTTGTTAATGTCCTCGGTCCACTTCACATTGCGGAAATTCTTTATCTTCTCGTAGTGCAGGTTGGTATACCTCAGGTACATGCCAATTCGAGAATCCTTGCGTTCCGGCACCCACTCGTCCACCACCGAAGCGGAGTCGATGGCATAGATGTCATCTCCATCGAGGAACGGATTGGAAACCACACGTCCGTAATTTCCGGTCAGTCGCTGGTAATCGTAAGTCGCACCGATGTAGAGTTTACGCTGGACGCCGCCAAACGAGCGGCTCAAGCGGAGGCTCAGCGAGTCCTCGATAAAGTCTTCCACCTTGATCAACTTGACGGGGTTTTCGCCGTTATACGTCGCTAAAGATTTGATTTTTTTCCCCGTCGTATCGAAAGGCGCCGCACCGGGGGGCAATTCCCCACTTCCATAATAATAAGCAATTCTCTTGTTCTTCAAGCCTTCTAGCGTATACGCCCACTGGTTCACGTTCCTGCTGAGGAACGGCTTATACATTTTCCAGATAGCCGTGTAGCCGTCGGTATTGCGGCTATACAGAAAGTTCAGCTGGTTGTAGCGAATCAAAAAATGCGGATCGCCATACTCCACCTGCCACATGTCACGGTATTCGTTATGTCCGTAATAGAAGCCCAGCAGTTGTCCAAATCCCAAAAAATTGCTTTCCTGGAGACCGATGCTGTAGTTCAGGTTATCGTATGTCCATTCCTTGCCCGAGAAGCCAGCACCGATCGGTATTGTCAACGTCCAGTTGTCGCTCGTGTGCACATTGGCGATATTCTTGCCATTTTCCTGAGACATGGAAATGTTTGCATCCGAAAGGAAACTCTGACTGCGCAGGAAGCGTTCCGACTCGAGGAGGTAATCCAGATTCACGGAATCGCCCTCGTCGAACAGGAGCAGTTTGCGGACGGTGTGTTCACGGGTTTCTATATGAATCCAGTTCAAGAGGTCATAAGCCCATTTGTCATATTTCGTATGGCTTTTCGAATCATCGAATACATCTCCGATGTCGTAGCGAATGGAATCCACACGGAAAACTGCGGACGAATCCTCAGAAAAAGCGTCGCCGAAAGAGAGCGCCGCTAATAAAAAAACACAAGCAAGCAATCTAGACATGATGACTCCGCCAATATAGAAAAATACGGGCCTTGGCGACAACACTACAAAAATCTATATTTGCGCTGGGTAGCGGATGGCCGCCGGCAGCAATGCTGGAGGAAAGTCCGGGCACCGCAGGGCAGGATGCTGGATAACGTCCAGGCGTGGAAACGCGACAGACAGTGCAACAGAAAGCAAACCGCCTGACAAGGGTTTCGGCCTTTGTCCGGTAAGGGTGAAATGGCGAGGTAAGAGCTCACCGCATTCCTGGTGACAGGGATGGCACGGTAAACCTCATCCGGTGCAAGACCAAGCAGGAGTCCGTCCGCAAGGACCAGTTGCTGCCCGCAGCTGTTGGACATCCGGGTAGGTCGCTTGAGGCGGTCGGTAACGACTGACCCAGAGAGATGGTCATCGCCTTCTTTCGAAGGTACAGAACCCGGCTTATAGCTACCCTACACGAATGCCCCCGCCAAAAGCGGGGGCATTCTCCATTATCTTGATTTTTTACTTACAAACTCACAAACTTTCGCGAACTTACGAAAGCGACAAAAGCGCAGAGCAACACAGACAGGGCAAGGACGACCACCGGAATTAGCAACCCCTGCAAAAAAACATCATGTCCCAACTGGACCAGCAACAGCAGCGGGACCACCACGAACAGGGAAAGGTGTGCTGCCGCGCGCACCGTTTTGACCCGCAGCGAAAGCACCAGCGAAAAAGCACTCGTTATAAGCACTGCCGAGATTGCCCCAAAGATGGAGGCGACAGCCTCCATGGTAGAAACTGCGGGATGGGCAAACCAGTAGGCGATCTGCACCAGCAGAGAAAACGCCACCGGGAACGGAATGACCGCCAATAGCTTGCCCCAAAAAATTTTCGCGGGAGCGACCGGCGACAGTTGCAGCAATTCCAGCGAACCACGCTCACGTTCCCCCGCAAAGCTGTCGGCAGCCAAAGGCGCCCCCATCGGGGCCATGATGCACCCTAGCAGGAGCATCATGTAACCTTCCATGCCCTCCATGATTTGCCCGCCGTAACGAGACACTGCGATTCCCTGCGATGCGGCCAGAATGACCGGAGGGATGATAAAGGGAATCCAGAACCGGGGTTCCCTGAATATCAGACGTATCTCGTGGCGGAACACATGGAGCATATCGCAGGATTACAGCAAGTCCTTGAAGAAGTCGTTGCCCTTGTCGTCGACAAGGATGAACGCCGGGAAGTCCTTGATCGTGATCTTGCGGATGGCTTCCATGCCGAGTTCCGGGAAGGCGACGATGTCGTTGGAGAGGATGTTCTGCTCGGCGAGGATAGCCGCCGGACCACCGATGGAGCCCAGGTAGAAGCCGCCGTACTTGTGGCAGGCGTCCGTGACGTCCTGGCTGCGGTTGCCCTTGGCCACCATGATCATGGAGGCACCCTTACTCTGGAAGCGCATCACGTACGGGTCCATACGGCCAGCAGTCGTCGGGCCGAAGCTTCCGGTGGGCATGCCTTCCGGCGTCTTGGCCGGGCCGGCGTAGTAAATCGGGTGGTTGGACACGACTTCGAGAACCGTCTTCTCGATATCGGAGAGAGCCTCGCCCTTTTCCTGCTTGTCGAAGATTTCGGCAATCTTGGCGTGTGCCATGTCGCGGGCCACGATCATCGTGCCCTTGAGGTTCAGGCGGGTCTTGACCGGATACTTGGTGAGATCGGCCAGGACTTCCTTCATCGGGCGGTCGAGATCGATTTCCACGGCCGGGGCCATGTTCACGGCGTCGCCCTTCGGCAGGTACTGTTCCGGATTGTGTTCCATCTTCTCGAGCCAGAGGCCGTTCTCGTCAATCTTCGCCTTGATGTTGCGGTCGGCGGAGCAGCTGACGCCGATGGAGACCGGGCAGCTTGCCGCATGGCGCGGGCAGCGGATCACGCGCACGTCGTGCACAAAGTACTTGCCACCGAACTGGGCACCGATGCCCGTCTTCTGGCAGATGTGCAAAACCTTCTCTTCCATTTCCACGTCGCGGAACATACGGCCGCCTTCGGAACCCGTAGTTGGAAGGTCGTCGAGGTAGCCGCAGCTGGCGAGCTTCACGGTGTGGGTGTTCATTTCGGCAGAAGTACCGCCAATCACAATGGCCAGGTGGTACGGCGGGCAGGCCGCAGTACCGAGCGTCTTCACCTTGTCGCTGATGAACTTTTCAAGGGACTTCGGGTTGAGGAGCGCCTTGGTCATGGGCCAGTAGTAAGTCTTGTTGGCGGAACCACCGCCCTTGGCGACGAACAGGAACTTGAGGTCGGCGCCTTCTTCGGCATGGATGTCGATCTGGGCCGGGAGGTTGCAAGCCGTATTCTTCTCTTCGTACATGGTGAGCGGAGCGATCTGGCTGTAACGGAGGTTCTTGCCGGTGTAGGCGTTGTAGATACCTTCGGAGATGGCCTCGGCGTCGTCGCAGCCGGTCCAGACCTGCTGGCCCTTGTGACAAATACAGATGGCGGTACCGGTATCCTGGCAGAACGGGAGGATTCCCTTGGCGGCCACGCAGGCATTCTTCAAAAGCGTGAGGGCGACAAACTTGTCGTTATCGCTCGCTTCGGGGTCCTGGAGAATCTTGGCGACCTTCTGGGTGTGGGCCGGGCGGAGCCTGAAGCTCACTTCTTCGAATGCCGCCTGGGCAATCTTGGTGAGGGCCTCGGGGGCCACTTTCAGGATTTTCTTGCCTTCGAATTCGGTGACGGAGATGCCGTCTTTTCCGAGGTTCACGTATTCGGTAGTGTCTTTGCCGTGTTGCACGGTCGCTTCGTACTTGAATGCCATAGTAGTAGTCGGGTTTGAGGTTTGTTTTCGGGCGCCTAAGGCACCCTTTGTGGTTAAAGGTTTTGAGTTTTACATAGCTCGTTACTCTATAAAATTAAAATTTCTCTCGTCTCTAGTCTCTCGCCTCTCGTCTAATTTCCCCTGACTAGATGGAGCGGTCCCGCCCAACATGGGGGACTTTTTTGCAAAAAAAGCCGATGAAAGGTCAAAATGGAGCATTTTTTTTACTTTTTTCAACTTTTTTAAGTACAATCGCAAATAGAAGTGTTATTTTTTGAACATAAAAGTTTTAAACCCAAAGAGGACATATCATGATGAAGAAGATTCTGTTGGCAACCCTGGTTGCATCCGCAATGGTCTTCGCTGCCGAAGCCGCAGCACCTGCAGCAGCACCCGCTGCCCAAGCCGCTCCCGCACCTGAAGCCGCAGCTCCCGCTGCTGAAGCTGCTGCACCCGCTGAAGCAGCTCCCGCTGCTGAAGCCGCTGCTCCTGCCGAAGCTGCTGCTCCCGCTGCTGAAGCCGCTGCTCCTGCTGCCGAAGCTGCCGCTCCTGCCGATGCACCCGCAACCGAAGAAGCCGCCGCTCCTGCTGAAGAAGCTGCCCCGGCTGCCGAAGCTGCCGTAACCGAAGAACCGGCCAAGGACACTGCCGCCGCCGAAGTTCTCGAAGCCAAGAAGGAAGAGGCTCCGGTTGACAGCGCCGCTGTCGCCCAGGCCGAAGCCGACAAGAAGGCCGCCCAGGAAAAAGCCGCCAAGGAAGCCGAAGAAAAGAAGGCTCTCGAAGGCAGCAGCATGGGCTCTGCTAAGACCACCATCATGGAAAACCCGTGGGAATTCCTGATCGTGTCCGCCGCATTCGTGGCCTCCGTGCTCGTGATTATCTTCACCGGCAAGGACGACTAATTCCTAAATTTACCGAAATTCTCGGCGCCCAGCTCCAGCTGGACGCCTTTTTTATTGCTTTTTTTTTACAAGCCTGGAATACAACCCAGAATACCTAGAAATGTTTTTTCTGCGTCAAATTCGCCACGTTGTTTTTTGCTCAACGGAAATACGTTGTTTTTTTTAACAACAAAAAACACCCCCTATATAATAATGGATTATAAAGTGTGATTAGTTTCACATTTAGACTAATAATTATTTCCATGTGAGGAGGAAAAATGGAAAAGTCTATCTCAAAAATGGTAAAATTCGGTGCGGTTCTCGCATTCGGATTGTCAATAAACAACGCATTTGCCGTGGATGCCTGCAACGAAGATATGGGGCACCCCGGGAATGGTTCCAACGTGAGCGGCAACCAAGTCGGCGGCATTAGCGGCACGCCTTGGGGTTTCGAGCAGTGGTACCAGGGCGGCAATGCAACCATGACCTATTACAGCAACGGCACGTTCAAGGCCAACTGGAGCGGCTCCAACGACTACCTGACCCGTGTGGGCTACCAGTACAACGGCAACGGCATTAGCCACACAACAAAGCACTTTACCGTCGATTACAAGTACACCAAGACAGGTTCCGCCTCTTACGGCTACATCGGCGTGTACGGCTGGACCAAGAACCCCGAAACCGAATACTACATCGTGGATGACTGGTACAGCAAGCCGAGCGAACAGTACGTCGGCGAAAAGTTTGGCGAAATCACCGTGGACGGCGCCAAGTACACCATCCACGCATTCCTCCGTCAGCAAGAGCCCTCCAAGTCGGGCACTTCTACGTTCGTGCAGTTCTTCAGCATCCGCGAAACGCCGCGTCAGTGCGGCCACATCGACATTTCCGCCCACTTCAAGAAGTGGGACGAACTCTTCACGGGCCAGAACCAGCAGCTCCGTGGCTCCAAGGGCGGCGGATCCGCATCGCTCAAGTTCGGTAACGTGACCGAAGTGATGCTCATGACCGAAGCCGGTGGCGGCGCTACGGGTTCCGTGGACTACACCTATTTCAACATGAGCGACAACGGCGAAGCAAGCCCGGTGACCTCGAGCACGTCGGCCACGACCCCCGCCAACGGCAACACTGGCGACGCTGGTGCCGGTCAGGGTGCTGGCCAGGGCATGGGCGGCTTCGACTTTGGCGGCGGCCAGGGCGGATTCAACTTCGGCGGCGGCGATGGCGGCCAGGGCGGTTTCAACTTCGGCGGCGGCGATGGAGGCCAGGGCGGTTTCAACTTCGGTGGCGGCGATGGCGGCCAAGGCGGATTCAACTTCGGTAACTTTGACTGGAGTTCCTTCGGTCAGGGCGGCGGCAACGGCGGCATGGGCGGCTTCAACTTTGGCGGTGGCCAGGGTGCCGGCCAGGGTGGCAACACCGACTTCAGCAACTTTGACTGGGGTGGAACCGGAGCCAACACGGGTACCAACACGGGCGACCAGACGACAACTCCGACGACGACCCCGACAATCACGCCGATTGACAACAACGGCGGCATCATTGCGGCCCTTCCCTCCGAAATGAAGATGTCCAATGGTTCCAAGATTTACCGTGTATTCAATGCAACCGGACGTTACCTGGGGACGCTTGAAGCCAATTCGGGCACTTCCCTGAGCGACGCTCTCTTCGCCAAGTTCGGCAAGGTCGGCATCTACATGGTCAAGAGCGGATCCAAGACAATGTCGGTCAAGGTCGCACACTAAGGTATTTTTTCAAATACTCCTTACAATCAGAAGGGCACCCTGGGTAACCGGGATGCCTTTTTTGCGTATGCCGCATAAATAAAAGCCAAACATGTGCCGGGCAAGGGCCGAACTGGAGCCGAGTAAAAGGTTCCCCATACCATAGGATTCCATAGCGAATCGCCTGCGTGCGAGCAGGCTAAAACAGTGGTATGCCGATGCCGGTTGTTGCTATACCGGCAGGCCAATATGTTAGTATATAGACGCTGTATGCCAGTATATAGTATGCTTATATGCCGACATCCCAGTATACCAATATGCCGGTATGCCAGTATGCTAGGATGCTAGAAGGGCCCGCGACAACCGCAGGCCCTTCTAAGTTCAGTTCAAAGGACTCATTAGTACGTTACGTAGCAGGAGACCTGCATCGAAGCCTTCACGGTAATTTTCGTTCCGGCAGCAGAACCGTCCTTACAAGACTTAGGTGTAATATTCGCGGACCAGTTAATCTTATATTCCTGGCCGTCGATTTCCAGAATGACGCCATCGCCTTGGGCACCGCAAACCAGCTGGCAGTTAACCGCATTGGGAGGATACTGGGCCACCAAAGTCTGCCCGCCGGTAAAGGCCTTGGTGTCGTCTTGAACCGAGTACGGAATGACCACGTCGACCTGATTCGGATCAACGACGGACACCGATTCGCAAGTATAGTCCAGAACGGTCTTGTCGCTGTTGGTCACCGAAACGGTCGCACTCACGTTCTTCTTGTGCATTTCGCCGGTAGCCACCATCGTAGCCGATGTCCCACTACCGGAAACCTCGGCATCGCTGGACTTCCAGCTATACCCGGTAATCTCGGCCTCGGATTCAGCCACCACGGTCCAGGAGATGGTCTCGCCAGCAGTGACGGCATTCTTCGCCGCCTTGCAGGAGGTAACCGTAATAGGAATACCCTGCACACGCAGAGGATCACATTCAATATCGTTGCCATCGACATTCAAAGATGCCTTGTAGACACCGGACGTTTCGTAAGTCTTGTTCACCTTGTCCATTCCGTTGCCCTTGAGGACCTTTCCATCGTCGAACGTCCAGACGAACGGGGACATAATCTGGTCAAAAACATCGCCATTCTGGCGGAAGAACGCCCAAGTGGCCATTCCGCCCTTTTCTATTTCGGTAGTCATCGGAGCACAGGAGCCGTTCACCACCTTTTTGGCTTCGGCAAGGACTTCTTCGGAACTGACAGTTTCTGTCGTAGCAGAAGATGCCGGCATCCAGTCTGCAGTCGCCGCAGATTGAGGCGTCGGCTTGCTTCCATCACCGGAAGAAGACGGAGAAGACTTCGCATCCGCCGGTTTGTTGTCCTGTGAATTTCCCGAACTCGGATTGTCGGCACCACCCTGATCGACGGTTCCTGAAGACGATGAGTCAAAGGGATTCTGACCTTTCTCATAGCTGACGACAGTATCATCGTCATCCGTCCCGGAAGACGATTCCGTGCTACAACTGGAAAAACAGAGCGCAAACAGAGAAGCACCCGCTAAAACAGGAACAAAAAAATTATTCAAACGACGCATAATACAGAAATATAAAAAAAGAAGCGCATAATCATCGTAAAAAAAGATTACGTGTCAACAAAACGTGATTAAAAATGTCTATTTTCTATATATAATAAGTTTGTTATATGGCATTGGGATAAAACGTTAAGGAGGCTTTATGCCGTTTTTTATTGTTCTCTTTTTTGCACTTACGACACTTGTCGTAGCAGCAGAACAGGAGCAACCGACCCCCTACGACCTTATCAGGCCTATGTGGCCAATGAAATGGGACACGGCTGCCACTGACCAAGGTGGAACTGTCGAAAGTTTCAGCAAATATGTGCCGAACAGAAGAAAGCACAACACCGTTCCCCCTGTCGGCTCCGTACCGCAGGACTTCGTCGCGAACGGTTTTATCCCCGATACGCTTAACCAAGCTTTCCGTGACGCGCAGAACCTCCGCATCGGCCGTATCCGTGTGAACCAGGCCGGTTATCTTCCCGACGATCCGGAAATGCAGTTCTACTATGTTTCTGACGGTTCGTGCTCCGAAACATTCTCTATCGTAGACCTTAACGGAAACGAAGTCGCCACCGGCGGAACATTCACGTCTAGCGGGCACAAGACCTCTGCCCACTGGGAAATCAAGGCCGGTACAGACGCGGCCACCAACAACCAGGGCCGTTACGAAACAACTGCCGACGCTCCCTCCGGAACCGTATGTATCGGTAACATCGTCCAGCTGGCAGGAAGCCTTTCCCTCGATACCCGCTACCGCATCAAGGTGCTCAAGCAATATTCGTCCACGTTCATCATCAGCCAGCGCGTGTACTCCATGGTCCGCGACGCATTACTCAAGTTCTATGGCATCAACCGCAGCGGCAACTCGGAATCGTGGTTCCACAAGCCGAGCCACACTAAGGACGGCGCTGGTCCGGTCGTGAACGACATCGGCGGAGCCGTTGCCGGCGGCGTATCCTTCAAGGAAGGTGACCTGCAAGGCGGTTGGTACGACTGCGGTGACCACCTGAAGGAATCCTATACGCAAGCTTATGCATTCATGGTTCTCGCCGTTGTCGCAGGCGGCAACCCGGACCGTGACGACGACCATTACGCCTACAACCATGGCGAAACAATCAACACGGACGGTATCCCCGACATTCTGCGCGAAGCCAAGCACGGAGCGGATTTCTTCCTGAGAGCCTACCGCGCCGCAAACGGCGTCATCGACAACATGCCGGTTTCCATCGGAAACTTCGGTGCCGACCACAGCTGGTGGGGACGCCCGGAAAACCAGGACGCACTCCCGGCCACGCTCGCCCGCCGCGGCGGCCCGCACGAACGTGACGTGCGCCTGGGCGAGCTCAACGCAAACGTTTCGAGTGAAATCGCCGCAGGCCTTGCCATCTTGGGGCGCGAATACGCCACCTACGACAAGGCGTTCGCCGACTCCTGTAAGATGCTCGCCACGCAACTCTATGAATTTGCAAAAGACCTCGCCCTCGGCCGCAAGACTTACGCAAACAACAAGTACAAAGGCGACTGGGGAACCCCGGCCTATAGCGGCAGCAACTCCTACCTCGATGACATCAGCGTCGCAGCTATCGCCCTCCATTTCGGCACCTATCCGGATTCCGGCATGAAGTACCTGAACGACGCAGTCGAAGACAAGTCGATCGGCGTAGAACAGGAACCCGGCGTGGGCTTCTTCCGCGGCGGTTGGTTTGCCGGTTCCCGCGACGGCATGCGCAAGTCCAGTAACACAGACTGGGCCAACGTCCAGACTTACGCCCTCTACGCATTCTACAAGCTGTTGCTCAAGGATGACGCCACCGCCGAAAGCTTTGGCATCAGCAAAGAAGACCGCCTGTGGTATGCCGAAAACGTCGCATTCATGCTCGCGAACAACGTCGCGGCAAGATCCGGCGAAGGCTCGACCTCCATCACGATTCCCAACCCGAGCGATGGCACCAGGAACGTTTCTGCAACCGACCTTTGGTACCAGATGCAAACCCAGATGGCCTGGATCTACAACCGCTACCAGGCAGGCAACATCTTTGACGTATTCGCCTATGCCGATGTGACCAAGGACCTCGAAGGCATCCGCCTGCCCCAGAAGGGCGTGCAGAACTGGAACTCCGCCAAGATGAAGCAGCTCGGTATCAACCAGCTCAACTACCTCTTCGGCGTGAACCCGTGGGATATTTCCTTCCTGATTGGCGTGGGTGACAAGAGCGACAACCACCCGCACCACCGCGGCGCCAACCCTGAAGGCAAGAACATGCCCGGCGCAGGCTACAGGTACACCCCGCCCACCGGAGCCATCTTTGGCGGTGTCCCGCCCGAGGGCAACAACGAATGGGTTCCGAGTACACTCAGCTGGGAAGACTACTTCAAGTCCGAGACCTGTATCGACGGTACCGCGATGTTCCTCGCCGCCGCCACCACCGCCATCAAGGAAGAAGACCGCAACCGCGCTCCTTCCAAGATTAACGTGGAAATCCGCTACGTCGGATTCGATTCCGCCATCGTGAAGATTTCGCAGGACGTCCGCGGTCCGGCAATGATCCTGTACAGCACCAGCGAAACCGGCCCCTTCAACATCGCCGTCAAGGACTCCGTCCCCGGCGTTGCGCACGACATCCACATGACCGGGCTCCAGAACGGAACCACCTACTACTTCAAGGTTGTCGCCATCAACGCCCGCAGCGAGGCCTACTCGACCAAGTGGCTGGTCGACAGCACCAGCACGCCGTTCTCGTTTACCACACTGGCTAGCCAGCCGGGACCGGCCGACATCCAGAACGTGAAGGTCTGCAACCTTTCTGCCGACAGTGCCGAAATCATGTGGTACACTCCGAACGGCCAGTACGAATCCAAGATGTACTGGGATACCGTCCAGACCACCTACGACAAGATGCGGTGGAATACCGGCGAAGGCAACGCCGATGTATCGGGCATCCCCACGAACTTCCACTACGTAAAGATTGGCGGACTCGAAGAAAAGACGACCTACTACTACTGCGTCGAAAGCAACGGAGTCCGCAGGTGCAACAACGACAAGAACCAGCCCCTCAAGTTTACGACTCCGGTACGGCGCTACAACTTCGACGTCAGCGTGTACCAGTACGAGTTCACCGGTTTGGACTTCTTGAACTTGAACCTCATCAACAACGAAGACAAACCCTTCAGTGACCTGACGCTACGCTTCTACGTCACCGCAAGGCCCGAAGAAATCGAGGCTACGCCGGGCGTGAACAACCAGCCGGGCACCTGTCCGTTGCTCGTCGACGAAGATATCTGCCAGGCCTACGACGAAGCCGGCTTCAACAGGCCCTGCGTCAACAAGAACGGCGAAAGCGTCGACGACTCCCTGCGTTACTACCTGAGACACGCAGTCCCCGTCAAGCTCGAAGACACCTACGACCCCGCGACAGGGACATACGACTGGTACATTCCTATCCCGCTTGGCGGAACCACGATCAAGTCGTCTTCGCGTATGCGTATCGACATCGGCGTCTCGTCGGGTATCTACCAGAACGGAATTTGCGAAACGCTCCGCACTCCGTCCAAGAAGCGCCTTTCTTCCACTTCGGGAGACTGGTCCTGGTCGCCCCACACGCGTGACGTAGACGGTGCCGACTATGACGGCGTTCCGGTCTGGGACAAGGACCAGGGCGATATCGAACAAGCTCCGGTCAACCCCTACATTGTCGTCTACCGCAAGGACGAATTCATCTCCGGTTTCAGCCCGTCTTATCAGGAAATGATAACGAAGAAGGCCGACTACAAGATGACGGTCGCTTTCAACCCGCCGTTCAACGTATCCAACGGTTCTTACATCAAGCTCGATTCCTCCACCAGCACGATGCATGTCCGTGGAACGGCACTCATCACCGAGAGCGGCTATGTGACCGACATCTGGGTCAACGGCGTGGCACTCACTCCCGAACAGCTGAAAACGGCTGCCGTATACAACTACGAAACCGGCAAGTACGACCTCGACATCCCGGCCAAGATGACTATCGGTACGAACAAAGTTGACATTACCGTGTTCGCAGGCCCCAACCCGGAATGCAGCGAATGCCAGGAAAACGGTGGCTGTGCCTTCGTGAACCGTACCTACTACGTCCAGTTCAGCAAGGGCGACCGTACCGCTGGTAAGCTTCAGCTTGTCCGCGAAGACGGAAGCGCCGTAACGAGCCCCGTGACCGACAGCCCGATGAAGTTCAAGATTCTCGTGAGCGACAAGGACAACGCGAAGAACCCCACCGTGAGCGTCTCGCTGTTCAACTCGCGCACCGGTGAATCTTCGAGCGTCACACTGAACCGGACAAACGAAGCGCTCGGCTACTTCGAAAGCGAATGGCTCTCCGCCGTAAAGCAGGAAGAAACGAACCTCCCGAACGTTGCCCTGCTGGGCGGAGACACCGTCACGGTCATCTACATTGACGCCGGAGACGATGAAGACTCCACAGCACAATACTTCTATGCAAAGCCGACGACCCCGATTCCGCAGCTTGCAAAGTTGGTTGACACGGATTGCAATTCTGCCGCCGACCAGGTTAGCCTCGTATTTACCGGGAGCAAGTTCGACAACGACAAGATCAAGCTGGACAGCATCGTCGTCACCCTTGACGGCGAAAGCGCCTACACCCAGGTGGCAAAGCCCGCAACAGGCGTCGTGGGCGACGAAGTCTCCATACCTCTGGGAGATGCATTCCCGGCCATTGCCGACCCCACCGGAAAGGTTGTCATCTACATGACGGAAACGGGCTCAGTCAAGACTGCCGAAATTCAGATAACTGACGCCGTTACTCCGACGCTTGTCAGCGTGACCATCCTTGAAAACGAGAACCATGCGAATCCGCAGGACACGCTCAAGGTCATATTCTCCGAGCCGGTCATTCTGGCATCCAAGACCATCTGGCCGTTCCGCATTACCGACGGCGCAGCAGAAATCCCGCAGGAATCCATCAATGTCCGCGGAGCCACAACGACAGACAACGGCAAGAGCTGGCAATATGTCATTGAAGGCAACAATGCCGGCAGCATGGTCAGGCAGGGCTACAAGGCAGAAATCGCAGCCGGCTTCGAAGTCACCGACCTGGTGGGCAACGCGCTCTCCACTTGTAACGGTCCGGTCACCATCACGGAATCCGTGCGTCCGGTGCCCGCCCGCTATGCGTCGATTATCGACTCGACTGGCGACGGCCAGCCCGACATGATCTACATCGAGTTCACCAAGGTTCTCCGCGACAAGGACATGTTCGACACCATCGACGTCTACTGGGGCAACCCGGATATCTACAAGGCGTTCGCTATGCCGCAGGGCGGCTGGAATCTTGACACGCTCCTGGGCGACATCATTGAAAAGACTTCCTACGTAGTCGATTCGTCTAAGGGAACTTGGTCTACCAAGGAAAAGACCTTCTGCGAAACTGTCAATATACCGGATACGACCTACACCACTGTCGAAGAGCTCGACTCCACGACAGGCGAGCTCGTAAAGCGCCAGGTGATCCAATCCATCGGCCAGAAGACGGTGACAGACATGTCCAAGTGCACACACACCATTGACTCCACGTTCATCCCGGCGACAACCGAAGTCACCGAGCAGGTGCAGAGCCAGTATTCCATCATCCGCATACCTATCCCGAACGGTGTATTCAAGAACGCCACCTACGGCAGCCGCAACGGCAGTGGTCTCATCCTGCCGAGGCAGGGCCCGCTGGGAGGATTCTTCGACGACAACACCGCTCCCCTCTCCGACAAGTGCCCGCCCATTATCCTGAAGGCATCCTGGAAAGGTATCGACATGCAAGACGCCGGACAGACGGACCTGCTAACCATCACCATGTCCGAACCGTTGGATTCTGTGCCGGGACAGCCTTACCTCATCGAAAGGCAACGTGACGGCAACTCGGGAGTGTTCATCGAAAAGGGACATCTCAGTCGAATTGACCACACGCAGCTGAATTCGACGACATTTATCTATTACTACAATGACGACGACAACTTGACGACAACGGTGCATATCGGCGACTACATCAGGCTCGTCTCCGACAACGGCATGAGCTTCTACAAGGATGCCGCCGGATCGTTTGCGGGCATCGAAAACCCCTGGGTCCCTGTCGTCGGTATCGTGAGCAACGTGAAGATCAAGGTCTCGATGCCGGAGCATCTCGTTACCGGCAACAAGGAATGGGTCTACAACGGCGCCGCCCTCACAAAGGACCAGTCGTTCAGGCTTTCTGTCAAGGACAAGAGCGAAAACGAGATTGTCCTTGCCGAGGGTAGCGGAATGCTCAAACCGGTCAAGACAGCCCCGGTCAGCAACTATGTCCATGGCGGCCCAGTATTCCAGATCGACCTCACTCTGCCTCAGGTCCTCGAAAATACCCTATCTGGCGAAGCCAAGCGCGATTACAAGCTCAAGCTGGAAGTGGATTTGTTCACGAACCTCGGCTCGTTCATAAACAAGGTAACGTACAACTTCAGCCTTAACGACATGAAGGAATACATCAACGCGAACAGCACCGTGACGCTGTATCTGGAATGGTGTTCTGTTGAAGGGACTCCTCTCAGCGAGAAGGGCAAGAAGATCGGAACCGGCGCATACATTGCCCGCTACGACATCACGGCGAAGGGCGAGTACGTGGCACAGCAGCCTGACGACGGCGACAAGATTTCGACAAAGAAGAAGAATGTCACCGGCACAATCTCGTTCGGCTTCCGCCGCAACCACAAAAAGTAATCGCTACGACAGAAGAAAATAACAAGGCCGCGTATCCTTAAAGGACGCGGTCTTTTTTTTACGCTGATTTATGGGCATTTTTGCGTGATATGGAAAACGGCAATACTGCAAACGCTTTCATTTTGCGCTTTTTTAAAGTATATTTAGGTATTAACACACCCCATTTACCTGCTATGAAAAAAATATTATTTTTAGCTATTTTCCTTGGCGCATTCTGTTCCGAGATTTTCGGAGCCGTCGCGGCCCTTCCCAACATTGACCGCACCTGTTCCACTTGCGAACGCCGTTATCTCGATTCCCTGAACGCCTACAATAGGCGTCCGATTCGCTTGAACCAGGCAGGGTTCCGTCCGCAAGACTACAAGTACGCCTACGTGGCCGACTTCCCCGTCGGAACCAAGTTCTCCGTTGTCGATGCGAACAGCGGCATCGAGGCTTTCAGCGGAGTTACATCGAACATCGGCCAGGCCGTCAAGCCAAACATCTGGATTAACGGCGCGTTCAAATCCACGGCCAGCATCTACGAGTTCGGATCGCAGGATTCCATAAGCAGCAAAACCGAGCTTCTTACCCGCGCGGACTTCACACAACTTAACAAGCAGGGCGAATATTTCCTTGTCATCAACAAGGACACTTCCGCCACGTTCCACATTCATCCGTCCATCTATAACGCCATCCTTGAAAATGCGCTGCAGTTCTTCGGAGTCCAGCGTTGCGGTGACACGAAATCGCATTTCCACGCCCCCTGCCACTTGAAGGACGGTTCCGCCGTCCATCACGACCTCACAGGCGGTTGGCATGACTGCGGCGACCACTTCAAGGTTTCCGAGACTCTGGGATACACGGCTTACGTGCTCTCGATGGTCTATCTAGTTTACGAAGACAAGGCCGAAGACCGCTATGGCGAATCTTATGCCGACACCGTGTTCACCGACGGTATTCCCGACATTCTCTACGAAGCGAAAATCGGCACGGACTACCTGCTCAAGCTCTACAACGCCTCCAAGGAAGACGGGCTGATTGCCCAGGGCGACATGTACCACTCCGTGGGCGTCGGATCCGAGGACCACCAGTACTGGGACCTCCCCGAACGCCAGGACAAGCAGTCTTTCGCCAAGGGCGGCCCCGACCGTGAAGTCGCAAAGGGCATCGGCACCAACACGGCAGGTATCTTCGCCGCAGCCATGGCAAACGTTGCCAAGGGTTTCGAAATCCTCAAGCCGGACTATTCTAAAGAACTTCTCGACGCGGCAAAGGACATCTATGCAAAGATTGTCGCCCCCAGCTTCTTGAGCGGCAACGGCTGCTCCGTGGGAGGCGGTCAAAGCACGGACGGACTCAAGGGTTTCTATCCCGGCGCAGGAGTCTGCTTCGACGACGCCGCTGCCGCCGCACTCGCCCTCTGGTATGCGACCGGCGACCCCACCTACGGAAACGACCTGTACAAGAACACGAGAATCAACAACAACGCCGAAAACGCGCGCTATAACATGGAATACTTCAAGGCCGGCTACCTCGGCCACGTCAGCGGATTCAGCCCCGGTGGCTGGGCAACCGACTACGAAAACGTCCATGCCTACGTTTTGTTCGCCCTGCAGAAACTGATTCTCGGGAAGGAAGAGGTCGCCCGTGCTCTCGGGATGTCCGACATCGAAAGGGACTCCCTCTCCATGCGCGTCATGGCTTCTTTCCGCAAGCTCATCAACGACAGCACCAACGACGGAGATTCCCTGGTGTTGACCAACCCGGGCACCGCAGGCGAGCCGCACGAAGGTGCGACGAAACTGCACGTGATCCCTCCCTACAACCTCGTCTGGACATCGTTCGACTGGGGCGTCATCCGCTACAACCTCGGTACGGCCAACGCAGTGTTCCTGATGTATGAACTGACCGGCGACGAACGCTACCTCCGCGTCGCCCTCGACAACATGTACTATGCGCTCGGTGCAAACCCGTGGGACATTTCCTTCCTGCTCGGTGCCGGCGACAAGAACCCGCAGCACCCGCACAACCGCGCAGCAAACCCGGACGGCTACAACGCCGGCGGCATGCCCTACGAATACAAGTGCCCCAAGGGCGCACTCATGGGCGGCAGGGCCCCCAACCTCACCTTAATCGAAGACTGGGAAAAGTATACCTCCACCGAAACCTGCGTTGACTTTTCGGCACAATTCTTGTTCCCAGCACAGAGCCTCGCGAACAAGCTGCCCCCCGACAACGAAGGCCCGTTGTTCAGCAACATCATAGGCACCCCGATTTCGGAAACGGAAGCCATCATCAGCTGGAACACCAACGAAGTCGCCCTGGTCACCGTATTCTACGCAACGCAGCCCAACGGGGAAGACCTTAAAACAGCACAGCAGAGCGAGCCGAGCAAGGATGGCAGCATAAAACTTACCGGGCTCACCCCCAACGCAACGTACTACTTCTACCTGGAAGGCGTGGACACCAAGCGAAATATTTCCAAGGATGACAACCACGGTCAATGGTACAGCTTTACCATGTCGCTCCAGCCCATCACCATCAGCGGAGTGACCATCTGCCAGGTAGACCACCGCAGCGCCAAGATTTACTGGTGGAGCAGCAGCCGATCCAACGGCATCGTCAACTACGGGACATCGTCCGGCGCCCCCACGGAATCGCAGGTGGCATCGGGCGGAGCCGTACTCTTCCACGAAGCGGAACTGACCGGTCTCAAGTCCGGGACAACCTACTACTTCACGGTTTCTTCGGGAACCGCGAAATCCACTGAATATTCCTTCACGACCGAAGCGCACGACGTCTATGCGGACCTCGACATTGTCATCAAGCCTTCTTCGTACCAATCTCCATGTAGCAACTGGCGCGATTGCCAGCAGTTCATCATCTCCATCACGAACAACGACACAATTCCCTTCGAAGATTTCGAGATGCGTTTCTACGTCAATCAAGACTCACTTACCCCAGTCACCTATATCGTGCAGAAATATGGTGGTGGCGGCTTAGTCAATGGGTCCGCAACCATCTCCTATGACAAGCCTCAATCGGACGGAATAGGCGGATACTACCTGCCTATCAAGGTCAATGGCCAGCTGGAAGTCTCCGGAAGAATTGTATTCCAACTGAAGTTGACCACTACAAATTTCGGGAATCTGGTAGGTTCCTGGTCGCTGCGTGCACATAGCGATCCCACCGACCCGGTCTACTTCAAGGGAGTCGATCTGGAACAAGGTCCAGCGTTTGTCGAAAACGAAAGCGAATTCATCGAAAGAGACATTTCCGGACAAAAAGTTTCCGCATTTGTCAAGGACCCATACATTGCTGTCTATTACCACGGCAGACACATCTACGGCTATGGTCCGAACGACAACGACGACGGGCCGCAAGTTCGCAGGAATGTCAAGCTGGCATTCGACCAACCGTTCGTTACTCCGCACTACTCTTTCGAAAAGGAAGATCCGTTCACAACGTATTCGGCAACCGCCAGGGTCTCGCCCACCGGTCTGCTTGACGACGTCGAAAAGAACGCCGAATCCATCAGTATCGTGCCCCTCGTTGCAGGCAGGACAGACGCGGTCGCATTCAAAATCGACACGACCCTCGCCTACGGCAACAACTATATCGAATGGGTCGCTTGGCACAACCACTTCGCCAACAAGAGCAGCACGAACAAGTACGACTGCGCTTGCGACGTCGTGAGGAGCAATGTCGAAATCGACACCATCACTCAGCCGCCCGAGCAGAGATACCTGCAATTCAACGTCGAAAATATCAACGTCTACACGGGACGCTTCGCCGAGGTCCACATCCTTCTCCTCGACAGTCTCCTGCAGCCGATGCTCAACGAAAACATGACGGCCATGCTCAGCGCCGACAACCCGCTGGTCCAGTTCTTCACAAGCACCACGGCGACCATCCCGACAAATACCATCGAGATTGTCAACGGTCAGGCAGTCATCTACGTCAAGTCTGAACAGGCGCTGCAGACCAACATCTACGCTCTGGGCACCACGACAAAACTCATCGCCTACAGCGACGCGAAAGCAACGCTGGTTGTCGAAGACCTGCCGCCCTGGCCCATCATCAACGTAGCGAAGATGATAGACCAGAATTGCGACAACATACCCGACGCCATGTCCATCTCGCTGTCGAACGCCTACATGGAAAACACCACGTTCTCCAAGATACGCTTTACCTACGGGAAAGACACGCTGACATCCGACCAAGTCATTAGCCTTGAAGGGACAAACCTCCTCGTCAAAATCGACGTCAAGAATACAAACATCAACACGGCGCCGAGCGGCAGCATCACGCTGGTCAGCACCGTCGAAGGCTCCCCCAAGGAATCAAACGACTTCTACAGCGACGGAATCGCGCCTACACTCCTGTCGGTTTCTGTACTGGAACGTCTCGACACCTCCAAGGCCGACCATGTCTACCTGCAGTTCAGCGAACCCATCTCCACGCCCGGACTGGAATGGCCGCTGCAGCTGTATAACGGGAATACCCCCGTGACAACGCCGATCAAGGTGAGCAACGTGCAGATCTACAACGACTCGCTCAACGTCTGGGAATTTACCGTGGACTATGCCGAGGACGGATCCTCCATCGTCAAGGAAGGCATGGGCGGGCAGCTCCTGCTTACCAGTTCCATCACAGACAAGATGGGCAACGGCGTGGGCACTTGTAACCAGCCCATCCACAAAATCACGCTCAAGATCCTCCCCGTTCCCATAATCTACGCCTACATCAGCGACAAGGACGAGGACGGGCTCGCTGAATACGTGGAAGCAACATTCTCGCAGCCTGTGGACGATCGCCACAAGCCCGACAGCATTTCCATCGAATTCGGCAGCGCAATCCCCGAAACGCTCTGGACAAGCAGCTACACCTTCAGCGACGACCGCAAGACCGCAATACTGAACCTGAAGAACCCGTTCCATCTGGGCAACACCAACGGCAACTACACCGGCAGCTATAACGGCAAGGAACTGATCGGCGCGGGCCAGGTCGTCCAGCACCTCGGTGCAGGAGCCTCCTACGAAACGAACAGCTCCATCGCCGAAGACAAGGTGGGCCCCGTATTCACGTCGGCCATCATCAAGACGACCTCTGATTTCGATAATCTGTCCATCTACGCTAGCGAGCCTCTGATTACCGCAGACTCTACGAGCATACTATACTTACGTGAACGCGGTCCTGAAAGTATTTACTCCTATGACCTGACCCGATGGAATCTCGTCAAACAGAGCACCATTCTCGAGGTGATCTACACCAATGCGTCGGCCAAGCCTGTCATGGAAGGCGACCGAGTTCGCTTCGCCGCCCACGAATTCAGCGCATTCATCGACAAGAGCGGGAACCAGCCCGTCACCAACAACCCCTGGGTCGTCGTCAATGGAGACGGCAAGCCCAAGGTCAAGTACAATGTCAGTCTGCAAACTCCGGTTGTCTCTGTAGACGCGAAGAAGATATCACCGGTTGTTCCGGGGAACTCCGACTTCCGCATATATGTTTACAACCCGACCACGCATTTGCTCGACGTCATCCAGGGCGGCAAGGTCGTCGCCTCCGTCGACACGACGGTAACGCCGTTGCAGGGCGCCATCTGGACAATCGAAATGACCATACCGCGCGGAGCCGCCTTCGACGAAGCTCCAGCATGGGCAATGATGAGCACCAAGTACCGAATTCCCGTCTACACGAATCTCGGTTCCTTCGTGAACATCATCGAGGGAAGCTACGATATCACGCCCGAAACCTACCTTTCCACCGACAACAAAGTCACGGTATTCGTAGAATGGGCTAATATTGATGGCAAGGGCATACGTTCCAAGAAAGGCCGCGTTGCGGGCACGGGAGCGTACATTTACAAGGCCGAAATCGAGGCTCGCTTCTCTCCCAGCCCGAACGTGGACGAAGAGACCCAGAAGCGCTTCAAGTTCAAGAGCTCTTACGAAAAGACCAAGAAATTCGGTATTAAGCGCGTAAAATAACGGAAGTTCCCTATTTTTCCTTTACAAGCCCGCGCCATGCGGGCTTTTTTTTTAGTTTTCATTCCGAGTATGCACGAGACCCTGTACTCCCATTCCCCGTATGTCATAGCGCTATCCGCTTTAGCGCTAGTTCTTTCGCTCGGCTTCAAGAAGCTGCTATGGAAAGAGACCAATGCGAAAAAGATTCCCGAATCCATCGTGAAGTTCATCCACATCACCATCGTGTGGAATCTCTGTGCACTCACGGGATCGATATTCCTCTATCAACCGGAGACATCACCGGTCAAAATAGTCCTGTTCACCATCCAGTCCCTCGCCTGGATCCAAATGGGAACGGCGTTCTACAGAATAGGCAAACTGGACTCCGACCACAAGAATTCGAACACATCCAAGGTATGGAACACCATCGCCATCTGCGCGGTCCTGCTCGTCTCCATTTTCGCCCTCTTTGACATCCGCATGCTGACCGACATCAGCATCATGGGACTCTACCCCCTAAAGAACTATCCCATCGCCATCATATTCTCGTCGTTCTTCATCATATTCGTCGTCCCGCCCATCATCGCGACGATGTACCAGCTGTTCAAGAAGTGCATGCAGTCGAACAGTTCCAACATGGTGAAAGTTAACACGAAAATCTTGGCGAGCTTTATCACGATATTCCTCATCGCCTATTCGTTCGACTTCATCTTGCCTATCATCCAGACGAGTTCGTTTCAGCCGAACAAGATGCATTTCCTTTTCTGGAACCAATGTTGTAGCATACTTCTTGCTCTCCTTGCCATCCAGTATTTCACATCTATCACATACAAAAACAAAAGTTCCTACTGGCTGCTGAACCGCATCATCAACCAAATCAACGATGGCATCATCTGCTACCATTCGGATGGACGCATCAAATCTGCCAACCCGATTGCACTGCAGATGTTCCAGACCACGATTGACGAACTGCAGACCAAGTACATCCAGGAAATTTTCTCGAAGAATCTGGAGTTCTTCCGCGAGTCCCATTACAAAAGCCAAAAAATTTCCATCAAGAACGAAATCCACAAGTTCGACATCAAGATATACCAGAGCCACCTCAACATGCTCTCGAGCGAGTTCGTGATACAGTTCAGCGACCTCACCAACACGCTCTACTACCAGCAGCGTATCAAAGACCTGAACGAGCAGTACGTGGAATACAAGCAGGATCTAATCCGCTACCAGGACCGTCTCAACATTTCCGAGAAGCGTTCCGACGAGAACAGGAACTTCCTGTTCACCTTGATCAACGCGTTGCCGTTCCAGTTCTGGTCCAAGAACGAACAGGGCATCTACGTGATGCAGAACCAGAAGGACATCGCAAACCGCGGAAACAAGTCCTCCTCGTTCGACAACCCGGAACAAATCACGGAATACGAGATCGAGGCCCGCACAAAGGGCATCTCGAAATCGTTCATCTCCTATGAGACCGTGAGCGGAAGAATCATAACCCAGGACGAAGCGAACGTGCTCTTCCGCGAAGGCAAGGAAGTCTTCATATTTGACAACCTGTTCATCCCCATCGTCACGGAATCTAGCCCGTACAAAGTCATCGGCCTGAAAATCGACATGACCGAGCAGCGCAAGCTGGAAAAAGAACGAGACATGTTGCGCGAGCAGAAATACATCCATTCCCGTCTCGAGGAACTGGGCACGCTGTGCGGCGCATTCGCACACGACTACAACAACATCCTCGGTTCACAAATCGGGTTCTGCGACCTGGCAAAAGAATCCATCGACGAGAACCACCCGGCATACATGTTCATCTGCGAAGCGCGCAAGGCTGCGGAACGCGGCAAGCAGTCGCTCGAGGAACTGCTCAGCACAATCCGCGGCAACACTTCCACGGCCATTCCTCCAATAGAATTTTCTCCGCACATCATCATCAAGGATGTTGTCGTCCGGTTCACGCAAAGCCTGCCGAAAGGCGTACGCATCGTTTCCACCGAACTGGACGAGAGCATCAAGATTACGGGCGTCGTCGCGTCGTTCGAACGAGTCGTCACGAACATCATGAAAAACGGCATCGACGCGATGAAGTCCACGGGCGGCCAGCTCACCATCAAGATGCATGCCGAGACACTGGAAGAGACGCTGGACGTTCCCTACGCAGCGCCCATTCCGGCAGGTTCCTACGCCAAAATCAGCATCTCGGACACGGGAACCGGGATGGATGCAGGAACACTGGAACGCATTTTCTCACCGTTTTTTACCACAAAGGCACCGGGCGAAGGCCTCGGTCTGGGCCTTTCCTCGGCTGTCAGGCTCCTAAAAGAAGCAAAAGCAGCCTTCAACGTACAAACTACACTAGGCAAAGGCACCACATTTAATCTATATTGGCCAAAAAAGAACGAATAATGGAGGGCTTATGTCCAAAATTCTGATTATTGATGATGACGAGCAGTTCAACCTGATGCTGAAGTCCGCGCTGGCCATCAAGGGATATGAAGTCGACACCGCGTCGAACGGTAAAGAAGCTATGGCCTTATACCAGAGCAACGTCTACGATGTAATCATTACGGACATTATCATGCCCAACGTGGACGGTTACGAAGTGATCCTCAACCTCCGTCGCATGGGAATGGCAGACAGAATCATCGCGGTGAGCGGTGGCGGACGTACCGCTGCCGACGATTACCTTATCACGGCAAAACACTTCAACGTCGCTGCTACATTCAACAAGCCCGTTGACCTGCAGGCTCTTCGTGCAAAGGTCGAGGAAATCATCCAGAGCCATTAAAGCCTATGAAAATTCTGATCGCCGATTTAGATAAAAACTTTATCAGCGACATCCAGCGTTCGTGGTCCATACCAGACACGGACTTTGTCGTGTGTAGCGACAAAGACGCTTTCATGCCATTGACCAAAAGCCAACCGATAGACTTGGCGTTTATCGAGGTTCCCTTTTTGATGCTCGAAAACATGGACATGGTGAGCTATCTGAAGGAGCGGCATCCTGGTATCGAAATCTACGTGCTATGTAACGACAAGAACCTGCCCGGGGCGACCAGCGCCATCTCCAGGGGAGCAAGCAGTTTCTTGATCAAACCCGTTTCCGTCGCGCAGTTCGAGGAAGTGGCCAAGAAGGCTCTCACTCAGCGGCAAAACAAATCTACGGCGCAGCTGATGGAATCGCAGGTTCTGGATAGCCTGCTCGGCAATACGCCGGAAATGCGCAAGATTCTCAAGACGGTCTACAAGATTGCCCCCACGACAAGCACAGTGCTCATCACTGGCGAATCCGGATCGGGCAAGGAATTCCTAGCAAAGATAGTGCACCGCTACAGCAAGAGGAGCGAGGCGCCCTTTGTCGCTGTCAACTGCGGCGCCATTCCGGAAAACCTGGTCGAAAGCGAACTCTTCGGCAGCAAGAAAGGTTCGTACACCGGTTCCACCGCCGACAAGAAGGGCCTGTTCGAATCTGCTAACGGCGGCACACTGTTCCTCGACGAAGTCGGCGAACTTTCCCCGGCCACGCAGGTCAAGCTACTGCGCTTCCTGCAAAACCACGAGATACGCCGCGTGGGCGAAACCACAAGCCGATACGTGGACGTGCGCGTCATCGCGGCGACAAACCGCGACCTCAAGGACGCCATGCTCGAAGGCCGGTTCCGCGAAGACCTCTACTACAGGTTGAACACGTTCCACCTGCAACTGCCTCCTCTGCGCAATCGCAAGCCCGTCATTCCGGCGCTCGTGCGTTACTTCATTCTGAAGTACAAGGAAACCCACGGCAAGGACATTGTCGACCTGGAGCCGGCTGCACAATATGCACTCAGCCGTTACCGCTATCCGGGCAACATTCGCGAACTCGAGAACATTATCGAGCATGCCATTGTGCTCTCGGAAAACGGGATTATCCGTTTGGAAGACTTGCCCGAAGAAGTCCAGCAAGAGGCAAACGAAAAGCCCATCGCGATCCCGCACATGAAGCAGGAAGCCATCACGAACGGCGAAGCCCTCTGGGATACAGAAGACAGCGTTTCGCATCCGGCTGGCCTTGTAGAAAGCGAATTCACTTCGTCTGAACCACGCAACAAGATAGCGACATCCACGGCACCTCAGAACGATTCTTCAAACGAAGAAATCCTCTCGCTCGAGGAAATGGAACGCAGGCACATTCTGCATGCCCTCAGCATCTGCAAGGGCAACCGCACCGAAGTCTGCAAGCGTCTCGGCATCAGCCGCGCGACCCTTTGGCGCAAGTTGAAAGAGTTGAAGATTGCGATGGAAGAAGGCGACGAAGCCTAACCCTCAACAGGCAAGTTAAACTTCGACAAGCGTTGCGACAAGGCAGGAATCCTTGGTGGAACCACTGCCCGCAAAATCAATATCCTGCCCGCGCTTCCAAGCAGTGCGGGCATTCTTGTGTACCGACTTCACGGCATCGAGTACGTCGCGAGAGAATGCGTCAAGCGCAAATTCGCTGTAATTGGAACTCACCATGAAGAACCCGTGCGGGTTCAGGATTTGAGCGCATTCCGCGACAAGCGGCATCAAGTGTTCGCGCACGTTGAAGTTGAATCCCTTGAAGCGGGCGAAACTCGGCGGATCGAGCACGATACCATCGAAGCGGAGCCCTTTCTTGCAAGCCCAGCGCACGTATTCAAGCGCGTTGCCGCGGAAAAATTCTCCCGGGCGCAAGTCAAGGCTATTCAGTGCGTAGTTTTCACGGCCCTTGTCCAAAATCTTCCCGCTGATGTCGGCATTCGTCGCGACCGCGGCGCCGCCCAGGCGCGCATGCACCGAGAAACTGCACGTGTAGCTGAAAAGGTTGAGGAAGCGCGGACCTTCGCCGGATTGGGCCGCGCCGGACAATGCGCGGAAGCGATCCTCCACTTCGAGGCGCACATGACGCATGTCGAGGAACAGTCCAGGATTCACCGTATCGAGCAAGTCCACATGAAAACGCGCGCGCCCCTCGCGCACGACGCCCACAGCATCCTCTCGCAAGCCAAAAGCAATTTCCATCGGAGCATTTTCCAAGGACTTGCCCGAGCGCGAGAGACGCTCCTTCACCACGACGCAAACGGGATTGAACGCCTCGACAATGGCCTCGACGATTTCCCGCCGGCGCGAAAGCATTTCCGGCCCGAAAAACTGCACCTGGAACCGGTCTCCGAAACGGTCGAGCGTAAGGCCCGGGAAACCGTCGGCAGCCCCGTTCACGACGCGGAAAGCATCCGTCGCATCGAACAGAGGAGAACGTTTTTCAAAAGCGGATTGAAGAAGGGAAAGCATGGATAATTAGGGATTAGAATCTAGAGGCTAGGATCTAGGGGTTAGTAGCGATGAGCATTGAGCCATCAGCAGTGAGTAGCGAATCTACGAAATCATACCTCATCGCTCATTGCTCATAGCTCACAGCTGTTGAGCATCACTTGTCCAAATTCTTGATCTGGTCCACGAACTCGCCGACTTCCTTGAACTCGCGGTAAATGGAGGCGAAGCGCACATAAGCCACGGGATCGAGTTTTTTGAGTTCCTGCATGGTCATGTTGCCAATCTGGTCGTAAGTCACCTCGAAGCTATCATTGACCGGCAGGGAATTCTCGACGTTGGTCGCCAAGTTTTCCAAGTCTTCCCTGGACACCGGACGCTTCTTGCAGGAATCCATGAGGCCCTTCATCAGTTTCTCGCGCTGGAAAGGCTCCTTGCTCCCGTTTCTCTTGATAACGGTAAGCGGCTGCAACTCGATATATTCACGAGTTGTAAAGCGGCGGCCACAGGCAAGGCATTCGCGACGGCGGCGTATAGAGGTTCCGCTCACGCGGCTATCGACAACCTTGTCGTTGTCGGTTTTGCAAAAAGGGCAAATCATGGCTTGAATATAGGTTATTTTGCGGGCAAAAAGCACTTTTTTTGAGATTTCGTCATTATCCGTGAGGCAAAAGGGCTTTTTTTGTCATAAAAAATTTCCTTGCACACAAAAAGCGACCGAACTTTATCCGGTCGCAATTGATTTAGAATATTCAGGGCTCAAGCCTTAACGATTTACCCGTTCACCTTCTTGAAGTCAGCGACGTTCTGGGCAAACTCGGCGAGGTATTCCTTGGCCTTCGCAGCAACTGCCTCGGGCACGTAACCGAATTCCTTCTCGAGCACGCCGGCCGGAGCGGAAGCGCCGAAGCGTTCCAGACCGCAAGCCTTGCCGAAGCCACCGACGATACGGTCGAAGAGCACCGGGAGACCGCTCGAAAGAGCGAACACCGGTGTCCAAGGCACGAGCACCTGGTCGCGGTACGCCTTTTCCTGCTTGAGGAAGAGAGCCGGGCTGATCATGGAGACGACGCGCACGGCCTTGCCTTCGGCACGGAGGAGTTCGGCGGCCTGGTGTTCCAGCAGCACGTCGGAACCGTTCGCGACGAGAGTGAGGTCCGGGTTCTTGCCCGCTGCGGTATTGTCGCTCACGATGTAGGCGCCCTTGCGGCAGGCCTTCGCTGCTTCGTAGCGATTTTCGCCGGGGAGCGTGTTCACCACCTGGCGCGTGAGGATGAGAGCCGTCGGGCTGTCGTTGTTCTCGAAAGCCATTTCCCAGGCGGCGAGCGTTTCGAACGCATCGGCCGGACGGAGCACGAGCATTTCGGCCTTGCCGTTTTCCTTCGTGAGGCCTTCGAGCAAGCGGATCTGCGTTTCATGTTCGATGGGCTGGTGCGTCGGGCCGTCTTCGCCCACGCGGAAGCTGTCGTGCGTGAACACGTACTTGACAGGCAGACCCATGAGAGCTGCCATACGGATAGCGGGCTTCATGAAGTCGCTGAACACGAAGAACGTGGCGCAGATCGGGAACAGGCCCTTCTGCAGAGCGATACCGTTCATGATGGCACCCATCGTCAGTTCGGCGACACCCACCTGGACAAACGCACCCTTGAAATCGTTCGGACGGAAGATGCCCGTCTTGTTGAGGAACGCCTGCGTGTTGTCGGAGTTGGAAAGGTCGGCGGAACTGCAAATGATGTTGTGGAAGTTTTCGGCGAGGTAGCCGAGCACCGTACCGCTCGTGACGCGGGTAGCGACACCTTCCTTGATCGGGAGGCTGGAGAGGTTGAGCACCGGAGCCTTGCCGGAGAGCCATTCATTGAGGGTCGCGGACTTCTCGGCATTTGCGGCATCCCAAGCGGCCTTGGCCTTCTTCCATTCGGAGACAACCTTCCGGAGTTCTTCTGCGCGGGCTTCAAAGCCAGCCTTCACGTCGTCGAATACCTGGAACGGGTCGTCCGGGTTACCGCCGAGGTTCTTGACCGTCGCGGTGGTGGAAGCACCGGCAGCGTTGAGCGGCTGGCCGTGCGTAGAAACTTCGCCTTCGTAGCTCTTGCCGTCTTCGGCAACAGCGCCCTTGGCCATCGTGGTGTGGCCGAACACGAGCGTCGGCTTTTCCTTCTCGGCCCAGGCTTCCTTGAATGCCTTGCGGAGTTCGGCGATGTTGGAACCGTCGCATTCGATAACGCGGAAACCCCATGCCTTGTACTGGCCGACGAAGTCGTGGCTCATCACGTCTTCGGTCTTGCAGCTCAGCTGCACCTGGTTCGCATCGTAGAAGAAGATGAGGTTCGAAAGCTTGAGGTGGCCTGCGATACGGCCAACGCCGTACGCGATTTCTTCTTCGAGGCCGCCGTCAGAAACGAGGCAGACCGTCTTGTGCTCGAGGATGGAACCGAAACGTTCCACCATGAAGCGTTCGGCGATGGCGGCGCCAAGAGCGATGCCGTGACCGATGCCGAGCGGGCCCGAGGAGTTCTCGATGCCGAGCATCACATCCAGTTCGGGGTGACCCGGAGTGCGGCTGCCGAGCTGGCGGAAATCCTTCACGTCGTCAAGCGTGAGGCGGCCAGTGAGCACGAGCTCGGAGTACAGGAGCGGGCTCATGTGGCCCGGGTCCATGAAGAAGCGGTCGCGGCCCATCCATTCCGGATCGTCCGGATCGAAGCGCAAAAATTCCGCAAACAAAAGCGTCGTAGCGTCGGCGGCACCCATCGCACCACCCGGATGTCCGGACTTCGCCTTTTGCACCATTGCGGCGGAAAGGATGCGGACGTTGTCGGCTGCTTTTGTAACTAGAGCATCTTGCACGGTAAAACCTCTCTCGATGTTGTTTTTTACGCGCCAAATGTAGTTTTTTCTCGCCACTCTCTCAAGGCTTAAAGATGAAAAGTCATTTATGCCCCGCCTTTTTTGGCATAAAAATCGGGTATTTCAGAAAAAGTTATATTTTGACCCGAAGTCGCCGTAAGCGACGGAATCGCCCCGAAAGGAGCGGTTTTAATAGTTTTTTGGAATGAAACCATGAAAATCAAAAACGATATCTTGGCCCTACTCAAGAACTTAGCCCATCCTGCCGGAATCGCGGGAGTGGTCATCGCCCTCGCAATACCCTTCCTGGTCTACCTAGCCCCCAACATCGGGCACAAGGAAACCATCCGGCAACTGGACCTGAACCTTCCTATCCCCCTCTTCTGCGTACAGTTCGCCCTCGCCATCGTCCTGGTCGTCGTACTGAACAAGGATTTCCGCGAATGGTTCCGCAGCATTCTCCCCGCGAAAGCCTTCAGCATCATGGCCCTGGTGTTCGCAGTAGCCGTTTCCATCTTCGCCGCCACGCAAATCGAAGCGCGTCACCGCGTCCAGAGCGACGAAAGCGTGTTCATGTCCGTAGCGCAGAACATGTTCTACAACCACGAGAGCGGCACCTGCAACCAGGGGCTCTTCTTCGACGGCAAACTGCAATGCACTTCCAAGTCCAACAGCTTCAAGACCAAGGGTCTCTCGTTCCTGTACTTCCTGGGCATGCCGCTGTTCGGCAGCGACCTCCACTGGATTTTCAACATGGAACTCCTGATGCTGCCGCTCAGTTTCCTCCTGATGTTCCTCGCGATTGTCGCCTGGACCAGGCAGCCGCTGCTCGCCTTCTTCGCGTCACTGCTGCTCGCACTGCAACCCACCGTCCTGTTCCAATACCGCGCCATGTCGGTGGAACCGCTCTACATTTTCCTCTCTGCACTTTCGCTCCTGGTGTTCAAGTGGGCGTTCGACCGCAACACCGTCAAGCACTGGGCCCTGCTCGCGCTCATTCTCGCCTTCTTTGCACAGACCCGTCAAGAAACGGCATTCTGCCTGTTCGCCTTCATCATCTTTGCACTGCCCAAGCTGCTCGACAATAAGGACTACAAGGCTCCCGCGTTCTTCGTCACGCTCTCGCTGTTCTCGGTCCCGGCATTGCTTACCATCAGCTACTTCCAGGGATTCGGCTTCCAGGGCGGTGAATACGAGGCACACGGACACTTCATCGAAGACCTGCTCAAGAACTGGGAAATCATGACGAAGCCGCTCAACGACAACGGCGAGCTCTCGAACCCGTTCCTCAGCTACTTCAACTACTTGTTCGCGCTGGGTGTGGCATACCTCTTGTTCCGTGCGTTCTACGACCTGCGCAAGAAGAATTTCTTCTACCTCGAGGTTCTTGCATTCCTCGCCATCTACCACCTGCAGACCTACGTCATTCTTGAGAACGTCTCCGGCGACTTCGGCATCGAAATCAACCAGCGTTACAGCCTGGTAATGTTGCCGAGCATGGCGTTCGTCGCGGCACTCCCCATCGCACACTTTGTCGAAATCATCGTCAAGACAAGCATCGCTCCCAATTCCAAGAATGCGGGACGTTTCACCGTAATCGCTGCAATCGTCGTCGCCGCTGTGCTTTCCGGATGGACCGCCCACTACAAGGCGGACTTCAACAAGAACATCATGTACAACCGCAACCATCTGACCATCGAGGAGCACGAAATCCTCGGCTGGCTCAAGGAACAACCCGCAAAGAACAGGCTGTTCATCTACGGGCGTCCTTGGCACTTTGTGGGATACGGCATCTCGTCCATCCACTACGACCAAGCGCGCAAGATGAGCGAGAACGAGATCAACGACCTGACGAAAAAGTACGACGAGGTCTACTACATCCGCGGCCTCGACTGCTGGGACAGCCAGACCTACCACAAGAAGGCCGTCGAACACCGCATCGCGACCACCTGCGACGTATTCGAGAAAGAAATGGAACTGGAAGGCGTCAAGAACTTCCTCATCACAAACAACTACTGGGTGCAAATCGCGCGTTTCCTGGGACGCAAGTCCTACGACCCCTCCAAGATTCTCACGGTCTCGGCTCCTAGAACGACGGACACAACGCTCGTGCTGGGAATCGAGCTGAAGGACCCGCGCCCTGAAGCAAAGCAATGGATGTTCAAGATGGAATTGAACAACGTTGCCGTCATCGAAAAGCAGTACGAAGCCGGGATATTCGAAATCAACGTGACCAACGACAGCATCAAGCCGGGCTACAACAAGATGCTGTACACCGTCATGGACCAGAACTCGAAGGTTCTCGGGTCCATCGAAGACTACTACTTCGACGCAAAGAACGGCGCACTCGCACTGAACGGAGTCCAGTTCGAAAGCCACAAGCAGGCTTGGGGATCGCTCCATACGAACGCATCCATCGAAGGCAACAAGATGACCGTCAACGGGAAAAAGTTCAAGTACGGCTACGGCACCCACGCCGCCTCTGAAACAATCTTCAATCTCGAAGGCAAATTCAATACGTTCTCCATGCAGTACGGCCTCGACGACGAATCGCTTTGCAGCAACGGCGTCAAGATACAGGTGCTCGGAGACGACAAGGTCCTCGCCGAAACAGAATTCTTCAAGGCCGGATTCCTCGGAACCCTCGCAACCGACGTCAAGGACGTCCAGAAACTCACCATCAAGTCCATCGCCAACGGCAGCATTGACTGCGCTCACGTGGACCTGATTAACCCGGAAGTCAAATAATGCTCTTATCTGTAATCATTCCTGTATTCAACGAAGAAGAAATCGTTGCCGAAACCTACCGGGTTCTGGAAGAAGAACTCAAGAATATCGAGCATGAACTCATATTCGTAAACGACGGTTCCAAGGACCGCACCCGCGAAATCGTTGAGAGCCTGCTTCCGAGCAACCCGAACAACAAGATTGTCAACTTCAGCCGCAATTTCGGCCACCAGGCAGCCTTCAGCGCGGGCCTCGACCACGCCATCGGCGATGCCGTCGTCATTATCGACGGCGACCTGCAAGACCCGCCGAGCCTCATCCACGAGATGCTCGAAAAATGGCGCGAAGGCTACCAGGTCGTCTACGCACAACGCAACAAGCGCAAGGGCGAAACCATCTTCAAGCGTTTCACCGCGTTCGCGTTCTACCGCATCATCGGCAAACTCACGAGCATCGACATTCCGCCTGACACCGGCGACTTCCGTCTCATGGACCGCTGCGTGGTGGACCAGCTCAAGAACCTGCCCGAAAGGAGCCGCTTCCTGCGTGGGCTCGTCTGCTGGGTCGGCTTCAAGAAGATTGGCGTCAAGTACGACCGCGCCGAACGCACGGCAGGCACTTCCAAGTATCCGCTCAAGAAGATGCTGCGCCTCGCCTTCGACGGCATCACCGGTTTCAGTTCCGCCCCGCTCAAGATCAGTTTCTATCTCGGCTTCACCGCTGTCATTGTCGGGTTCGGTCTTCTCGTCTGGTCTATCCTCGAGAAATTCCTCAACCCCGCGACAACCGTCCCCGGCTGGGCTTCGCTCATGACTGCCATCGTGTTCTTCGGCGGCATCCAACTGATTTCCATCGGCATCCTTGGCGAATACATCGGCCGCATCTACGACGAAGTCAAGCAGAGACCGTTGTATATTGAGGATAAGAAGTAATAGACGAGAGACGAGAGACTAGAGACGAAAGACGAGAGACGAAAGAGTTGTCATTGCGAGGGGCGAATAGCCCCAAAGCAATCTCCGCAAAAAAAAGACGTCTCAAAACCTCGAACCTAAAGTTTAGAACACATATGAAAAACAAACTATTCGTCATGAGCGCCGCAAGCGGCGCGGGCAAGACAACCCTCAAGGACAAAGTCATCGGGGAATTCCCTGACATCGTGTATTCCATTTCGGCCACCACGCGCAAGCCGCGCGAAGGCGAGGTGGACGGAGTCCATTACTTCTTCAAGACCAAGGAAGAGTTCGAGAAGCTGATCAAGGAAGACGGCCTTATCGAATGGAACGAGGTCCACGGCAACTACTACGGCACGCCCAAGTTCTTTGTCGAAGACATGCTCCGCCAAGGCAAGCGCGTGCTGTTTGATCTCGACGTTTTCGGCAAGGTGAACTTCGACAAGGTCTACCCCGACGCGACAGGCATCCTGATTCTCCCGCCGAGCGAAGAGGAACTGGAACGCAGGCTGCGCGGGCGCGGCACCGACTCCGAAGAAGTCATCCGGCTGCGTCTCGAGAATGCAAAGAAGGAAATGGAATTCGCAAAGACCAAAGGCAAGTACGAATACACAATCATCAACGACGACCTTGAAAGGGCCGCCGATGAATTGCGAGCTATTCTCAAGAACCGGTAGTTCCGGCTACTCTATTTCCACCTTGATCTCTACGCCAGGAATCCATGGTTTCGCGGCGTTCACGACAGGCCAAAGAATTCGACGAACGGGCGTAAGCTCGTTCGTTTTCAAATACAGTTTTGCCCAGCGAACATTCTGCACCACCGGGACAAACGCATCTACGGGACCCATCACCGTCATAGACTTTTCCGCACGGCACATCTTTTCCACACGGCCAACGGCTTCGCGCAAAAGCGATTCATCCTTGCTGCCGAACGAGACTTCCACTAACTTGCAGAACGGCGGATAGCACGCCTCATGACGGTTGCGCATTTCCCATTCCGCAAAGCCGACAAAGTCGTGCTGCAAAGCGAACCGCATCACCGGTTCGTCGGGATTGAGCGTCTGCACGAGCACGTTGCCGCCATGTGCGCGGCCAGCGCGACCGGCCGTCTGGCTCAGCAGTTGGAACAGCCTTTCTGTATTGCGGAAGTCCGGCAAACCGAGACCGCTGTCGGCACCCACGATACCCACGAGACTCACGCCCGGGAAGTCGTGCCCCTTAGCGACCATCTGCGTACCCAGCAAGATGTTGTACTCGCGCTTCCTGAAGCTGTCGAGAATTTTCTCGACGGAACCTACGTTCTGCGTCGTATCGCGGTCCATACGTACGACCTTCGCGCCGGGCACCCACTCGGCAATTTCCTCTTCCAGTTTCTCGATGGCGCCACCCACAAACTCGAACGTTCCCGCACCGCAAGAATGACACGGCGTATTCACCGGATAAAGCAGTCCGCAGTAATGGCACATCAGGGAGCCATACTGTTTATGATAAACTAGCGGGACATGGCAATGTTTGCAATAGAGCGTCTCGCCGCATTCGCTGCACACACGGATTTTCGAGTAGCCGCGACGGTTCATCAGCACAATAGACTGTTCCCCGGCAGCAACGCAGCCGACCAGGGCGTCGCGGAGGTCCGGCGACAACATGAGGCCTTTCTGCTGACACACCTTGCCCATGTTTATGATACGCACGTCGGGAAGCGGCGCCGACGTCGCACGATTTTTCAGCCTCAAAAGTTTTAAGTTGTTTGAAGCCGCGTTGCGGTATGTTTCCAGGCTCGGCGTGGCGCTACCGAGAACGACCAGGGCACCGTACTTGTGCGCCACATGGTAAGCCAGTTCGCGAGTATGGTAACGCGGAGCCGGGTCCTGCTGTTTAAAAGACGTATCGTGTTCTTCGTCCAAGATAACGACGTCAAAGTCAAAAGGTGCCAAGATAGCGCTTCGCGTTCCGAGCACCACACGGGCCTCGCCACGCAACACGGAGACATAGGCCGCGCGTTTCTTGGGCGCAGAAAGCGCGGAATGCAGCACCTGTACAGGCACCTGCAAAAAATCCTCAAACCGTTTTGATGTTTGCGGAGTAAGCCCGATTTCCGGAACGAGGATCAAGACCTTCAACCCACGAGACAAAGCCTCCCAGGCCAATTCCTGATACACGCGAGTCTTGCCCGAACCCGTCACGCCGTGCAACAGCATCCCGCGGAATCCCGTTCCCGAAAGTTCTCCGACAAGGGAATCGACGGCAACCTTCTGTTCTTCGGTAAGGGCCGGCGCATCCGGCCGCGCAGGCGTCCCTTCAGCATTACAAACAACTGACGAATCCGCACCGGCATCACCCGCAGCAAGCGCATCCAAATACTTCTCGAAATCGGCGGGCCAGAAAACGTCGAGGGCCTTCATCGGCGTACTCATGTAATACCGTGAAGTCCACTCCAGCATTTCCATATAACGTTCATTGAAGACATATCCCGACGCATGCGGATAGGCACAGCGCACGGCAAATTCCGGGCGCACGGAAGTCACCTTTGACACAAGCGCGAGCACCGGTTTCTTACGGTTGGCCAACTGGACCCAGACCACGCTCCCGCGCTCCAACGAGGCCCCTTCGGGGACGCCGTAAGTGAACACGGACGGGGCCTGCGGGATGTACACCTCGCAGAACTCAGAGAGCGCAGAGGCATCCATCTTCGTCCTGACCGTCTCAGGGGCTTGTGTTTTGGGGATCCGTTTCGACATTGGGCTAAAAAATAGCATCAAACCCTACAAAATAAAAGTTTTTTAAAATTTTTTAATATTCTTTTAATTAGATTATGATTCACGGGTCAAAAAGGGCCCAATCCTTCCCTGGAGTTTACTATGAGCTTATTGGACGCATTTAAACCGAAATGGCAGAATTCCAACCCTGAAAAGCGCATCGAAGCGATTGACGAGTTGAATTCGAGCAATCAGGACATCCTTGAAAACATCGCCTTGCGCGATGAAGACAAGGAAGTTAGGACAGCAGCTATCAAGAAATTGAACCTCGTTGCCGTACTTCTGCAAATATCGAAGAACGATCCCGAAGCAACTGTCCGCCGTCTTGCTGAAACACGCTATTACGAAGAAATCACCAAGAAGCTGAAAGATTTCCGCGAAGCCGCAAGCGCCGAAATGATTGCGCACCTCGACGAACTGAAAGACACTCGCTACGCAGAAGAATTGCTCAAGTCCATGAAGTCCTCTGAACTCAGGCTTGAACTTGTCAAGAAGTGCACCAAGCAGTCGCTGCTCACCTATGCCGCCAACCGCGACCCGAAAGAAAGCATTGCCAAGGCCGCTTTCGAACGCATTGAGTCCGAAAACGCACTCCAGGACATCATCAAGAACTCCAAGCACACGACCATTCGCAAACTAGCCGCCGAAAAGCTCCGCGCGGCCAAGGAAGCCAAGGACGGTGGTCAGAAGGCCGCAGCCCTCCTGTTCAGTAAGCGCGAAGCCCTTATCCAGCAGGCTCACCACTTTGCCGCCCAGAAGGATCCGCTGGCAATTCGCCCACAATTCGAAGCCCTGATGGAAGAAGCTCAGACCTTGGGTATGGGTCCAGCCCAGGCCACACTCGACAAGATCCACGAAAGTTTCATCAAGTTCTGCAATGAAGCAAACGAAGCAAAAATTGCAGCACTCAAGGCCGAACAGGAACTGCTGGCCAAGAAGCAGCACCTCGCCGAAACGCTTGATGAACTCGAAGCAATTCTCAAGGAAGACAACGCCAAGGAAAAGAGCGATCGCATCGACGCCATCATCGAAGAATGGAATACAGACAAGTCCATTATGGATACCGCAAGCGTCAAGCGTTTCAACCAGGCTTTCTTCAAGGCTCAGGATTTGAAAAAGGAACTGCCCGAAGAAAAGTCCGACAGCGACAAAGCAACCGACAAGGAAGCCTCCCGTCCTGAACTGCTGGAACGACTCCAGGCACTCGCCGATACGGACACGACTGAAAGCACGTCCAAGTATCTCCACGCCATCGTACGCGAATGGGAAAAGCTCCCGCTCCTCGAAGGCGCCGATCCGATTCTCCAGAGCTACAACGCACTCCGCAACAAGCTCAGCGAAAAAATTTCCACGTTCAACGAAAATGCAGAAAAGACCATCGCCGAAAACAAGGTGAAGCTCACCGCATTGATTGAACGAGTCAAGGAAATCAACGAGAACGAGAACTTCAAGGAAATCAACAAGAAGCTCCGCGAAACGTTCCAGGAATGGAAAGCCATTGTCGGCGAACAGAAATTCAAGTACCACGACCTGTGGCAGGAATACAAGAGCGCCACCGCACGTTTCCAAGAAATGCAGCAGTGGGAATCTTGGCACAACGAAAAGGACCGCGACGAGATTCTCTCCGAGATGGAAACGCTTAGCAACGAAGCCCCGAGCCAGGCCGTATTGGCGAAGCTCCGCGACCTCAGCAACAAGTGGCGCGAGATTGGTCCTATCTCTCCGGCCAAGCTCAACGAGTACCGCGAAAAATTCCAGACGCTCTTCGAAAAGATCAAGGAAAACTGCGCTCCGTTCATCGAGGAACAGCAGGCCGAACGCCAGAAGAACTTGGAAGCCAAGGAAGCCCTCTGCCAGAAGGCCGAAGAGCTCGTTGCCAACAAGGAAATGTTCTGGAAGGACAAGTTCAAGGCCATGCAGGAAATCCAGGATAACTGGAAGTCCATCGGCATGGTGCCGAAGGAATCGATGGCGGCGCTGTTCGACCGTTTCAAGGCGGTGACGAACGCGTTCTACACCCAGCACAAGGAAAACCTGAAGCAAGAAGACCAGACACGCGAAGCCAACTACGAAAAGAAGGTCAAGCTTTGTGAAGAGGCCGAAGCCGTCAGGGAATCCAGCGACTGGAATGCCACTTCAAACAAATTAAAGCAACTCCAGGAAGCCTGGAAGGCAGTCGGCCCTGTGCCCAAGAGCAAGTCCGACGAAATCTGGACCCGTTTCCGTACGGCATGCGACTCCTTCTTTGAAAAGAAGCGCGCCCACTTCGAAGAAATGGACGCTTCCAAGCAAAAGAACCTCGAAGCAAAGCAGGCTCTCTGCGAAAAGCTCGAAGCCTTGGATTTGAACAACATAACAACAGACGTCATCGAGACGGTCAAGTCCATCGAAGCCGAATGGAAGACCATCGGCATGGTCCCGAAGGAATCTGTTGAAAGCATCAGCGATCGATTCAGCGAGACGATCAACCAGTTCCTCAGTCGTTGTGCCGAGCAGGACGAAGTCCTCCGCAAGCAGCTTGACGAAATCAAGGTCAAGAAGCAGGACATGATTGAAAAGGTCCGCCAGTTCGCCGAAAGCGCAGGCAGCAACCAGCTCGCCGAAGCCGTACGCGAAATCCAGAAGGAATGGCGCAACCTGGGCAGCTGCGGTGTCGACGACCTGCTCATCCACAAGACGTTCCGCGAAGCCTGCGACGACTTCTTCACTCGCCGCCGCGACCAGCTGGACATCCAGGAACAGGCACGCCAGAACAACCTACAGAAAAAGGTACTGCTCTGCGAACAGGCCGAAGACCTGCTCACCGACTTGAACGAACAGACCGTAGGCGCCTCCATGAACAAGGTGAAGCACCTGCGCCACCTGTGGAAAGAAGTCGGTGCGGTTCCCCGCGACCAGTCCGACAAAATCTGGAAGCGCTTCAACTCTGCCTGCGACCAGGTGTTCGCCTTCGGGCGCAAGGACCAGACAGAAGCACCTGCCGAAGCCACCGAGGCATAGCGCAAGGCGCACATCGCAATTCAAGGGATGGCAGCAACGCCATCCTTTTTTATTTTTGTGCCATAATGAAATTTCCTCCATGGACAAGTGTCAGCGAAGCCGCCCGCCTGCTCAAGGCCGGCGAAGTCGTCGCTATCCCGACAGAGACCGTGTACGGGCTTGCCGGCAATGCATTCGAGCCCAAGGCTCTCGCGAAGATTTTTGCAGCCAAGGAACGCCCGACCTTCGACCCGCTCATCGTACACATTGCGGACATCGCACAACTCACGGACATTGCACGTGACATTCCCGAGAGTGCGTACAGGCTAGCCGAAGCCTACTGGCCCGGCCCCATGACGATTATCCTTCCCAAGAAGGATTGCATCCCGGACCTATGCACCAGCGGGTTGCCCTCCGTCGCCGTACGATTCCCGAGTCACCCTGTCGCACAGGCCATCATCAAGGAATCGGGATTACCGCTTGCCGCACCGAGCGCGAACCTGTTCAAGCATGTGAGCCCGACAACCGCCGAGCACGTAGCAGCACAGCTTGCCGACCGCATCGCGGGCATTGTCGATGGCGGTCCCTGTGCCGTAGGAGTCGAAAGTTCCATCATCTCGCTTGCAGGCGAAAAGCCCGCGGTGCTCCGGCCCGGCGCCATTACGCCGGAGATGTTTGCGAAGATTCTCGGCAGCGTAGACGTAAAAGATTCCACGAGCAAACCGGGACAGCCCATGGCGGCGCCGGGCCAATGCGATACGCACTACCGCCCGCAAGTCCCGCTGTACTTCGGCGAGATTCCCGCCAATTACAAGCTCCCCGCAAACACCGTGCGCATCGCATTCGGCAAGCAGTCCGGTCCCATCCCGGCAACAGTTAACTTGTCCGAATCAGGAGACATGGCCGAGGCGACAGCCAACCTGTACGCCTTCATGCACGATTTGGACAAGCCCGAATACGACTTGATTCTCGTGGACCCGATTCCGAATACAGGTGTCGGCATGGCAATAAACGACCGCCTCAAGCGCGCCAGCGTCAAAGCACTACCATAATCACACGGAATACTTTATACAGGCGGCCCGTTTTTTACATCGGGAACAACGGATAATTTTCCTTCGTGTACGTCCTTGTATACGCGTTGAAGTGCCACCATTCGCTGCTGAGCGGCACCCAGCCTGCACGCTTCATGATATTGCGGAACAGTTTACGGTTATCAACCTGCTGCTGCGTCAGGCGCCCGCTCTGGAGAGCGTCGGCCTCGCCCACTTCGCCAGCGCACCGTTCAAAAGAATCGAAGTCCGTGCCCATGTCAAGCATCGCTCCCGTGCTGTCGGCAACACCGATATCGAGAGCGAGCCCGTAATTGTGCAGCCCGCCCGTCTTCCCCGAAGACACGTAGTTCGAGTAGGGCGTTCCCGCCACGGCACGCTTGAGCGCACTCTGCGCATACAGCGGACGCGCCGCATCGAACACCACCAGCGTAGCCCCCGGCATTTCCTTCCGCAACAGCGCAATGGCCCGTTTCAGCTTAGGCAAGGCCTCCTTATGCACAAACGCACGACGGATTCCGCAATAGAGGTCGTGCCCGGTAACGTTGTCGAACGTCGCATAGCGCAAATCCATGCGCAGCCCCTTCATGTACGTAATCTCGACCAGGTTGGAATCGGCTTTGGCATATTCCACCCACTGCTTGGCCGCCTTGCAGAATCGCACAGGCTTCGCGGGTTTCTTGGGGACAAACAAACTATCCGTCTCGTGCGCCCACGCGACCACACACAAGCAGAAACACAACAGAACGAATCTCATACCACAAGGCTCTCGGCCTCTAGACTCTAGCCACTAAATTCCCAGCTGCACTTCCACGCCAAACTGGAAATACAATCCCATACCCTTCGCCATGAACGGCACCAGGTCGTAGCCATCCGTCGCATCATCATTCGCGTCACGAGTCACCCAAGAGCGCTCGCGGGCATTCTGAGACCCTAGGAATTCCAGAGCATCCACATCGAGTTTCGCGAAGATGTTGTCCAGTTCCAGATAGAACCGGGCATTCTTGAAGAAGAACTTGCTCGTCGTAATATCGAGATTGACACGCACGTCGGTACGGTAGAGATTGGTGAATTCATTCAGGTCACGCAGGCGACGCGTCCCGTTCACGCGGCTAAACTTTCCATCATGATTTTCCAGCGACGACGGTGTCACGGAATAGTAGTACAGCGGGCGGTGATACAACGCATGGTGCGTAAGGATTACCGAAACCACGGAGTCCTTGCGTGGGTAGTAGCGGAAATGCGAAAGGATGTCGAGACGGGCGTTCGCTTCCCAAGGAATCGAACTTCCATCCTCCAGCTCGTATTCGCCATACACGGAGTTCATGTTCGTCGAGAACGAGAAATGGTGAGAGGTCTTCCATTCCACCTTCAAGCCACCGCCCAGCGACCATGCATAATCCACCGGCGTCACGTCCCTATAATGCGCATAGGCCTTCGGCATCGGCAACAGCGGATCCGCATAGTATCGCCCGTAACCCGAAAGCTGCCCGTCAAAATACTTGGAACGGTAACCAAGCCCAAGCTTCGCGGACGTTCCCGTCTCGAGGCGGCCCGTCAGGTCGGCATCGTCAAAATAGGGCTTCCAGTCACTGCGGTAAGCGGCGTTACCGAACAAATGCCAGTAGGCGGAATCGGAACGGGAAAGGTTGATGTCGGCATCGAGAGAACCTGTCGGCTGCGCATTGTGGTCCAAGACGTCGGCCACGGCACCCGCAGAAAGGATGTACCGGTCGTAATCGCCGCTCCAGTCAAAACGGCTAGACCCCGAAAGAACACCCGTCTGGTAATCCTTGGAAGTCGTCCCACCGAACTCGGGATAATTGCGCTCGACAATATGGTGTTCGTACAGAACAGCGCTGCTCAGCCCCGCACCCAGGATTTTCCCCTTGAAGCCCTTGTTAAACCCGCCACTGATCGTGGAATGAATCTGCTCGTAGGCGTCGATGAGCGAGGTTTCTCCCCTGTCGTTGTTGATCAGTTCGCGGAATCCCGTCGTATCGCGCAGAGTATCGCTCAGGTATTCGCGGACAAAGCCCGCATGCACGCTCGTTCCGAACCGGGAATTGTATTCCGCACCAATTACCAGGTATTCCTGTTCACCCGAGATGATGTTCACGGAATTCACCTCGTCAAGGTAAGCGGCGGTATCCTGCTTGATGGCATACTCATCGGAACTGTACAGCGAACGTAGCGCCCATGTGTTGCCCAAGGAATCCGAACCACTCAGCTGGGCAAAGATGTCGAAGGCGGAGAGGTCGAACGGGTCCGAAGATTTCACGTTGCAATTTTCATCCTCGCATCCAGCATCGCGCTTGCGGAACTCGGTATAGAACTTCTCGCCCAGGTTCTTGAGCATTTCGCCATCTAGGCGGCGCAGGGAAAGCCTGAAGGAATCCCAGAAGAACCACGGCATGTCGAGCACGACTTCCTGGACGGTAAGACCCACGGAGCCCTTGAGCCCCCAGTCCCCTTTGGGACCCTCGGGAATATACTGCACCGACGTCGCAAGCCCCTGCCCCAGCGGGCCCGATCCGTAATGGTCGTGAATCTCTATCCCGCTCAGAACATGCGGATTCACCACCGAGAGGTTGCCCGGAAAACCGACATCCAGGTGGCGCATATTCGGGATACGGAGCTGTCCCAGATGGTAGGCCACGTCACCCGCACGGGAGCCTTCATAATACAGTGCACTGGAGAAATCCTTCTGGCCCGAGATACCGGGCATCTGGCTCAGGTGTTCCGTCACGTCGAAACGCATGCCGGCGGCATCTTCCAGCGATTCAACCTTCACCGTGCGTTCCGGTTCCCACTTGACAGGCTCGCCACCGCCAATCACGGTACTGGACCCGAGGTCGCGTACGTTGGGAATCAGCGAGACCACCATATCCAGCAAGTCGGCGAAATCCTGCAAGTCAACAAATACGCTATCATAGCCGTCCTTGCTGAACACGAGCGAAGCATTCTTGGAATCTACCGTATACTCGAACCGTCCATCGGAATTCGTCTCGCCCACGACCTTGCCGCTACGATAAGCAATTTTAACGCCCTTGATGGGCAAGTCCGATTCGGATTCCAGGACAACACCAATGATGGTGGTCGGGGTTGCCGCAAATACACAAACTGCAGAAAGAGCTAAAATCCAAAGAACGGAGCAAAATTTCATAGGGTATAAAATAGAAAAAATGAGTTTCCGGGCACAACGTTATTAAATTTTGACAATGCAGAACGTTTATCTTGTCCAAATGGAGTCCATTCCGGGCGAAAAGGCCCGAAACTTGGCTCACGCCGTATCCCTCGTCGAAAGCGCATCCGTGAAAAGCGGCGGCATCATCCTGTTCCCCGAGATGTTCGCCACGGGCTACCTGCCCAAGGACCCCGCCAGCGAGGCAGAAAATTTCGAAGACGGCAACGGAGAAACCGCATCGGTCCTTTCCGACCTCGCCAACAAGACCGGCTGCACCATCTTCGGGGCGGGCATTGCAAAAAAAGGCAACGCCATCACCAACCACTCCAGCATCTACATACCTGGCCAGCAGTCCGAATTCGCCGGGTACGACAAAATCCACCCGTTTTTCCACGAGCAGGAATCGTTCCGTGCGGGAGACTCGGTTACTTTATTTAAAACCAACGGATGGAGGATCGCCCCCACCATCTGCTACGACCTCCGCTTCCCCGAAACCTACCGCGAAGCGGTACGCCAAGGCACAGACCTCTTCACGGTACAAGCGGCATGGCCCAAGAGCAGGACGGCGCACTTCGAGGCGCTCCTCCGTGCCCGCGCCATCGAGAACCAGTGCTACGTGGCTGCGGTAAACGCCTGCGGCCGCGATGCCGGAGGTAACCCCTACGCAGGCCATTCCGTAATCCTAGACCCCGAAGGGAACGTTGTTGCTGCGGCAAATGACGCAGAAACAGTCCTCGAAGCTGAAATCGACTTGGAAAGAGTCAAGGCTTGCAGGACGCTTTTCCCCGTCCTAAAAGACGCAGGAATTGCGGTTTAAGATGATTTCAGTCACGAACCTTCACTTTTTTTGAATTGTAAATAATTTTATTCATTTCGTTAAGTTGTTAAGCATCAAAAGATTAAGATAAACTTACATAATTTGGGCTGCGAAATACTGCACATTTTTTCACTAAAACCCCTCGCTTTTTGCTTAAAAATATCTTATAATTATTAATACGGAGGCGCTCCCTAAACAAGGGAACCAAAAACTAAACAGCGAGGTTAAACAATGACTTCTCCAGATATAGACAAGCTCAGTTACGTGCGGGCGTTGATCAAAGCTGGTCTCGCTCGTGACCTGATAATCAAGATAACTTCCATATCCATGTACCAATACGCCCAGATCCAGCGCGACCTCTTAGCCGCTTAACTCGGGTTCGTAAAATTGGACGTTATCGTTAAAATTCCGGCGCAGCCCGCCACCTCCAATGAGGAACGGTTGGCTGCGCTTTCTCTTTGCTTTCGCGACGGGTCGCTCCTGCTCACGGGGCGCGACGCGAAAAAGCCGGCCCAGTTCACGCTCAAGCCCGCCGACAACTTCCCCTGGGGGGATTTCCTCGACAAGCTCCTGGTCGCCTGGCAACTGGGCGATTACAGCGACATCCCGCTAGCCTTCCGGCCCCAGAAGCGCATTCCCCAGTTCGTCATCGACGGATTCCCGAACGAAAGCGTCCCCAACCGGCTGAAGGTACTCGCCACGCTCCGCAACCAGGGATACTTTCTCCCGCTCCCTACCCCGGGGCACCACTAGCCCCAGGACGCACAGGACAATGCAGGGCACAATCGACATCGAGACAATCCGCAACAAGCGCTGGTTCATGGGCAGGAACCGGGATATTTCAAGTATCCGCATGGCGGACAACGCAAGCATCGGCAACACGGAGATTATCCTGCTCGACATCTCGTTTGCAGACGGGGAACAAGACAAGTACGCCATTATCGCCAACGAGACCCGCATGGGGGCCATCCTCGAGGCGGGTTTCGCCGAGAACTCCGGCAGCCGGGAATTCGCCGGGGAACGCGGAACGTTCGTCTTCCTCAGCGCCCGCACCCGGGAAAACGGCCAAGTCGAAGAATGCGCAGGGCAAAGGGTCTTGCTCGGTGCGAAACCTTTCCCGGGAGAACAAAGCAACTCGTCGTTCCTCGTCCCGGGCCACAGCATATTCAAACTGTACCGGCGGCTACAAGCGGGAATCCATCCCGAAGCCGAAATCCTGCGCCACCTAGATTGTTCCGGCACATGCACCTCCCCACAACTCTACGGGGAATGCCTCTACAAGGCTTATTCCGGGGAAACATATGCGCTCGGAATCCTGGAGCAGCTCGTCCCCAACGCAAACGACGCCTGGGTGCAATTCTGTAAAAAGATGGACGCCGACGAAGCCGCCTCACTCGGCAAAGCGACCGCCCGCATGCACGCCGCACTGAAAACGCTCCCCGGCACCGATGTCGGGAACGAGCCCCCGCCCTTCGACAAATTGGAAAAACTCCTCCAGGCGAGCCACAACCCTCTGGCCAAGCAGTTGCTGGAATCGATGGACTCCCTGCGCGGGGCTTTCGCCCGCATGGGAGCCGAAGCGCGGGGCCTCGAAACCGGAAACCTCGCCCCGCAGCGCATCCACGGGGACTACCACCTGGGCCAGGTCCTTATCCGCGAAAGCGTCCCCGGCACCACCCCCGGCGATGACGACTCCGAATTCAAGATTCTCGACTTCGAAGGGGAACCCTCCCGCACCCTCGCCTACCGACGCAGGCTGCGCTCCCCCGCCGTCGACATCGCCGGAATGCTCCGCAGCTTCCGCTACGCCGCAGCCACCGGCGGCCGCGATTCCGCCGCCGCAGAAGAAGCATTCTTGGAAGAATACGCACGCACGCGCCAAATCGACTTGGAAAACCTGAAGGCAGCAGCAAGGCCCCACATCCTCGCCAAGGCCGTCTACGAAGCCTGCTACGAACTGGAATTTAGGCCCGACTGGTTCCACATCCCGGCGAAAGCGCTCCTCGCACACTAAGCCAAGGAAAACAGCCTAAAAGGCTTAGCAAAAAAAAGCCGGCCGCTGCTATATATCAATTCCCAACACAAGCTGGGCATATAACAAACAGTCGGCTATTTCAGGCTCCCTTGCTTTTCATTTCGCGCTTATATATATTTATCAATGGAACCAAATTGTCGGTTGCCGCTTGGCCCTTTGGCCAGATTGATATATGGACATATAACAAAAGAGGAATCATGGCTCGCGAAATTCGAGAGACCCCGATTTTGTTCGGCGAGGACGCTCGCCGATTTTTGGCCCGTATGGAAGAGCGGCACCCGGAACCTCCGGAACTTCGTGCCCGCCGCCTGCGGAATTACGAAATTTTCAAAAAGGCCTACGAAGAGGGCATGGCAGAACAGCGCGCCCGCGAAGCTGCCAACGGAGGTATCGACCCGTGGTTCAAAAAAGTTTGACACCTGCATTTTCCTTCAAATTCATTCGATTGAAATCTGATTACGCTGTAAATACTTTTGACTGTGGCGACAGCGATTTAAACGATTTCATCTTGAATCGCGCTTCCAGTTTTCAAAAACATCTTTTGGCAGTAAGTTACGCGTGTGTTGACTCAAGCGACGGCAAAGTCTATGCCTATTGTAGCCTTGCCAACGACAAGGTCGCCACAAGCGATTTCAAAGACAAGAGAGAATTCAACCGTTTCCGCAGGAAACGAGGTTTTCCAAATGAAAAGCGTCTGAAAAGTTATCCTGCGGTCAAATTGTGTCGTCTGGGCGTCGATAAAAAAGCAAAAGGCCAACAGATTGGTTCCGGCATGCTCGACTATATCAAGTCTATGTTCGTATTGGAGAACAAGACCGGCTGCCGTTTCTTGACCGTAGATGCCTATCTAGATGCGATTCCATTCTACGAAAAGAACGGATTTCACTTCATGAATGCCGAAGACAATGACCCGCACACGCGACTTATGTACTATGACCTAATGGACATTGCTGCAGAGTAGCGCAACATGCAAGTTTAAAAATTCCCAAACAGGGCGTTTTTACGGCATTTTCTTCCACAGTCGCACTTAATGATTTCTATATTTGTACGCGCTATGAAAATCGACGAAATGGAAACACGCCTCCGCGAAGAGGCCCAGGAACTGGTCAAGAAAGAGCCCTTCTCCAGAAGCATGCTCGAAGAACAGGTTCTAAACCGCAAGGACTTTGCGGACATGCTTTCCGTTACCCTCGCCTGCCAATTGGCCGGCGAAGTCGTCGACCGTGCGGAACTGGAATCCATTTTCAACTCGATGTACGTCAAGTACCCCGAGCTCCTCGTTTCCGCCTGCAAAGATTTGAACGCGACCGTCCTCCGCGACCCCGCGTGCACCAGCTACCTCGAACCGCTCCTGCTGTTCAAGGGTTTCCAAGGGCTCCAGGCCTACCGAGTCGCGCATGCGCTCTGGCTCGAGGACAGGCGTTTCCCGGCCAAGATGCTCCAGAACATCATCAGCCGCAAGTTCGGCATGGATTTCCACCCCGCGGCAAAGATCGGTCACGGACTCCTGATTGACCATGCGACAAACATCGTCATCGGCGAAACCGCCGTCGTCGGGAACAACGTCAGCTTTTTGCACGGAGTTACGCTCGGCGGTACCGGCAACGAAGTCGGCGACCGTCACCCGAAAATCGGCAACGGCGTCATGCTCGGCGCGCACGCCCAGCTTTTGGGAAACATCCACATCGGCGATGGCGCAAAGATTGGTGCGGGAGCCGTCGTGCTCTGCGACGTGCCGGCACACACGACGTTCGCCGGAGTGCCCGCCGTGGAAGTCGGGCACCCGCACGACGAAATGCCTAGCTTCAACATGCAGCAGGACTTCACGCGCGACGCGTAAGCAAAACACCGGAAAAACTTCTTTCCGGTTGTTTTTTATTTTATACAAAATAGAAATTATAGCCTGGCGATTTCTTCCACGGAGAGACCGGAATACTTTCTGGTAAGCCTTGAATTCCTCTTTGCTGAATTCACCATCCCTTTTTAGCAAAAAATAGGGCTAATATGGAGAATAATACTTAGAATGAATAGGCAATGGAGCGTTTTCAACACGGTAATATTCCAAGTAACGTTCGTTTTGACCAGTTTCGTCATAGACCTTCACATATTTATCATTTTCATCATAATAAGTCCAGCTATCTACAAATTTACCTAGAGGGGGATAATCCTCCTTTTCGATTGAACCTTTCTGCAAATCAATTCTATACGATTCTATATAATGTTTCTCATTCTCTATCCAAAAAAAGCCCTCTTTGCATTTGACTCCATCATCTGAACGGCATACATGCTTTGAGAGCACGGCATCTGAAATTATATCATTCATCCAATATGGTCCAAAACTTACCATCAGCAGTTTTCCTCCTTTAATCGAGGATACATGTTTGTCAATAAGAGCATTCATTTCAGTTTCCAGATTGCACGGGATTGAACGTCCGCCATCTTGCCAGCACAATTCATATGGTATATAACCTGAATCTAATTTTCCCCATCCACGGGCGTCAGCAATGTAGTCAATCAACATTTTTCTCGAAAAAGTTGATTTAAATATTGTATCTAGAAAAACATCATATAGTTGCATTAAATGAATGCTGTCAGTCATTTTTTTAGACACCTGAATTTCGGCAAAAAGATAACTGCATTTCACACTGTCAGCCGAAGCGCAGTACGATTCCATTGAGCCATCTTTTTTGACTCTAATTCCACTATTCCTTGGTGTAATCCTGAAAATGAACGGAGCCGTAATAGGCTTATCAGCAAGGCCGTTATTGTACCACAAAGATTTACGATCGTAGGCATAGGCCGCATAGTAAAGCGACTGCAAAGAAATCTTCAAACCTGTCGTCGAATCATAGGAATACACTTTTTCTTTGATCCGCGATATATAAGCAGAATCCAAATCACACGGATGACGAAAAATCATGTCGTCATCTTTTTCTTCACAGAAAGCATACGTTATCAACTTCTGCTTTTCGTTTCTAAAAAGGTACTCGCTCTCATTCGCTTCTTTTACATTGTCAAAGAGTTCCTCAGTCCAAGTCTTTTGTTCCCACTTGTGAGAAAAACACGAAGACAGGACTAAAATCAAAAGTCCAAACAAAAACAGATTTTTAAGATAAAATGTCATAATTGTTTACGTCTAAATAGTGTAAATCCTATATAGATTCAATCTAAATTAATTTGCGCCAATGCGCAACGTTTAATTACTGCATCTTTGACAGTATTACAGTCGCCTGGAGGACGGCGTTCAGCAGTCCCGCGACGACGGCAGAGGCGACAAAGGCGTTTTTCCATTTTTCGGAATCGAGCGCCATGTACATCCGGATGACGATGAAGAGGAACAGGATGCTTGTCATGTAATAGACGCGTTCACCCGAAGCGTATATCGTCGGCGAGAAATGCATCACGAATTCGCAGGCGATGGCACCCGCAAACACAAACAGCGGCAGGAGCGACTTGCAGACTTTCCACAAGAAGGGTACCGTGAAAGCGACCGCGGCGGTCCACCAGAAAAGCGCCACCTTGTTCATGACGGTCATGGCCGCCCACGAAGGCAGTTTTGCCAGCGGCACGGCAGGGTCAATATCGTACAGGCCGAGATCCGAAAGGACGTTCACTTTCGCAAACGGCAACAGCGCAGCCACGCCAAAGAGTGCAGCGGGAACAATCCAGCGGAAATCCCTGTCGCCACGGCGCAGCAGGAGCATCACGCCAAGCGCCCAAATACCGAGGAAGAACAAGCGCCCTTCATTTGCGAACGAGGAGATGAGCCACTGGAACGTAAGGAACAGATGGCCGCCCGCGCCCAGGTTCTTGAATTCGGGAGGGAGCCAGTCCGCATATTCCGCCTCCGTGCGCAAGGCGTTGCCCGGAGCCACAAAAAGGACGGCAAAGGCGACCAGCACAATCGCGGCCTGCGCCACGAGCCCCGTATCGATGCGGCGCTTGCGCAACCATACGGTCACAAGGGAAATCAGGATAAAGGCGATGAGAGCGGCACCAATCTGCTCGATGGACATCGTGGCGACAACACCAAGCGGGATAGCATACGCGAGTTCCCACTTGCGGTAGCCGCCGGCATAGGCGCACTTGACGGCAGGTGTCACCGCCAAAAGTCCACAAACGATACTCCACGTGTAAAAGATGGAGCCGTTCACCCACACTGCCGCATGTCCAAACGTCATAACATCCATCAGCAAATAACCCGTCAATGCGAGAACGAACAAGCGCACAAATTCCCAGTTGGAAAAAACGTCTTGCTCATCGCAAACAGAGCGGCACGGACAAACTAACCTTCTAGAGGCACTGATGGAGCAAAGGTTCATAAGGCAAAGAGGCAGGGCCGCGACCATCAAGGCATTCGCGACACGCCAGAACCAGATGCCGCCGAAACGGAATACGACGTACACCATCGATTCGCCGCCCATGCGCCCGGTCCATGTCTCGTAACGGAACTTGAGGTAATCGAAAAAGCTGCGCGTGGATACCATCTCGTCAAAGATGGCGTCGTCACCGTCAGAGTAATGGATAAGGCAGAATACGCCAAAGAAGCAGACTACGAAAAATGCGAGGACGACGCAGGGAACCCATTTCTTTTCGTTCACGAAATCGACGATTCGCTGCACGGTTCCCTCCCGGGTTATTCAGCCCAATGGTTCCCGTTATAGTTTTTCGCGGTATCGGCGTCCATGCCAATTTGCCGCACAAGATCCTCGAGGCTTGCAAACTTCTGTTCCGGGCGCAAGTAAGCGAGCAAGTCCAGCGCAAGATGCTGGCCGTAGATATCCTCGTCAAAGTCGAGCAGGTACGCCTCGATGGCAAGATGATGGTTGCCCGGAGCCGAGGGCTGCGTACCGATATTCACCACCGCGCGGAAGATGCGTTCTTCGCCCTGGCCGCCGCCGAGACGCGCCGACGCGACATACACGCCACCCTTGGGCAAGAACTTGTACGGTTCCACCTGGAGGTTCGCTGTCGGGAAGCCGATGGTGTGGCCCAAGCGCTTTCCGACAACCACAGTGCCCGACAGACGGTAAGGGCGGCCAAGATACGTCTGAGCGCGGGCGACATCGCCGTTCAAAAGCGCATTGCGCACCGCCGAGGAACTCACGCGTTCGCCCTTGTGCAGCACGATGGAAAGCATCGCCGTCGAAAGTTCGGGGAATGCCTGCGTGATGGTCTCGTAGTTGCCCTTGCCGCCAGCGCCAAAGCAGTGGTCGTGCCCGAAGAACATGGAACACACGCCGCGCTTCTCGATGAGTTCACGGCGCACAAAAACATCGAACGGGAGTTTCGCGACTTCGGAGGTGAAAGGCAACACCAAAAACTCGAGGCCGAGGCTCTCGATAAACTCGCGCTTCTCCTCGGTCGTCGTCAGCAGCAGCGGATCGCCGGGACCGTAGAGCACGTAGTTGGAATGCGGCTCGAAGGTAATGACCGTCGGGACAAGGCCGTTCACCTCGGCAACCGCCTTCAGGGTACGGAAGAGCGCCTGGTGGCCCATGTGGCAACCGTCAAAATTTCCCATCGTCACCGCGCGGCGGACCGCAGGGCGCTCGACGTTATCCTTCAAATTCTTTTCGTCTTCCGCACTCATTCAAATAACCTAAAACTAGCCGTCACTCGCCAGATACACATCCGCCATGATCCGGCCCGGCTCGTACTTACACAAACTTAGCACTTCGCCCGCGCTGTTGGCAGCAAACACGCGGCCTTCGGGGCCCACATTCTCTACAGGAACCTTCCACGGGATCCAATTTCCGTTACGGATAGAGGCAAGTTCCTTGTCATTCATGCGCACGACCGGGAAATCCAGCACCTGGTCGACCGGCACCAAGTCGGCAGCGGTCAGGTCGGCACCCTTCACGGCGCGTTCCAGCGTCACCTTCCCTATGCGCAGGCGGCGTATCCGGGAAACGCAACCGAACGTCCCCAGGGCACGGGCAATGTCGCGACCCAAGGCACGAATGTAGGTGCCCTTGGAACATTCGCAAACGAGGTCAAACGCGGCAAAGCATTTTCCTGTGCAGGTCGGGTCGGCTTCTTCGACGCAGCCGATAACCTTGAGCGACGAGATATGGATTTTGCGGGGCTTGAGTTCCACGTTCCTCCCCCGCTCCATGAGGTCGCTTGCGCGCACACCGTTAATCTTGACAGCGCAATACTTGGGCGGGATTTGCTCGATATCGCCCGTGAACTGCGGAAGGACCGTTTCAAGGACAGAACTGTTTACAATGCCATTGGAGATTGCTTCGCTACGCTCGCAATGACAATTAGCATCTTGTTCCACGACCTCGCCGTCCCATTCGAGCGTATCGGTCTCGTAGCCCAAATGCAGGCGGAAACTGTAGCACTTTTCCTTCGCTTCGACAAAGGGCAAAAGCCTTGTCGCACGATCGGTAGCGGCGATAATCAGCCCGGACGCCCGCAAGTCGAGCGTTCCCGCATGGCCAACGCGCTTAGTACAAAAGACCCTTTTCAACGGGAAAAGGGCCTTGAAAGATGTTTCCCCGGCCTCCTTGTCCAGCAGGACAAAACCGGGAATGGTCGATTTAGGGGCCAACTAGAGTTCCCCTTTCTGCTTCAGTTCGGCGAGGATGCTTTCGATGCGCATTGCATGCTCGAGGTTCTCGTCCAGCACAAAAGAGAGTTCAGGAATCTTGCGGATCTTGATGCCCTTGCCCAGGAACTGGCGGATGAACCCGGCCGAATTCTTGAGGCCGATGAGCGTGTCGCGTTTTTCCTTGTCGCTACCCATCACGGAGACGAGGACCTTCGCATAGCTCAGGTCTTCGGTGATGTCCACGCGGCTGATGGTGGCAAAACCCACGCGAGGGTCCTTCAAGCCCTTCTGCAAGAGCTTGGAGATTTCCTCGCGAAAAAGTTCGCCCAACCTGTCGGTACGACGGCTCATTATTCAGCACCCTTTGCAGCGGCAGCAGCGGCTTCGGCCTTCTTCTTCTCTTCGGCTTCTTCGCGAGCCACGTCTTCGAGAGTACGGGCCACCTTGATTTCCTTGAAGAAGATGAGGCTGTCGCCTTCCTTGATATCGTCGTAACCCTTGAGGCCGATACCGCACTCGAAGCCACGAGCAACGGACTTGACGTCGTCCTTCATGCGCTTGAGAGACTGCACCGCGGTAGAACCGAGTTCCACGCCGTTGCGGTAGACGCGCACGAGGCTCGTGCGGTCCACTTCGCCGTCTGTAACCATACAGCCGGCGATAAGGCCGACCTTCGGCACCTTGAACACCTGGCGGATTTCGGCTTCGCCCACGAGTTCTTCGCGGAGCGTCGGCTTGAGGAGGCCTTCAACGGCGTTCTTGATGTCTTCGATACAGTCGTAAATCACGCGGTAGTTGCGGATTTCGATGCCTTCCTTCTGAGCCATTTCGCGCACGGAGAGCGACGGCATCAGGTGGAACGAAATGATGATTGCCTGGGCGGTCGTTGCGAACAAGATATCGGATTCCGTAATGGTACCGACACCCTTGCGGATGATGTTCACGCGGACTTCCCTGTTGGTAAGCTTTTCGAGGGACGCGGCCAGAGCTTCGGCAGAACCACCCACGTCGGCCTTGACGATAAGGTTGAGTTCGGAGAGCTTGCCGTCCTTCTTCTCGTTAAACTTGTTCTCGAGCGTGATGGTGTTACGGGCGCGGAGGTCGCGTTCACGGGCGGCCATGCGGCGCTTACTCGCGATTTCGCGGGCTGTCTTTTCGTCGTCCACCACGATGAGGTCGTCACCGGCCTGCGGAGTACCGTCGAAACCCAGCACCTGGCAGGGAGAAGACGGGGGCACGACCTTCATCTGCTCGCCACGTTCGTTGAACATGGCACGCACACGGCCGGCATAGATACCGCAAACGAACGGGTCACCCACATGGAGCGTACCGTTCTGCACGAGGATAGTCGCCATGGAGCCCTTGCCCACGTCGAGCTTGGATTCCACCACGGCACCGCGCGCATGCGCATCTGGGTTGGCCTTGAGTTCCAAAACTTCGGCTTCGAGGGCAAGCGTTTCGAGCAAGTCGTCCATGCCCTGGCCAGTACGGGCGGAAACTTCGATACAGCTGGTCGAACCGCCCCACTGTTCCACTTCCACGCCGCGTTCGGCAAGCTGCGTACGGATCTTGTCCGGGTTCGCCGTCGGAAGGTCGATCTTCGTGATGGCGACCACCATGGGAACCTTTTCGCGCTTGGCGAGTTCAATACATTCAACAGTCTGCGGCATCACCATGGAGTCGGCCGCGACCACGAGCACGATAACGTCGGTCACCTGAGAACCGCGAGCACGCATGGCGCTGAACGCCTCGTGACCCGGAGTATCAAGGAAGGTCACCTTGCCCTGGCTGGTCGTGACTTCGTAAGCACCGATGTGCTGCGTAATACCGCCGGATTCGCCGGACACCACGTGAGTCTTGCGGATCCAGTCGAGGAGAGAAGTCTTACCGTGGTCGACGTGGCCCATGACGGTAACCACGGGATGACGCGGCTTGAGGTTTTCCTTGGATTCCTCTTCGACGCCGAGGACTTCTTCTTCGTATTCTTCCATCATCTGGGCTTCGTAGCCAAACTCGTCGGCCAAGAGCTGGATGGTTTCGAAATCGAGGCGGGCGTTGATGGTCACCATCATGCCCATTTCCATGCACTTCGCAATCACGCGGGCCGGCATCTGGTCCATGAGGCCAGCGAGTTCGCCGACGGTGATGAAGTCGGAAGTCTTGAGAATCTTCTTCTCTTCGCCCGCGGAGTTGTCGGAGTGATCCTTGTGATAAACTTTCTTGACAGGCTTCTTGGAGAGGTCCGCCATCACGCGAGAGACGTTCTGGCGTACAGCTTCTTGCTGCTGCTCCCTCTGCTGTTCCATGCGGTCCTTGTTGTTGCCACGACGGTTCTTGTCGTTGCCATGGCGACCGTTCTGACCCTTGCCGCCACCCTTGCCGTTCTGCATGGACGAGCCCATGTTACCGGCAGAAGAGGCATTGAAGGCTTCCTGCATGGAGCCGCTGGAGAAACCGCTATTGCGGTTGTTGCCGCCGTAGGGGCGGTTTCCGCCTTGGCCACCCTGGTTCGGGCGGCGATTGCCGTGGTCTCCACGGTTGTTGTCGCCGGAATTCTGGAGACGGCCAAACGTGCCCGTGTAGCCCTGGGCGTTGCCGTTGCCGCGAGGACCGTTCGGACGGTGACCTCCGCGGGAGGCCTGCGCCTGCTGGCGGGACTTTTCGATACGCGCGAGGATCGCGGCATCGGGCTTGAAAACTTGAGCCTTCATCGGAGGCTGCTTGAGCTCGGTATTCGAGGTCATCATCGTGGGAGCAGCGGCCGGAGCGGCGGGCTTTGCCGCGGGAGCGGCAGGAGCCGGAGCCACGGGGGCGGGAGCCGCCTGGGGCTTCGGAGCGGGTGCTGCCGCAGGCTTCGCTGCGGGAGCGGCCGGGGCCGCCGCGGGGGCGGGAGCCGGAGCAGCGGGCTTCACAGCCGGAGTTTCAGCAGGCTTTGCTGCAGGAGCGGGTGCTGCCGGAGCTGCAGGAGCAGGCGCCGGAGCGGCGGGCTTCACAGCCGGAGCTTCGGCAGGCTTTGCTGCAGGAGCGGGTGCTGCCGGGGCAGCGGGAGCCGCAGCCGGTTTGGCAGCAGGGGCTGCAGGGGCGGCAGCAGGTTTTGCCGCAGTAGCCTTCTTCGCGGGCGCCTTCTTCACAATCGCCGTAAGGCCGAGTTTCGTCTTGGTCGTAACCGTAGAAGAATCCTTCTTCTTCGGAGCGACAGGAGACGCTTCCGCAGTTTCGGAAGATGCAGGTTTCTTCAGGTTCTTGTTTCGGGCATCCTGCTTCTGCTTTTCGGCAGCAGCGGCCTCCTCGATCTTTGCGTATTCAGCGACGTCCACCTTCGACATGTGTGTACGCACAGCTACGCCGGCATCGCGGAGCAACTTCATCACGACGTCTACTTTGACGCCGTGCGATTCAGCCCAGTCCTTTGGTTTAATCTGATCTTCGCTCATGTATTAGCCTGTTCCAATTCCTTTTCGTCTTATTCTTCTGTATTGGCCTGTTCGTTTTCAGCGGATTCCACAGCCGGGCTTTCAACAGCTTCGGCGGCCGGGGCCTCTTCGGGTTCGACAGCGGTTTCTTCGGCAGCTTCACCCTTTGCAAACAAATTATCAGCCTTCATCTGGGCATAGCGGTTCACCTCGTTGGGGCGCGGCGTCATGACCAGGGCCTTGGCCTCTTCGTCCTTCTCGGACCATTCCTTCTCGCCGAACACGTCAAGATCGCGTTCCACAAGCTGGGAAGCGAGCTTCACGTTCTGGCCGTTCTTGCCGATAGCCTGGGCGAGGTTCTCGTCGTTGATAACGACCACCACGCGGCGCGTGCCCGGAACTTCGCTCATCTTCACGATGTTGGCCGGAGCGAGGGAGCGCTGGATGAACACGTCGAGGTCCGGATTCCAGTGAACGATATCGATGCGTTCGTTGCCGAGTTCGCGGACAATCGTCTGCACGCGGGCACCCTTCATGCCGACGCAAGCGCCAACCGGGTCCACATGTTCGTCGCGGGAGTAGACGGCAATCTTTGCACGGAGGCCCGGTTCGCGGGCGACACCCTTGATTTCGACAGTGCCTTCGTAGATTTCCGGAACTTCCTGACGGAAGAGTTCCTTGAGGAAGTCTCCACTTGCGCGGGAAAGAACAACCTGTGCGCCGTTCTTGCTGGATTCTTCGACGCGGGCGATAACGGCCTTGATAGAAGCACCCTGGGCAAGACGTTCGCGACTGATCTGTTCACGCGGCGGCAGCACGGCTTCGGTCTGCTTGCCGAGAGAAACGATAACGTTGCGGCCTTCGAGGCGCAGCACTTCGCCGCTCACCATCGTGCCGATACGGCCACGGTAGGTGTCCATGATCTTCTGGCGTTCTGCATCGCGGATGTGCTGGGTCAAAAGCTGCTTAGCAGTCTGGATGGCCTGGCGACCGAAAGCCGTCACCGGGATTTCGATTTCCAGCAAGTCGCCAGCCTGGGCGGCCTCGTTGAATTCCTGGGCTTCCGGAACAAGCATGTAGCCTTCGTCCATAGCCTCGACTTCTTCGGCGGTCATGTTCGGATCGTAGTCCGGGAAGTCATCCACGACTTCGACGCGGAGCATCACGTGGACTTCGTTCGACTCGGTGTCGATGTCCACTTCAATCTTCTTCTCGATATGGAGGTACTTCCTGGCAGCCTGGATCAAGGCCTGCTTCAAGGCGCCGATGACGACGGTATCATCCATGTTCTTCGCATCGACCACGCCCTTCAAGACTTCGAGTAAATTGACTTTCGGTTCGTTCTTCATAAAATGACCTTCCTATTATATTTGTACATCCACTTTCGCGACGAGCACCTCGGCAAGCGGCACGTCTATTTCACCCGCGTTGCCCTTGAGCGAGAGCTTCAGGCTCTGCTCGTCCGCGTCCACCAGTTTGCCCGTCAGGGGCTTCCCGGTGCTCCGGGTCACGCGAATAAAGCGACCCTTGTTACGGAGAAAATCTGCGACCGACTTCAAGGGGCGGTCCAATCCCGGCGAAGAAACCTCAAGCGTGTAGGCCCCCTCTATCAAATCCGGATTCTGGTCGAGCGCATCGGAAAGATAGCGGCTCACAGCAGAACAATCGTCAATGCTCACGCCCTCGGGTTTGTCGATGTACAGGCGCAACGTCTTGCGCTTGCCCGCCCGGAACATGTCGGCTTCCACCAACGTCACATGCTGGGCCTCGCAGGCCTCGGCGATAAGAGCATTCAACTTTTCTTGGCTTACCAAATAAACCTCGTATATTAAAATTACCGTCCGCATGACGGAGGATGTCTTGCCCTGGATCAAGGTCCAAAGCGGGGCGTCCTCCACGGACAGTCAAAAAACCGCGTACAAATAGAGAAATTTTAAGGGACTTGTTCAACCCCCCGTATACGGGAGACCCCCCATTTAAAGCCGTTTGGAGGCCTGGAAGGCCACTGGACGCCGGTTGAAAGCCGTCAAAAGACCTTTTTAGGCTTTTCCGGAACAAAAGCGGGCAAAATGCACAAAAAAAAGTTATCTTCTACCCCGCTATGGCATACGTACTATTGATTATCGCAACTCTTATCGGACTCGGCATCAGCCTGTTCTTCCTGAAAAAGAACGTTATTCGTATTCGTGAAAAGAACAAGAACGAACCGAAGGCGTACAAGCGCGGGCTGAACTACGTCTTGACCGGACTCTGGTACGGCTACCTTATCGTATTCTTCGTCGGCCTGACAATCAATAACACGATTTTTTAGCTATGAGCAGTGAGGTATGAGCTGTGAGCTATGAGCAGTGAGGTTCACGCCTCGGGCCTCGAGCCTCACTGCTGATTGCTCACCGCTGACTGCTGTCTCTGCCACCGTTCGTAAAGGAACAGGGCAATCAGGTTTTTCCCGTCGACAAACTGGTGTGCGGCCTCCTCGTAAGGGAGGACTTCCGTGCGGATCCACTCGTTTTCATCCATGTACGTCTGGTCCTTGCCGTCCATCGCCTTGAGCTGTTCCGGAGTCACCTCGCGTTCAATCGCAAACAAACGAATGCGCTCGTCCAAGAGTCCGCAACTCGCCGCAAAACCTTCCGTGGAATCGCCCCACCAAAAGCGCGTCAGGTCAATCAGTTCGGAATCCTCGGCGACAATCTGCGCTTCTTCTTCCAGTTCCGAGAGCGCCACCTTGCGGTAATCGCCCGTCCAGTCGAGAATGCCTGCAGGAATTTCGAGGGAAGCCTGTTCCGAAATAGCGAACCGGGGCTGCCGTACCAGCAACAGGTACTTCTTGCCCTCGCACTTCAACACCACTAGCACGCCCACCGCGTTCCCGCGCACAAGGACAATGCCATGCACAGGCTTGCCATCGGGGAGCGTCGCCGTCGCACGCAACTTTATAAACAACGGTTCGTGAACCTTGCTCAAAAAATCGACCGACGCAAAATGGATTTTCGACACGACAAACTTTTCCTGGGAACGTTGCAGCCATTCCTTGAAAATCCGGCTGTTCAAGATGACAGGCTTGTCGGCCTCGGCGATTTCCGCCGCAAACGTATATTCAATCATTTCTTAGCCTTGCTTGGAGCGACCTTCGCCTTCTTCCATTCCTTATACAGCCGTTCGGCCACCACAAGTGAATCGTTGTCGATGACCTTCGTGCTGTCCGACATGCGGATTGCCATCCAGCCGTCGCGTGTCAACGGGCCACACGACGTCTCGGATTCATCGGGAGAAAACAGTTCGCGAACAAATGTACCCGTATACCCGACCTGCATCGCCTCGCCAAAAGAATAGCGGTCGTACGTAGCACAGGCAGGGACCGATTCAACCAGATACGAGCTAGTATGCCAAACCGTATCTCGATGGATGTGAACATCACCCAGCGAAGAGGAATCGTTCTCCCAGTAAGACGACATGCAATAGACGTCATCCTCGTCCGCACAGACCTGGCGAACTGGCACTAACAAGGTATCGTTCAGTTTCCACTGCGTTGGGAAAAGCGTATCGGCAACCAGGGAATCGCAGTCGGTAATCTTCATCTTGCATTTCGATTTCATAGGCCGCCAATAGAATTCCAATGGCGTGATGGAGTCGAGCACTCTCAGATACGAAGGCGAACCCTTCGTACGCAGCGGAAGGCTGTCCTTCAAAGCAAAGATGCTGTCGATATAGATGTCGAACGTGTCCAGCGACATGCTACCGCGGCGGACGGCAATCGTGTCGAACACGGAATCATTCGTATTCTTGGCGATTATACGAGAAACCCCTTCGAGTTCGCTTTCGCCAAAAACAATCTTGAGCGTATAGCTCGGCCTGTAGTAGGGCGCTGGGCAATCTTCTTGCGATGGGCGCAAGTGGAGAAGAGGTTTGATGTAATACGTGGAATCTTCTTTCACCCTGTCATAAGAAATTTTCTGAAGCGAGCAATTCGAATACGTCCACATGCTGTCCAACCTGAGGTATAGCGTATCCTGAACCAGATGGATGGACTTCCCGGAATCCAACAGCGGGTACAAGAAGTAGCCCATGCGATCAAAGTCAATATTCTCGCGGGAGACTTCCAGGGGTCCGTCCTCGCTCTGCGTACACGCCACCAAAGCAGCCAGAGCCCAAAGCAAGGCCAGCAGAACAAAGGCAGGGAGCATCTTCAAGCGCACAGCAACCTCGAGTTAAAAACCAATCTTCTTCTTGAATATAGCAATTGAGGCCGAATCCACCGGATGCGTAGAACCGTAAAAATCGTTCCACCGCACGAACAGAGCGTTCCGCCGAACAGTCAAGAAAAACGTAGCGCTGTCCTGCGGCATCAGGCGCCCCACAGGGACACCGACATACACGGAATCCCCGACAGAAAGCGGAGTTGACCAGAAGCCCAGCCCGGAAGTCCTCGTCATGACGTTTGCGCCATGGTCGATATCAACAAAGTAACCGGAAGCATCCTTCCCCACATCGAGCACCACGCCCGACAGCACAGGGTATACGGGCGACTCGCCCTCCCCACAGAAAGCGTCCTTTGCCAAAAGGGAATCCTGACCTTCGAAATCGAAGTTGACCGAGATGGGAACTGCGGCCCAGCCAAGCGGACGCCGTGGGCAAAGGCCCGGGAAAAGGCAACCCGTTTCCTCGTCAATCCAGTAACGGGCGGAATCGTTCTTGACCACCTGCAGGTAATTGTGCGACATGGAATCGCCTTCCAACCTGACCAACACGCCTTCCGTAAAATCATCACTATCGGAAACCCAACGGATTCTGGAAGCCCCCGTATTCCTCATCGAAGCGACATAGCGCAACATGGGCGTAGGGAGTTTGGCGGCGGTATCGCCGATGTTCCATGCACATTCGTGGAGGCCTTTCTTGAGTTCGGCGTAAACACCGCCCGAACTATCGCACAACGTCTCCCACGTCATCACGACCGCGACAGGCTTGTTCATGCTCAAGGGGAGGGCATCGACAATCTTGCGGAAAATGCCGAAAGCAAAACCGGCGGATACAAGCGCAACGAGGAACAAAATCCTCAGGAGCGGAAACCTGCGCTTATTGAAAGGACGTTTTCTCTTCCCCCGGTATTCCGAAAACTCGACAGCCATTTTAGGGTCAGATGAGCAAATAGGCCAACAAGCCGCCAATCAGGATGACCAGCAGGATAATGGTCAGCACCGTGCGCGCCGGGGACTTTTCCTCGTCGAAGGGCATGTTCATCCCCTTCTTGGCCAGTTTCTTTTCGTCCTTGGAAATGGCATTGAAGCTCTTGGTAAACTTGCGGTGCGAACCCGTGCGACGTTCCAGCGAAGTGTTCGGAGCCGGGGCCGCAGCACCAGAATAGGTATTCTGCGAAGCTACCTGAGGCTGCTGTTCCGCGACCGGTTCAGCAGGATCAATGGTTATCATCGAAGGTTCCTGCGGAGCCTGGTTATGCAGCGAGAACGCCATCATCTCCGCCTCGAACGCGAAAACCTTGAGCTTCTTATCGAGGCCAGCCTTCTTGAGGCCATCGGTAATCGTGGTGTTGTTCGTGAGCATGGCCATCATTCCGCCACGGGCAGACAACTCCGTCTGGAAAAGGAGCAATGCGTTGTAGGCGTCGCTGTACAGGAAATCCAGGCCAGTCAAGTCGACTGCGACGAACTTGTCTTCGGAGCGTTCATCCAGCAATGCGCGGACATCTTTCTTGAATTGCTCGGCGTCAAATGCGCCAATGGGATTCAAAGGCGCCGACAACAAGTCAAAAATGCCAACTTCACGATAGTTCTTCAACTGGTCCATATACAACCAAATTTATAAAAAAAAATTAAGAAAGTGAGAAAAATCACCGAAAATGGCAGTTTTTCCTCCCCTATCACTCTTCCCAGAAGGTTCCTCCGGACGGGACGACAGGCTGTGTTTCCTCCGGCGATTCGCCAGTTTCGGTAGCGCTGGAGTTTTCCCCGGTCGCGGCAGGCGTTTCCTGCGGGGGTGCGGACTCAGTGTTTTCGTGCTTGCCCGGCTCCTCAATCGGGGCATCGTCGTCGCTGTCATTTTCCTGAAGCGGGCCACGGGCAGCCATCGACGGCGAGAGATGCGGACGGGCATCCGGCTCGTTATGGCTAAACAAGTACGGGCTCACGCTAACGCTGACCCTATGCACGGAGGTCAACTCCGGATGCGATTCGAACGCATAGTCAATTTTCACGAACTTGGCCACGACAAGACCTGCACCGGCCGTCACACTCGAGAGAGAAGAGAAACTGGACAAGCCAAAGCGAACAGAAAGTCCAAAGTCAAACAGGAATTCCACACCGGCGCGGCCACCCGATAGCCAGTCCAGCGGGTCCTTCCAGATCGGCTCGCCACGGTCCTCATCCGTTTCCAGTTCCACATCGCGGCCCTCCGCATGGAACAATCCGGCACCCTGCCAATAGAGACCCAAGCAGCCATACAGGTACGGGATGTTCAGGAAGTAGCTTGCTGCCAGGTACAATTCCGGAGAGGAATACTCCGTCGTACCGGACTCCCAAGTAACGGCAGAAGAAGTCCAGCCCTTGAGGAATGCCGCCAGATAAAGTTGATCGATAGTGCGATAACGCAGGCCCACGTCGCCACGGAAGCCCCAGCCAGTCTGGTCCATTTCGCGATAAAGGAGGTTGAACGCCGCCCCCACCGACAACCGCTCGCTCAGACTCCTGCCCCACGAGATGCCGAGCACCCAGTCCGCGATGGAAAGCGTCTTGTAGTTGGAGCCTTCGGGCAGAGGTTCCCCTTCCTTGACCCAGGGGATGTCGTCGGCGCCAAAACGGGAAAAAGAAATTCCCAAAGCCTGGCCTTCGGAAAGCGGGGTCACGACAGAAGCGTAATCGTACTTGGAATCCTCGTAGTACTCGGTATGCGAGAATGACGCCCAAGTATAGCGCACGCCTGACAACTGGTACGGATTGGACATGAGCCCGAGGTAATCACCATCGACGGCCATCGTCGCAGAACCCAGCGCAGCGGAACGTGCCCCCGGTTCGATATCCAAAGTCGCATTAGCCCCGGAAACTCGCTCCATGGCGAACAGAGGGGCAGAGCACACAAGCGTGAACGCAGAGGCGAACACAAAGGCGACCGCTACCAACGGACGCTCCCAAAAGGGACTCGATGTGCAACACTTCTTCAAAATACCGTCAATCATCATTTTCTGAGAGCTAAAATAGATTATTTTTTCCCAGCAGCCCAGCACATTTTCCCATGACGCTACGAAACCGCATCACAGATTTCCTGACCTACCTTTCCACGCAGCGAAAATTCTCGCCGCGCACGGTACTCACGTACAAGAAATCGCTTGAGAAGTTCGCAGAACAACTGGACACCGAAGCCCCGCTAGATGCGCTAAACGAAAGGAACATAAAAAGTTTCGTCTGGGACCTGAAGATGAAGCAGAAGCTTGCACCGACAAGCATCTGCGAGCACCTCGCCGCGCTCAAGAGTTTCGGCAAGTACCTCGTACGCTCGAAAATTCTGGAGACAAACCCGGCAGAAAACGTACCCATGCCCAAGCGTCCAAAGAGGCTGGTCGCCGTCCTCGGGCAAAAAGACCTGTCCACCGAGAAGTTTCCCGAGCTTGACAATCCGACACTGCCAGATGTCCGTGCACGCCTCCTCCTGGAACTCATCTACGGTTCCGGCCTGCGCATCTCGGAATGCCAGGGGCTCCACTGGGACCAGATCCGCGAAAGTGAACGCCTGGTGCGCGTCATGGGCAAGGGTTCCAAGGAACGCATCGTCCCGATTACGGAATCCATGCTCAATTACCTAAGTTTATTCAAAACGTTCCTGACCGAGAGCGGACGCATTCCCCTGCCCACTAGCCCTGTATTCCTCGGCGAAGACGGCAAGCCCTACAGTATCCGCACGCTGCGCAACGACATCCACGACCTGCTCCGGAAAATCGGCTGGGAAGGCAAGGCAAGCCCGCACGTGCTGCGCCACAGTTTCGCCACGCACCTACTCGAAAACGGAGCCGAAATTATGAGCGTAAAAGAAATGCTCGGGCACTCGAACATCTCGACGACGCAGATATACACGCACGTAAACGCGGAACGGCTACGCGCCGCATTCAAGAAGACACACCCGAGAGCGTGAGGGAGTTGTTAGGGGCTAGAAGAAGCACCCCTTGATGCCGACAGCGATGGTCCACTGTTGCAGGATGTCACCCCAGTCGGGAGCATCCCATTTTTTCATCGGGGTCTCGTCGTATTCATCGGCAGGATCTGCCGCGTTCGCCTTGTCGTGGACGGGGAGCGAAAGCGCGAGGAACACCGGGAACGAAGCATCCGAGAACTCTATGCCGTAAACGAGCGCTCCGGACCAAGCTTGGTGATCGGGATCGGGCCGCGGATCATACACGCCCGTCTTTTCCGAAGAAATCCAAGCAACGCCAAGAGGTGCAGAGAACGTAATCCCGAACGACTGGACAATGCCAGCACGCCCGCGATAACCATAAGCGATTGATGCACCCACGGACGGCGGAGTAAAGGCGCCGAGGTCGTTTTCGCCATACGGCTTGAAACGGTACTCGAACCGATCGTCGGAATGATCGTAATCTTTCCAATAGGAATCGTTGAACTCGTTCTCGCCCGAAATCAGGTGCATCGCGAACGGATGCGTATAGGTAAGTCCGTACAGCCAGATTCCCTTGTCCGTATCGCGGCTGTAATCCCAACCGAGCGTAAGCGAATAGAGACCGGAACCCTTCTGGAAACTCGAGGGCAAAATCATCTCGGCACCGTCGGTACCGCGCTTGATGTCGTACTGTCCGGTCGGAATAGAAAGAGATGCCGACAGCGACGCCGCGCCTCCGCTACCGATAGTTTTCGAGAAATCGAACGACATATCCCCGAAGCCGCCTGTACTGCGGTCTACCGGCGCCTGGTTGCTTCGGTACTGCACCTCGCCCCTATGCGACATCCAGGGAAGAGTCACACCCAGTTTGGTCGACCAAGTCGGCTTGACGGAAAAATGCGGAGAAAGCGTAAGCGCCGAAAAGTTCTGACCCACGCTGTACTTCGTGAACACTTCCGTTTCGAGGTAGCCGCCCGACACGCCCTGGCCAATCCACTTGATACCGTCACCGGAACCGCCGCCAGAACCGCCAGCACCGCAACCGCCGATGGACTCCCATGGAGTCGAGACATCGACCGGAGATTCAAAACCGACAAAGAATGCACCCGCGACAGCAAAGGCCACCAACAAACCGTATCCGATATTTCTCTGTTTCATGGCATGCCTCACGGAAGTTTAACTAAGAAACCGTAACTCGTTCCTGTTGCAAGATAACGGCTATCAGGAGAACGTCCACCAATCATAGGAACAGGCGCAACCTCGCGGACATCGCCGACCCACTCCAGGGTAAGGTCCGAGGCCGTCCCCGCAGTAAGCCGGATTTCACGCATGGCCGTACGCCCGATAGAGCCGTCCTGAACGGACTCAAGCGTGTAGTCATTCCTGTTGGACGACAAATCCAAATTCGAAACAAATTCCGCCCACACGACGAACAAGCGGTTTTCCAGCTTGAACCAACGGGGCATGGCCGGATCGTTCAACATCCCGGCAACCTTCTCAATCTTGATGGGTTCAGCATCCTTGGAAAGTTCCTGGACATAGGCTTCCACGTTGGAGCCGTCAACCAGGTTATAGACGACAAAATGCCCATCCGGAGAAATCATCGGGTTCTCGAGGGATTTGCCGTTGTAGCCTTTCGGCAGTTTCAATTTCACTTCCTTGCCGCCATTCGCAAAATCGCGGAACACGAATTCGCTGACCTTCTTGCCGTCGCCTTTCGTCCTCACAAAGACAAGCCGCACGTTGTCTGTTCCGAAGAAGCCGCTGATTGTCGTATCGGACGCAGCAGTGTCAACCTCCGTTACGGTCGGGTCAACCCAAATATGCGGATCCCCATACTCGCTTTCCTCTTTTTTGTAGAACACGAAACGTTTCTTATCCGAGATGCGGATAGCAATGATGCCATAGTCCAAATTGCCAACGTCACAAACCTTGCTCCCCGTGACATCGTAGGCGCGGAGCGATGCAATAAAGTTGGGATGCGTGCTCCATTCCGGATCCTGGAACTGGCAATCTCCATTGGCCGTATCGCGCATCAAGTACCAAAGAACATGTTCCGCCGTATCGGAAATAGTCAGTCGGTCATGTTGGAGAACCCTGTTCCCATTTTTTTTGTTATCAACTACATTATATACCGAATCGGGCGCAGTCACCCCAAGGTCGCCGCTGAAGTTGAGCCACAGCATTGATGCCGGGAACTTCTCAGGATCCTGCGAGACCGAGGGATTACAGATTTGCGCATTCTGGTTCTTCGGAGGAGGCAACTTATTTACCGGGAACACCGTCCCTATCTCGGAACTGACGGCCGATTCATTTGAGGAACCATCACCCGCAGAAGCCACATAGGGCTCGGGAGAATAACAAGCAACCAACAGCAAGGCCGGCAAATATTTAAAAAAGTTTTTTCTCATCAGAATTTAATATAGCATTGTTGGATTCAGGCATTGATTACCAAACCCGCTTTTTTAAACTTTTCGCGAATCAATTGCAAGTCATGCTGGTACGGATTCCTCACAAAATCCTCAAAAGCCCACTGTGTCGGATGAAATACGCCCTTGGAATAGGTCAAAAGCATGTCCAGCCAAACACCCCTGCCCGCATATAGTTTATACGGGCCCCGCTTGTAGCTCGGCAACACAACCTTGTCCAAGTCCATGTAGCCGATGTCGATATTCACATTTCGCGCCGACTGGCTTGCGGCAAGGGACAGTTCAAGGGCGTTACTGCGCTCTTTCTCCTGTGCGATCGTTTCGGCAGGAATCGTCTTCTCAAACGACACCACTCCGCGATAGAGGTCCTTCCCCATTTCGGGTTCGTAATAGCCGGTGCGGTCGAATGCGAAAAGCTTGCCCCTGTGCCGAATCGGGCCCCACGTCTTTTCCAGGGCTTCAACAACCTCAGGATTCCAGCTTTCCCCCTTCTGCAAAACAAAGGCAATCAGCTGGACTTGCTCAGAATATTGGGACGCTTTCATGTTATCGCCTTCTAGCCTAGTGGGGCATAATCATAAGATTTTTCTTTATGACATCAAGTTGCTGCGCACTGAATCCCACAATCGGGACATCCGATTCCAAAGGGAACATAAAGTTGGACGCGTCGGGACAGTCCGAAATGTCTAAATCGGAACGGAGAGTTCCAGTGAAATCAAATCGGGGAGCCAGTTGCCGTAAAGGCAGCCTGAAGTCCGCAGCCGCCTTGAACCCCGTAGCCATAGCCCTGCCCTTCGATTTCTGGAAGCAATAGGGCGTATCCGTGAACCCGTCGTCGAAAATGGAATAGTCCCCGTTCGCATCCTGGTCCGAAACAGTTGCAGTCGTGTGGCGCAGGCCGAAGAAATGTCCCGTTTCGTGCAATGCGGTGAGCACAACGCGATTTGCATCGATTACATGATCGACGCCGTTCAATCGGTTATGGTTAGCGACAACGACCGTACTGCCGTCACCACCCCCCAGATTGGCGCCGAACATGTCCGAAAGTCCAAGAAGACCATCCTGCTTAAACCGATGGACAAGGACAATATCCAGAGCCTCGAAAACATCCTGTTCAGGCCAACCGCCTAGTTCCGTCAACATGAGGTCTTCCGAGGTCCGCCCAGCAATCCACGGCTCCGAGTTCGGGTACCTTTTTCCGACATTCGGATGCTTGTTCGCATACCGCACATAAACGGTATCTATCTTGACGCTCGTATAGAACTCTTCGAATTTCTTGCGGAGCATGACGGCCAGGCTATCAAAACTCACACCGAGATCCTTGATTTTTCCCGCTACAATAAGGTTGACGGAGAAATGGTCCGAATACGCGCCGGTACCCTTTAGGCGGACATTCCTTGTCTGGCCCTCGTAAAAATCTTTTCCGTCATTCAGGCTTGTAATCCAAACGGCGCGGTCGCTTTCTTCGCACACAAAACTATACACGTAACGGCCATTCGACACCGATGGCTTTATGGTACGGACCCATGATGCGGCATACGACTTGACGCGATCGTTCCAATAGACCCGGAACAGGCGGAGCTGGGGCGTTTTCGAGACAGATTCGTCTACATCGAACGACAGCTCGTACCGGCCATTGGGATGGACAGGAATTCTCACTCCGTGCGCAAGATTCGCATCCACCGAGTCTCCGGGAACATTGTCGTTGGGAATCAGTGAAAACTGCAAACTGCTATCGGGCAAAAAATCGTCATCCGGTTCAGGAGCTTCCAGCGTATTACATGCAACAAAAAAAATCGCGAAGGCTACCGCGAAAAGGAATTTTTTTTGACAAAAAAACTTCATTAAAACGTCTTATAGGAAAAGATTTACCCCCAATGTACAAAAAAAAAGGCGCAGTAAAATGTTTTTAAAAATTCAAGATGCACTTTTGTCCGCAAAAAAAATACTCATCGATCTGTTTGCGCCCATCGTAGGCAAGCCAGCTCTCATGAGTGCGCTTGTCCTCATGGGAACATTCGCCAGTTTTGACTTCCCTTCATACGCCCCCGCACTTTTGCTCACGCTAGCGGCAGCGAACCATTTCTTTCCACGTTCGAGGCAGTGGGTCGTATTCCTGAGCCTTGCCGCAGGTATCTTAAGCTACGACTTTGCGAACAACAGCGCTTGGCAATATTTTCCCTTGTCCGGAAAACGCTCTCCATACGAGCCCGGACTACAGATTCCCCCCGAAAACGGATGCGGGCGAGTAGAATCTGTCATTCGCAGAGCCAAAGGAAACGCTTACATCGTAGAGACAAAGAACGGAGATGTATCCTACCGCGTCAGAATCGCAGAGCGCAAGATGCCGAGCAAGACGAAAGCGAAAAAAACTACAAGCGAAAAGCTGGAGCCCATGGTGTTCGTAAACGATACGGCGACGGAAACGGGAGCACAACGGTACACCGTGACAAGCGAGCCCCTTGCGGGAATCCCCCGACAAGGAAACTGGACTGGCAAGGCTTTTGCCGAAGAGGCCGGACTTGCAATAAAAACAGACGAGAATGCAGCAACAATGCCGGCGGCGAATCCGGGCGACACCCTATGCTACAGCGCATCGTGGTACCCGGTGTCGCCCCCGCGGGTGCCGGGCGCGTTCGACACCCGCGGCTGGCTCAAGAGCCAGGGATTCGCCGCGTACGGACGTTTCAAGGATTACAGGATTATCGGCAGCCGCTGGACTCCCGAGCGGACCTTCGCCAACTTCCGCAAGTGGATACAGGCACGCTTCGCCGACTACCTCGACCCTGCCGAGACCGGACTCCTGCTGGGCCTTCTCGCAGGCGACCGGAGCGGCATTCCCGAAGCCCTCCGCAGCGATTTCCAGCGGTCCGGACTCGTGCACGTACTCGCCATCAGCGGTTTTCACGTCGTCCTCCTCGCAGGCATCCTCATGATTTTTCTCAAGGCGACCGGGCTCCCCCTGCGCGCCGTACGGATTATCGCCGTCGCCTTGCTGTTCCTCTACATTCCCGTCACGGGCGGTTTCCCCGCCGTACGCCGCGCCGTCCTCATGTTCTCCGTACCGCAAATCGGCGCGCTCTTCCAGCGCCCCGCCAACACGATGAACAGCCTCGGGGTCGCCCTCATCATCATTCTGCTCCCCGAGCCGGGCATCCTCTGGAATCCCGGCTTCCAGCTCTCCGTCGCGGCCACCGCGGGCATCCTTATCGGAAGCCCGCTCAACCCGTTCGCCAACTTCCCGGAATCCCTGAAGAAGAACAAACTCTGGAACACCCTCCGGGCTTTCGCCATCGACCCCACATACGTCACCTTGTGCGCGACCCTCGCTACCGCCCCGTTCCTCGTCCACCATTTCAAGACGCTCTCCCCGATGGCTTGGCTCGGGAACATCGTGGTCGTTCCCGGAATTTCGTGGGGCATGCAGGCCGGCCTTTTCGCCCTGATTTCACCTATCGACTTTCTGCGCGAACACTTCTGCTACGCCGCCAGTTTCTTCTTGCGCCTGGCAAGCCTCCTTACGCGGCTCATCTCGGATTCCTCCATCGCCTCCGTCACCATCGGGCCGTTCAGCCCGGCCATCCTTTTGCTCATCGGCTTCGCGCTGACCTTCATTCCCGCAATCCGGCGCAACCGAATTGCCCGCATCTATTGTGTCTTATGCCTAGTCCTTTTCGCCGGGATATTCTGCTACAACAGCTACGCCAAGGTAACACACCCGACGTGGAAACTGACGACCATCGATGTCGGACAAGGCGACAGCCATCTCGTCGAGGCTCCATCGGGCAGGCATTTCCTCGTGGATGCCGGCGACAACAGCAGGCAAGATTCCGGCAAAGACATCATCGTTCCATTTCTGCATCACATCGGCGTGCGGGAACTCGACGCGCTCATCATCACGCACCCCGACAAAGACCATTTCGGCGGAGCCAAATCCATCCTGAAAACGTTCCCCGTCAAGGAGCTTTGGGCAAGCGACTGCGCCATCAAGGAACGCAAACCCGAATGGCAACAAGTCATCCAGGAAGCCCGGAAAAGGAACATCCCCATCCGAAAAATCCATCGTGGCATCCTGTGGAAAGAAACCTATTTCGAAATGCAGACCATCCACCCGCGAAACGACATCTGCGTCGAAGCCAACGAAGGGAGCATCACGCTTCGACTCAAGGGGCTCGGGCATTCCGCCATCCTCACCGGAGACCTCACCGTCAAAGGCGAAAAAGAAATCATGAAAACAGACGCTTATCTGAAAAGCGACGTGCTAAAGCTCGGGCACCATGGTTCCAAAACGTCGAGCAGCGTACCGTTCCTGAACGCAGTCAATCCCACGTACGCCATCATCCCGAGCGGGAAAAACAACCGGTTCCACCATCCGAGCAAAGAAGTCGTGCAGCGGCTCGATTCGCTAGACATACCCTACATCAACACAGCAGAACGGGGAAGCATATCGATTACGTTCTCCGAAGACACCACCATTATCCAGACCATGCTGGAGTAGGTCCACATTTTTTGAAAGGTTACTTTTCGGAAAGAGCTTTCAGCGCAACATCGTGCAAGGCACCGTTCGTTGCGACACTCGTGAAGCCTTCGTAAATCGGGGCCGTCGGCTTGCCGTTTGCATCGAAGAGTTCCGTCTTGCCGTCGATGGTGCTGAACTTGCCGCCCGCTTCTGCGAACAGCAACGGATACGGAGCGATGTCCCACAGGGAAACTACCGGGTCCACCATGATTTCGGCACGGCCGGCCGCCACGAGGTAATAGCCGTAGCAGTCGCCCCAACCGCGATGCAAGCGTGCACTGCGACGAAGCTTCGCAAAACCTTCGCCAAAGCCCTTGTCTTCCATCGTGTTGACCGTCCCCGAAAGCACGAGTGCGTCTTCGATCTTTTCCACCTTCGAGCAGTTCACCGGACGACTGTCCAAGAAAGCGCCGCCGCCGTTCACCGCCCACACGGCCGTATTCATCGCCGGAATGCGGATAAGGGAACACACGGGAACATTCTTCTTGTAGAGCGCAATGAGCGTGCCGAACAGAGGAACGCCATGCACGAAAGCCTTCGTGCCGTCAATCGGGTCGATAACCCACTGGTATTCCGCATCGGGGCTCTCGATTCCGAATTCCTCGCCAATCACGCCGAAACCCGGAGTCTCCTTGGCCCAGAATTCGCGGGCAAGTTCTTCCGTACTCTTGTCGGCAATCGTCACCGGAGTGTTGTCTTTTTTCCATTCGACGCCCACTCCCGTCTGGAAAAACTTCAGGATATTTTCCTGAGCCATTTCCGCCGTTTTAAGAGCGATTTTCAAGAACTCCAGATTTTCTGCCGTCGCGGACATCTTAGGCCTCCGCTTTCCATTTCTTGACAAGCATCACGAGGAACTCGTTTTCCTCGGGCTTGCCGATAGTGACACGGATGTATTCCGGCATACCGAAGCTTGTGAGACCGCGGACAATCATGCCGTTCTTTTCCAGGAACGAGACGAGTTCACGGGCGCGTTCGCCAATCTTGACGCAGATGAAATTCGCCTGTGTCGGAAGCACCTTGAAACCGAGTGCCGTAAATTCGCGGGTAAGGACTTCGATTCCCTCGGCATTCATCTTGCGGGTCGCTTCCACGTGGGCCGCATCGTCCAAGGCAGCGATGGCCGCCACCTGTGCCGCCTGGTTCACGTCAAACGGGGGCTTTACCTTCCAGAGGTGGCGCACCACATCCGTACTCGCGATGGCATAACCGATACGCAGACCGGCAAGTCCATAAATCTTGCTGAACGTCCTGTTGATGAAAAGGTTCGGGTATTCATCCAAAGCCGAGAACATGTTCGGATAATCCGCAGCGGTTGCGAACTCCGAGTAGGCCTCGTCCAGGAACACCAGCACATTCTGCGGAACCTTCTTCAGGAATTCGCGAATTTCGGATTCGGTGTAGTACGTGCCCGTCGGGTTGTTCGGATTGCAGATGAAGGCTACGCGGGTTTTGCTGTCGATGGCCTTCGCCAAGTCGTCAAGCGAAGTCTTCGCATCGCCCTCGCCCACGCCAATAAATTCAGCGCCGTTCGAAAGCGTCGTAAACTTGTACACGGAAAAAGTCGGCGTAATGCCCACACAGTTGTCGCCCTGGCGGATAAAGGCTTTGCCGACCATGTCAATAATCTCGTCGGAGCCGTTACCGACGACAATCTGTTCCGTCTTCACGCCATATTTCTGGGCAATAGCGCGGATAAGCGTCGGAGCATCGCCGCGCGGATACAGGTGCAGGCAGTCCGCAATCTGGTGGAACGCCTCGACCGCCTTCGGGGAGGCTCCAAGCGGATTTTCGTTGGAAGCCAACTTTACAATCTTCTTGAGACCATACTGTTCACGGATTTCCTCGATGGATTTTCCGGGAACGTAATCGGAAAGCTTAGACAGTTCTGGACGCGGTTCAATCATGTTTACCTCTATTTACGCGATAAAATTTAGCTAACTTTTAACCGTATGAGAAAAGTCCTGACAGCCCTACTCGTCATTCTGGCCACAAATGTATTTGCCCTCGACAACATCTGGGATATGCGCTATACATTCGGACCCGACAGCAGGCCGTCCCCCAAGCTGGGTTTTGGATTAGGGGCACGATCGGACTTCAACCCCGACGTTCTTTTCCCCATCAACATCACTGGCCGACTTACCCGTAATTTTGATATCGGATCAAAAGTCAACATCCAGACCTCCGACAAGATGAATCACTTGCAAGCGTCCCTTGACATCGGCGGTCGATTCAGATTTGACCAAACAACCTTTTTTGAATTAGACGGTTACTTTGGTCTAAACAGAAACAACGGCAGTGCCATTGTACTTACAATCGGTTCCGACCAGGTCATCTCTAAAAATTTTCTGAACTACTACGAAGCCCGCGTCGGCGTCCTAGACGGTGTCGCTGGCGACGGGGGATACGTAAAATTTGCGTTGGGAATGACACCGACACTCATTTTCGGACGCCTATTGCGCTGCATGGTGGAAGTCAATGCATCAGGCAGCGCAGGACACCTCCGCAGAGATTTTATGATAGACATCCTGCCTAAATTCGAATTGGCACTCGGGAATGTCCGAATTCGCTTAGACTTTGACATCGGCGTCATGCAAGAAAAGAACAACGACCGCTATGGAATCGGCCTGTACGTGATGACGGCGTTGTAGTTTTTTACCTCACCACAAATTTCTCGCCGTCGTAGTCGATGGTTACCGGCTTTGCGGCACTCACGTCTCCGGCGAGAATGGCATGGCTCAGCGGGCGTTCCACGTTCCTTTCCAGGTAACGCTGAATCGGGCGTGCACCGAATTCCGGCTGGTAGGCACCATCGGCAATCGCTTCGAGCGCCTTGTCGGTCAGCGTAAGCTGCAAATCCTGACGGGCGGCGCGTTCGGCGAGTCCCTTGAATTTGAGTTTCACGATGTCCTTGATCTGCGGTTTCGTGAGGCTCTGGAACACCAGCACTTCGTCCAGGCGGTTCAGGAATTCCGGCCTGAAGAAGCTGCGGAGCTCCGGCTCGATTTCCTTCAAGGTCACGGGCTTTGCATCACCCGCGCGGTTCTGGAAGTGAGCTGCGCCCAGGTTCGACGTCATCAGAATCAAGGTATTCTTGAAGTTCACGGTACGGCCCTTGCCATCAGTCAGTCGACCGTCGTCAAGCACCTGCAACAGCGTGTTGAACACGTCGGGGTGAGCCTTCTCGATTTCGTCGAGCAGAATCACGCAGTACGGATGCGTACGCACGGCTTCGGTCAGCTGGCCGCCTTCTTCGTAGCCCACGTATCCCGGAGGCGCACCGATCAAACGGCTCACGCTATGCTTTTCCATGTATTCGCTCATGTCGATACGCACGAGCGCATTCTCGTCGTCGAACAGTTCCACGGCGAGCGCCTTCGCAAGTTCCGTCTTGCCCACGCCCGTCGGGCCCAGGAACAAGAAGCTACCGATCGGCGCATTCTCGCGACTAAGGCCGCTACGGTTACGCAGAATCGCTTCCGAAACCGCTTCGACGGCTTCATCCTGGCCAATCACGCGGGCATGCAGACGTTCATCCAGGTGCAACAACTTGGCCTTTTCGCCTTCGCAAAGTTTCGTCACCGGAATTCCAGTCCAGCGACTCACCACGAGAGCGATGGTTTCTTCGGTCACCTCTTCACTCAGGTCGCTGTCGCCGGCAGACTTCTTGATTTCTTCGGTCTTTGCGGCAATTTCCTTTTCGAGGTTCACAATCTTGTTGTACTTGAGTTCGGCAGCGCGGTTCAAGTCGTAGCGGGCTTCGGCCTGCTCCATCTCGTCCTTCGCCTGCTGCAAAGACTTTTTAAGGCCCTGCAACTCGGCATTCTTCGCGCGGCGTTCTTGCCAACGGTCCTGCATCAGCTTGACGGCGGCATCTGTCGTCGCGAGTTCTTCGCGCAACTCTTTCAGGCGCTTTACGCTGGTGTCGTCGGTTTCCTTCGCCAAGGCCTGCTCTTCGATTTTCATCTGGAGTTCCTTACGCTGCAAGGTGTCCAAGGCTTCGGGCACGGTATCCATCTGCGTTTTCACCAAGCTTGCGGCCTCGTCAATCAGGTCGATAGCCTTGTCCGGCAAGAAACGGTCGCTGATGTAGCGGTTCGAAAGTTTCACGGCCGCCACAAGTGCGTTGTCGTGCAGACGCACGCCGTGGTGCGCATCAAAACCGTCCTTGATGCCACGGAGAATAGAAATCGATTCTTCTTCGCTCGGTTCGTCGACCTGCACAGGCTGGAAACGGCGTTCCAAGGCGGAATCCTTCTCAATGTACTTGCGGTATTCCTGCGTGGTCGTCGCACCGATGCAGTGCAGTTCGCCACGGGCCAGCTTCGGCTTGAGCATGTTGCCCAAGTCCATGGAGCCCTCGGTCTTACCCGCACCCACGATGGTGTGGATTTCATCGATGAACAGCAAGGTGTTGCCGTCTTCTTCAAGCGCGTCAAGCACGGCTTTCAAACGTTCCTCAAAATCGCCACGGTATTTTGCACCCGCCATCAAGGCAGACAAATCAAGTGCAAACAACTTCTTGCCCTTCAGAGCGTCAGGCACATCGCCGCGATAGATTCGCTCGGCGAGCCCTTCGACAATAGCAGTCTTACCCACGCCAGGTTCACCGACCAGACACGGGTTGTTTTTCGTCTTTCGGCTCAAGATCAAGATGACGCGGCGGATTTCTTCTTCACGGCCAATCACCGGCGAAAGCTTTCCGTCGGCGGCCATTTCCACGAGTTCACGGCCATAGAGTTTCAAGGGAGATTGTTCTTCGGCGTTGGCAGCACCCGCAAACGGGTCTGAAAGCCAGGTTTCCACGACTTCCACGGAGCCCAGCGCATCTTCGAACACCTTCGCAAGGCCACGGTCGCCCGAGAACTTCATCAAGGCCACGAGCATATCGCCCGGGGTCACCATGCGGTTCACCTGACGCGCCGCCTGCACCGAGGCGCGCAAAATACGGTTCAAGTCGTTATCCGGTTCCACGTCGGGGTTCACGCCTTCCATGCGCGGGATTTTCTGCACGAATGGTTCCAGCTTGCCGCGGAGTTCGTTCGTCTTCGCGCCCTTGGACTTATAAAGTTTCTTCAGGGTGGCATCCGGGCCTTCTACAAGGCCGACCGCCAAATGGGCCGCACCCAGGTAGGAATGCGAACAACGGTCACGCAGGCTCTGCGCCTTGGCCAATACTTTTTCTGCATCATTATTGAAATCGGACATAAACGAACCTTCTTTTTATTTTTACCGCTTTCTTGATGCAAAACCCGTGCCAAGGGCCTCGTTCGACAAAAAAACGTCCAAAAACGACTAAAAAAGCAAAAAATGTCGCATTTTTCAGCATCATTTTTTCAAAATAAGACGCACGGGTGTTTAATTCCGCACAAATCCAAAAGCAGGTCTTATAGGGGCTTTATGAGCTGAGGAAAAAAATCCAAAACAAACGCCCGCCCCTGTTGCCTATCTAACACCAAAAGACTATATTTAGTATCAAATTCAGTCCGATTTTAAAACAAGAAGGCTCATCATGAACCCGATAAAGAACATCAAGCCGATTTCGTACATCAAGGCAAATGCCGCCCAAGTTTTGGATCACGTATGCGAGTCACACACGCCTTACGTGGTCACACAGAACGGGGAGGCCCGCGGAGTCATCTTGGATGTCGATACATTCCAGACCATGCAAGACGGGCTCAAGCTCTTCAAGTTGTTCGCGCAGAGCGAAACGGAAATCGCCAAAGGCGAAGTCATTTCGCAAAAAGACCTTTTTGATTCCCTGGAGCGCGAATTGAATGCCAAGTAAAAAATTTCAGGTCATCTGGTCGAAATCGGCCGCATTCGACCTAAAATCCATCGTCACGTTCATCGCAAAAGACAGCCCCAAAAACGCCCGAGAAGTCTTGGCAAGAATCAAACGTGAATGTAAAACGCTAGAGTCGTTCCCGGACCTGGGTAAAGTTCCTGCCGAACTTGAAGCCCTGCAAATAGGGGGTTACCGTGAATTATCCATTTCGCCCTGGCGAGTCTTCTACAAGAAACTCCTCAATCAGGTTTTCGTCGTAGCCGTCGTAGATTCCAGACGCGATCTCGAAGATGCGCTCTGGAACAGGCTGATGCGCTAGGGGCTCTTTACGAGCCGAGAAAAACAACCTTTTTACTAATTTTTCAATGCCGTAATCGGCACGACGATGACTCCATCGGGGCGTTTGTAGGCAGCGCTGCTCATTCCGCAAATAACGCAAAGATTAGATGGAGGAATGCCATCCGGGTCGTTGGAAATATTTTTTTGTATTTCCAATAAGTTTCGTGCGGCTTCATCAATTTGATTCGCTCCGAGTTTTATTTCAAAAGCGCTCCAGCTGCCGTCGGGCATCTCGACGACTGAATCAATTTCCCTGTTGGCATAATCTTGGTAATGGTACAATTTTCCGCCAAAGGATTTTGCATAGATATCCAGATCCCGTTCACAAAGCGATTCGAACAGAAAGCCCAAAGTGTTCAAGTCGTGCAAAAGCTTATCTGGAGTCGCGCCTAATAGCGATGCGGCAAGCGAAGGGTCGGCCAGGTGCCTTTTTTCGGCCTGTTTAACCCTAAGCTTTGAGTGTATTTTTGTGCTGAATGGGGGCTGGTTCTCAACAAGAAAGAGTCTTTTCAAGACATCAAGATAGCTCGCGATCGTATCCGTGTCGATATCATCGTCATCAATTTCCTTGATGTCGTTTTTCAGGATTTTATTGGTCGCCGTGGTCGATTCGTTTCGGGCGAGTGATTTGAGCAACAGCTTCATCTTGCTCTTGTTCCGTTTGATTCCGTCGAGGCGGTCCATATCGTCGTCGACAATGGCTTCAAGATAGGCTTTAGGAATAGCCATGGATTGTTCTGTAGTAAGTCCGAGATTGCCGGGCCACCCTCCGCGAACAACGAGTTCTATCAAATCTTTTAATTGAACGTCGCCCGTCATGACAGATTCTATTTCGCCGTTGCAGATGTCTTGTAGGGAAACGGCTCCGCTAGATGCTCCCGATTCGTATAGCGACATAGGGCGCATGCGGATTTTGGCAATTCGTCCGGCTCCGCTGTGCAAAACCCCCTTACGCGATGGAGTCGATGAACCGGTCAGGATAAATTGTCCCTTGGCGGCACGATGGTCAACCTCGTAACGCACAGCGTCCCATACCGACGGAACTTCTTGCCATTCGTCGACGAGTCTCGGTGTATCGCCGCTTAAAACCAGTTTTGGGTCGAGTTCGGCAAGTTGACGATTCTGAAAATTTCCACTCGGGTCGCCTAGCTCAATTTTGCTTTTGGCGTGAAAATCGGATGTCCAAGTCTTGCCGCACCATTTGGGACCTTCGACACACACGGCACCGAAAGTGGAAAGAGCGTTTTCTATCTGCGCATCAACGATTCTAGGCTTGTAATTCGTCGACTTCATGCTCCTTAATATATATAATCGGTATGATTTTGTCAACACAATCGGTCTAATTTTACATTTCATTTCGGTATGATTTTGACATTTCGTTCGGCCTAATTTTAAAAAAGTCAAAATTCACGCAAAAACAGAAGGAGAAACATGCCCAAACAGACTCTCATATTTGAAAATCCGGTCCAACTTTCGGTACAAAATTCCATGCTCAAAATCGCATACAAGGACAATCCCGACAACGTCACGCTCAGGGCAATCGAAGATATCGCCATCATCCTCATCGACAACCATTCAGCATCGCTCACCACGCCCCTCATAGGCAAATTGGCAGAACAGAATGTCGCCGTCGTATTCTGCAACGAAAAGCACATGCCGTCATCCATGCTCATGAATCTGGACGCAAACACCCTGCAAGAAAAATACTTCCGCCTGCAACTGGATGCATCCCAGCCACTGAAAAAACAAATGTGGAAAAATGTCGTAGAGGCAAAAATCAAGAACCAGGCTCTTCACCTCAAGTCCCTTGGAAAAAAACACGACAAGCTCCTGAAATACGCCACCAGAGTCCTTAGCGGGGACTCAAGTAACCGCGAAGGGCTTGCCGCGCAATGCTACTGGAGAGAACTCTTCGGCAAGGAGTTCATACGCGACAGGTTCGGCGAACACCCCAACGATTTTTTGAATTACGGTTACACGCTCCTGCGGGCCGCAACCGCTCGCGCCCTGATGGCGAGCGGGTTACTGCCCTCCCTCGGCATTTTCCACAGGAACTATTACGACGCATTCCCGCTGGCAGACGACATCATGGAACCCTACCGCCCCTTCATCGATCAGATTGCATACAAATTACACGTAGCCAAAAAGAAAAAGTTGGACAAAGAAGTTAAGGCATCCTTTCTGGAACTGTTCTACACCAACATTCCCTTCGGGGAACAGATGGTGCAGCTGGGAACATGTCTCACCTACACCACAGCCTCCGTCGCGAAATTTTTCATGGGCGAAACAAAGAACATCGCTTACCCGAGGGTAGCATGTGGGTCGTAGCGATTTTTGATTTCCCAAGACACTGCAAGAGCGGCCGCCAAAACATGGCCAGGTTCGTCAAGGAACTAGAAAAAGAGGGATTCAACAAGGTGCAACGAGGAATGTACGTCCGCTACTGCACCACTGCGGACAACGGCAGGACACACCGCCGACGAATCGCCAATTTAATCGAACCCCGCTCCACGCTCTGCCTGCTGAGCGGCACGGACAGGGAGTTCCTGGAAATCCACAGCCACTTCGGCAGCACCAGGGCTCCGAAAAAATGGCCCAAATCCCAGGATTTCATCCAATTTTTCTGATTTTTTCAGCGTTCAATCGTTTGCGAACCCGCATAAAATAAGGTATATTCAGATAGTAGGTCTTATAGAGGCTCTTTACGAGCAGAGGGAAAACGAAAGCCCCGCCTTCCGGCAGGGCTTCCTTTTTTTTAAAAGTTTTTTTTGTCAGTCAACGAGGACGCCGGTCTTGGATTGTTCCGACTTCCCGTCCTCGTATTCTTCGAGCTTCTTTTCTGCAATGGATTTCAGTTTCTGCGCGTCCTTGTCGTCCTTGTCCGACATAAGGATCAGGTCGGCCAGCGCTACGAAGTACTGGAAACGGACCGAATCGTCGCACGTGGAAAAGAACTCCGGGGACAGGGACTTATTGCCCTTCGTGAACCTTTCCAGCGCCTCCTTGTCGGCGTAGTCGAAGATTGTCTTGTTCTCGATTCCGGAGAACTCCTTATTTACAAGTTTCATGGTTGAACCTCCTTTTGTCTTATAGAGGCTCTTTACGAGCAGAGGGAAAACGCAAGTTCAACATTCAGCAACTGCTAAATCATTTCTTCAAAAGCTTTATAGCTGCAACCAACGCAACGCCAATTACAGGCGAAGCTGTAGCAAGAGCATACCCAGACTTGTCAGACATTAACAGAGTATACGACATATACAAGAGCGCAGCGCATGTTGCCGCACAAACAAAAAGACCAATCAAAGCAATTACGTTCTTAAAAAAAAGATCTCTGTTTCTAGACTTTATTTCCATCGCATTCAAACGTTCCGTCGTCTCAATTTCGAGTTGCCTGTTCCTCGCTTCAGATTCTATCTGGAGCTTCTGATTTTCAAGTTGCTTCAACTGTCTATCGCCAGCGTCTTCAGCCATTTTAAAAATTCTTTCCGGAAAAGACGAATTGACATCGTAAAAAGATTTCAGCATTGCAGGCGGCGGAACAGCACCTTTATAGTATTCAGCCATACCGCGCACTGCAGAATCATTCTGATGGCCAATGTTTTTCTTAGCCATTAATCTCATCTGCTCACGATTCATTCTGCAGAAAGCCTTTTCATAGATACGCGAAGTTTATTTCCAACATCATCAAAGCACGCGCCAACATCCTGAATGACAGGCCTTATCCTGACCCTTACAGGAGGAATGTTAGACTTTCGTGAACTAATGGAGCTCTTATCTGGGTCAACCGATCTAAAATCAGGCAAACCAGAAAACGCAGGGAATATCGAAAACACTCCTGCGAAGAAAGCCTTTATAACGTCCTTTTTATTCATACCACAAATTTACATCTTTTTTAGGATCCCTGACCAGGGCAAGCGCTAAATTGTTATCCCAATTAAGAATAACAATGCCCTTAAAAGCCATTTCGAGCATCAGACCTGGTGTCGTAGTCGGGGCTACAGTCTTATAGAGGCTCCTTATGAGTGGAGGGAAAACTAAACAATGGTGATGCACTCGGTAACCATTGCATTATTCCTGACCTTGGCGGCTTTTGCCCAGGAGCCTTCTGCTTACTACAACACACAGCAGGACTCCGTTGCTGTTGAATACGCAAAGAAGGTGGAGCGCTATACGGAATCAGCGGAACACCTAAGTAAAGCGGGTGCGGGATTATTCATTGGCGGCGGGGCCTAAGAAACGCTCCGAAGATTATGACGTTAAAGTATCTAGCTACAAGAGAAAGAGTCGCGCGGAATACTATAAAGAGCAGATAAAAAATTACCAGAAAGCGGATCATTCTGTAAGTCTGGATATATTGCCGACGTTCAATCCCATCAATCAAGCATTCGGCGGTAACCTGTTGCTCAATTTCTGATTTTTTTTCAGAGTCAAACCTCGACAAGGTTTTCATCGTAACCGTCGTGGATTCGCGGCATCTTTTTCCAAAAAGACATCCAGACATTTATTTCGCCCCCCCTTATTCTCCATCGGCAAAAAAATGGCGAAAATCGTCCAAATTACGCAATTACGAGAATTTTTCCGTACAAGCCGACCTTTCCGTTGTAAACCTTTACATCGGAAACTCCCCCCAATTATACCTATTTGGAGTATACTAATCTACATTATGAGAGCAAACGATAAAAGTTAGCAACAAAACCAAACATCCCATACACCAAACAACGGCGTTTCGCAAGGGGCGCCGTTGTTTTAATTTATACAGTTATTTTTGGATGAATTTCCCCGTCTAGCCGCCTAGCGGCCACCAACGAGAATCTGGTCTACCTTGATGCTCGGCTGGCCCACCGTCACGGGAACATGTCCGGAGCTGGCGCCGCAAACACCTGCGGCCTGTTCAAAGTCAGACCCAACCATGCTGATGCGCGGCATGATTTCGTGGCCCTTGCCGATAAGCGTCGCTCCGCGCACAGGTTCGCAAATTTTGCCATTGCGGATAACATAGCCTTCGTCGACAGCGAAATTAAACTCGCCTGTAGCCGGGTTCACCGAACCACCAGCCATGCGGGCCGCATACAGGCCGTTATCGACACTTGCAATCATGGAATCGAGCGTATCCTTGCCCGGCGCAATAAAGGTGTTGCGCATACGGCTCACCGGGGCAAACTTATAGCTTTCGCGGCGGGCCGATCCGGTAAGAGGAACACCCACTTCAGCAGCTCCCACGCGGTCGCTCATGTAAGTTTTCAGAATGCCATTTTCAATAAGAACGGTACGTTGCGTAGGCGTACCCTCATCGTCATACTTGAGGCTACCCCACACGCCATCCATCGTCCCGTCGTCAATCGCGGTAAGGCAGGGCTGGCCAATAGCTTCACCGAGTTTGCCGCAGAAGGGGCTCGCATTGCGGCGGACCGATTCCGTCTCGAGCGGGTGCCCGCAGGCCTCATGGAAAATCACGCCACCAAAGCCGTTGCCCATCACCACGGGCATCTGCCCACCGGCGATATACCCGGCATCGAGCATGCGCAGCACGCGCTCGCCTGTAATGTCAGCCAGTTCCTCGGGGGAATAGTTTTCCAGCAGCTCGTAGCCGCCCAAAGCTCCCGGAGCCTCGTGGCTCGTCAGGCGCTCGGAACCATCAGTCGCCGTCACGTTCACATTTACACGGAGGCGCCCACGGGTCATTTCAAGATGCAGTCCCTCGCTATTCATGAGGGTAATGGCCGAATGACTGTCCACGACGCTCGCCCCCACCTGCACAATCTTCGGGGAAAGGGCACGGGCGGCATTGTCGGCTCGGAACAGAAAATCTTGCTTGATGGCCTGGCCCAGCAGACGCGGGTCCTTGTAGGCGGCCTGGTTAAAGTCACAAACGCGCTTTTCGGGAGCGAACTCGAAAGTCTTCGGCGCAGAGCCGGAAATGCGTCCAAACGCAAGCGTCTGCACCAACTTCACGAGAGCTTCTTCGCTATCGTCGCTGGTAAATCCGTAAAGCACCTCGGTTCCGTACAAAAGACGGACGCCGATTCCATACTCGGTCCCAGCAGTCGCCGTCTCGATATGGCGGTCCTTTAAACCAAGGCAGGAACTGCGAGTTTCTTCTTCGAAAATCTCGACAAAGTCAGCTCCGGCACTGCGGCCCGCTTCGAAAATCTTTACGGCAACTTCCTGATTCACCTAGACCTCGCCGTTCATCTTCTTGCGTACAGGGATTCCTGCCGCAAGCATTTCGCCCTTGATACCGGGCACCGTGTAGTCTCCGAAATGCACCATCGAGGCGACCAGCGCCGCATCGGCAGAGGTCTTGCGGAACAAGTCGACAATGTGGGCAGGCGTTCCTGCACCACCGCTTGCAATCACGGGCACCTGCACCGCCTTCGCAATCCTGTCGGTAATGGTAAGTTCGTAGCCGTTCTTCACGCCATCCGTGTCGATGGAATTCAGGCAAATCTCGCCAACTCCTAAGTCTTCGGCCTTCTTGGCCCACTCGACGGCATCGATACCCATCGCCTGCCTGCCGCCACGGATAAACACCTCGTAGCCGCTCGGGATTTTCTCGGAGACTCCGACAAACTTCGCATCCATGCCGAGCACCACGCACTGCCGCCCAAAGGCTTTTGCGCCATCGGCAATGATTTCGGGATGCAAAACGGCTAGGCTGTTCACGCTCACCTTCTCGGCACCGGCCAGCAAGGCCTCGTGCATATCGTCAAGGTTGCGAATTCCGCCCCCCACGGCAAACGGGATAAAGATGCGCTTCGCAATCTGGCGGATCATCTCCATGTCGCACGGACGGTTTTCCGCGCTTGCCGTAATGTCATAAAAAACCAATTCGTCAACACCGTCGGCGCTGTACTGCGCACCCATTTCCACCGGGTCGCCGATATCGATATTTCCCTTAAACTTGACGCCCTTCGTGACCTTGCGGTTACGGACATCGAGACAGACTATTAGACGTTTTGTCAGCATCAGATAAAATGTTACAGGTTCCTGTCGATGACAGCCTTGACCGTAGCCTTAGGTACGGCTCCAACCACATTGCCGACTTCGACCCCGTTCTTGAACAATTTCATGTTCGGGATATTGGTAATGCCGAAACGGCCGCAGATGTCGCCCACGCCCGGATCGTCCACATTCATCTTGGCAACAATCACGCGACCATCGTATTCCTGGGCCAATTCCTCGACAATGGGGCCCATCATCATGCACGGACGACACCAGGTAGCCCAAAAATCCACAAAAACGAGCTGTCCAGAGCTAATGACCTGGTCGAAATTTTCCGCAGTCAAAACAATCGCAGCCATAAAACCTCCTATTCTGCCGATAATATAGCAAAATCGCCCCGCAGAAATATATCCTTAGAGGCAACAAGCCCAGCAAGCAGCATTAGCAATCAGTAAATCAGACGGACCTCATCAGCCCTGAGTGTCGCACCGACCGACCCCTTGTACAAGTTGCCAAGAGAGCTAGAAGCCATCACGATGCGAATATGCGTCACATCAAAATCCTCCGGAGAATCCGTCTGCTCCAAGTGGTTATCGATACCGGCAGAATTCTTGAGGGTCTTGTTGAAGACACTGGAATTGTAAATCGGCGATCCTGGCAGGGGCACCCCGTACTTGAATGCAAGGCGGATCGTCTTGTACCCATCGCGCGAAGCGTTCGTAATAGAAACGACATCCGGGTCTTCTTCGCTCGTGACCGTCGTTGCTCGGTACCAGACAGATGCGACCAGAGTATTCACGTCACTAGAGGTGCGATACTGATTTCTACCCTCGTTACTTGTACGGCTGCGATGTTCAAGGATTACATACAAATCGCAGGAATCCCCCTTACCATCGTACTTCACGTCGAATTCCACGAATCTGGGGCGACCAGTGAACGGACGACCAAGATCGATGAGTTCGTTGCCGTCATCGTAGCTGGTCAACTTGAGCGTACCAACACCCTTGGGATTGAAATAGCCGACGAACATATTGCCACTTGCAAAACGGCCTATGCCTAAGATGGTAGCATTTATCGACTCCATTTTGATAATTTGCTCGTTCTCGTTTACAGTAAGCGTCTTGGCCGAAGAAATGGCATCGTTGTTGCCATTATCCCAGCCTTCAATATCGTTCTTGTTGCCGAAAGCATCCTTTACCCAATGGTTGAAATCGCTTCCCGGATACTGATAACCCGCCTGCACGACATACTCGGCAGTTTCCTCGCCATTCGACACGGCAACGCTCAGTCCCCGGCTCAGGTCGAAAGTGCCTCCTTCAGAAATTCCAGACACCGTAGCGCCTTCAGTAAGCTCAATGTCGCTGACCACGAGGTTCTTCAAGTCTGCAAGATAAGTCAGATTGTCGTAATGGACATGGAAAACACGAGAATTCCCTTCATCGGCACTATCGATTACCGCCGTACTCCCCGCAATCTTCATTGAAAGCAGTCTAGGCGGAACAGCCTCCTTCTCCACAGTAACCGACACCGTCCATGTTACCTCGGTCCCGTCCTCGGCGACCACGACAATTTCGGCACTGCCATTACTCAGGTCCAGGTAATCTTCGGCAGGCGAGCTCTTTCGAGCCGACTCAGAATACTCGGCATCAAAATAGACCTTGGAAAGTTTGGATTCATGCTTGGAAGAAACCGTAAACGTGATAGTTTTCTTCGCGGAATCAAGATCGGCATTGGCAGAAAAACCGTTATCGGAATCATCCAGCGTAAACGACAAAATCTTGGCTTCGCTGGACTTCACATAATCCCCGCTCACCGTCCATTCGGCAGTCGACTTGTCTTCAGCCGTTATCACAAGTTTCTGCGGCTGGCGTAAATCCACCTTCGATCCAAAGTTAATATAGGCCGATGGAGAAACCTTAATGGTCAGTTCCACTTCGGCAAGGTCCTCGGCCTTCTTCATATGCACAAGTACCGTCTTCTTGGAAGCATCGATCGTTGCGGCCTTGACCTCGTCTTTCGCCGACACGGACAGAAGTTCCTTTTCGTCAGAGACAACCTCATCCGCTTCGGCCTCTACAACGGAGACATGCCAAGCCACCTTCGAACCATCTTCGGCCTTGACTTCGAACTTCTGCAACGTTGACCAACTCTTCACGGAATCCGGATTCGGGGAAATCGAAGCGCCATCCGACACACTCCACGAATCCACGGCAATTTTTTCCATGTCCGTACCATTTTTCAAACGCACGACAATGGTATCGCCGATTCTGTTCGACTTGAGTTCGTCCTTGAATACGATTTCAAAATTTTTCTCGGTGCTCGGGAGCGTCTTGACATCCACATACCAGGTTTTAGTGGTTCCGCTTTCTGAAGTCACGACAAACTTCATCAGCTTACTCCAATCCTTGACTTTTGCTGGATCCGAGTCCACGCTGGACTTGCGGAAAACGAAGGCCTCGGAAGTGTCCACCTTCACCTTCGAGAGGTCCGTCCCATGCGCAAAAATCACCTTGATGGTATCTCCCGCTTCACTGGATTCAAGCTGGTCAACAAACTTTATGCTAAACGAAACATTGGAATCCAAGGCGGCCTCGCTGCTAGAGGAACCTACATTCGATTCCTTGCCCGACGAAGCCCCATCCGACGATTCCGAAGAACTAGAACCAGACTCTTTTTTCGTCGAGCTCGAGGACGTCGATTTAGAATCGCTCGAATTCCCGGAATCATCACTCGGATCATCTGATTCCTGAAGCGTTTCCGCATCTCCGCCCTGCAAGCTGAACACAACCTGCCAGATAGAGGTCTTGCCACTTTCAGAAACCACGACAAAGTAGATTGTTTTCGAAGAAGGCAGACGGATCTTGCTACCCTTACCCAATTTGCTCTTCGAATAGGCGACCTTTTTCGCAATAGAATCCAGCTTTGCGGAATCAGCCGGGAAACTTCTCACCTTGCTTTCTACAATATGCAAAGACGCAAAATGGCTCATCCCGATTTTTTCAATTTCTACCGAATCCCAAGTAAAGGAATCCGACGGAGCAATAAGATTCACTTCCACCCGATGTTCAGCTGGGTAAAAGAACGCGTCACCGTCCTGGTTTTCAAAAACCAATTCATTCAACACCCTGTAATCCGACGCACCAAAAACATCGTAATCCTCCGTACAGGCGGATAAGGAAAGAAGCATGATAAGCAAAGCAAACAAACGTTTCATAATTTACCTACCGCTAGTAGACCAGTTTAAATTCATCAACGACAAGCTTGGAATTCTCACCACCGCGATATTTGTCATCGTTCCCAAGAGTCCCTCCGGCGACAACGAACGCATACGCCGAAGATGCAAACATCACATGGATCGAGGCGACATCCTCATCGCCCGTCCCGACGGAAAGACCTTCCTTGACTGCATAACCCGCATTCAAGATGCCGGAGTCACTGCCGTACACCAAATTCACATGAACCTGGTGCATGCCAACGCTGGATTCATCCGTCACAACACCCGAAGCGACAACCTTGCCATTGGAACTCACCAACATCACGTAGATAAGTCCCTTTTGCGGATAAGACGAATTGCTGTTATTCTCATGCGAATACGAATAGGTCACATCGAAACCCGTGGGGCGCGCCGTAAAGGACTTGCCAAAGGTCATGTCCTTCGATATGTTTGAAGCCCCTGTACTCGGTGTTCCGCTAGAATAATCTTGTTGGTAAATATCGATGGCCGACGTTCCACTATACGTTCCGGCAAAATAAAAGCCGCCGGCCATTTTCCAGGAGCCCTCTATACCTATCCACGATCCAACAACCTCTTTTGTCGAGATCGTCATCCGCGAAGACGAGAATTCAAGATTCGCATGCGACGATATCTTGATCGAAGCCTCGGTCACCGAGTTCGCCATGGCATCGCTTGTCGTCGCCCAGAAACCTGTATTGTCGCGGGCATCGAAATGGGTACCGGGAAGCTGCATCCCGGCAACAACCGTATAAGCACCCAACACACCCAAATCGTCAACAAACGCCATTTCCACAGGACGTTCCAGGTTGGCAACCGTATCCATTGGCTGCACCCGCAATGTTTTCAAATTCGTTCCGTAAGGGACTTCCACATAGACCTTGTTTCCGTCCACAGTGACAGAGCCACCATCCACATTGAAATCTCTCAGGAGAACTCCAAGCACGGGCTCCGAAGAACTGGACGATTCCACCGGCACAATCTCCGAGGACGAAGAACTTTCAAGGGAAGACGAACTGCTCGATTCTTCCGAAGAAGAAGTTTCCGGCGTGGAGGACGAGCTGCTGGACTTTTCCGAAGAAGAACTCTCCGGTTTGGCAGACGAGCTGCTAGACTTTTTCGAAGACGACGAACTTTCCGGCTTAGCGGACGAACTGCTGTCCTTCTTCACAGAAGACGAGCTCTCCGATTTGGAAGACGAACTGCTGGACTTGCCCGAAGAAGAACTTTCCGTCTTGGCAGACGAACTGCTCGATTCTTCAGAGGATGAGCTTTCCGACTCGGCGGACGAACTGCTGTCCTTCTTCGCGGAAGACGAACTCTTCGACTTGGCAGACGAGCTGCTGGACTTCTTCGAAGACGACGAAGTTTCATCGGGAATAAAGACAACGGTCCAAACTTCCACGACTCGGTCCTTCCCGTCCAAAATCGCAAAGGCAAACGATCCCGAATCCGGCACGGGGATTTTGGCATCCTTTTCTACCGGCAAGTCCCAATCCAGTTCAGGGTCATCCAGGTCATCCCCCACTACGACATAGGCAGAATAACTTTCCGCAAACTCGAAAGATGTGACTTTGACCGTTCCATCGGCATTCTTGGGACGGGAGCACGTTATCGTATGCGCCGATGAATCAATTCCATCGGACACCATGCAATCAAATTCCACCGATTCAACAGGTCGCGGGACAGGGGAAATGGCTTCGTCGGTATCGCCGCACGAAGTCAGCAAGGCAAGCGCCAATGCCACGCCAGGAAGTATATAGCCAGTCCTCATAAACACGCTCATACCTCCCTAGAAGAAATAAACCAAGGAAAATTCCAAGGCAAGCAAGTTGATGGTAAAATTCACTACGTTATAGACAAGTTTACTGCTCTTTTCGCCGTTTTCATCCACCTCAACAATAGAAGAACTCAAGCCCAACAAGCCGACAGACGTTTCAAACGCAACACGGTCCAGCATCATAATGCACAGGCCCGGATTCAAACCGAACTCAATCGTCCACTTGTTGTTTCTCGTCTTGGAGATATCCTCCCCGTCATCCGCCTGCGACAAGCCGTACGAGTATTCCACCATCAACGAAGTCTCGTTGAAGAAATAGAGCGTTCTGGAATCGAACACCTTCAAGTAGTTCTTCAAAAACGGCTGGAAGAAAAATCCGTTGCTCACATACTTGCGATGTTGCGACAAGTCCATCAAATCTTCCATCAAGGAAAAATCAATATCGTACCAAGTCCGGGAATAGCCGGCCCTAAGCCCCACGGCAAGCGCATCCTTTATAAAGTAACCCGCAAATGCTTCCACGGTAAAAGAGTAGCCTTCCGCTTTGTAGATTTCACCAATAATCACATCGAGGGCATCGTCATCGGTTTCTGCCTGAATCAACGAAAGCGAGGCGCCTCCCAAGACGCGACCCTTCGCAACAGCCTCGTCTGGTTCAATCGGATAAAGCGCCTCCAGCAGCCCACCTTTCCGCGACGACGAGTCCGATTTCGCCGAAGAGGAATCTGCAGCGACAGAAGCCGCTTTAGTCGATGAAGTATCAGCGACATCGGTGGTCGGTTTTACCGAAGAAGAATCCACAACATCAGTGGCCGGTTGCACCGAAGTCGTATCAGCAACGCCATCAGTCGGTTGCACCGAAGACGAATCTGCAACGTCAGTAGCCGTCGACGCCATAGCAGAAACACAAAAGAACGGGACAAGCAAAAGAGTTCTTAGATTCATAGTTCAATCGATTAGGATGTTAAAACTTTAAAAAAAGACAAGGATGGCAACACGATATCGTCAGCATCAGGAACAGGGCAGGGTTCGGCACTAGAACGACCAAACGAAGCCTATGGTGAACAGGCACAAGCCCACGGCTCCTAGGCCCGCAGCCACAATGCCCTTGATATCGCCACTGTGGTTCAAATCATGATTGTCCTTAACCATCTTTTTCGTATCTTCGCTTTCGAAAGCCGAAAGGTTGTACGCTTTTTTCTTGTCAGCGGCATCGCTCCAGTCTCGCTCGGCAAAATACCAGAGGATTCCACCGGCCAAGAACGGGGCTATCGAGCCCAAGAGCATATAGCGGCCTGTGCGGCGCTGGCTACGCTCGGCGTTGAACGCCTTCTGCTCCTCGATGAACGGGAGGTCGTCCAGAACCGGCTGCATTTCGACATTGATGAAGTTCGGCATGAAGGCCTTGATTTCAGTCGTAATCATCGTATCGCGATAACCGACCTTGCGCAGATAGATGTCCACGCTGGCCTGGGGTTTGACATCCTCGATAACCACGTCGGTCATGTACTGCGGCATGATATTTTCCGTCGGAACCTTGTTGATAAAGACTTCCACCGCCTCGGGGTCGGTATTGAGCGTAATGCGCGTAGACGGACGCTGCACAGGAATCGAGACAACATTCACGCTGTCCGCATTGATTTTCACGATGGTAGAGCCCCACCATTCCACATCCTTCAGCACACGCATCACCGAGATGGTATACTTACCCGGACGAATATTCTTGATGGTATCGGGAGTCACCTGGCCAAGCGGAATGCCGTTTACAAAAAGGGAGCAGACATCCGGAGTCGATTGAACAAGCAGGTTGGCCTTTCCCGGCGGATAAAGTTCCATAGCCGGCTCTTCCTCCACGACCGGTTCGGGGACCACGTAGTTCGAGAGCGTGAGATCAATCATGACCTTGTCTTCAAGGTTGTAGAGCCTTTTCAAATCCAGGCGGAAAAATTTGATGAACGGGTTCTTGTTTGCAGCCTCGATACTGTCGCGAATGTCGCGCTGGCGGATTTCCTCTTCGATCTTGGCAATCTCTTCGTGTTTCAGGCGGACATCTTCTTTCTGCAAAGCCGTTTCCAAGTCATCCCCGGCTCCGTCGTCGACCGCAGCAGCCGGTTGCGCCTCGTCCCCACCTTCCATCGATTTCTTAACTTCGTCCGTCATGATGACGGAGTCCTTCGCTGGCGTAACATCCGCATCGTCGTCTTCGTCTTCTTCCACTTCTTGCCCATTGGTATTCTGAAGGGCGTCATTCTCCGCATCGTCAAGCGAACTGATATGCTTCAGTTCTTCGGCATTCGGGGCACGGAGATACACGGTATCGTGCTGAGTTTTCACGTAAATCGCTTCCAGTTCAGCCGAGTCCCCCACGACCCAATAACGAACAGGAACCTCGCGGCACCAGGCCACAATTGCAAACACAGCGAGGATAAATAGGATACGTTTCGTCATGTAAAGAAATATATATAAAACCGAGTAAAAAAGCTAAAATTTCGTCAATTTCGCACAGTATATAGGTCCTCGGCCCTCAGATGTGTCCGGGAGCACATGGACACCGAATTCCGTCCTATCCGCTCCCGGCGGAATATCATCGATAGGCACGACCCGCATGGCAGGCCTTTTTTTCAGGATTTTTTCAACGACCTTGTCGTTTTCCAGCGGAGAAAGCGCGCACGTCCCGTAGACGAGAACGCCTCCGGGCCGCAAGGCGTCCACTGCGGACGCCAAAAGCGCCCCCTGTTCCACAGAGAGCCGCTTCACGCGCTTCACCGACCACACCTCCAGATGCGCGGGCGAGTTCAGCACATGGCGGTCCGACGAACACGGAGCGTCCAAAAGAATCCGGTCATAGGATTCCTTCCGGTGCAGCCCGAACTTCATGCCATCATAACCGGTGACCTTGATAATATCGAGCCAAACACCCGGCAAAGAGTTCTCCAGGACATGCGTCAAGCGCAATCGACGGTCCGGAGACCTGTCGTTACTTTGTAAGGAACCCTGACCCTGCAGCATGGAGGCAATCACAAGCGACTTACCTCCCGGGGCGGCGCACATATCGAGCACATCCATTCCCGGCTGCGCATCCAAGGACTTCGCGGCAAAGTACGAAGCCTCGTCCAGATAATAGGGCTCAAGGTTGTCGCCAAACCGCAGTTCCATCGCACGACCTTCACCCTTCAGCGCCTCAAGCAAGGCGGGCCAGCGATCGCCGTATAACTGCGAGAAATAGTCGAAAAATTCCATAGCACAAATATAGTGATTTAGGGGCTATGGGCTATGAGGCGTGAGGTCGCTCGCAAGCTCGTGCCTCGAGCCTAAAAAAAATCCCCGCTCGAAAGCAGGGAATTTTCGTTGAGCTACCAGGATTCGAACCTAGACAAACAGAGTCAGAATCTGTTGTGCTACCGTTACACCATAGCTCAGTGTGGGCACAACATTAGAAAAATTTTCCCGATTGTGCAAGGGGTAAAAGCATTTATTTTATCACTGGAGGGGTATAAGTCATGCCCTGCTGGTTCAAAGTCACCCCTTCAGGCAGGTTTATATCGACCTGGGAGACAAATTGCGAGATCGGCGTACCCATATCCCGCAGCGTCGAGACAACCTTCGGATCCCCGGTGTAGAGAATCAGGTCCTGCTCACCATACGGCAAATCGGACATCGTTATCAGGTTGTTGGACATCGTCATCAGGTTACAAGTGACATCCCTGACGAAATGGGTAGTGCCCTTAATGCCAAGAACAACGCTATTGACCACGCCCATACAATCGTTCGGGGCATCTTCGCTCACGGAATCCGGGACCACACGGACGCTGCTAACCATCTTGGACGGGCGATGCAGGGTCACGGATCCAACATCCAGGGTGTCCTTCTTGTTTTTGATATCATTCACGTTCACGTACTTGGAAACGCCAGCCTCGCTCACCTGGTTATCGACCAGATAGCGGTACTCGACTCGGAAGCTGTCATAAGGAACGTCCTGAGGAATCGGCAGGAACCAACGACCGTCGCCGTCCGTCACCGTTTCCGATTTGAACACCAAGAAGTCACCTTCGGTGAATTTGAAACCGTACAGGTCAGTCACGAGCTGCACTTCGACGCCCTGGCAAGGCTTTCCGTTCTTGCAGTTGACCTGTCCCGAAATTCTGCCGCTATTTTCGCGTTCCCTTATCAGAGTATCGACGGGAACGTTCGACGAGACGCTCCAGAGGAACGGCCCTACATCGACCGACTCGCCTTCCTTCACGGAACCCTTGGACATCTGCCAATCGCGGAAAATCAGGGAATCGGCAATGCCACGTTCAGACAGCTTTGCGACAATCTGCGGATCGCCCGGGCAGAAGGCAAGCTTGACCTTGCCCGACGGGATAAGCATCGAGAAGGAGTCACCGGCAAAGACGCTACGACTAATCAGCGTGCCCGGCACAAAAGCCAAGAAATGAGATCCGACAGCCACCTCAGGTTCGGACGATTCCTGATAGAGCAACTTGCTATTGACAATGGAGGCCTTGGTCAACTTTATAGGTTCAAGAGTCGAATCCTTTACGACAACTTTCGACTGGAAATAAATCTCGTTCGAAACAGTATCGATAATGGCAATCTGGAAGGAATCCGTCAGCACAGAATCAACAACGGAGAACGCTCCAGCGCTGTCCGTTTGGAGTTCCACATAGGTAGGCAGGGCAATTCCGGCAGATTCCTTGGACACACGGGCCATGCGCACGGTTACGTTGGCCGCGGCCTTGCCGTCGGTGCGGGTCACGGAGCCGACAATGGGAGACGCAGAGGCAACCGTATTCTCGGTGTCAGTTGCAGTTCCGCTGATGCGCACGCAGCCATCGTTATCGGACGACGTGCAGCCGCAAACCGTCGCCAGAAAGGCGAACGACGCAAGGACAGGCAGGACAAAGAACGAACTTCTCATTTTGCCTCCTTTTCTTTGCTCAACGGGAAAAATTGGACGTTCAGTTCGCAAATCATGGATTCGCCTTCGTCAGAGCGGACGATGTCCAGGATTTCCTTGCGGAACAAGTCAATCTTGTTGATGATGCGCTCCAGCCCCTTGGCCGACACGCTCATCGTCGTGCAGGACACGTTACGCCTTTCCACACTGTAGTGGTCGATGGCTTCCTTGCCCAAATCTATCATTTGTTTTTGGAACTGGTGGACAAAGAGCGGAGCAATTTCCCTTCCGCTGGATATAGTTTTGTTCACAGAGCGGTAAAAACCGTCCACAAGTTCAATAAGCCCCAAGTCCAGAAGCAGTTTAATTGCCTGTTTTGCCTGGGGAACCGAAATGCGCGGATTGAGGAACAGCGCCAACTCGGGAACATTCTTTTCGCCAATGTTGAGAACAGCAAGCGACTCGCGCACGGCGACATAGTACCACTTGCTATAATACTCCTGCTGGTTGCGAGTCAACGTCTTCGTGGCTCGCGGAAGAAGCGCCGACATCTGATCAAAGATCTGTTGCTTGGAAGCTGGAGTTTCGGCGTGAGTGAAATCCACCATCAGCTGGAAGTAACGACCTTCGCGTTCGTTCAAGCCCAATGCGGCGATGAACTTGGTAACCATGGTCGGAGTCAGCGACTTGCGCCCCTTAATCAAATCCAGATAAAAACCGGACGAACTATAACCGACCTTCTTGGCGAAGGACCGATAAGAGAAGTAGCGCTGGACAGACTTCTGGTATTCGTAGTAGTCCTGAAGGTACTTCCTATAATTATAGTAGGCGTAGACGTTCATCATTATAAATCTAAATTTTTTTCTTGTTTCTGGGAACACCCTTTTTAAAAAAATTTTATCAAATTTTGCGCAAAACCGCTCAGACATTGTGCTAGAGAACACTTTGGGAACACTTTTTCACAAAAAGTGTGTTCATTCGAAAATTTTTTAGCTATATTTAGAGAACACCCAATCCCATCCCTCGGACTTCCGCTTAACTCCAAGCGGAAGTCCTTTTGTTTTATCTCTTTTTTATTCATTTTTGTTTGTTTTTTTGATATCCCAACATTTCCGCCCATCGGCAATCTTCACAGTATCTATATTTTGCGCATGAATTTGAAGCAGGCTCTCTCCGGCGCAATCTCGCGCACGTTACGGTTCATAGGAATCATCGCAGTCATATACGTAAGCATGGTATTCTACCTCGCCCTCACCGAACGCCGCAACGCCTACCCACGCGCCATAAGCCACAACGAGGCTAGAGCCGCCATACAAGAAACCGCACGTACGGCCGAATGCACGCTGGAAGATGGCGCCACGCTCAACGGCTGGATTGTCGGGAACAACGACGCGCCCGTGCTCCTTTACTATCCAGGCGCAGACGAAGACGCCGCGCAGTTCCTCGCCGAAATAGGAACGACAGACGAGCTTAGACTCATCACTTTCAACTACCGCGGCAGCGCCGACAACAAGGGGACACCCTCCCAAGAAACATTTGAACCCGACGCAAAAGCCATCGCAGAATGCGCATCACAGCTGGCCGGAGGCCGCGTGCAATTCCTTGCTGGGCGCGGAACAGGCGCCATCCTTGCCGCAGAGCAGCTGGGGAGCGGGCAAGCGCTGATTCTCATCGATCCGGTAGAAAGTATTGCCGACGCGCTTTCACGCAAATACCGTTTTCTCTACCCTAAATTCCTAGTACGTTCAACTGTCAAAATGCCCATAAACAAACTGTCCGAGATGTCAAAACAAGTCTCAATTCTCTTTGACCGCAAAAACGAGCGTGACGGCGCTCACACCGTTTTCCTGAAAATTCCAAATTCGAAAGCCGTAGAAAGGCATGGAGATTCACTCAAAGACATACTTTCAAAAAGCATACAAAAGAACTAGTTCGTCCGCAAACCCTTATAAAATAAGGGATTGCGGCGGATTGCAAATTTACGAAAACGTAACGGTTAGTTTACACAGATGTGATAAACATCAAAAAAAAGTCAATTTATTGCTTTTTTCTTACTATGGTTGCAACAAGCGAAAAAAATTATTAATTTATTGCCAAAACAACAAACAAACAAAGAGGTGTATAATGGAAAACATTGTTGTAAAAATGGACATCCGTGGTTTCATCCGCTTCTCGGAAGATGTTGCCAAGGCAATCAAGCTCGACAAAATTGCGGAGAAGGCTCCCAACAAAGAAGCCTACGCCGACATCGAAGTTGATCCGATTGGCAAGCGCATTTCCATCTTCCCGACGTCCAAGCTGAAAACTACGTCCTTCCGCTTCACTCCGAACAACAAGGGTTACCTGCTCTACTTCAAGGGCGCCCTGAACGCCATCGGCGACGAAATCGCGACTGGAGCATACTACCTGACCCAGGAAAATGGCAAGTTCATTTTCACGGGAAAGAAGCCGTCCAAGAAGAAGGGTCCGTGGCAGACGCTCGCTTGCCGCAACTCCGTCGGTCTCCCGATGCTTTCCATCGACTCCCGCGGAACCATCATTTTCGACAAGCGCACCAGTGGCGACAAGACCGGCGTGAACACGGCCGTCAACAAGACCATGGTTGCTGAATACGACACCGCGAAGAAGACCTTCAAGCTGACCTTCAGCAAGGACAAGGGCTTCATCAACGTTCGCACGATTGCTAGCCACGCCAACGCTTCCTTCATGGGAACGCTCTCTTCTCACGGCATCGCTCTTCCCAAGAAGAGCTTCCGCACCACTTGCAACATCAACGGCAAGGTGATTACGTTCAGCATCGCTTCCCTCGTTGCCGAACAGAAAGCCGCCGCTAAAGCAAAGTAAGAAGAAGGGCTAAAAAATGTTTGAAGTTCTCAGCGTTTTTTACCCGACCCACTACAATTTTGCTGCGCTCAGCATCCTGCTGGTTATTATCCTTATCTGGTTGCTGACCAAGAAAAATTATAGATGGAGCATCATCCTTCTCGTCATCCTTGTGGCGTTTAACCTCGCCATCTACAAGCGCACAGAAGGAAAAACATGGACTATCAGCTTTGACGCCGAGCAACAGGAAGGTTCCGACATGCTGGATGGGGCGAAAACCTACACCTTCTCCGCACACAAGAACTGGACTGTTACCGACGAAAAAGGGAAGACATATCACTGGTGCTGGGTTGAAGACTGGTGGGCTGAGTTCTCAAGCATGGATCTCGTTGCCACAATATGGGGAGACAATAAGAGCAAAAAGATGATGAAAGCATCTGAGCAACGATTCAACGAGAATCCACAGGATTAGTTCAACAGTCAATATTCATCAATGAAAGTTCACCGTTCTCCAACCGGAGTACGGTGAATTTTTTTATCCACTCGCCCGGGGAGGCCACGATGCCGTTTTCCTGCTTCCAGATGCCCGCCAGGTGATGATGCCCGTGGATGCAAATGTCGCAAGCCTTTTCGCGAAGGATGCCGTTGCCCCATTCCAGATACTCGTCAAGCGGGATGACCTTGTTTTCCCCCGCCTTGCGGCTATTGCGTCCGACAAACCGCGCAAGAGCCATTCCCCAGTCAGGATGGAACATCCCAAAAAGCCAGCGGTTCACGGAGCAATCCAAAATCTTGCGATAAAGCCTATACTTCCAATCTGACTTGATAACGCCATCGCCATGAGCGACATAGATGCGCTTTCCCTGAATTTCAAGCACGGCGCTGTCATGAACGTTCACCCCAACAGACTTCTCGAAAAAATTCCCAAGCGCAAAGTCATGGTTCCCGCGGAACAGGTGGACCGACACTCCGGACTCGACAAGGTCGGCCAGAGCGCGAATGAGCGCCAGATGATTTTTAGATATATAGTCGCGGTACTCGAACCAAAACTCAAACAAGTCACCCACAATGACAACGTGGCTTGCGTTCCCTTTCCAGGAACGCAGGAGTTCGACAAGCCTTTCCTCCCTATTCGGCAGGCATCCCGGAGGTTCTATCCCCAGGTGAGCGTCCGAAATAAAATACGCAACTTTATCCATCAGGCACAATGTAACAAGATGCGCGAGCCATGTCCGTCCCGCAAAATAAAATACTACCTTTTAAGACATGATTTTCCCGGAGAACACCCTAGGTATCGCCAGACGGCTCGTCGCACTTTCGGCAACAGCGCTATGCCTGTGCATCCTGGGCGCCTGCTCCGTGAATCTTTCTCAGTCGGGCGGGGCTACACTCATAGGCGACAGGCCTGAACATCCCTTCTATAACGAGATTGCCCTGCACTTCGACGGGCAAGTCCAACCGCTGAGCACAGAACTGCAAAAGGCATATTCGTCGGCAATCAGCGAACAAGCGTTTCCCTCCGGCAAATGCTACGGCACAGCGGACATCTATGTGGCGGTAACGCCATCCGACACGGCAGAAGGCAACACCTGGTATATCGGGGCGGCGTTCATCCCTCTTTGGCCGGCACTCCCCGTAAACGAGGACTGGACGTTCACATTCACCACGCAAATCTACTGCGATTCCACACTCGTTCACAGCCTCGAATTTATTGAAAGCGAACATGTCGAAGCCTTCTGGTACGGGGCCCTGCGCAGCGACCTGGTGAACGACGCCGCGGCCGAGATGCACCGCAAGCTCGTCGAGCGATTGGCCTTCGAATTCCACGAGCAACGGCAAACCGACCTCAACAGCGCTAGCGACTACTAGGCATTTACTATCTTTTGGTTATGGCGCACACCCTATACATCGTAGCGACACCTATCGGGAACATGGAAGACATTACCTACCGCGCGGTTCGCATACTGAAAGAAGTCCCCCTGGTACTGGCCGAAGACACACGCCATTCGCGCATCCTCTTCGACACATACGGAATAACCACGCCCATGGAGCCTTACCACGATTTCAACAAGGAGAAGGTCACCCCGAAATACGTGGAGTACCTGGAAAACGAGGGCGACATCGCTCTCGTGAGCGATGCCGGCACGCCGGGGATTGCCGACCCGGCATTTAACCTGGTCCGCGAATGCGTTCGCAAGGGCATCGATGTCCGCGCAATCCCCGGCTGCTGCGCCATGGTCGCCGCCCTCGTCTCTAGCGGCATGCCCACAGACCACTTCACCTTCCAATACTTTTCACCAAAGAAAAGCGCCCAGCGCATCCACCTGTTGGAAAAGCTCAAAGGCGAAGAAGCCACGCAAGTCTTTTACGCAAGCCCGCACAACATCGACAAGTTCGTAGAAGAAATCGGCCAGGTCTACGGCGAAATCAAGATAGCCCTGATGCGCGAACTGACCAAGAAATTCGAGGAACACCTCATAGGGACCCCGGCCGAAATTACCGCCCACTTCAAGTCGCACCCGCCCAAAGGCGAGTTCGTCCTGATATTCAACCCCCAAGATAAATCAGGCCTCTGAAGCCCTAGCTTAGCAACATGCAGAAGATCATAGAAGCGCTCAAGCCCATACCGAAGCTTTACTGGATTTACGCAACCGCTGTTCTAATTATAGAAGCGGCGATCTTCGCCACCCGTCCAGACGAGCCGGGCCTGTACACGCAGGACCTCCAATTCGTCCCCGTCGCCGTGGCCACCGCATTCTTTGTACTTCGCCCCATTCGCAAGAACTTCAGGCTCTCGTTCTACACCTACACGGCCATAGCGTTTCTCTTTTTGGCCATAGACTACCTGAGCGAAAGCCACGCCGGATTAATCCAGATTTCCGTGACGTTCCTCCCGGCATTCCTGTTCTGGATGCTGCTGTTCGTACGTTGGAACTACCGCAAGATCAAAGACAAGGAATCCAGGCAGGCGCTTGCGCTTTCCCTTATCGCATGGGGCTTCTACGCGCTCGCATTCCCGCCCCTGCCTCTCGGCCCCGCAGCGCCCATCTTGCTCGTCCCGTGGTTTATCGTCCTCAACCGCTGCAAGCGCGGCACCATCATGTTCGCGACATTCTGGTCCGGGATGTTGTTCAACACCATCAACTACTACTGGATCTACAACGTCATGCATGTCGAGACCGCACCCTCTGGGCTCATCCTCTTCGGCCTCGTACTGCTCATCGCCTTCTTCAGCGTACACAACGTTCTCGCCGCATTCGTATATACCCTGGCCCGTTCCGTAAAAATCAAGGGCAAGCCGTGGCTACTCGTGCTGTTCCCGCTATTCTATGCCGGCCTCGAGATGACGCGCACCCGCGGCGACTTCAGTTTCCCGTGGAGCCACCTCGGCTACGCTTTCGGCAACCAGCTGGAACTCCTGCAAGCGCTTTCCGTCATAGGCATCTTCGGCTACACCTCGATGATCATCGCATCGAACATGATTGTCGAGAAAGGCATCCGTCGCAAAGGCATCATCAAGAAATGGCCGATTATCGTTCCCGCATTCATCCTAGCCGGGCTCGCCATCCACGGATCCATAGTCCTTTCCAGCGCCGAGGCGCAGCCGTTCCACATCCAAGAAAACGACAAGGCCCCGAACATCGCCCTCATCCAACCGAGCATCGCGCAGGGTGCCAAGTGGAGCAAGCCCCGCTTCGACTCCATCGTCGATAAGACCATCAGAATGGCCTACGACAGCACCTCCGACGACGTGGACATCATCTTGATGGCAGAAACAGCCATCCCGGACCACATCCGTCGTCAACCCAAGGTCATCCGCCGCCTACAAAAACTAGCGAACGACAAGGACGCCTATGTCCTGGTCGGCGCATTAGACTTCAAGAGAATCCAAGACCCCGAGGGGCCCCGCCGCTACGAGATCTACAACGCATCATTCATGTTCTCGCCCGGTGGCAACAACAACCCGAAACGCTACATCAAGAAGCACCTGGTCCCCTTCAGCGAAAGGATTCCCTTCGACGACATCTTCCCCATCCTGAACTATGTTGACTTTGGCGAAGGGGATTTCGTTCCCGGCACCGAGACTCCGGTCTACAGCCTCTACCAATGGACCCCGTACATCTGCTACGATGCCATATTCGGCGACCTCGTCCGCGAAGCCGCCCGCCAAGGTTCACGCCTGATGGTGAACATCACGAACGACGGCTGGTTCGGCAGGAGCACCGCGCCGGGCAACCATCTCAACCTGGTCCGCTACCGCGCCATCGAGACCGGCATGCCGGTAGCGCGCATCGCGAACAGCGGCATTAGCGCGTTCATCGACCAATACGGCCACTACAGCCACAACACGGACCTCTTCGTGACCACCACCGTCCAGCGCAAGATGCAACTGAAGACGAGGCACACCCTCTACGAAAGCATCGGAGATACTATCGAGACCGCCCTGCTGTGGTTTTTCCTGATATACTTGGTAGTCTGTTCCGCAGCCTGCATCATGCAAAAGAAAAGGCTACAGAAGCAGTAACGGAGGCCAGTGTCCGGCCTTCGGGCGTTCCTTGAACGACGCCCCGGGCAAAACATCCTTGAGCTTGAGTGTCTGCGCAGGCAGCACGCAGGAATCCTGGCGCCCATAGACGACCTGGACATTCCGTCCTTCCCCGACCGGATCCTTAACTCGGGTCTCGGCGAGATAGTTCAGTCCCTTGGAAAGCAGTTCCTTATCCACCTTCTTTGCGGCAGCCATCCAGTCATCTTGCCAATCGCCAAATTCATTTTCGAACACTTCCGCAAAAGTATTCAGGGACGGCTCTGGGTTTGTCAGACACTGCTTCGCCATAAAACGCAAATTCTGTTGGGTCCATTCCCCGCTATCGTCGCAAAAATCCGCAAAGGGCGAAAGCAAGATCCAATCACATTTTTTCAAGGAAGCGGCGTTTTTCATGAGGGCTAGCGCCCCCAGTCCCCAACCAACCACGGTCGTTGCCTTGTCCATTCCGGGAATGCCAGCAATGTTGTCCAGCGAAGCGGCCAATGAGGCATACGAGATAAAGGCATGGTCAGCCTGCGGAGCGACGTTCACAAGATCGTCCTCCCAGAGAGCCATATCCGCAGCCCAATCGGGCAACCATACCCATACTTCTTTCATGCTACCCATCCATTTGTAAATTCAACAATCTATCAAAAAGATATACTGCATAAAATGCAAAAACGCAACACCTATCTAAAAAAACTTTTCATTCTTGGCTAATTATGAAATTAACCGTAATTAAGATTACAAAAAAAAGTACGTCCAAAACGTTATTTTTGCACATTTATTCAAAAAAAGTTATAAATTTTCAAAGAAATAGGGTCATTGGGGTCATTATTCCAACTTGGAAAATTTCGGAGTTTTTCTTTTTCTTACGAGTTTGTTATGATTGGGTGGTTACAAAAGACGGCGGCAAGGATCCTGCTTGCAAGCATTGCCATGGGGACCATGGCAATGGCTGCGAACGTACCCTCCCCCTCAAAGAACGGCTTCCTCTACGACGAAGACAGGCTGCTCAGCGCACAGGAAGTGGAGTTCCTGAGTGCGCTGGCTACCGAAGTGTACCTAAAGACAGACGTCAAGATTGCCGCAGTCCTGATGGACAATTCGCATACGCCCACCACCTACGCCTACGCCAAGGAAGTTGCCAACAAGTGGAGGCTCGAAGGCAACGAGACCAAGGGCATTCTCGTCTACGTTTCCATGAAGGAACGCAGCAAGCATGTCATCGTCAGCGAAGGATTCAAGACAAACTATCCAAACATCGATTTCAAGAAAATCGAACAAGAAGCCCTGATGCCCGACTTCCGCGTAGAACGCTACGGACGGGGCATCGTAAACTTCATCTGGCAGATATCCAAAGAAATTACCGCAGCCAACGGCCAAACCATTTCGGTGAACCCCGAGACTCTGCTCGCCGAAGAAAGTTTCCCTTGGCAGAACTACATTTTCATCATCATCGTATTCGGAGCCCTAGTCGCGGCATTCTTCTACGCGCATCCCCGCAAAAAGAACTTGTCTGCAACGCCGCAAGTCGGTTTTAACGGAAATTTCAGTGGTTACGAAAATTTTAACGGCGGTTTCAAGAGCCGGTAAGGCGGTACACTATGCAAAAGATTCTGACCCTGCAAGAACTCAAATCTTCGGAATGGCCGACACTGCTCGAAGCAGCGCTCAGCAGCAACCTAGTATCAGCATTCCTGCACGGAGACTGCCTCATGGAGAGGTTCTCGCCGCTAGAAAGCCCCTGGAATATCAGTTTCATCCTCCGTTCCAACTCGGCGGAAAGCCTCAAGCCGTTACAGGATCTGGCAGAACGCGCCATGCGCAGCAACATCTCGTTCGGGTACACGTTTACCGCAAACGAGATTATCACCTTATGGCATGCGTTCCCACTTGAATTCCTACACATCGCCTACAAGAACGAGGTCATCTCGGGTGCAGTCCCGATAGCCCAAGGCGCCGTTCCCCGCAACGAACTGCAAAAGGAATGCTTGGCGGAGTTACGCGGATTCCTCATCCAGATGCGCCATCAGATGATGACGCCAAAATTCAATTTCAGCAAGACGGCCAAAGCATGGGAAAAAAAGTTGCTACCCATCCTGTACGGAATCTACTTTTTGCTAACGGACAGCTATCCCGTGAATTCGGACCAGGTCTACATGTACTTGCAGACCATCCCGAACGGGGCAGCCATTTCCTCAAACGACCTGGCAAGCCAAGAAGAATACTTGAACGCGCTGGAAATCCTCGCCAACAGCCTCGTAAAATAAAGCCCCGCTTTGCGGGGCAAATACCGATTATCGACGTGACTTGAATGGACTACTGGAGCGTCCGCTGTTCCGGCTGTTATCGGAGCTGCGGTCATCCCTTGAATTGCTCTCGTAGTGACGCGGAGCCGGAGATGGCCTCGGTGCGGGCGCAGGGGCAGCAGCCGGGCGCGGTGCGGGCGCAGGGGCAGCAGCCGGGCGCGGTGCCGGAGCGGGAGCCACGGAACGCGGCGCAGGAGCGGGAGCCGGTCTGTAAACAGCCTGATTATCCGTCGCACGGTTATCAGAGGTTGACCTATGCAACACCGGGGCCGGAGCAGACTGACGCGGCGCAGGGGCAGCAGTCGGGCGCGGTGCAGGAGCGGGTGCCACGGAACGCGATGCTGGGGCCGGAGCCGGACGCGGTGCAGGAGCCGGAGCCAAGCGCGGTGCCGGAGCGGGTGCCGCGGAACGCGGTGCTGGGGCATGGCGAGGCGGCGGAGCATGGTGAGGAGCTGGCGCAAAATGGCGCGGAGGCGGCCTATACCGGTGCGGATGGTGCGGAATCGGACGATGCGGATACCAGCGGTAATTGCGCACGTAAATCACGCGGGGCCCCCAGTCAAACCAGCAAGAACCCCATCCCCATTCGCCATACCAAGTGCCAAGCCACACGCCGCTACTATACCGGACATAGGTGGTATAGCCATCGGCACGCACATAATAGACGACACGGGGATTGTACACCGGCACATAGACATATTCGGTACGGGTCGGCTGGACGATAATGGTTGTATCCACAGTCACCGTGACCTGCTCGTTCGACTTCAAGTGGCCATAGTCATAGGCCTTATGACGCAGACGTTGCACGGCGTCGAGGACCCCCTCCTTTTGGGAGGCGACCGCATCCCCAAGCTGGTCAGTCCAGGTCGGATACTTGGCCATCATGTCCAAAACCGTCGGGAAAGGAATCAGGGCCTGGACGCTCGGGTCATAGGTCAAGTTGGCATCTTCGATAGACTTGGCCAAGGTCTCCCCACTCTGGTTCTTGTGGGACTGGGCAAAAGCATTTGCAGCGGGAATCTGGTCACCGAAAGTCGATGCGGTGAGCACATGGATTAGCAAGGGGTCTGGATAAAGGGCAATCGTCGAAACGAGTGTATCCAGTTCGGCCGGAGTATAGTTGGCCTGACCAAAGGCAAGACCCGAAAAAAGCAAAAACAGGGGGAGCGCTTTCCGGATCCACCGGGGCAAAAATCTCGATTTCAAGGTGTTTTCAGTCATGGAAACCTCCTCCTTTATAAAATACATCTATTAGATGCTCTTGACCAATATTTGGTTTCGAAAAAATCCCGTTTTTTTGCAAAAAAAGGCACCCGCGTAGAAAACACAACAACATTTTACAACACGTAAACTTGAATTAACAAAGCGTTTTCCGACAGAACATATAAATTTATGTAAAATGTTGGAGGCAACATATGAACATGTTGGTTAGAGTTGTGGCGCCAGTCGCCCTTGTTGTGGGGTTAGGGTTTTCTCAGACCTATGACCTCCCTATTATCTTTGTTGACACCAAGCAAAAATGCCTGGACATGAATGTCACCGATAAAATCCCTGCCACAATGAGGGTGTTGGACGGAAAAACAAACAGCGTGGCCGACAGTGCCAAAGGCACCCTCTATGACATTGGCATCAAGGTGAGAGGACAGTCCTCCGCCACATTCCCCAAGCCCGGTTACACCATCGAAGTCCGAGACAACAAGGGAGAAGCCATCGACGTGAGCATGCTCGGGCTCCCGCCTTCCGACGACTGGATTTTCCACGGGCCCTATGTGGACAAGAGCATGATTAGAAACTCGCTCGCCCACTGGTTCTTTAGGCAGGCTGGTCGCTATAGTCCCCGCACCAAGCACTTTGACCTCTACATCAACGGCGTGTATCGCGGCGTGTACGTGCTTATCGAAAAAATCAAACGCGGCAAGTACCGCGTGAACGTAAGCAAGCTTAAAGAAACCGACATTGCCGGGGACAGCCTTACGGGTGGCTACGTCTGGGCATTCGACAAGACTGGGACCAATACCGGTGGCGCAGGCAACAACAACAAGGGCGGTATCGAACAAGAAGGTTTCAAGACTTCCGATGGCTTGAACGTCATTCTGCACTATCCCAAGAAAGAGAATATCCAAAAGCAGCAGGAAGAATACCTGAAGAAGTACCTGAATGACCTCGAAGGCCTCTTCAAGAACGGCAAGAACGGAGCCGGATACGAAAATTACGTAGACCTCGGATCCGCCATCGACTACGTTTTGCATCAGGAACTGACCAACAACGCAGACTCCTACTGGTGCAGTTTCTTCCTGTTCAAGCCCAAGGATAGCAAGGGCGGCAAAGTGACTCTCGGCCCTCCGTGGGACTTCAACCTCGCCATGAGTAACGGAACCCAACCCGAAAACGGCGGTGGCCAACAAGGCGGCGGCATGTGGGGCGGCATGGGCGGCATGGGTGGCGGCTTCGGAAGCTCGGGCACCAGCGGCTGGCAAATCGAAAACAGCAGCAAGTTCGGCGGTGGCGGCGGCATGATGGGCATGGGCTTCTCCGGCCCTAACTGGCTGTACCAATTGTGGAAAAACGACTCTAAGTATCAGAGTGAACTGAAAAAACGCTGGGCTGAACTCCGTAGCGGCGTTTGGCACGACAAGACCATGGACAAGTACCTGGATTCCATGAAGACTTACCTGAAGAACGGCGCAGACCGCAACTTCAAGCGCTGGCCGAACTTGGGTAAAGCCAGTGGCACCTATGATTCCGACCCGGAACCGATGAAATACTGCAACCAGGGCGGCGGCCAGCAAGGCGGCGGCATGGGCGGCATGGGCGGCATGTGGGGCGGCAGGGGAGGCATGGGCGGCATGGGCGGCATGGGCATGCCCATGGGCGGCTACAACGCTAATACCTGGGAAGGCGAGTTTGAACATGTCCGCAAGAAGATGAAAGAAAGAATGGCCTGGATGGACCAGCAGCTCGGCTTTACGCAACCCGCAAATCCGACCGTGATGGAACCTCTGGTTGCCGACATTCATGAACCGGATTGGCAGAATGATAATAACCCATCCGAAACGAAACCGAGCCAGACGACTCCGAGCCAGACGACGACACCGGGTCAAACGACAACCCCGGGTCAGACGACTCCAGGACAGTCGACTCACAGAGACTCCTCCAGTTGGCATCATGGATCGGGTTCCAATCCATTTATGGGCATGGACGATTTCAGCAGGCTCTCCCCGATGAACTTCTTTGCCGTGAATGACAATCATCTTGAAATCCATACAGCTATTTCAGGTACGCTTGCCCTTATCGACCTGAACGGAGCTGTCCTGTACAAGACCCAAATCAAGGCCGGCGTCACGACCCTGAGGATTCCGTCCAAGGCAAGGGACAAGCACTGGATTGTCACGCTCAACGGCAAGATGATGAACAAATAATCTTTCGGTATTTTGAGATAGCCAAAGAAGGGCTGCCCAAGCAGGCAGTCCTTCTTTTTTTGGGCTAAAAAAGCGAAATTTCAGCTTTTTTTCAAAAAAAAACAAAAATGTCAACATTGACAACGCAAAAAGCAAGTGTTCATCGACAAATATAAATGTCTCCCGGCAAATCATATAGATTATTAATGGTGTTTGGCCAAGGAGAGTATATGTTTAGCAAACCCAAAATTATTTTCTATGGCTTTATCTTTGCCATGGTAATTCCGTTGTTCGCGCAGACCATCGATCTACCTGCGATTTTCATTGACACCAAGCAAAAATGTCTTGACAACAAAGTCACCGAAAAGATTCCCGCCACCATGAAAGTGCTGGACGGAGCAACAAACAATGTCGCTGACAGCGCCAAGGGGACACTCTACGATATCGGCATCAAGGTCCGTGGTCAGTCTTCTGCCATGTTCCCCAAGCCTGGCTACAGCATCGAGATTCGCGACGATAAGGGCGAAGGCACGGACGTGAGCATGTTCGGGCTCCCGCCCAGCGACGACTGGGTGCTGCACGGCCCCTATGTAGACAAGAGCATGTTGCGCAACGCACTCGCCTACTGGCTCTTTAGGCAGGCAGGCCGTTACGCTCCGCGCACCAAGCATTTCGACCTCTACATCAACGGAGTGTACCGTGGTGTGTATGTGATGGTTGAAAAAATCAAACGCGGCAAGTACCGCGTGAATATCAGCAAGCTTAAAGAAACCGATATTGCCGGCGACAGCCTTACTGGCGGTTACCTTTGGGCATTCGACAAAGTCGGCACCAACACCGGTGGCGGCGGCAGCAACAACCAGGGCGGCATCGAAGCCGAAGGTTTCAACACCTCCGACGGTCTGAATGTCATTTTGCACTACCCCAAGAAAGCAAACATTCAGAAGCAGCAGGAAGAATACCTGAAGAAGTATCTGAACGACCTCGAAGCGCTGTTCAAAAACGGCAAAAACGGTGACGGATACGATAAATACGTGGATCTCGCTTCTGCCGTCGACTACGTCTTGCATCAAGAAATCACCAACAATGGCGACTCCTACTGGTGCAGTTTCTTCTTGTACAAGCCCAAGGACAAGGGCGGCAAGGATGGCAAGGAATTCAAGGAAGGCAAGGTGACCCTTGGCCCGCCGTGGGACTTCAACCTCGCCATGAGCAATGGCGGCATGATGGGGGGCTATGGCGGCGGCAACAGCTGGCAAATTGAAAGCAATGGCGGTGGCGGGGGCGGTTTTGGCTTCGGCATGGGCGGCATGGGCGGCATGGGTAGCCTGAAAGCCCCGAACTGGCTCATCGGACTGTGGAAGAGAAGCGATTACCAGAGCGAAATGAAAAAACGTTGGGCCGAACTCCGCAGTGGTGTTTGGCACACCAAAGTCATGGATGCTTACCTAGATTCCATGAAGACATACCTGAAAAACGCCGCCGACAGAAACTTCAAGCGCTGGCCGAACCTGGGACAAAACAGCGGCCAGGGTGATACCGACCCGGAGCCGATGAAATACTGTAACGGCAGCGGAAGTTCCGGCATGAAGATGGGCATGGGCGGCAACAACGCCAATACTTGGGACGGCGAAGTGGAACATCTCCGCACAAAAATGAAAGAAAGAATACAGTGGATGGACCAGAAGTTTGGATTTACGGAACCAGCAAATCCTGTTGTAACAGAACCGCTGGTCGCCGACATTCACAATCCCGACTGGCAGCACGACAAGGACACTGCCGATGTTGAAGTCGAGGTTGCGGATTCCACGAAGCAGCAAGGCGGCAACAACGACACCATTCCGAAGCCGCTGTACATGGACGATTTCAGCAGGCTGGCCCCGGCGAACTTCTTTGCCGTGAATGGCGACCATATCGACGTCCAGACAACTCTGGGTGGAACCTTCGCCCTTCTCGACCTGAATGGCACGGTTCTGTACAAGACCCGCATCAAGGCCGGCCTCACGACCTTGAAGATTCCTGCCAAGGCAAGGAACAAGCACTGGATAGCGACTCTCAACGGCAAGATGATGAACAGATAGCCAAGTTTAGATTCAAGTAGACCAGAAGGGTTCCCCCAAGTGGGAAGCCCTTCTTTTTTTGCAAAATTTCACCGTTTTTGGAGAAATTGGCGGATGTTAGAGAATAAACGCTTGTAAAACATAATTTGTAACAAATACATATTCCAGCGGCAAAAATTATATAGATTCTTTATATGGGGTTTGGTCAAGGAGTATAATATGTTCTGCAAATTGACTAGTTTTTTCTATGGCTTCATCTTAGCTATGGTGATTCCGGTATTTGCACAAACATACGATTCGCCCATTATATTTATTGATACCAAACAACGATGCCTTGACAACAGGGTTACCGAAAAACTGCCCGCTACAATAAGAGTCCTAGACGGGAAAACAAACAACGTAGCCGACAGTTCCAAAGCCACCCCATACGAAATAGGCATCAAGGTCCGCGGGGGACTTTCGGCGAATTTCCCCAAGCTAAACTATACCATCGAATTCCACGATTCGACGGGCAAAGACATAAATGCGAGCCTTCTAGGCCTCCCACCCTCCGACGACTGGGTCTTGCACGGGCCTTATGTCGATAAAAGCATGGTAAGGAACTCGTTTGGTCACTGGCTCTTTCGGCAAACAGGCCGTTACAGCCCTCGCACAAAGCACTTCGATCTGTACATCAACGGGGTCTATCGCGGTGTCTATGTGCTTATCGAAAGAATCAAGCGCGGCAAATACCGCGTCAACGTGAGCAAACTTAAAGAAACGGACATCGAAGGCGACGACCTTACCGGCGGCTACATTTGGACATTCGATTACAAGGATCCGAGCCCCAGAAAAAAAGAATTAGGGTTCAAGACATCTGGTGGAACAAAAGTCATCTTGCGCTATCCCAAAAAAGATAAAGTGGCAAAAGAGCAGGAAGAATACATACAAAATTATTTGAACGAACTTGAAGCTCTATACAAGGACGGCAAAAACGGGAGCGGATACGAAAACTACGTGGATGTAGCATCCGCAGTAGATTACATATTACTTGAAGAACTCACCCAAAATATAGACACCTATGTGGTTAACTTTTTCATGTACAAACCCAAGGATAAAACGAACGATCAAGGCAATAAGACCACTGGCAAAATAACACTCGGTCCACCATGGGGTTTCTCTCTAGCCTTCAAAAATTGGCAAACACCAGAAAGTATCAACGATGAAAAAAATGGAACCGACTCCACCAAAAGTTCCCAATACCAATACGACAACATCTGGATAATCGAAAAGCTCTACGCAATCTATGCTTCTAGTTTAAGTTGGAATCAGTCAAATTGGGTTTTTGAGATGTGGAAGGACAGCATTTTCCAGATTGAAGTGTCAAAGCGGTGGGCGGAGCTCCGTAGCGGAGTTTGGCACACCAAGACCATAGACGCCTACCTGGATTCCATGAAGACATACCTCAAAAGCGCCGCCGACAGAAACTTCAAACGCTGGCCAAATCTAGGGAAAGTAAGCGGTCAATTTGATGAAGATCCGGAACCCATAAAATACTGCAGAACTACCGAAATACCAGCAATGAATCCGACTATTAAGATTGGATCCAATGCCGATACTTGGGACGGCGAATTCGAACACGTCCGCACGAAAATGAAAGAAAAAATGAAATGGATGGACGAGCAGCTCGGTTTTACGGAACCTGCAAGCCCTGTAGTATTCGAGCCCATCATTCATGAACCCGACTGGCGAGCCGAAATGGGCGATACAAATTGGCTGCATATCCATTCCGATGATTTCAGCAGGCTCTCCCCGACGAATTTCTTTGCCATAAATGGCGACCATCTTGAAATCCACACAAGCGTTGGAGGCTCCTTCGCCCTTATGGATTTGAACGGCTCAGTTCTATACAAGACCCGCATCAAGGCCGGGCTCACGACGCTGAAGATTCCGTCCAAGGCAAGGAACAAGCACTGGATAGCAACCCTCAACGGCAAGATGATGAATCGCTAAGAGATAAAAAATGGGTGTGCAGATAAGATGTTACATCTAAAAAAATTACTTTACACAGCAGCGTTGCTCATGGCAACCGCTATTTTTGCGCAAACATACGATTTGCCCATTATATTTGTAGACACCAAATATCATCAATGCCTCGACAACAAGATTATCGAAAAAATACCTGCTACAATAAGAGTCCTGGACGGGAAAACAAACAACGTAGCCGATAGTTCCAAAGCAACCCCATACGAAATAGGCATCAAAGTCCGCGGAAGAGGAAGAAGTTCGTCGAACTTTCCCAAGCCAAACTATACCATCGAATTCCACGACTCGACGGACAAAGACATAAACGTGAGCCTTTTAGGCCTCCCGCCTTCCGACGACTGGGTCTTGCACGGGCCTTATGTCGATAAAAGCATGGTAAGAAACTCGTTTGGCCACTGGCTCTTTCGGCAAACAGGCCGTTACAGCCCACGCACCAAGCACTTCGATCTGTACATCAACGGAGTCTATCGTGGCATCTATGTGCTTATCGAAAGGATCAAGCGCGGCAAATACCGCGTCAACGTGAGCAAGCTTAAAGAAGCCGACATCGAAGGTGACAACCTTACCGGAGGCTATATTTGGACATACGATAACAATGATCCGAGCCCCAGCGAAACAGAACTAGGGTTCAAGACATCTGATGGAGTAAATGTCATCTTGCGCTACCCTAAAAAAGATAAAATAGCGAAAGAGCAGGAAGAATATATACAAAATTATTTAAACGAGCTCGAAGCTCTATACAAAGGCGGCAAAAACGGAAGCGGATACGAAAACTACGTGGATGTAGCATCCGCAGTAGATTATATATTGCTTGAAGAACTCACCCAAAATATAGATACCTATGCGACTAATATTTTCATGTACAAACAAAAAAATAAAACAGACGATCAGGGCAATAAAACCGTCGGCAAAATAACACTTGGCCCACCGTGGAATTTCTACCTTGCCTTCAACAACAATTTTAAGCCAGATAGTAGCAACGATCCCATATATGCATGGGAATCCAGCTTAAGCGACTCCCGAAACCAATTCGATAATATCTGGATAATTGAAAAAATCTGCGCAAACATAAATCCTTCTCCTCTAGCACCAAAATGGTTTTTTGAAATATGGAAGGACAGCATTTTCCAGATTGAATTGTCAAAACGATGGGCAGAGCTCCGCAGCGGAGTTTGGCACACCAAGACCATAGACGCTTACTTGGACTCCATGAAAACGTACCTGGGAAATGCCGCAGACAGAAATTTCAGACGCTGGCCAAATTTGGGAAAAACAAGCCGCATGGGAGATGCGGATCCGGAGCCGATGAAATACTGCGATTCCACCAGTAAATTTACAATACTTGGAACGGCTGTGGGCGGATACAACGCAGACACCTGGGAAGGCGAATTCGAACACGTCCGCATGAAAATGAAAGAAAAAATGAAATGGATGGACGAGCAACTCGGTTTCACGGAACCCGCAAGCCCTGTAGTGTTCGAGCCCATCATCCACGAACCCGACTGGCGAGCAGAAATGGGCGATACCATTCCGAAGCCGCTGTACGTGGACGATTTCAGTAGACTTTCCCCAACGAACTTCTTTGCCGTGAATGGAGACCACATCGATGTTCAGACAACTCTGGGTGGAACATTCGCCCTTCTCGACCTGAACGGCTCAGTTCTGTACAAGACCCGCATCAAGGCCGGACTCACGACCTTGAAGATCCCGACCAAGGCAAGGAACAAGCACTGGATAGCAACCCTCAACGGCAAGATGATGAACCGATAGCCGAGCATAGATTCGAGCAGACCAGAAGGACCTCCCCCGCGGGATGTCCTTTTTTGTGAATTTTTGCCACATTTTTTAAAGAAATTTGCGGATGTTAGAGAATCAACGCTTATAGTGCATAACCTGTAATAAATGCATACTCCACCTACTAAATTATATAGATTATTATATGGAGTTTGGTCAAGGAGTATAATATGTTCTACAAATCAAAATTTTTCTTCCATGGCGTCGTCCTAGCTATGGCGATTCCGGTGTTTGCGCAGTCCTACGATTTGCCGCTGGTTATCGTGAACACACAAAACGGGCAAGCGCTCCAGAAAGGCGCCGACAAGATTCCCGCCACCATGAGCATCCTGGACAAAGGCACGAACAGCGTTGCCGACAGTTCCAAGGGCGAAAAATACAACATCGGCATCAAGATCCGCGGGCAGACATCCGCTGACTTCCCCAAAAAGGGTTACGGAATCGAACTCAAGGCGCGCCCCTGCACGAACGTCGCCGACACGGCCTGCCACGACACGAGCCTCAAGGTTTTAGGCATGCCCAAGAGCGCCGACTGGGTGTTCCACGGGCCGTATGTCGACAAGACGCTCATCCGCAATGCGCTCGCCTACTGGCTCTACCAGCGCACGGGTCGCTACAGTTCCCGTTTCAAATTTTTTGAGCTCTACCTGAACGGGCAATACAAGGGCGTGTACCTGTTGCTTGAAAAGATCAAGCGTGCCAAAGCCCGTGTGCATATTGCGAAACTCAAGGACGAAGATATCAGCGGCGATGAAGTGACCGGCGGTTACGTGCTGAGCGTCGACAAGGTGGACAACAACTCTACGCAGGGGCTAGACAAGGAAGGTTTCAAAAGCAAGGACGGCTCCCCTGTCGTGATGCGTTCCCCGAAAAAGGAAAACACCACCAAGGAACAGCAGCAGTATATCCAAAACTTCTTCAACTCCATCGAGCAAAAATGCGACCAAGGCGACATCACCACCAACGGTTGCCTCGACATTCTGGATATTGAAGCAGCAACGGACTACATCATCCACGAAGACGTTACCAACAACACCGACGCCTACATCTGCAGTTTCTACATGTTCAAGGACAAGGACAGCAAGGGAGGCAAGCTCCAGCTCGGTGCACCGTGGGACTTCAACTTGGCATTCGGCGCCTACCAGCGTGTCGGGGGCGAAAAGGCCGACGGTTGGCGTATTCCGCAGAGTGCAAATGACGGAGGCTTCGCTTTTGGCATGAACGAATGGTTTGTCGCCAAGTGGATCCAGAACATCTGGAGCAACAACACCTTCCAGCAAAAATACAAGGCTCGTTGGGCAGAGCTCCGCAGTGGCGTGTGGCACACCAAGAACATCGACCACTTCATAGACTCACTCAAGACCGTCCTCAAGAATGCGGCCAATCGCAATTTCGAACGCTGGCCGAACCTGGGCCAGTCTAGCGGCACCTGCGACGCCGACCCGATGGAATCCGGCAACAATAATGGCGGGAACAACAACGGCTGGAACATGGGCGGCTGGAGCATGGGTTGCATGGGCATGAAGATGAACTACTACAACGAGCCCACCTGGGATGCCGAAATCGAGCACCTTCGCAAGTATGTGAAGCAGCGTTTCGCATGGATAGACCAGCAGATGAGTTTTAGCGAGCCCGCCTCCCCCTTAGCAACCGAAGCGCTCATCATCGACGATTGGGGCTATTACGACAAAGACAACGACGACGATGACAAGCCGACTACTCCGAGTTCATCCAGTAGCAGTCCGGGTCCGTCAAGCCATTCAAGGTTTTCATCATCTTCAAGCAGCTCAAATCCTGGGAGAGACGCCATCATAGGCCATCAGGAAATAAGAAAACAGAACTTCTACACTCTCAACGAAAACAGGATTACCGTCCAGAGCGAAAGAGGTGGCATGTTCAGGCTCGTAGACTTCAACGGCAACGTTCTCTTCGAAAAGCAAATCCGCGCCGGAACGCAGTCGTTCCAGATTCCGCGCGCAGCACGCAATCAGCACTGGCTCGCTACACTGAACGGCAAGATGATCAGCCGATAAAGTTTACACTCCTCTCATAAAAGAAAGAGGCGTCCGCAAGGGCGCCTTTTTTACAAAGTATCGCGAAAACTTCAAACGTTGAAACAATAATCCTGATTGTAATTCAAATTAGAACCTAAACAGTAATTCGCCTAGAAACGAGCAAGACAAGGAACACGAACCGAAGCTGTATTGACATACAGCGAGAGTTCGCGTGACGCAGTATTGCGAAGTTTTTGAACTTTACATCAATTAATCTAACCGTAATTCGAATTAGAACCGAGCGAGACAAGGCGCGAGCCCTCGTAGCGTACTAAGCGTACGTGAGAGGGCGAGCAACGCCGTATCGCGATGCGTTATAATTCGAATTACTTCGCCACTTGCTTCGCGAAGGAATCCTTCAAGTCCACCGTGCGGTTGAACACCAGGTGGCCCGGCTTGGAATCTTCGCTGTCGAGGCAGAAGTAGCCCTGGCGCATGAACTGGAAACGGTCTTCGAGCTTGGCGTCGGCGAGGCTCGGTTCCACCTTGGCCTGCTTCACAACCATGGAATCCGGGTTCAGGTAGTCGTGCCAGTCTTCGCCTTCGGGAACCGCAGCCGGATCTTCGAGCGTGAACAGGTTATTGATAAGGCGCACTTCGGCATCCACGGCGTGTGCCGCAGAAACCCAGTGGATGGTGCCCTTGACCTTGCGGCCATCGGGAGTCTCGCCACCCTTGCTCTGCGGGTCGTATTCGCAGTGAATCACCGTCACCTTGCCGTTCGCATCCTTCTCGACGCTCTTGCAGGTCACAAAGTAGGCGCCTTTCAGGCGGACTTCGCCTTCCGGCTTCAGGCGGAAGTACTTCTTGGGCGGTTCCTCCATAAAGTCGTCGGCCTCGATGTAGAGTTCCTTGCCGAACGGAACCTGGCGTTTGCCGGCGGTTTCGTCGTTCGGGTTGTTCTCGACTTCGATCATCTCGACCTTGCCGTCTTCCCAGTTGTCAATCACGAGCTTCACCGGGTCAATCACCGCCATCACGCGGTTCGCCGTCTTGTTCAGCTCTTCGCGGATGCAGAAGTAGAGCAGGTTCACGTCGACCATGGAGTCGGCCTTGGAAACGCCGATGCGGTCGCAGAACTCGCGGATGGAACTCGGCGTGAAGCCACGGCGGCGGTAACCGCAGACCGTCGGCATACGCGGGTCGTTCCAGCCCATCACGGCCTTCGTCTCCACCAGTTCAAGGAGCTTGCGCTTGCTCATCATGGTGTAGGTCAGGTTCAGGCGGGCAAATTCAATCTGCTGCGGGCGGTTGTCGAGACCGAGCTCAATCAGGAACCAGTCGTACAGCGGGCGGTGCGCTTCGAATTCCAGCGTACAGATGGAGTGAGTAATGCCTTCGATCCAGTCGCTGAGCGGGTGCGCAAAGTCGTACATCGGGTAGATGCACCACTTGTCGCCGGTACGGTGGTGCGTGCAATGCTTGATGCGGTAGATGACTGGGTCACGCATGTTCATGTTCGGGCTGGAGAGGTCCACCTTCGCACGGAGGCACTTCTCGCCGTCGGCGTACTTGCCGTCGCGCATCTCGCGGAAGAGCTTCATATTCTCTTCGACGCTGCGGTCGCGGTAGGGGCTCGGACGGCTGGGCTTGCCGGCGTCGTTGCCGCGGTATTCCTGCATCTCGTCGCGAGTCAGGTCTTCCACGTAGGCCTTGCCCATCTCGATGAGTTTTTCGGCAAAGGCGTAAATCTGGTCGTAGTAGTCGCTCGCGAAGTATTCGCCGCCCTTCCATTCAAAGCCGAGCCACTTCACGTCTTCACGAATGGAATCCACGTATTCCACGTCTTCCTTGGTGGGGTTCGTGTCGTCGAAGCGGAGGTTCGTAATGCCGCCGAAATCCTTGTACTTGTTCGCCGTACCGAAGTTCAGGCAGATGGACTTCGCGTGGCCGATGTGGATGTAGCCGTTCGGCTCCGGCGGGAAACGGGTATGCACCTTGGTGCGCTTGCCCGTCTTGAGGTCGTTGACGATGATGTCCTGCACAAAATTCGAAGATTCGGGGATTTCCATTGTGGTATCCTTTGAAAATTTTACGGGGGAAAATTTAGAAAAAAAACGCCCACTTAAAAGGGGAAGACCTCGGCTAATCATTGAGGCAACAAACCGAATGCCCGTAGTTCTCACTATTACCCCAGTTCTGATAGGCGTTTTTCACGATCACTCTATCGATTTTGACTGTTAATATCATATAGGACACACCATAGGGACTACCTTCAGAAGGTCTCCAGAAGCTTGCACCAGGATTCTTTATAGCCGTAGCTGTTTTCAGTTTCATACAAACTTTTGTTTCACGTTCGTAAAAAACACACGTAAACAAACTTTTTCGGTTCACTTTCACCGCAAAATCGTCTTACATATTACAGGGCCATTCCGTCCTGCCGCTTTTCGGGGCGAACCCGACTTAATCACATGACAGGAAAGAAGCAAAGAAAACAAAAACCGATTCGCAAGAAACCGATACCCGAGCGACTGCAAGGGCAAGTCTATCTGGATCCTAGGTTCGACACGGGCTTCAAGGAACTCTTCGACAGCGAGGATGCGCTCAAGGACTTCCTGAACGGAGTTCTGCAACTGGAGGGTAACGACAAAATCAAGAACCTCACCTTCACCTTTGACAAGACTATAACGATGCGCTCCGCATTGAGCAAGAAGGTCATCTTAGACATCTTCGCCACTACGGGATCAGGACGATTCATTGATGTGGAAATGCAGAAGGCGGAGCACGACTTCTTTACCGACAGGGCTATCCTATACAAGGCATTCCTGATTATCAAAGGCAAACAGGAAATGGAACATTCCAAGGAATTCTTGGCACTCTCCAAAGTGGAGCGTGAAAGCAAGCGCTACGAGCTTCCGGAGACGGTGGCCATATGGATTTGCGATTTTGATCTGCCCGATTCCAGGGAAGATGAATACCTAGATGAATGGGCGCTATATAGCCGCAACTCACTGAAAAACGGCAGTACCGCACCTATCTTCGCAAAAAATAAGTATATTATGATAAGTCTACCCAAATTCAAGAAATCCATCAGCGAAGTTAACGATTCCGTAGATGCTTGGCTGTATCTGCTGAACCACGCTGGGGACGGCAAGGAGTTGCCCCACTTCGGCAACGAAATCTTGGAAGAAGCCCTGGAGCGCATCCGGGTAGACAACGCAGACGATGAACTCTTAACGAGGCAGGAAAAGGACATGGTGACGAAGGAAGAATTATCAACGGTGATTGCCAGTAGAGTTCTTCGAAGTCTGGCAGGAGCTCAGGCCGAAGGCCATGCCAAAGGACTTGCCGAGGGACTTGCCGAAGGCCATGTCAAGGGACTTACCGAAGGCCGAGCCAAGGGACTTGTCGAGGGTGAATCCAAGGGGCACAATGATGCGATTGCCATACTGCAGGGCATGAACCTATCGCCCGAACAGATATCCGAGTTCAAGGCAAAACTTGCCGCATTGAGCAAATAGCCTCCCCCCCCCGAATCAGCGCAAGCCTACTCGTTCCAGAGCCAGGTGCTCAGGTAACGCTCGCCCGTATCGGGGAGCACCGCTACAATGCGCTTGCCCTTGAATTCCGGGCGCTTCGCGACCGTGAGCGCACATTCGAGAGCGGCACCGGAAGAAATCCCGACAAAGATGCCTTCCTGCGCGGCAGCATCGCGGGCGGCCTTCCCCGCCTTCTCTGTGCTGGTCAGGTACACTTCGTCAACCACCTTCGGGTCGTAGATTTTCGGGATGAAGTTCGCTCCGATTCCCTGTATCTTGTGCGGACCCGCAACTCCCTTCGATATCATCGGGGAGTCATCGGGTTCAATCGCGATTACGTAGACGTTCGGGTTCTTTTCCTTGAGGTACTTCGCCGTACCGCTTACGGTTCCGCCCGTGCCCGCCGTCGCGATAAACACGTCGACCTTGCCCTCGGTATCGGCCCAGATTTCGGGGCCGGTCGTGAGGTAGTGCGCTTCCGGGTTCGCCGGGTTCTCGAACTGCTGCGGGATAAAGCTCCCCGGGTTCGCAGCGGCAATTTCGTTCGCCTTCTCGATGCAGCCGGCCATGCCCTTTGCGCCTTCGGTCAGCACGACCTCCGCGCCGAGCGCCTTCAACAGCATGCGACGTTCCATGCTCATAGAATCCGGCATGGTAAGCACTACCTTGTAGCCCTTGACCGCGCCCACGTAAGCCAGGCCCACGCCCGTATTGCCGCTGGTCGGCTCGATGATGAGCGCACCCGGCTTGAGCTTGCCTTCCTTTTCGGCACGTTCGATCATGTTGAACGCCACACGGTCCTTCGAGCTGCCGAGCGGGTTGAACATTTCGAGTTTTACGTAGACTTCGGCCTCGCCCTTGTTCAGTTTGTTGATGCGCACGAGCGGTGTATTGCCGATGGTTTCGAGAATGCTGTTGTAAATAGCCATAAAAAAAGTTCTCCGTACTGTACGGAGAACAATCTAGAATTATTTATAGAAAAATTGCAAGTTATCAGTCTACAACGGGCTGCACAAAAGTTGCATACGCATTCCTGAACAAGTTTTTCTGTTGACCCAAAATTCCGTCAAATGTTATGCCCGAGAAATTCTTGACGGCACACGCAACAGCCACATCAGCCATCGGACCATATTCATAGAAGGAACCACCGGTAGCTTCACATTCCGTTCTGAAAGGGTCTATAAGCAGACTTGCATAGGAACCAAGCGTAGCTCGCACCAAATAAAGTATAGAGGATTCAGAAACTTGAAGAGTCGTTACAGAAATATAGCCCTGACCACCATAATATACATCTAGCGGAAGAACCATAGAGCTTTTTACACCTTTTTCTTCGCGATATACATCTATCTCGCTGCGTTCCGAACCATCACCACGAACATAGTATTCTTCCTTTTCAGTCGTAAAACGATATTCCGCAGCATAACTTAAAAATATCGTCATGCCATCAATAGCATCAGTCTCTGTCTTTCGAGGATAAGCTCTTGCAAGGCTATCCAATACAGCACGCTCATCATCAGAGACATTCAACGTTTCAACATCCGGCTTTATGATAAAAGAACGATTTGCACTTGTATCGATACCCACTGCAGGCGACGAGGGCAACTCCTGGCGAGGATTAGCAACGGGAGTATCCACGGGATTATTGTCATCGCACTTCTTCCCTGTCTCTTCTATGCATTTCTCGTTAGGGTCAATAGGATCGTGAGGCGTTTCAACATAGCCGCTTGAACTGGAGAAATCGCGTGACGTCGAAGACAGAGTTGAAAAAAGCATAGTCGTTGAGTTTGCGCCTGTAGTAATAGCATAGCACAATTCGCCCGAGAAATTCGATAAGCTATTAAAGGCTTTATTGAAATCAACGGTCGTATCCGCAGGAATTGATCCATCATCAAAGCAATACGCCTTCACGTTGCCATTTTCATCACAAGATTGTTCGCTATTCTTTCCATTATTGACAGAAACATTGGAATGGCACGAAGCAATAAATTCCGCGAGAACGCTATCACAAGAGCTTCCAAAGTTTTTCATTTCTATGGATTTTTCAACAAGGCCGTTATTTACCTTGAGTTTTGCCTCATAGGATTTTCCATCAGCCATACAAGCGGCTATAGCACCATTTTCTTCGCCATAGACAACGACTTCGCCTCGGGGGAGGGGCTCTTTCGCGGTCGCTTTCGTCGAGAAAACAATGTCCTGAGCAGCGTTAGCGGAATTGGCCTGGGAGCTACTTACAGAAGCACCATCCGAAGAGCTCGCAGCCACCTCACTAGAAGAACTTATGTTTTCAGCGGTTGCGTTCGGGATTGTCGTCGTCCCGGCCACGGAAGAATCTTCTAAGGAGCAAGCGGTCAGTGCACAAAGGGCAAGACCGATATAAGAGATCTGTTTAAGGTTAAGCATGGCTTCCTCCTTCAATCTTATTTGTAAATGGGAAAAGTTGGAAATTGAGTCCGTAGACCTGGTTTAAATTCTCTGTTTCATTGGCGATAGCGGCAATTTTCCTAGCACAGGAGTCGATTTCAGCGACAATGCGCGAGTAGTTTGTCTCATTCACGCCGATGGTCATGCCCGTGAAGTAGCGTTCGCTCGCACTGTAGCGGTCGACCGCACGCACTGCCATGTTGCCCATCTCCTTATGCATGGAGCGGATAGCAATCGGGAGCGCTTCCGGCGAACCGGTGACAGACTTCTCGGTTTGCGTATAGACTTTATCGCCGTTCTTCTTCAAGAATCCCGTTTTCACCAAAAAGGCAAGAATGTCGCGGACTTCCTCGGCAGAGACATATTCCTTGCATTCGTCGGCAAGTTTGCGAGGCTGTACGCCGGGCATCATCGGAGCAAGTTCACGAAGAACGGGATACTTCCACGATTCATAATACTGGAAGGTTTCGCTATCCACAACGCGCACCTTGTGCTCAAGGGCGATTTTCTCCATCTTGAGGAGAGTCGCCTTTTTGTCGGCATCCTTGGTCGCCTTGGCAAGCACTACGAGCAGCGAAAAGTATTCCTCTTCGTACCCGGTGAGGCCCATCGCCTTGGAAACCTGCAGCATCTTGACCTTGCTCAGCCCGCTCTTCCCTTCGCACACCAACTTGAGATACGTCGGGGAAGTAAAACCGGCAAGCTTGGAGAATTCCCTCCACGAGAACGCGCCCGTACGTTTGCGCTCGTCGTAGAAATCCTGCATGTACTTGCGGTAGTCTTTGTATTCAGTAATCGGCTTCATGTCTATAAATATACCTTAAAGAACCACCTAAAGAAACATTTGGAATGATACGAAAACAAAGTTTTTTAAAGAAAATCAACAGAATGACAAATATTTTTTCAATATTTTTGTCGGAATGATACACCCCGTATCATTTCAGCAAAAAGCCATAAAAAAGGGACCCGCCGGCGAAGTGATGTGAACCCCGAAAGTTGGACACAACTTTCGGGGTTTTCATGTATAAAAAACATACACAAGAAGAATGGGCCAAGGCGTACGAACTCCACAAGGATGGTTACGACTCTCCGTCAATTTCTCGGCTGACGGGCCTTGAACTATCAGAAATCAAGCGCCACATTCGACTTTATCGACAGACCGGCTCTTGGCAAACGGAAAGGAAAAGGAACATCCACGCAACGCCAGCCTTGAGAAAGGCCGTTATTGACGCTGTCGTCAAAAAAACTCTATCTTATGCGGAAGTCATCGCTATGTACGGCATAAGCTTCACCAGCCTCAATCGTTGGTTATGCAAATACCGTCATGGCGGCTACGATGAACTACTTGCCACCAAGCCAAGAGGGAGGCCTCCCAAGATGCCCAAGTCAAAGCGGACAAAAGGAATGAGCGAACTGGAACGTCTCAGGGAAGAGAACGAATATCTCAAGGCGGAGAACGCATACCTAAAAAAATTAAAGGCCCTAGACCAGAAAGAAAATGCCGAGATGTTCGGTATAGGGCCCAGGTCATCCGAGAACTGAGCGGCAAGCACGCTCTGAAGCATCTCCTGAAGGCAGGCGGACTATCCCGCTCCACATACTACTACAACCTCCACAAGAGGCCAGACCGCTACGCCGACGAGCGTAGCCGAGTCAAGGCCGTGCATGCGCAGAACAGGAGTCGTTACGGCTACCGTCGCATCATGGCCCAGCTCCGAAACGAGAGCTTCTTAATCAACCACAAGACCGTCTACCGACTAATGAAAGAAGAAAACCTGAAAAACGTGCGCAGGCGCAATAAGTACCGCTCGTACAAGGGTGAAGTCGGCAGGACTGCGCCCAACATCCTGGACAGGGACTTCGGCACGACGGCACCGAACAGGAAGTGGACAACCGATGTGACCCAGATAAACATCGGCATGGACAAGTGCTACCTGTCGCCGATACTCGATATGTACAACGGGGAAATCGTCAGCTACACGATATCGGACCACCCGGACCTGAAGATGGTCATGGACATGCTGGAAAAGGCCTTCGTCGCAAGAGAGGTCAGAGTTGGGTGATGTTGCACTCGGATCAGGGTTGGCATTACCAGCACCGCAGCTATCAGAAATCGCTGCAGGACCATAAAATTGTCCAAAGCATGAGTCGCAAGGGGAACTGCCTGGACAACGCCATGATGGAGAACTTTTTCGGGATAATGAAGTCAGAACTTCTTTACCCGAATACGTTCCGCGACATGGAACACTTCAAACAGGAATTGAGGAAATATATCAGCTACTACAACAACGACCGGATAAAACTGCGCCTAAAAGGAATGAGCCCGGTACAATACCGGACTCATTACGCTGTTTTATCCTAACTTTAAACTGTCCAACTTTTGGGGGTCAGTTCAAAGCCGGCGGTTCTTCATATACGGGCGTAGCCCTACAATACTAGCGGCGTGCAAGGGCACGCACGTCAATCTGCCACCTGCAAGGGTCCTTACTAGGCAGCCCGTAAACGGGCACTACTTGTCAAACATGGTTTGTTGTTCGCCCAGTTTGTCTTCCTCTAATTGTTGTTGAATATATGCCTTGATGCGGTCTGCGTTTTTTCCAGCCGTGTCAACATAGTATCCTCGACACCAAAAGAC
>JAGCPF010000052.1 GCA_017642335.1 Fibrobacter sp.
CATTCCGGCTGGCTGGATGGGCCTCGATGTGGGTGCCGAGTCCACCAAGCTCTTCGTTGACGCTATCAAGTCCGCAAAGACCATCGTTTGGAACGGTCCTGCAGGCGTGTTCGAATTCGAAGCCTTCGAAAAGGCCACCAAGGCTATGGCCGACGCTATCGTCGAAGCTACCGCTGCCGGTGCAATCACCGTGATCGGTGGTGGCGATACCGCTACGGCTGCCAAGAAGTACGGCGCAGACAAGAAGGTGACCCACACTTCTACGGGTGGTGGCGCTTCTCTCGAACTGCTCGAGGGCAAGGTTCTTCCGGGCGTCGCTGTCCTCACGGACAAGTAATTTTTCCTTATAGGCTTCGCGATACTGCGTTGCTCGCCCCCTCACGTACGACTTAGTACGCTACGGGGGCTCGCGCTACTGAGACTCCGCACTTCAGTGCGGGAAATGGGCGTAGCCCATTGTTCGTCGAAGGATGTCGTAATCCAATCTTGTCGGAAACTTGTTTCCATTACAAGATTGAGATTAGGACCTTGTCTCACTCGCCTCTAAGAAAAAATTGAATTTTAGGAATCTCGATGGAAATCGAGATTCTTTTTTTTGCACTCGCAACTGAAAAAGCGTTGTCATTGCGAGGATATGTCGAGCCTGCCACGAGCCACACCTGCTCCGAGCGTAGCGTGGGAGGAAGCGTGGTGGTGGCAATCTCAAGTCAGATTATTAAGGGATCTCTCGTTCGCGAGGATTTCTTTTTTTTATTTTTTTGCTTATGAGGTATTTTATTTTCATTCTTTTATTTGCAATGACGGCGTTCGCGCAAGAAGCGGATTCGTACGCTCCAGCCCAGACTCCAGTCGAGGATCCTGCCGCGCAGCCCCAATATGTGCAATATCCGAACCAGCCGCAATACAACCAGCAAGCGTTCTACGACAGTACCGCATACTACCAGAATTTGATGGACTCATACATCCAAAGCGGCAATTCTAAGCGAAGTGTCGGAAAGGCAATGATGCTCGGCGGCGGAATTGCTGCAGTGGTAGGCGGAACAATTTTTTTTGCAGGATTGTTGCCTTCTTGTGACGAAGGCGACGAAGGTTGCGAAGCTAGCAACTTCGCCATGGTCCTTATTGGTACAGGAGATTTGATACTTCTGGGAGGTATAGCAGCATTCACCACAGGTCTCTTTTTGAAAATTAAGGGCAGAGCCGACCTACGCAAGGCAGAGCGTTTCAGTAACGCACTCACGCAGTACAACTACAGAAGACAGCACTCCTTGCAACTGCAAATCGAGCCCATCATCAACGCCCGCAAGGGCTCCTACGGCAGCAGACTTTCCCTGAATTTCTAGTCATCCGAAATTTTATAGACAAACATTTTATATTATAGGCATGGCAAAGTTTTTGAGCAAGCCACACAAACGGAAGATTTCAAAGACTCCTTAAAAGACATCCGCAAAAATGCAGACTCTAAATATATTCCATCCCGCAAAATGGATACGGCGGGTGTTGCGGCTCTTTATGGATGCATAAGCCACGGTAACGGGCGCATCGTATGCGGGAAAAGACCCATCGATACGGTATTAGACACTTCTGCAAAATGTCTGTATGGAACTTGCGGCGGAGTGGGCTTTGCTAACAAAGCCAAAGGCGAGGTGACTGTTTCTGGGGAGTCGGACGTCGAAATCATTGGCGAAATTTTCAATTCCAAACCACTCGTTTTGAAAGCCATTCGCGAAAGAATGCCTGGCTTACGCCATATATTCAACAAGCATCTGAATATAAAGCCGGAATTTAACGGGACAGTTATTTTAGATCTGAAAATCGCTGCTAACGGCGCCGTGGAAAACGCTGTCATCAAGTCTTCGACGACGGACTATCCAGAATTTGACGGAGAAATCGTAAAAGCGGTGAGTCGCTGGAAATTCCCGAAAAGCAAGACCGGCGGGAATGTGACGATTCCGTTCACGTTCCAGGAATACGGCCCTGCCCCGTTTAAGGAAAATTGACTTTTTTTTTCGCGAAAAGCACCCTTTTCGCGAATTTTGGTTTATTTTTTTATATGTATTTATTACAAAGTCTGTGGCAGGAACCTAATTGGAGTTTTAAGCAATGGCGATGCGTTCTATAATCATTGCATTATTCTTGTCCTTGGCCGCTTTTGCCCAGGAACCTCCTGCTTACTACAACACACAGCAGGACTCCGTTTCTGTCGAATACGCAAAGAAGGTTGAACACTATACAGAATCGGCGGAACACCTAAGCAATGCGGGTACAGGATTATTCATTGGCGGCGGGGCCATATTAGCCTTGGCAACTGCCGAAGTTATTCATTATACTGTAAAAACGAAAAAAAAGAAAGGCTCCGAAGAGTATGATGTCGTCGAAGGCGATCACGGAGCATTCGGTCTTATCGTCCTAGCAGGTGTCGGATGCATTCTTGGCGGAACCGTTTTTAAAGTATTTAGCTACAAGAGAAAGAATCGCGCAGAATACTACAAAGAGCAGATTAAAAATTATCAGAAAGCAGATCATTCCGTAAGTCTGGAAATATTACCGATGTTCAATCCCATCAACCAGGCTTTCGGCGGGAACCTGTTACTTGATTTCTAGTCTTTTGGAATCTCACGGAGACGCAAGCCGTCTTTAATGCATTTTTTTATTGAAGAAATCACAAAAAAAAGACTTTTTTTCCGAAATAAGCCCTTTTCGCGAATTTGGGCTTATTTTATTTTCGTACAGTTTGTTACAAAGTCTACGGCGGGAACCTGTTATTGGAGTTTTAGGCAATGGCGATGCGTTCGATAATCATTGCATTATTCTTGACCTTGGCGGCTTTTGCCCAGGAGATGGACACGACCTACATCAAAAACGAACAGGGACAGACCGTCGGGATTATCCACGAAAAGGGAACAGTGCCGGTAATCCCCAAAGCAGCACCCGCATATGCCTATAGCGCACAGCAAGACTCAATAGATGCATATTACTTAAAGAAGGCCGAGCGCAGCACACATATAGGGCGGCGCTATAAAGGGATGTCCACGGCATTTTTCATTGCCGGAGGAATAGGATTAGCCGTGAATATTCCCATTTTTGTTTATTCCGCACATAGGGATTATGAATACACGAAAGAACAAAAGCGCAAAGATCCAGACTACGAGCCCCCAACAGATGCGGACCCCGTTCCAGTCTTTTCCTTTATAGGCGCAGGCGTGGGCGTAGGCTTTCTTGTTGTAGGCACCATATTCAAGTTTGTAGGAAGCAAAAAACTCCGGAACGCAGAATTCTTCAAGAAGCAAATACAAGCTTACCCAAAAAACGGAAAATCCGTCAGCTTGGAAATATTGCCGACATTCAACCCCATCAATCAGGCTTTCGGCGGGAACTTACTCCTAGATTTTTGAACCTTTTTCTTTTTTTCACTCAGCAGGCATTCCCTTTTGAGCAAATAATGGTATTTTCGTTACTATGAAACCTATTCTTCTTATTCTTGCGATTTTTGGAGCAGTTCTTCTCCACGCCCAGGAGATGGACACGACCTTTATCATAAACGAACAGGGACAGACCATCGGGATTATCCATGAAAAGGGAACCGTGCCTGTACTCCCCAGAACAACACCCGCAATGGTCCCCGTTGCATCCCCCGCCCCTCAACCAACACCCCAACCAGCGTCCCAATATGCAACAAGCCCATATGACTTCGACAGCACCGCTTTCTATCTGAACCAAATAGAAACATACACGCGATTAGGTGAATCCAAGCGACGTATCGGAAACGGAATGATGATCGGTGGCGGAATCGGATTTGCAGCAGGTGTCGTACTTCTTTTTTCCGGAATGGCTTCCATGCAGTGTAACGAAGACTCCTGCGAGGACGATGGAGTCGCAATGTATTTAACAGGCCTTTTGGCGGCATCTGCAAGCGAAGTTATATTCGTCATCGGTGTAGTCAACAAATTCGTAGGTAGTTCAAAACTACGCAGAGCAAACCTTTATAGGCAATCCTTAGATCTATACAACATCCGAAAGCAACGCTCCCTAAAAATTGGAGTTTCCCCCATAATCAACCCATACAACGGGGCTTTCGGCAGCAAGCTTGCCTTGAATTTCTAAGCTTCAGGAGAAGCTTTTTCATTTTTTCATAAAAAGAGTATTCCCTTTTGTGTAAAAAAAAATTATTTTTCTTTACATGAAGCAAATAATTCTTTTTATCGCATTTTTTGGAGTACTTCTGGCCAACGCCCAGGAGATGGATACAACCTTCGTCGTCAACGAACAGGGACAAACTGTCGGGATTATCCATGAAAAAGGAACCATCCCCGTAATGCCGCAGCAGCAGGCAGCACAGCCCGCGCAACCGGTTGCAGCACAGCCCGCTCAGCAGGAACAGCTGGCCGCCCCACAGGCCGTTCGGCAGGATCAACAGGTTGAAGAGCCTACACAGCAAGCAAACGCGTTTTTCGGTCCCGACAGTACGATGTACTATCAAACCCTCATCGACAGATATACGCGCTCCGGCAACAAACTCCGCAGAGCCGGTAAAGGCATGATGATTGGCGGCGGAATCGGAGCCGGCGTCGGCCTGTTGCTCCTCGCTAGCGCCAGCGCAACCGATTGCGACAGATACGACAACGAATGCAAAGATGATATGGAAGGAATGTCAGACGCCGGCGCATTGCTCCTCCTTGGCGGCGGCGCGGTTTTCGGTACCGGTATCGTCATCAAGATTGTCGGCGGTTCCAAGCTCCGCAAGGCAAACCGCTACACCGACATGCTCACGAAACACCAGATGAGGCGCCAGTACTCCATGAAATTGCGCTTTGACCCGCTCATCAACCCCATCAAAAAGAGCGTAGGCGGCAACCTGGCCATGGAATTTTAACCATTCCGGAAAAGAGATCCTCTTAAAATGAAAAAAGTTCTTCTTTTTATTGCATTTTTTGGAATTTTATTCGCTAACGCACAAGAAACTGAATCAACTTTTGATAACGAGCAGGAATCTGCCGCAGAATACCAAGAACAAGCCACGGAGCCGGAGCAAGCCGAAGAACCGGAACAGCCCATGCAAGCTGAAGCCGCTGTCGTTCCGGCCAGCCAAGCTGAATTTGATAGTGTCGCCTATTATCAAGACATGATAGCCCTCTACACAAATTCCGGAAACAGCATCCGCAGGGTCGGCAAGTTCATGATGATTGGCGGCGGAATCGGAGTTGCAGTCGGCCTTGGCCTTTTGGCTTACGGATCAGATGAAACATGCGAAACCGATCCCCACGGAAAAAAGACATGTACCGCAAAAAGTGAAGGTATGTGTGCCGGAGGAGCAATTGCCATGATTGGTGGCGCCATAATCTTCGGTGCGGGCACCATCGTCAAGATGGTCGGCAGTTCAAAGCTCCGCAAAGCAATCCGCTACGAAGACCGGTTCCAGAAATACAAGATGAGACACGATTATTCCATGAAACTGCGTTTTGACCCGATTCTTGACATCGTGAACAAGAATGTCGGAGCCAACGTGGCCTTGGAATTCTAGCCCTTTTCAAAAAAGGAAATCCCGATATGAAACGCTTTATTCTATTCCTCGCATTCTTTGGCGTCCTCCTGGCACAAGCCCAGGAAATGGACACAACCTATGTCATCAATGAGCAGGGACAGACCATCGGGATTATCCACGAAAAGGGAACCATCCCCGTATTGCCGCAACAACAGCCCGCGCAACCGGTTGCAGCACAGCCCGGATATGCCGCCCCCCAACCCATGCAGGCACAGCAAATCCCGCAACAAGCGAACCCGGCATTTGGTGTTGACAGTACGGCCTATTACCAGTCCATCATTGACAGGTATACACGATCCGCGAGGACACTTCGTCACACAGGCAATGGCATGGTGATTGGAGGTTCAATAGCCGCACCCCTATGCCTTTACCTGATGCTACTCGGCCTCGTGAACGATAATGCAGATATGGCAGCCTTCTCCTACCTGGGAGCTATCGCTGGCGGTGCTGTCCTCGGCACGGGCATCGCCCTCAAGATTGTAGGCAACGTGAAACTCCGCAAGGCGGGCCGCTACCAAAAAATTCTCAGCCAGCATCAGATGAGGCGGCAGTATTCCATGAAGCTGCACGTAAATCCGTTCATCAACCCCATCAACAACAATGCCGGAGCTCAACTAGCCCTGGAATTCTAGGAATCATGTCTATCGCAGAGATGGCAAAGCTGTTCCATGCAGAACATCGTGGCAATTGCGCGATGTCGGTTGCCTATGCCTTTGCCCGAGCCTCCGGGAAAACCGAAAAAGAGGCGATGGACATCGTCGAGATATTCCGGAACTACGGAGGCGGACGCGCACCGAACGGAACATGCGGAGCCCTGTACGCCGCCAAGATGATGCAGCCCGACCATTCCGAAGCCCTGGAAGACTTTTTCCGGCGCGGAGCCAAGAACTGCACCCTTTGCAAAGAAATCCGCCCCAACGCGGTGATTCCCTGCAACCGTTGTGTCGAACTGGCTGGCGAAGCGCTTGATTTTCTATCGAAATAGCCCCAAACAAGTATTCCACCCATGATACTGAAACCGAATCCTCTTTGGACGCCGAACCAGGGCATCGCGCTACCGACCGTACTGGTAAACGTTTCCGTCGCAAGCGACTGCCTTTCGGTAGATTTCATCGTCGAGGAGCCCATTGAATGCTTCAGGGCCGAAGTCACCGAAGACAACGGGCGCAGTTGGGAAGACTCCTGCGTCGAAATCTTCCTGCAAGACCCTTCCAACACAGGGGCATACTTCAACTTCGAGACGACGAGCCGGGGATTCATGCTCGCTGCGCACGGGCCTGACAGAGAGCACAGGCAAATACTCCCGACAACAAGCATCGCTAAGATCCGCCGCACAAAACAGACGGCCAGCGTGGTCGGAGACCTGGTCTGCTGGGGAATGCGCATCGACATTCCCGCCGAAATTCTCGGCGTCCCCAACCTGGGCGAAGTCCGCCTGCGCGGGAACTTCTACAAGTGTGCCGACAAGGCAAAGACGCCCCATTACCTGAGCGCTTTCCCCATAAAAACGGAAAGGCCGGATTTTCACCGGCCCGAATTCTTCAACGAAATCTAAAAAGGGGTTTATTCGTCCCTTCTCAGATAACCTGTCTTCAGGATCCTGTATTCCGTGTGGCCATCCTTGAACTTGAAGTCAATGCGCCAGATATACACGCCCGTACCGACTTTCCGTTCTTTATTGGAGCGGTGGTTCCAGACGAGGAAGCCAATCTTCGCACGGTTTTTCTCGTTGCCGCGGATTTTCTCTTCCATTTCGCCGTTATAGCCGAACTTCTGCTTCATCGTCGTGACCACATTGGCCAGGTTGTCATAGATATGGATTGTCGCCTCGTACGGGGCAACAGAGGCCACCTTGATGACGGACAGGCTGTCAGGAATCTCTTCCCAAGAATCGCCGCCCTTCGGAATCCACTTGCCCTTCTTGCCGATGCCGTGCACGGGCTGCGGGGCGGAAACTTCGTAGAGGTAGACGGTTTCGTCGCGGCCTTCGATTTCTACGCCGCCACGGCCCATGGAATTGCCTTCGCGGTCAACATACGTCGCCTTGGGATTGGTCGTAATGCAATTGCCCTTCATGATGGCATAATCGGCCAGCACGAATTTCCAAATGCGTCCAGCAGAATCGACAACCGGGTCTTGGTTCGTCCGGATGGGATTGTCCACAGTATCTTCGCAAGTCTTCGAATAGCGGAACAGGTCCTTCCAGGCTGATTTCTTCCCTGTATTCTCGATACTTTCCGACATCGTAATCACCAAGGTATCCGGGGCGACGTCATCGGATGCATCCAGGTATTCCTCCATCGAAATCTGGCCCGGGCGCTTTACGGCCTTTACGGGAACCGCACCGACCCTATCGACCAGCATCACCTTCTGCGAGAATTCCTCCTTGGTCTTAGTCACTCTCACGTAGGGTGCGTTGGAGGTATCCAGCGAAGTCAAGCCATACTTGAAGGCCTTGCGGACCCTGGCTTCGGCCCAAGAGGAGTCTTCGGTGATATGAATCTTCTTCGAATCGACTGAAGTCCAGGTTCCCTGGGCCACATTCCAGAATACGGTATCGATGCTCGCAACCTTCTTTTTCAAGGGCTTCTTGAAATGGATGCGGATAGAATCGGCCTTGCCATCCAGATTGCTGTCGTACATTTCGGCAACGTCCGCAGCGACATAGTTCGTGAAGACCACGAGCGAATCGCGCTTCTTCAGCTTGGACTTGTCCGAAGAGACACCACCCTGGATGACCACGCGGTTGAACGTCGTATCCAAATCAAGGACTGCATCCAGCAAGGAATCCTTCAAGGATGCACTGTCTTCGACGAAGGAGAAGCTGCCCTTATACGTGTATTCCGAAGAATAGTCGTCCGTCTCGATGGCTTCCACGCTGATGCTGTCTCCCTGGTCCGTAAACAGGGTGAGCTTCAGCGTATCTACGACATACAGCGACGGGCTTATCGCCTGAACCATCAGGCAGAACTTCGTGGAAGTCGACGTCTGCACGGAATCCAAGTCCGTCTTGCACTTTTCATCCATGAACCGGTACGCAATGGAAATGGTATCCCCAATCGCCACAGAATCGTAAGCGAAGGTACCGTACAGCGGATCCTTGTAGGTGGCGACGAGCGTGTCGGTTGCAGAGCAGGAAATCTTCCCGTCCTCCTTCTTTACGGCGTATTCGTTCTTCTCGATATTCTTATTGGTCGCAAAATGTCCACCGCTCGTTTCCACCATCTGGATATTGCTTTCCACGTCGCCGGAGACAAGGCAGGACAGGCTTACGGTCACCGTGTCCCTCTTGCTCGTAAAGTCTTCGGTCACGAGAGTCAGCGCAATTGCGTCTGTCAAGCGGGTAATGCTTGAGTCTTCCTTTTCGCCGTTAACAATCTTGATTGTATCACTGACATCGGAAGCAATCGCGTTGCTGTCCCTACAAGCCTTAATGGTATTGTTTTCGAACGTTTCCCAGCGAGCCGAGACGCCCTTCTTGTCGATAGCGCGTACATAGAACTCGACTTCGTCGACATTGAAGACGGAATTGGGAATCGAGACACTCCAGTCATCGCCCTTCTTCGTAACACGGGTCATCTTCTTTTCCGTAAACACGACAGAACCGACGTTCCTGTAGTAAATCTTCGAGGACGATATGCCATCGTCATCCTTGATCGTGAACATCATTTCGCCACCGCCCTCGGTAGTATCCACGCAGCTCACGGACATGAACTCAATTGCCGGGGCCTTGTTGTCGACAGGAATCGTGTACGGTTCATTGGACGGCGTGGGCACTCGAGGCGTCTTGCCAACCAATCCGGACGCATCCGTCGCAATCACGTAGAAGTCGATACCCGGAGCGATAACGCTGGAACCCGGAATCACGTATTGCCACAGGCTATCCTTCACGTGAGTCATCGTGTAGGCCGTGTAGGTCGCGCCGGCGTTCGGAGAAGCTATGCGCATATACATGACCACCGAGGCGATGGAATCTCTGGACGTGACATACACCTTGATATTCAGGGAATCACCTGCCGGCTGCTTCACACCAATCAGCTTCTTGGTGTTCTTGGTCAACTTGACCACAGGAGGCATGAAGTTTTCGTCCCAGTACGCCGTATCGGAAGCAGTCTTGTTCAAGAACTTCGCCTTGACCGTGACCATATGGGTATCACCATTGATTGTCGAATCCGGAGTTTCGTAGCAAATGGTATACTTCGCCTGGACGGAGTTCCTAATCGTCGTATAAATGGAAGCCAACTGGTCGGCCGTGGGAGCGTAGGTATAAGTTCCCCCGGTACCGTCCGCCATATCCTTCAGAGGCGTCTTGATGTCAGAACCCACCGCAACCGAGTGGACCACGGTATTCAAGCTCTTCGCATAATCGATGACGTCCTGCGTGGTGACTCTATTGCCACCATCACTACCATCAGAGAACACAATGACTGCGGTCGGGTTCGTTTCGCCAACGACCTGCTGCAAGCCCTTATACGTACCGTCGCGAATATTGGTGCCGCCGGTCGCATCCAAACGATCGGTAGCAGCCAGCAACAGGCTCTTATCCGAGGTCATCGCCTGACGGACAAATGCATCCGATCCGGTAAAGCCGACGATTGCCGTCCTGTCGACACCGGACATTTCGTTGATGAACTTGCGGATGGATTCCTTTGCCTGGACCATTCTCGTTCCGGACATGGAACCACTTTCGTCAACAACGATTGCCACCGAGACACCGCCGATATCCTTCACCGACGTAATATGGACAGGCTGTCCCTTCTTGTCCTGAGCCAGAACGAAGTCCGTGGAATCCAGCCCAACAATCGTCTTGTCGGTATTCTTGTCCTTCACCATGACGCTGGCGCAAATTCCCGGGTAGTTGCTCAAGTCGAGGTCCGTAATTTCAACCATGGGTTCCGTAGACAGGTCAATGACGTAAGTCGCCTTGATTTCGCAAGACTCGATAAGAGGCTTCACGCGTGTCTTTGTGCTAGTCGAATCGCCAATGTCCATCTTTCCGGAGACCTTGATCCACTTGTCAAACTTGTAGCCACCGTAAGAAACAGCATACACCGACGTGTCCGCACCAGGATAAAGACCAACATCTCCCGACGGAACGACACGGCCCTTTCCATCCGAGGACACCCTCAGGACATACGGATCGGAAATTTGGATAGTGAAAGCGTGATCCGGAATACGGCTCGTAATGGAATCAATCAATGCCCAGTAAAGGGGTTCACCAGCAGTCGAATGGAACATGAATATTATCGACGTGTCGCTGATGCCAATCGGGTTGATGGGATAGACACCGCTGGAAGAAAGGAACGTGGTATCCGTCCTGAAATCATACCAGCGTGCAGCCAGCTTCGTCGAAGACTGTATTTGGAGCATGTACCACGAGGTATCGGGCGGAGTCCAGGTAAAGTAGATTGCAGACCCCGTACGGTCGCTATAATAATGATTGATGTAGTTGAAAGTCTTCTTTTTCTTGGTCAGTTTCTGCACGACACTCTTGCGGAAGCGGGCGTTCAGCTTTGTGCTGTTTTTCACCGTAACAAGAGTAATACGGGAATTAGAGTCGTCAGGTTTCGAAGAACCGGAAACCACTTCCCACGCATCAAAGCGATAGCCGACATTAGCCAAAGCCGTAATAGTGTACTTTGCATCCTTCCACGCAGGGTCGTAACGCGCGGGAGTGACCGTTCCGTTCGAATCCGCCGTCAGCTCAAGGACAGCCTTGGTCGTCGAATAGTTAATCCAGAACGGAACCAGGGAATCCAAGTAGCTATTCGCCCTAACATTGATAAAAACGGAATCGCCGGCATTCATCGTCAACGTGTCTACTATTGTAGACCCGGTGCGATAGACAGAATAGCTCGAGAACGTAGAATCCGGATAACGATAGTACTGGAGTGAATTGGAATGCGCCCAAGAAGTGACAATGGCATAAGTATTAGTAGTCGGAGCAACAAACTTAAACTTCACGCCATTGCTGGGATTTCCCAAATAGTAATCCTTAGCCGTCGTATATGATGTCGGAATAGACGTAACCGGATAGAGGATGCCATCCCTAAAGAACGCCCTCACCTTGCAATCACCTTTTATAACAAGTTTCGTGACCCGTTCCGTAGAATCGATAATGGTACACGTTCCGGTCGTCACATCCCAGTGGTCGAATCTCTGGTCCGGACCCGCATTTGCAACAATCTGGATCGTATCGCCCACAATATGAGTTGAATCGTAGGCAAACGTATTTCCTGCGATGTACACGTAGCCACTTCCAACCATATCCGAGCGAATCTTGGATGTTTTTACAACCTTGGCCCAGATAGTATCCTTCATATACATATCCTGGTATGCCGAGAGCAAGAAGTACCACGAAGAATCCGCAGATGTCGCATTGAAGGTATACCGTATTTCGTTCTTCGCCCCGGGATCCGCAGAATAGTTGATGGAACCATACGTGTAATAAGAATAGAACAAGGAATCACGCAAATAAACATAATAGATCCAGGGACTTGCGGACTGCATCACCAGCACATGCAAACCAGTATCCTTTGGCGGGTATACGGTCTTGACACCATAATATCCATTCGCCTGGGAACCATTAGCGTAATACGTATAGCCCACGAACTTGTTCGTCAGCGTATAGACCTGTCCCTTCACCTTGTTCACAACGACCTTCGCCGAATCGGACGACGGGAGGAAGTAGCTGCTCCTCATGGTGGAATCCGTGAACTTGCCGGAACCATAAGAAATTTTCCAATTGACAAATCTGTAACCCGTATCAAGGACCACACTAATTGCAAGAGAATCTCCCACGGCAACGGTATCGCGATACGACCTTCCTTCCACATCTACAATCGACGCATTGAGAGCAAACACAGCTATCGAATCGTCATAATAGGTAGAGCCCGAAGGACGCGTGGCAAAATAGAGGGTGTCCCCTTTGGATGGGAGCACAATAAAATTCCGGACCGGATAACTATTGCCAATTGAAAGGCTTCTCAAAGAAGTCGTGAACGTGGAATCCGAATAAAGATAATAGTAACCATTAAAATATGAGCCATTCGCATACTTCGTCTTGGCACGGATAATATAAGGAGATGAGCCCGGAGCGATATAATAATAACGGAGGCCCGAAGATGCATCGACATCATAGAAATCCTTATCCGCGGAACGGTACTTTTCCTTGGTCGTAATTTCAATCAGGTTCGCAGTTTTACACTGCAACTTGAGATCAATGTCCGATTTCACCTTGATGCGCGCATAATTCGGAAAGCTATCCAAGAACGAAGCCGTTCCGCTCGTAACCTTGAAGCCATTAGGCCGGTAGCCCGCGACGGAGTAACCATAATACGTCACGACAGAGCCCTCAGCAACGACATCCGTCTTAACCGAGGTGGAGCATTTCTCCGAAGCGCTCGTAAGCGTGACCTTATAGGTCTTGAGCGTAGAATAATTCACGGAAAACACCTTGAGTGAATCCCTAGTAGCAACAGGATACAGGAGATAGAACAGGGTATCGTTCTTGTGCAGGTAAAGCGAGTCCGACAAAGCGGATTTAAATGTTTGATACGAGCTATATGAACTAAAGGTGGAATTATAATGATAGATCATGAAAGTCGTCGTGTCTTTTATCTTGAAGTTAACCGCATACGAGCCATCGTCCGGGGCGACAAACTTGAAACGTACGCCAGAAGACGCCTGCTGGGAGAAACTGTTCGCAGCAGTAGAGTAATCCGTGACCTTGGTTGTAATTGAATAAACCGATCCTTCGACAAATACGGCTTTTACCTTACAATCCCCATTGATTGCCAAAGAAGTCAGCATCTGGGTGGAATCCAGAATCGTACACTTGCCGGAGACCTTTTCCCAATGGCCGAACTTGGACCCCGTATAGGGAGTAGCCCTTAGCGAAATCGTATCTCCCGCCACATGGAGTGAATCGTAATTGAAGGTGGAGCCTCCCACATAGACATAACCGGATCCCGCCGTATCTGCGTTGACCTTGGCCGTCTTCACGACGCGAGCGGACACATCATCGTCCCAATTGCTCTTGCTGGTTTGAGCCAAGCCGAAATAGCCCGTTTCACCGGCAGCGAGGCAGAACGTGTATTTACAGGTGTCTGAGTAACTGCAACTTCTCGAACCATAAACACCAGAAAATGACCCATCCTCCCCATAGCTGTAGATATAGTGATTATAATCCGTCTTGGCATAGAGAACGAAACAACCCGCAGTCGAGGTGGTGTAAGAGGTCGGCACCTGGTACGTTGTAGAGTTCTGCTGAATCCCATCCTTGCTATAGGTGTAAATAGAATCCTTGTCAGTAAGTTTTTTTATCGTAAATTTCTTGGTAACAAGGGAAATCACGGCATCACTTGTCGGTCTGAAAAGCGTATACGACAAAGTGGAATCATCAAAAGCTCCGGTCCCGGAATCCCGTTTCCATTTCTCGAACGCCTCGCCAGCCGCCATCATGCCCGCTGCATTTAAATACAATCCAGTTCCCTTGATGACGACCGTATCCAGGGTCTTCACCCCTTTGACTTTCACGGAATAGGACGTGAAAACCGAATCGCGGACATCAAAGGTCGTCGAATCATAAGATGAACCGTCCGACTCAGCTAGATAAAAAACGGAATCCCCACTTTGCGCATAAACTGTATCAGCCGAAGAAGGCCAATAAACATAAATTTCGTCTAAAAAGTCACACGAAGTATATGTGTCATTCGGACACTTCCATATATTATAATCGCCATTCTTGCCATCAAAACGTATTAAATATATACCCGTATTGGGAGCCACAAAAACAAGCCGGACACCGCTGGAGGCATCGCCATCAACAAAGGAATGTTCTCTTGCAGAATACGTCGCATTGCTAGTCGTAATTGAAAACGCCTTACCATGCTGTTGCGCAAAAGCGTTCTGCACCAAGGCGGCAGCAAATAAAACAAAGATGCAGTGTTTTAGTAAGCGAGAAAAATTCTTCCTAACCACGAAAACCTCTTTTTTTGAAGAGCCAACTTTTTTTATCAAATATAAAAAAATATGTCATCGTCCCCTATCCGTACAAAAAGAAAGAGCAGTTTATACCGGCCCATTCTCCCGAAAGGTTTATAAAACTTTACTTGTCTTTTCTAAGACAACCGGTCTTCAGGATTCTGTATTCAGAATGACCATCCTTGAATTTGACTATTTTGCCCAAATTTTAAAATTTATCTTTGCATTTCAACCTGTTTAAACTATCTTTGGTTCGGGATGTGCTTATTTGGAAATCCTATGAATAGAAAGTTATTCCTGTTTTTTTTCATACTAATTTCGCTTCAATGCACGGTTTACTCGTTGGAACTGCGTCCATTGGTGCAGGCATCGTATGCCCCCGTAAAAATAACCGTCAACAAGAACTTGGATGGTGTTTTGTCTGAAAGAAGGGCGGAGACTGACTTTATCTTTGAAGGCGGCATGGAACTGATTTCTTCAGCTGAATTCGCGACCATGCGTTACGGTATCGGTGTAGCATATAAGACCCCCCAAAAAAATGGAGACGAGGAGTTCGTTCCCGCATCCATCCCGTTCTGGGGAGTTGTCACGTTCGGCAACATCAGGGTTGACCGTTTCTTTTCGCCTTATCTAGCCATTAGACTCGGCTCTATCGCCCCGATTACTTCCGACGGAAACTGGTGGGAACGTCCGTTCAACTTCATCATCAATCCCGGCCTCGGAATCATTTTCCCTTATGGCATCGGGTTCGAAGTCAACTACAACTACACATCCATGCAGAAGTCGTATGTAGACAAAGAGCTGAAATTCCGCGTCAATTCACACCGCGTCGGCGTGCAACTCTCCATCGGCTTCGAACTTACCCGCGACAGAATCTACAGATCCGAAGACGAGCCGAGAAGAAAGAGGGTGTTCGAGGAATCGTACGATTTCGATGCAGACGTGGACAACGACGACATAAACTATACCAGCGAAGACAGCGAAAAGCCTGTCGAGAACCCGGCTCCGGAACCCGCCCCGGTCGAAGAACCGGATCCGCTCATGTCCCCGGAACCTGAACCGGCAGCATCCAGCACCAGCGCAGAAGAAGACGTGACAATCATCCCGATCGAGCAGGTGCAAAAGACACAAAAGACACAAAAAACACAGAAGACTCAAAAGTCCAAGACTTCCAGCAAGACAGCGAAGAAACCGGCCCCCAAGAAGGCCCCGGCAAAAAAGACAACAACGAAGAAAACAAAAAGTTCTTCGACTAAAAAACGCTAATACGGAAACGCCCGGGACAAAAAATCTCGGGCTTTCTTCTATATTTAAATAGATGTCTACGGTCATTCTCTTTAACAAGCCGTTCGGAGTATTGAGCCAGTTCACTCCGGAAGCGGGCCACCGCGCTCTCAACGAGTTCGACTTTCCCGTCGGCGTTTATGCTGCCGGCCGTCTCGATCACGATAGCGAAGGGGCGCTGCTTCTTACGGACAACGGACCGCTCATCAAAAAACTGCTAGACCCGAAATTTGGCCATCCACGGACATACCTAGCACAGGTCGAAGGTGAAATCACCGAAGAAGCCGTAAAAAAATTGGCCGCCGGAGTTGAAATAAAAGGGTACCGCACCAAACCCTGCAAGGCCGAAATCGCATCAGAACCTGAAGGCCTGTGGCCGCGCAACCCACCCGTAAGATTCCGCGCCAACATCCCCACCAGCTGGGTGCGCCTTACGCTCACCGAGGGCAAGAACCGTCAAGTCCGCCACATGACCGCAGCAGTCGGCTTCCCGACATTACGCTTAATACGCACAAAAATCGGCAATATTTCTCTCAATGGTCTCCTGCCGGGACAATGGCGTATCATAACAGATAAGGTCGTTTAAATTATTTTAACATTGGTAAAAAAGGCACCTTTCGCCAAGATTCCTTTGTATATTATTAGGAACAAGCTATTTCTCTTGGAGGAATTCATGAAAAAAGCAGTGGCACTCCTAATTCTCTCTTGTGCATTCCTTATGGCTGGTTGCGCAGCACCGAAGGGTATCAACATCAACACACGTACCGTATCCAGTGTCAAGTACGTCACCACAGACCTCCCTGAACAAGCCGAAATAGACCTTGAAATTCTGAGCAACAAGCCCATTCAATATCACTACGACGTGTATTCCAAGGAATTTAGCATATCTTCCATCACCATAGAGCAAGCGGAACCCGTCGACAAGAAAGTCACATTCCGCGGAGTTCCCATCTCCGTGATGTCCAAGGATAAGGACTACGCCGTCCCGGCTACAGCATCGGACTCCATGCGCGTCATGACATACCTTGATTATACGTACAAATCCGGCTCACGCAAAATGGAATTGATGGGCAAGGAATACAACGCCGAAAAGCGTTACGGTGTTGTATACTGGAGCAAGGATGGCTACGACGAATGTAGCGCAGCCCTCATTACCAACCAGGGCAACATCTTCCTAGTAACCATTGCAAGCAAGAAGATGGGCGGCGAAGTCGTCGCATGGGCGAAACGCGCTATAGAAAGCCTCAAAACGAAAAGCAACGACTAAAAACCGCTAAAATTTCAAATCCTCGTAATTGTCATAATCTGACATTTTAAGATTCTATATTAAAGATATAGAGTCTTTATAGCACCATAATCTTATAGGGGCTCTTTTTGAGCCGAATAAAAAAGAGAGGTTGCACAATGAATTACGAGGACCTGCCCGAAAATGTCCGCAAGTTCCGGCACTTTTGCTTAGAGGAACTTGACGCCCCAAGCACGCTCCACATAGAGAACCACGAAATATTGTGGGAGCGCAGCACTTCCGAACTCATGGACTGGATGGAGGCACAGTCGGCCAAGAAACTGTTCGACCTCGAAATTGTCGATGCCGAAGAAATAAACTTCGGTTTTGGTTTCAGGGCAACAAGCCGCGACGGTACCGTTTGGGAAAGCATGCCCCTGGACTGCCACAAAATCGCCCCCGGCGAAAAAGTCGGAAGGTTCCCCGATGCCAGCGGGCGCCTTGTCATCGTGCGGAAAAAACAGGATTCTCAATCAAGACATATTGACTTTTGATTATAATATATGTATATTATGGATATAAAAGTAAGGTTTGACGAAGAAAAAGCCAAAAAAGTGCTCGAAAAGCACGGCGTCGTCATGGAAGATGTCAGGCAAGAAATACTTGCCGAACGTTTTAAGCCCGAATTGGTGAGAAACCAGCGGGACCACGAGGGCCAGCGGATGTTCCTTGTCGTTATCAAGGGTTACGTCATCTGCGTTCCATACGTGGAAGAAAAAGACGGGACGTTCTTTCTAAAAACGGCATTCCCAAACCGAGTCTATCAGCGGAGGTACGAAAATGGAGAACTCAGAATTTGAGCCAATGGACGAGGAAGAAAGACTCCTCATGGAAGCCATTGAACGAGGCGACACAGAACCTCTTCCCGAAGAAGAGGTGAAACGCATCAAGGCAGAAATTCGCGGATCTGCCCACAACATCACTATCCGGATGAAGGATGCCGACATCGAAGGCATGAA
>JAGCPF010000053.1 GCA_017642335.1 Fibrobacter sp.
AAGCGACAATGGACGGGGTGGTGCGGAAACCTTCCGCGTTAGCGATCACGACCGGCTTGCCGCCTTCCATCACGGACACGCAGCTGTTGGTCGTACCAAGGTCAATACCGATAATCTTGCTCATAATGAGTCTCCTATTTTTAAATTCTTGCCGCCCGCGAATCAATCTGAACGGGGCGATTTTTTACGCCCATACATAAGCAAAACCCGTGCCAAATGCTAATAACTGGCAAAAAACGGCCATTTTGTTTCGTTCTGAAACAAGAAAGCGGCGGAAAAAGGGGTAAAACAGGCTTGTTTCATTATGAAATGGTAGGAAGTTGGCAGTAGGAAGTAGACAGAGGATTGTCTTTGCGAGCCACACTTGCTCCGAGCGAAGCGTGGGAGGCTGGCGAAGCAATCTCAAAAAAGAAGCGGGGAGCAGGATTGTCATTGCGAACCCCGAATAGGGGTGAAGCAATCCCTAAAAAAGGAGGGGAGGGGGAAGCCTCCCCCTGGTTCGCACTCCGTTGCTCACCACCCCCTCGTGCGGGCGCTCGCCGCCCCGCAACGCCCCGGCCCCTCCGCAAAAAAATAACGCCGGGGGAGAACCCAGCGTATTCTGTCGATAGAAATGTCGTCGTTTAGGATGAGTCGGGGGCTAATTGTCCTTTACGCAACGGACCGAAACGAAATTTGATTGTTCCATAGACCTATCATCATAAAAAAACTTAGCACTCACATCAAAAAACGCCACTTTAACATATCTAGATTCCGATGCTTTTGTAAATGTCCAAAAAACCGAACCCGTATAAAACTTTTTTGAGTAATAACCACTCCCATTTAAAATAGAAATTCCAATCTTGTTTGAAGACCATTTATTTGCGACATTTTTCCATTCAGTAAATGTGGGTATTCGCCATCCATTTGGACATATTCCTTGCATATTTAGAGAATCTTTATTTTCAATAAAATCACGGGGACTTACTTCTACTGAATCATACCCCAATGTTACTGGTAAATTATATAATCTACCATATTTTTCACAATTAGATGGCTCATTGTTTAAACAAATTGCATCGTCCGCAATTTGTTCATCAAAATAATTCAAATTCTCAGCCATCCATGTTTGTGAGCCGATTGTCACAACTTTATACACTTGATTATCTCGCGAATCTATAATCGTGTCATATACGACATTCTTGTCTAAATAAGCCCAATTGGATTTATAATACTCGCTAGAACTTGAGACATCGTCTTCGCTGCTCGAACTGTTTTCCGCCACGCTTGAAGAGGATTCCACAACAGATGACGAAGACGGCACCTCGCTAGACGAACTTTCAACCGACGAAGAGGATTCCGCCACGCTCGAAGAACTCTTTTCCGAAGAAGACGACCCCACGACAACATCCGAAGAACTGCTGCCAGCCGCCCCCTCGCTCGATGACGACTTTTCGCCCTTGCCGCTGCTGCTGGACTCAACTTTTCCGGAACTCGACGAGGCTTTCCCGTCGCTGGAAGAACTGCCATCGACCGCCTTCTCGCTCGACGAAGACCCATCCGACTCCGCCGACTGCGGAGCCTGCCCAGAACTAGTCGACGGGCTCTCGGTGACACTCGAAGACGAACTGTTGCCAGGAACAACATCGTCGCTGGAGGAGGAGTGGGTAACCTCGCTATCCGCAGGCCCCGCCGGGGAATCGCCCGAACCGTCGTCCCCGCAAGCATTGCCAAGCAACGCCGCCATAACAACCATTCCCCCCAAAACAAACTTCTTCAGCATAAATAACCTCACCCCTAAATATAACCCAAACCCCGCCCCAAAACAACCACCCCGCGCCCATACACGCCGACATCTCAAGAAAAATGCCGTGAAATTGCGTTTTTACAATGAATTCGGCATTTTTCTTCCAAAAATACAAAACAAAAATGAACAAAAATACAAAACAAAACTTGACAATTTTACAAAACGAACATATATTGGTAAATATGAAAACGTATTTTCCCAGAATGGTTGACGACGAACTGGACCTGAGGCTTCGTTCCTCGGGGGCCGTTCTTATAGTCGGTCCCAAATGGTGCGGCAAGACTACGACGGCAGAACAAAAAGCCCAAAGCGTCGTCAAGATGCAGGATCCCGACTTCAGGGAGAGTTATCTTGCAACCGTATCGATTAAACCGTCTTTATTGCTGAAAGGGGAAAATCCTCGATTGATTGACGAATGGCAGGACGCCCCCATTCTGTGGGACGCCGTCCGCACGGAAGTGGACCGTAGGGGAGAAGACGGGCTCTTTATCTTGACGGGTTCTTCCAGTTTTGATCTTTCAAAGACAATCCATTCGGGAACGGGGAGAATATCACGATTGAAGATGCTCCCCATGAGTCTTTTCGAATCACAGGAATCCAATGGTCAAATATCACTTTCAAAACTGTTTGACGAACCCGAAAGCGATATTGACGGGATTACGTCAAGCCTTTCGATAGAGCAACTAATTCATGCCGCTTGCCGTGGCGGGTGGCCGGCCGCTCTTTTCAAGAAAGGCGATGATGCCCAACTTGTCGTCGCGCAGGACTATCTTGAAAACATCTGCCAGACCGACATATCCACGGTTGACGGAGTCGAAAGAAACCCCAAATGGACAAAGGCTATCCTAAAATCGTATGCCCGGAATGTCTCAACCTTGGCAAAGACCTCCAGCATCCATAAGGATATTCTATCGGAATCGGACAATTTTTCCATAATAACACTGGATTCCTACTTAAACGCGCTACGCAGACTATTCGTCATAGAAGATCTGGACGCCTGGAGTCCATCCATCCGTTCCGCCACATCTATCCGTTCAGGGAAGAAGAGGGAATTTTCCGACCCATCGATTGCCGTTGCGGCGATGGGCGTCTCTCCCGAATACTTCTACACTGACCTGAAAACTTTCGGTTTTGTTTTCGAGACGCTTTGCATCAGGGACTTGAAGGTCTATTCACAAAAACTACGTGGCGAACTTTCTTATTATCGCGACAGGACCGGGCTCGAGGCCGATGCCGTGTTGCATTTGAATGACGGACGCTATGCCTTGATAGAATTTAAGCTGGGGAGTCGCGAAATTGAGGAAGGAGCAAAGCACCTGACGACTTTAAAGGAACTTATACGGGAACACAATAAGAAAAGCGACAAAATTCAGCTTCGTGAACCGGACCTGCTGATGGTTGTCACGGGCGGGCAAATGGCATATACGCGACCTGACGGTGTAAAAGTCATCCCAATTGGCTGCCTTAGGGACTAAATAACGCCGGGGAATCGCTCGAACCGTCGTCCCCGCAAGCATTGCCAAGCAACGCCGCCACCACAACCATTCCCCCCAGAACAAACTTCTTCAGCATAAATAACCTCACCCCTAAATATAACCTATACCCCGCCCCAAAACAACCACCCCGTAACCAAACACCACTAAAGCGCTCCGAACCGCAAATCATGCGGCACTTCGTATTTGATAGTCCTTTATTTTCCGAACAAATCTGAATGAGAGCCGGTCGCGGTCGCCGAAAGAATTAGTTCGTCATTAAATATTTGGTACATTAGGGGCCAATCTGGCTCAATATGGCATTCTCTAAAATCAGACAGTGTTCCGGCCAGTTGATGATCTCGATTATTGGGCGGAAGCGGTTCACCCTTCGACAGCTTGTCCAAAACGGCAATTAGCTTGTTCAGGTCTTTGCCGCGCTTTTTCATAATCTTGACATCATGCTTCATGCGGTTGGTGTACTTAATCTGAAGCAACGGCTATTCCTCCAACATGGAGGCGACAGCGTCCGCTGCCGTGGCATAGGGACCATGGAGATTTTTGCGACTACGGGTATCTTCAACAGCCTTCTCCAATGACAAGTCTTCAGGGGCATGGCGAACATCAAAGGGAATTCCATTATGCTCAATGGCAAAAGTCAAGAAAATACGGATAGCTGTAGAGGTATCCATACCGAGAGACTGGAACAAATCGTCCGACTTCTTTTTCAGGTCGTCGTCGACCCTCATTTGCAGTGTAGCCATAATTGACTCCTTTTTTTTAAATATACATTATTTGTAGTTACAAATCAATAAACAAATATGAAATTGTATCTACAAATACGCATTTTGTGCTAAAAAAGGGGCTCAATATAGAATTTACTTGCTAAAGTCAAAGAATGCTGCGGGATCTGTTCCGAAGATTTCGCCGAGTTTTATCGCCATCTTGCGGGATACCGCCCTGCGTCCGTTTTCCATGGCGCAGAGGTTCTGGACCTGAATTCCAAGTTTCTCGGCGAGAGTGACCTGCGACCAGTTGCGCAAATCGCGGTTCGCGACAATCATTTCGCCGGGAGTGGAATCCAGATTCTTGAACCAGTCGGACTCCTCGAAGGGAATGGAATCCTCGTTCTTGCAGACCGCGACATTTTCGGGCTTGTAGGTATCCTTCAAGAACCTGACAAGCGGAGCAGGGATATGCTTCGCACGGATTTCAATACGGGGCTTTTTCACGACTGCCAGCATAGAATTGAAAATAATCAATTTTTGATTATCAGTCAATAGGGTTGAACATTAATAAAAAAATCCTCCGCAGGGGAGTTTTCTCCCTTTACTTGCTAAAGTCAAAGAATGTTGTGAAAACACAAAGCCCGTGTGGCAAAGCGTCACACGGGCTGGTTGTTTGGGGGTGGGATTCTTATGGGTTATTTGGAGAAAACTTTGATGTGGTTGGCGCTATTCTTGTTGACCTTCGCACCCTTCGCATTGAAGTGGCGCAAGTCAATCCTGTACTGTTCCGGATAAGCCGATAGCGGGATGCGAGCCGGCGGATTCTGCTGGACGCTGCTGGAAGATTCCGGAGCCGGCGGGGCGATCTGTTGCTGAGCGCTGCTGCTGGAGGATTCCGGAGTTGGCGGGGTTACCTGCTGCGAACTGCTCGAAGCGGTCACGGGCGAAGAACTCGACGTGGGTGTCTGGCTCTTCAGGTCGCCTTCGGGATCGGTGGGCATCTGGCCGTTGAAGCCTTCCTGGCCCTTCTTGGTGAGGGCGATGATGACCATGCCGTCCTTGGTGAAGATGTTGCTCGGGCTGATATCGACGCGGTTGCCGTCAAACGTCCAGTCGCCCTTTAGCCAGCGGCTGCTGTTGAATGTGTCGAAATCGTCGCTCCAGTCCAGAGTAAAGTCGCTGCCGTTTTCGCCTGCGCCCGGGGTGTACTTGTAGACCTTGACCCAGTTGATGAACTGGTAGATCGGCAAGATGTTGTCGTTCCATGCGCCGACCCAGCCAGCGTCTTCGTGGGACCAGAGGTTGAAGCGGAGGCCTTGTTCCTTCTTGCCAAGGTCCTGCACCTGGTTCTTGTCGTTCTGACCCTTGACTGTCTTGCGGACGACCTTACCGTCCAAAGTCCATGCCACGTAATCCGGAGTCCATTCCATGCCGTAGGTGTGGAAGGATTCGTTGGATGCGGGGTTGATGGCGTGGTGGTCTTCGCTGGTCACCTTGCGGTCCGGTTGTCCGTTTCCGGGGCCGAAGCCTGTAATGATGTTGGACTGGAAGCTGTTGGGGTTCTTGCCCAAGATTTCGATATCCACTTCGACCCAGGGTTCATTTCCGCCCAGGTAGGAATCGTTGTGGTAGAGGAACATGGAACTGACGGTCCCCGAACCGGCTGCCATTTTCATGCGCGCTTCGAACTTGCCGTACATCCAGGTCTCGCTGGTATAAAGTTCAGCACCGGAATAGTCTTTTGCGCTCACAGCAGCTACCGCCAATAGTCCAAGTATTAAAGTCTTTTTCAATGTCATATATTCCCCGGCAAACCCATACACATCCTAATTTTACTTTCTGGAAGGGGGCAAAACAAGACTTACAAGTGAAACAGAGTTATCATCTGTATCAACTGTATTATCTTTTTTGGTGGGAATATGGGGCATTTTTAGTCAAATTCGTTTGAACAGCAAAAACGAGGGCTCAAAAGAGGGACGGGCAGAATTGGTACGAATTTGCTCTGAAAATTTGTCCTCAATTCCATGCGCCGAATTAATATAAGCTATATTTCGTCTGAATTTGTTTGTTAAAAGGAGAATTATGAACAATATAATCCGTTTCACTGGACTCTCTGCAGTGGTTGCAACCTTGTTTGCCTGTAGTGGCGACGAAGTCACCAAGGTATACGAAACCAATAACCCCACGGTCGGTTTGGACTTGATTGAAAAGGGTGCCGAAATGCCCGAATGCAACAAGGACAACGAAGGCAAGCTTATCTATGTGGCCGATTCCGCGATGGCTTACTTCTGCTCGAACAAAGAATGGCTGTCTTTCGGTGGCGAAAACATGAAGGGCGCCGCTGGCGAGCCGGGCGAAAAGGGCGAAACCGGTGATAAGGGCGAAAAAGGTGATAAGGGCGCCAAGGGCGCAAAAGGTGACAAGGGCGAAGACGGCAACGATGGCGAAAGCTGCTCGGCAAAGACCGTCGACGGTGGTGTTGAGGTTTCTTGCGGTGGTTCCGTCGTCGATACCTTGGTAAACGGTTCCGCTGGAGAAAGCTGCACTGCGAAGAAAATCACGGCTGGCATTGAAGTGTCCTGTGGTGGTACGGTTGTCGACACCCTCAAAAACGGTTCGTCCGGCGAAAGTTGCTCGGCAAAGGTCATTACCGAAGGCGTGCAGATTACATGCGGCTCCACGATCGTGGATACCCTGACGAACGGTACCGACGGCGACTGTTCTGCCGAAAACGACGAGAACGGCGGTGTCAAGTTCACTTGCAGCAACGGAACGTTCGTGGTGAACAACGTCCAGTGCGGTGGTGCTACCTACGATCCGACCACAAGCTTCTGTCTTGCAGGCAAGGTTGTGGCGCTTAAGGGCGAATGCGACGGCAACGAAATCGACCAGACCAAGCAGTTCTGCGACACCCGCGATGGTCAGGCATACAACTATGTCGTCGTCAATGTTGGTGGCGAATCCCAGATCTGGATGGCACAGAACCTGAACTACTATTCTGACAAGTTGAAGGATACTTCGGTCTGCAGCAATGGCGAAGAAACCTGCGATGATTACGGCCGTCTCTATTCCTGGTTTGCCGCTGCCGATGTGGATATATCGGCCGATGCTTCGCAGCAGGTGCTCAACCGTTTCTATCAGGGTATTTGCCCGGAAGGCTGGCATCTGCCCAACTACTATGAACTGGAAAATATCTTCTACTATTATGGATTGATTGAAGGGATCAATGGAGCTTCGTCGGACATGTTCAGGTCTAAGACGGGTTGGGCAGAAACAGACCACGATAACAATGGTACTGACGAACTCGGGCTGACCTTCGTTCCGTCCGGCAATGGATCCGAAGGCTCGATTGGTCAGTTCCTTATGATGTGGGGTGGCTCCGAGAAAAGGGAAGGCCGTCTTTATGATCAGGCTTATTACATCCAGATATTCAATGATGGCCCGGTTACGTATAATGCAGGGCCCAAGACAAGTATTGCCGCAGTCCGCTGCTTGATGGACAACTAATTTTTGTCTAATTCGTTTTTATGGCCGCCTTCGGGTGGCCATTTTTGTATGGATGCAAAATAATCTATTATTGTGTCATGGAACTTGATGGAATGAGAGCTTACCTCCGCTATAACCACGTAGGTTATGCCTGCTGTGCACCGAAACATTTCTACATCGCCGTGAACGAGGGCGAGCCGTTCGAGGTGGGCGAAGACAACAAGCCTCTTGCCGAGGGATTGTTCACGTTCTCTGCCAAGGATATCGATGTCGTCTCGGGGCCGGTGTTCCAGATAATTTCAGAAGCGGGCGAGGTCGCGTATGAAGGCCACCTCGCTTACCGCGGGCCATGCGGCTATAGCGGGGAGACATTGCTGGTCGGCGATTTCTCCGAATGTCGCAAGCCCGGCCGTTACAAGATTCGCTGCGGAACGGATTCGCACCTGTTCGAAATTTCGGACAATTGGCTTCTTGCACAGCTGGATGCGAACATAAAGTCTTTCTACTACCAGCGCTGCGGCGTCGAGCTTAAGCCAGAGATTGCCGGCAAGTGGGCACGTCCTCTGGCGCATATCGACAACCAGTTGCCGTTCCACTATTCCATGAATAGGGAAGGAACGTGGAATGCTCACGGCGGATGGTACGATGCCGGTGACTACGGAAAGTACATCGTCAACGGCGGTGTGAGTGTCGCGACATTGATGCTTGCGCTTGAACTTGGAACGCCCGCAATTTCTAAGTCCTTGGAAACCCTGCGCGAAGAGGTCCGCTTTGAACTGGAGTTCTTCTTGCGGATGCAGGATAACGATGGCGGTGTTTTCTTCAAGGTTTCTCCGGAACGCTGGGACACCTTCGTGACACCGACGGTTTCGGACCATAGCCAGAAGCGGCAGATTGTCGGAAAATCCACCACGTCGTCACTCAACTTCTGTGCGGCGCTGGCTCAAGCTCACCGTATCTTTGCTGCGTCGGACCCTGCTTTTGCAAAAAAATGCATCGGTGCCGCTATTCGAGCGTACCGCTGGTCGCTCGATAATCCCGACGAGGGATTCCCTCCGTATACGGAGGGCAGCGGCCCTTACGGCGATGCGCGCGTTAGTGACGAGTTCTTCTGGGCTCGAGCGATGCTTTTCCGCGAGATGGGCCAGGTCGACTTGCAAGACTGTATCGAAGTCCACGACCAGCTTTACCAAGACTTGGCCGACATGCCCCCGCGTTCAGACATCAACTGGCACGACACGGAAAACCTAGGCTACATGGCACTAGCCCTGCAGGACCGCGATATTGAACTAAGGGAAAGAGCTCGCGTCGCCCTCGAACATGAGTCAGACAAGATTGTAGCGCTTGCGGCTGACGATGCCTATGGGATTGCGCTGCGCTATTTCCCGTGGGGGAGTAACGGTGTGCTGGCCAATTTCGCCTTGACGCTTTTGGTGACGAATACCTGGACGCACAAGCCCGAGTACGTGCGCTGCGCTTACGATCACATCGACTTTATTTACGGACGAAATTCCGTAAACGTGAGTTTCGTGACGGGTTCCGCCTGGAGTTCCCCCATGTTTCCGCACCACCGGATCAGCGCTTCCGACGGAATTGTCGACCCAATTCCAGGGCTCCTCGTGGGCGGAATAAATCAGGACCGTCAGGACGGCCACAAGGATTTGCCTTATCCGAGTGCACTTCCGGGCTTGAGCTACGTGGACAACCAGACGTCCTTTGCGAGCAACGAGGTCGCCATCAACTGGAGCGCCCCGCTGACCGCATCGCTTGCGCTGTTGTGCGCCAACATCAACTAGCCGAAACAAGAAATCCCCGCCATGCATTACGCACGACGGGGACCGTTAGGAGGAAATACGATGAGGTTACCTTATGGTAACCTTTGCTGTATGCTGCTGGCTCCTGTTAGCGATGCGCACCATGTAGATGCCCTGGGGCAGGTGGGCGAGGCTATAGCTCTTGGAACCCGAAACCTGATCGTTGAACGATTCTACTTGGTGACCGAGCATGTCGAACACCTGTACACGCACCATCGAACGGCTCGGCTGCACAACCGTAAGTTCATTGTTCGCAAAACCGAACTTGAAACGGTTCTGGGCAACAGCGTTAATTGCATCGGATTTCGAATCTTTCTTTGATTCGATTTTCTTTGCCTTGAACTTTGCCGTATAGGTTGCGTCCTTCGTCACGTTGGCAATCTTTGAATCCCAGCCATCGAATGTGAACGTGGAGTCCTTTGTATCCTTCTTCGTCGCTTCCGGGACCTCAATCTTGTCAGCCTTCGTTCCGTAAGCATAGTAGGTGGAATCAAGCGTTTTTCCTTCGGACACAAACTTGACGAGGTACTTGTTCACCGTGCTGTCGAATGCGGCTCTGTAGGTCGCGTTCTTTGTCACGTCGGCAAGCTTTATGTTCCACTTCTTGAAGGTGTAAGTGTACTTGGCCGTAGCTTCCTTCTTGGTTTCAGGCTGCTTGAGATCTTCAGCCTTTGTGCCGTAGGCGTACTTGGCGGAATCGACCTTCCCATCGACCTCGAATATCACGAGGTACTTGTTCACCGTGCTATCGAACAACGCCGTGTAAGCCGCATCTTCCGTTACGTCGGCTATTTCCTTGTCCCAAGCCTTGAACGTGTAGGTATATTGTGCCGTAGCGGCCTTAGTGGCTTCAGGTGCTTTGACTTTTTTCGCCTTTGTTCCAAAATCATATTCGGCAGAATCAATTTTGTCGCCAACATCGAACGTCACGAGGTACTTGTTCACCGTGCTATCGAACAACGCTGTGTAAGCCGCATCTTCCGTCACGTCGGCGAGTTCCTTGTCCCAAGCCTTGAACGTGTAGGTATATTGTGCCGTAGCCGCCTTGACCGGAGTCCCCTCGTAACTTGGAATCGTGCCATAATCCCATTCTCCCTTAGCCAGGGTATCTCCTTCGCTCACGAAGGTGACCGTGAATGTACGGAGCGTGCTATCCCATACCACCTGGTATGTGGCGTCCTGATTCGCAGCGACAACCTCCGGATCGAATTTGCCTGTATAGACATAGTTGTGCGATTCCGTGGGTTGCTTGACATATTTCGCATAGTTGTTGCAGAAATTGCACTTCGGGACATCGCCTTCGGTAACAATCTGTTCCTCAATCTTGTTTTCGCCGTCCATGAAGGTAATCGTGTAGACTGGTAGATTGATGCAACGGATGTTGTCAATTTCGAGAGAACCTTCCGTTCCAAACTCCCCTTGAATATCCCAGTCGAACGCTTCGGCACGCTTCATCGCGTCTGCAATATTCACCGCAATTCCCCAGCCGTTCTGCTGCTTCAATTGCGTCGCGACAGAAATCAATTCGGTTTTCCATGTATCGCTTTCTTCAACACTCTTCATGTGGTAGTTGCCGCCGACATCATAACTGGAGCGGACTCTGAAATTGTGTGCGGCTCCCTTGTAATCGTACTTGATGACTTCGCATGTCGAAAGGGTTCGAGAACCAATGTCGTTCACGTTCATTACGGCTCGTGCATACGGCGCAATGCTGGTAGACGAGTCTTGCTTCAAAAGATACGTCAACTTGGCGACAGTTGATGTTTCCTCAGTCGTGTCGCTCGAAAGTTCGGCGGCTCCGCCGTTGCCCGCGTCGCTATCCAACCAGAAAGCGCCGTTCCACTTGTTTACGCATCCATCGATTGCCTCGCAATCTTCAAAATCTTGGACAAGAATCGACTCGCCTTCTTCAAGCGTGTAGATGAGCGTGCTGTCGTACACGGCGTGGTACGAGGTTTTTTCTGTCGCTGCGACAAAAGCCGGTTCCCATGTCTTGAAGTAGTAATCGTAGTTGGCGCTCGATTTCTTTTTGGGAGTTAAACCTGGATCCACAGGCATTTCCCCTTCGGGAACAATCTGCGTCTTTACGAGCGTATCGACATTGTAGAACGCAATAATATATCCGTCCGGCCTGATGCACTTCAGGTTGTCAATGTAAAGATAATCCCCCTTTGCGTCGTGGTTGATGTTCCAGCGGACTCTAACAACGGTACTTGGATCCAAGTGGTAAGATCCCCAGCCGTAGCGGTCCCTGGTATCCGTCGGTTTTATGTGGGCCACGGTCCACTCGTCTGTTGCCGGTATCAATTTCTTTATATCAGTGTAATGCATGTTATCATCATTGGCCTTGTCGGGGACCAAGACGAATTGATGCGCTGCGCCCTTATATTGATAAGTGTACTCTGTACATGCTCCGATGACACCTACAGGTATATGCACTGTAATGCCTTCATCAAGTGTGCGGCCAAAAAATCCGATGCCATAATTAGAACTGTCTGCGGCGGCTTCGGCCAAATAGATGTTGCCGTTTTCGTTGCCGACTTCACCTTCCACATCATCCCATGTATGGAGATAAAAGGAGGTACTATCTTTCAGCGGGTCTTTCGGTATTTCGAAATCATCTATTAGGACTTCTTTCGCCATGCTGATCGAGGCGGCAAGCCCAATGGCTAAAACAGGGTACATGAGTTTTTGCATCATATTGAAAATCTCCAAAGTTCTGGATTATACACTGAGATAAAAGATAGCGGGGCAAAATATATACAGAATTGGAGGGACTGTCAAAATGGTTTGTTTGTTTGAGCACTAAAGGTGCGGGCTATCTAGGAGTGGCTGTAGGGGGGGGGTAGTTTTTTTTATGCCATTTCCTTCTTAATTGAGGCGCTTGTCATCTTTTGCCATTCCAATAATCTATATTTCAAGGTGAAAATAGGGTTTTCTCTTGTTCTCTACTTGAAACTTCGACAATTTCTGCGACGAGAACAAGACGAACGCTCACGTCTGCGACCGGCATGTGCCAGCCGCATCGTTTTGCTACATAGTTTATTGTTTTTATAGCAATCTGCCTGTATGCAAGCGGCCTTTTGGGGCGTGAGTTGTTTGTGTTTATTCGTTGCGGGCAGTCGAAGGCCTCAAGTAGGTAAACGCATTCAACTCCACGCCTTTTTTGTTTCCAGAAAAGACAGGATAAGTGCGGAACAGGGGTGAACTCGCTGAGTTTTGCTCTTGTCCTCTACTTGAAACTTCGACAATTTCTGCAACGAGAATAAGACAATAACTCGCCATCGCCCGTGGGTTGCACGGGCGTAGTGTACCCTGGGCGTATTGTACGCTTAGGGGGTTGTGCCGCGTCGTTGCGAGCCCGTATGAGCGAAGCAATCTCTGGTCGGCATATCGCGGGTGTATTGTATTCTTTTGAAAATGTCGCGCTTTTAGGCGAGGAGTGAGTCGGCTCCCCGCCGTTTCTTTTTTGACCGCACTTCGGCCAAGCGAATCGGCCAGAACCGCTCCCGCGAGAGTGAACTCGTTCACTTTCAACACGGAGCGAAAAGATGCCCGAGAAAAGCGCCAAGACAACGGCAAAGAATAAGCCCAGAGCGACAACATTCACTTTTATTGATTTGTTCGCAGGAATTGGTGGATTTCATCAGGCAATGCATAGTGTCGGCGGCAAGTGCGTATTTGCCAGTGAGTGGGATGAAAACGCTCGCTTATCCTATGAAGCCAACTATAAGAAAATTGCTCCACAACTTTTCAAAAACGATAATAAGAATTTCAATAGCGATATAACAAAAGCTGACCCGAAGGAAATTCCTGATTTTGACGTATGTTGCGCCGGTTTTCCTTGTCAACCATTTTCCATTGCCGGACTTCGTCGCGGATTTGAAGATACTCGCGGAACACTGTTCTTCAATATCGCCAATATTGTCAAAACAAAAGAAGCGAAAAAAAGCCCACCCAAAGTTCTTTTGCTTGAGAACGTGAAAGGTCTCAAAAATCACGATCATGGAAATACTTTGAAAGTGATTTTAGCAACGTTAGAAGAACTCGGGTATCGCTATTCCATTGAAGTTCTGAACGCAAAGTATTTTGGCGTCCCGCAGAACAGGGAGCGTCTTTTTATTGTCGCATGGAATAAAGAATCTGTCAAAGCGAAAAATTTCAAATTCCCCTATGGCATAGACGAAAAGGGAAGGACCCTTTACTCAATTGATGAAGCAAAAGAAAAAGCAAAACAGACTAAAGTATCGGACATCTTTGAACCTAAAGATAGCTTAGACCTCCATTACACAATTAGTGATAGAATGTGGGAAGGTCATCAGAAACGGAAAGAACGAAACCGTCAAAATGGCAAGGGTTTCGGGTATTCTCTATTCAATGATGATTCTCCCTACGCAAGTACAATCTCTGCAAGGTATTGGAAAGACGGCAGCGAGATTCTAATAGACCAATCTGCTGAAGGGAAAAATCCGAGAACGCTGACTCCTGTAGAAGCGGGACGCCTGCAAGGTTACAACATTGCTGGTGCCGGATGGGAAACCAATCACCATGACCAGATATCGGAACAGGTGCCGTATAAGATTGTGGTTTCTCGAAAGGAAGCGTATCATCAATTCGGAAATAGTGTTGCTGTTCCGGTAATCAAACGACTTGCCAAAGAAATCAAGAATCAACTTTTAGAGGGGTGAGTATATGCCGCAAACTCATATATTAAAAAATCTCAACGTTGTCATGAAGAGCGCGGAATTCCGGTATCAAAACGAGTTCCAATGGCAAGAGTTTTCACTAAAAAATGATTTTCAGGATAACTATCGTCGATATTTGGCAGAGAAAGGTTGCGAGATTGAGTATCTGTCAAAATCATCCATAATTACAACAAAACAGAATCAGTACATCGTCTTGCCCAATCAATGGTTTGTCATTGCTTCTTATGTGGTGGATTTTTGTACGGAGCTTTTTACGTACAAAGAATATGCAGTGGATATATGCTCAAGTTTAAGTACCAATGTAAAAGATTATATAAAAAACTGTAGAGGCAGTAATAGCAAAAAAGAACATTTCGAACGATGTGCTATTAGAATTTTAGAAAGGCAGTTTCCTGATCGTGACGATTATGTGAAAACGGCTGAATATCTGTGGAAATTTTTAAGTGATTACTCTTGGTGGGATGGCGGAAAAACAATTGACAGGAATGATTTTTACGTATCCCCTGTTTTGAACAAATTGAATCTCGTCCATGAATCTCATGGCTATGTGGCCGAAATTGTGAATGCTTATGCTTCAAATTATCTTCTCAGAAGAACAGCTTCTGATATAAGCAGCATTGCGGCAGATTTCAAAAAGAAAGCAACTGTGTTGGAAGTAAACGAGTTGATAGAAGAAATTGTCCCTAAAAAAATAACCTTAAAAGAAAATGTTGAATTTCAGTATGACGCATCGCCTATAAATATAAGTATTGCGAGTCTCCAAAGATTTCAATCAAGGAAATAAGCATGGCTTGCCGTTGGATCTTAAAAGACAATCATCTTGCGATTAGTATGGCGGATGGCATATATTTTCCATCGGCATCAAATATTGTTTCGGCTAGAGAATCTTGTGGAAAAATTCATATAAATAATTATGAATGTGGTTCACCTGAATTAGATATTCCAGATTTAAAGTTTTCAAGATTTAATTGCACTCTTAAAGTAGAATTAGCCTGTCACAATAACGACTTGACACTTTCCCCATATGTGGAAAAAAATGGAAATCGTTGGTCGGTGATTTTCTGTCAAGGAAAAATCATTGATTCTATTGTTGTAGAAAATCGCTGGTTTTTTATATCCAATGTTGATGAATTTCAGGAGGTGTTTAATGAAGTTGGTGTTACATCTTCAGGAACCATTTCTCTTTCCCAATATTTAAAACTAAAGAAGTTTAATTTCGAAAGGCCTCTTTTTGAGGACAATGTTGATTCCTATTCGTTATTAAAAACTCCTAATGGTGGTTCTCTGTTGAACGGGCTAGGATTAAATGCAACCTTATATCCCTATCAAAAAACTGGTTTTGAATGGATGGCTTTTATGCTTGAGCAAACGCATGGTTGCATTCTTGGCGATGAAATGGGACTTGGAAAAACACTACAAATAATTGCAATATTGACATTGGAAAAGCGATTCGATAGAGGGCCTGCCTTAGTTATATCGCCCATTTCCTTATTAGACAATTGGGTGAACGAGTGTAGAAAATTTTCGCCGACATTAAAGACTCTGATTCATCATGGTAGTGATAGAACCGGTTATTACAAAACATTTATGGATTACGATGTAGTAATTACATCTTACTCAACCTTGTGCAATGATATTCACTTTATGAATATGATTTGCTGGAATATAGTCATTCTTGACGAAGCTCAAAACATAAAAAATTTTGATAGTGAGCGAGCGGAAAAATGCAAGGCCATTCGGCGTAATCAAAGTATCGCTGTAACGGGAACTCCCTTTGAAAATCATATAAGCGATATTCTTTCTTTATTAGAATTCATTCAACCGAATGTTTTTAATAATGCCAAGGAATTGTCCGAGCAGTATTCGGATGATTTGAGTGGAGGAAAACAAATAGCGTCATTCCTTTCAACATTGATGATAAGAAGAGTCGTGGCGAATGTTTCCAATGACTTGCCTGCAAAGGTTGTAATAAATCAACCTATCCGAATGTCTAGGGAAGAAAGCGAAAGATACGTTTCTTACATTAACGAGATAAAACAGAGTGATTCTGAAGACATCTCCATAGGAATGTTTACAAACCTAAGAATGTTCTGTACCCATCCTTTTATTGTATCTCCAGAAAAAAATGAAAAAGATCCTTGTAAAACATCGGTGAAGTATCAACGTCTATGTGAAATTATGCAGAATATAATTGATTGTGGTGAAAAAGCTCTGATTTTCACCTCGTATGTCAAAATGTTTGAACTGATGAAAGCGGATTTTATTAATAGATGGAAAATCCAAGCCTCTGAAATTAACGGAAGTACTCCAATAGAAGAACGCCAAAAAATTGTAGATGCATTTAATGCATCTGACAAATCGGAGATTCTCTTGCTTAATCCAAGAGCCGCTGGAGTTGGGCTGAATATAACCGGCGCCAACCATGTTATACACTATAACTTAGAGTGGAATCCTTCTTTGGAAGCGCAAGCCACCGCGCGCTCGTATAGAAACGGACAAAAGAAAAATGTTTTTGTTTATCGATTGTACTATCAGGACACGATAGAGGAAATCATTCAAAATAAATTGGATGAGAAAAAGGACATTGCTGATGTTACTGTAACAGAAAGTAATACAAGTCATAACAAAAAGTTGATTTCTGAAATCTTAACCAAATTACCCATCTAAAAAAGGAGTACTTATATGCCAGACTTTGAACTTCTTCCGGATCCGGACCGAATCGTTAATGGCCTACGTGATACAGGCTACAATTTCAATACTGCAATAGCGGACATTGTGGATAACTCCATTGCAGCGAATGCAACCCAAGTGTTTGTTCGTGTAGATGTAGATCCAAGTTTACATGTAAGTATATGTGTTGCTGACAATGGTATCGGTATGGATCTAGATGGTTTAAAAAATGCAATGAAATATGGGTCCAAAGAACGAGAAAATAAAAGTAGCTTGGGTAAGTTTGGCCTGGGCTTAAAAACAGCGTCAACAGCATTTTGTCGTCAACTTTCTGTGATATCAAAAAAAACTAGAGAAGATAAACTTCAAAAGGTTCAGTGGGATTTAGACCATATTTGTGAAAAGAATTCTTGGGCTTTAAAGATACTTGAGGTTGATTCCGATGAAATCGAATTTTTTGATAGTGTTGCGATTGATGGCCATGGAACACTTGTTGTTTGGGATAAGGTAGACCGTCTTTTAAAAGAATATAAAAGTGATAGTACTGCCAAAAGAGCGCTCCAAAAGAAAATTACCGATCTAAAGTTCCATTTATCAATGGTGTTTCAGCGTTTCCTTGATGAAAAGGACTCAAGAGCATCTGATGTTGAAATCTATGTTAACGATGAGAAACTGGAACCTTGGGATCCATTCTGCACACAAGAAGAAAAATCAGAAAACGTCCAAACGCAAAATGTACCAATAGAAGTTGATGGTCGTAAAGCCGGATCGTTCAAAATTGCTGCTCACATTATTCCTAGAAAGTCAGAATTCAGCTCTAAGGAAGCAAGCGATAGGGCTCGCGGCAATAATGATTATCAGGGATTTTACGTTTATCGAGAAAATCGTTTAATACATTATGGTGATTGGCTGGGTTTCTTTACAAAGGAACCTCACTATTCTCTATTACGAGTCGATTTTTCGTTCACCCATGAATTAGATGAATTCTTGAATGTGGATATAAAGAAGTCGAGAATTCTTTTGATTTCGGAAATCGAAAATTTCTTGATGGAATTCTTGGCTGCTCCACGAAGAGAGGCGCAAAAGAGATATCGTGACGGAGAAACGAAAACGATTTCGACATCGGGAAAAGACGCCCATGCTCCGGCAAACAGTAATATTGATGCAAAGGGGAGTTCTGTTGAATCCTCTAACATTACGCCAACAGGAAATGAAAACGAAGCTCTTGTAAAAAACAACAGAGGCGAATTTACAAAAACGATAACTATTGTAAATGAAGTTGATCCAAAACAAAATAGAGTCGTTCCTGTTGATGACATTGATGGTGGAGCTCTTTGGGAGCCTGCTTTGGTAAATGGAAAGCATGCTGTAAATATTAACCAAAGTCATCCGTTCTATAAAAAAATATATGGACCTATTTTGGCTAAGAGTGTTGTTGTCGAGGGACTTGACGATTTGTTGTGGTCTTTGGCGGAAGCAGAAAATTCAACCTGTAATGAAGCAAGTATTGAAAATTATGAAGATATGCGATTCACCGTATCACGAATATTAAAGAAATTGGTTGCTGATTTGCCGGATCCCGAAATTTACGAGGATGAAAAATGACTTTGTCACCGGATTCTCTAAAAGAGTTCTTAGAGATTACATTTTCAATGCCTTTTGATGTCCGGACCGAAAACCGTGATGGGACGGAAATTTTTATTTCATGTCCGCAAAATGATGGTTTTCTTTTCTTTGATGTAGTCACATATATTTCAAATTCGATACGTATAGTTATTGAAATCAAGCCACAACTCCATGCTGGAGCGCTTGTTCATGAAATGAATTCTGCTTCAACGGAGCAAATCGAAAGATTCCTGGATTATACTAAGACAATAATGAAGCGCACTGGAGTTAAGTTCGTTTTCTCAGTAAATGGAAATAATGTTCAGGAAATCAATCCATCGCTATGGTCTTATAATTGGAGGACTTTTTCTTGTCGAATTACAAAAATTCCCGTTATCGAAAGCGAGTCGTTGTACGACGAATATCAAGTAATTTGTGAATGGACCAAGCAAGCGTATTGCCTAATCTTTTCCTTATTAACAATTTCTGAAAAGGAACCGGAAATAGAAGGTTTCGTAGAAGGCAGTCCTTTTGAGGTCAGAGCAACTAGATATGAAAGAAATCCTATAAATAGGGAATTATGTTTATCCTATTATGGGTATCAGTGTAGGATATGTGGTCTTGACTTTAGATCTAAATACGGTCCTATCGGTCAGGATTTTATACATGTTCACCATATAATCCCTGTTTCTAAAATTGGAAAAGATTACAAGATAAATCCAATCAAGGATTTGATTCCTGTATGTCCCAATTGTCATGCAATGCTGCATCGTCAAAATCCGCCTTTTGAGCCAGATCAATTGAAAAAAATAATTGATGAAGTGAGGAAAACATAAAAAAGCACTACGACCAACTTTGAACCCAGACGCTTTTCCTAAAAGGAGATCCCCGCCGGAGCCTGCCCTGAGCATGCCGAACGGGCGGGGATGACATCGCGCGGGGTTTACAATGCGTTTGTTATGCCGTATTGCGCTGATGCTGGCAAATGGGATGAGATTGCCACGGTCGCGAAGCTCCCTCGCAACGACAACTCGCCGTATAAAATGTGCCAAGTCGGCTATATCTATGGCGACTGGAAAGATCGCAATCAAGATTATCACAAAATCCACTGCATCCTTCTCGACATGAAATCCGTCATGCGGAACTACGCAAATGACAAGAATGCGCAAGAAGAACTTGCGAAGTTGATTAAGGGCTAACGACCTCTATTGCATTCCCAGCAATCTTTTGGTATATTTATACCATGTAACCGAACGGTTGCCGCCTGGCGTTATGCCAGCATTCTTTTATGGACATAACAAAAGAGGAAAAATGGCTCGCGAAATTCGAGAGACCCCGATTTTGTTCGGCGAGGATGCTCGCCGGTTTTTGGCCCATATGGAAGAGCGGCACCCGGAACCTCCGGAAGTTCGTGCCCAGCGCCTGCGGGATTACGAATTTATGAAAAAGGCTTATGAGCAGGGTATGGCTGAGAAGCGTGCCCGTGAAGCGGCTAACGGAGGTATTGACCCTTGCTTCGACAATGTGTAGATAGTTCCAATTACAGTTTTATTCGGCTGGAACCGAGTAATGCGATAAAAAATTTCAGGTCTATTTGTCATTGCGAGGGGTGGAACACCCCGAAGCAATCTCTGTCATGCATGTTATGAAACCGGCGGTATATATACTTTTCAATAAACCGCGCGGTGTTCTCTATACAGGTGTTACCAATGACTTGCTTAAAAGAATGGTTGAACATAAGCAAAGGCTTCATGGATTTACGGCCAAGTACAATGTGACGAAATTAGGACATTGCGAGTATTTTCAAGATATAAGGGATGCCATATTGCGTGAAAAGCAGATAAAGGCTGGCAATCGGAAAAAGAAAATAGAGCTAATTGAGTCGCAAAATCCCGAATGGAAGGATTTGTTTGAGAATGAATTTTGAATTTAGATTGGGATTGCTTCGCCTCTACGAGGCTCGCAATGACAATCCGGGAGCACGCCAACTGCCGTTTCCTTACTCTCGATGCCTACTTGAATGCAGTTCCGTTCTATGAAAAGAATGGTTTCCGCTTCATGAATGCCGAGGACAATGACCCGCATACGCGCCTCATGTATTACGATTTGATGAATCTTGTGTAGCGGTTGGTGGTTAATAGGCCCGAGCCTTGAGCGTGGAACCCCGAGCTCCGTGCCTTTTTTCTACATTTGCTCCTGTAAAACTTAAAAAAGGACAAAAATATGCGCGATCAGTTCGAAAGCCCGCTCATCAAGCGTTATGCTTCCAAGGAAATGAGCTTCCTCTTCAGTCCCCAGTACAAGTTCCAGACCTGGCGTAAGTTGTGGATCTACCTCGCCGAATCCGAAATGGAATTGGGCCTCCCGATTACGCAGGAACAGGTGGACGAACTGAAGGCCCACGCCACCGATATCAACTTTGAAGTCGCCGAAGAAGAAGAAAAGCGCCGCCGTCACGACGTGATGAGCCACGTTTACGCTTACGGCGTCCAGTGCCCGAAGGCCAAGGGCATCATTCACCTGGGTGCAACTTCTGCCTTCGTGGGTGACAACACCGACCTTATCCAGATGCAGCAGGGCCTCATCATGGTCCGCAAGCGCCTTTGCCGCGTGATGGACAAGCTTTCCAAGTTTGCCATGGAATACAAGGACATGGCCCAGCTCGGCGCCACCCACTTCCAGGCTGCTCAGCTCACCACCGTCGGTAAGCGCGCCTGCCTCTGGCTCCAGGACATGCTCATCGACCTCGAAGAACTGAACTTCCTCATCGAAGTTCTCCCGTTCCGCGGCGTGAAGGGCACCACCGGTACGCAGGCCAGCTTCATGGACCTGTTCAACGGCGACGAAGAAAAGATTATGGAACTCGACCGCCGCGTGACTGCCAAGGCTGGCTTCAAGCGCGTGCTCACCATCACCGGTCAGACTTACACCCGCAAGTGGGACAACCGCGTGAACCAGGTGCTCAGCTCCATCGCCCAGAGCCTCCACAAGTTTGCTACCGACATGCGCCTCATGCAGGGCGTGAAGGAAGTTGAAGAACCGTTCGAAAAGACCCAGATTGGCTCCAGCGCCATGGCTTACAAGCGTAACCCCATGCGCAGCGAACGCATTTGCTCTCTCGCTCGTTTCGTGATGGCCCAGGTGAACAGCACCGCTTTCACGCAGGCGACGCAGTGGTTCGAACGTACCCTCGACGATAGCGCCAACAAGCGCCTCGCCATTCCGGAAGCGTTCCTCGCCATGGATGCCATGCTCATCATCGCCGAGAACGTCACGAACGGCCTCGTCGTTTACCCGAAGGTCATCGAAAAGCGCATCATGGCCGAACTCCCGTTCATGGCTACCGAAAACATCATCATGGAAGGCGTGAAGAACGGCGGCGACCGCCAGGAACTCCACGAAGAAATCCGCGTGATGAGTATGGAAGCGGGCAAGGTCGTCAAGGAACAGGGCAAGGACAACGACTTGCTCGAACGCGTCCTCAAGAACGAGAAGTTCCAGAAGCTCGGCATCACTGAAGCCAAGCTCAAGGAAATCCTCGACCTGCGCAAGTTCGTGGGCCGCGCTCCGGGACAGGTCGTGAAGTTCGTGACGGAAGAAGTCCGCCCGGCTATTGACGCAATCCCGGATTGGGCTAATATCGACGCTGGAGAGCTGAAGGTGTAATTTGCCTTATTGCCGTCGCGATACGGCATCGCAGCGACTCTCGACGTACGCTTGAGTACGCCTTCGGTCGCTGCTCTTTGTCTCGCTAGGCACTAAGTCAAATTATTCGTTTGCTTTCTTGCACATTTCGTCTTGCTTGTTTTTAGGAAAATTTGTGAATTTACCCCACGTTATAGTGGGGTATTTTTTTGTTTGCTTGTGTTTTTGTACGAATAAAGGTATTTTGTTGTTTAGTGCGCTAGTGTATTGATGTCTAATATAGGTATAAGTACTGATGAAACGATTGTTTTTTCTATTTCTTGTTCTAATTGCTTTAATTGCGCTTTGGCAACAAAATGAGTTTGATTTCTATTATGTAGGTTCCCATAGAAATATTGAGAATGAAAATGATAAGAAAACATGGAATATTCGCTTTGTTGACTGGACCACAGAAACAGAAAAAATATTTGCCTATAGTTTTGATTTACAAGACTCGCAAAAAAGTGAAATGGTAATATGCGAAATTGACAGCTTGAATGATCATGTGCCTAAATGTGTCGTCAAAAAAGGTCCATGCGACCTCCTTGACGCCTATCTTCGGGAATTTCATCTTGAAATTTGTGAGATTCCAAGTGTAAGAAAGGTTAATAAGTTGAAAAATTTCATTCAAAGACATTCTGATTATGAGTTTAAAAAGCCCACAATTGTTGTTGAGTCTTTATCCGATTATTGCGCAAATTTTATTCGTATTGAAGAGGGCAATTACGATAATTATATGATAAATCGAATCCTTAATGTTTTTTATGAAGTGAGAAAAATTTATGCGGATTTCTAAGAAATGGCTTGCTTTTCTTGTTATAGCAATACCTCTGGTTGAATATTATATCTATGACTAATTTTTTGACATACCCTGCGATATGATACAAAAGCCCTTTTTTAGGGCTTTTTTCGTGCATTGAATCACTCGGTATCGTTTTCTTTAAGCCTTTTTGGCCGATTTTGCGTGGATATACTTATATTGAGCGTATAAGGAGAACTGGTATGGACATCCGGAAAAGCAAGGTCGAAAAGAATCGCGAATGGTCTGCCAATACACAGAAAGTGCTGGCCTCGTTTTTGGGGGTTTCTGCGGTTTCGATGCTTGCTGCGTGTGTCCCGTCCGATTCGGTGACGGGGGGCGAAGTTGATGCAACGCATCCCTCACCGGATCCTGCTCAAATGATGTCGGGGGATGTTGCTTATCCGGAGTCTTCCTCGTCCATTTCATCTTCTTCGGAATCTCGGCCTCAATCTTCGTCAAGCAGTATCAATGTTCCGCCCCTCACGGCCGGGATTGTGGCGCCAGAATCGTCCATAAGCAACGAAGTCTCGTCGAGTAGCAGACATGTAGACATTTCCTATCCGATGTCGTCGGGCGGGGTGATGTACTACACGAGTAGCTCCAGTTCCATGCGGTCGAGTTCGAGCAGTCTCGTGCCTCCGGCTAGTGGCGTTTCTTCGTCATATGATGTTATCAGGTCGTCTTCGTCCTATAGGGTAGATTCCCTGGAAACCACTGCTGGCGAGATTGTCCCGCCGCTGGAATCATCCAGTTCTTCTTTCAACAACGTGGAACCTCCGCCTTTGGCTGGCATCCCGGAATTGTCCTCCAGCAGCAGCGAGCCTGAACCTTTGCCTGGCGACCCGATTGAACCACCGGAGCCGCTGAGTGGCGACGTTGCCGAACCGGAACCTATGTCGGGTGGTGCCTTTGGTCCGCAACAGTTTTCGGGTGATGTTACTGAGTCGGAAGACTGATGAATCTCGTTCTTTCCCTCACGGAGCGGTGTAACCTGCGCTGCACCTACTGTTACTACAAGGTCAGCCACGAGGCCCGTTCTTTGGTGATGTCCAATGAAATTATGGAGGCCGCCATCAGGCTCGCTTTTGAACGGACGATTGCCCTTAAGCAGAATTTTCTCAACATCACGTTTTTTGGTGGGGAGCCGCTCCTTTGCATGGATTCTGTCCGTAGGGGCGTGGAATACGCAAAGAACCTTGTCGCCGGGCGTTTCGGGGATGAATTCGTTGTGGGCGTGGGTGCCGCTGAAAAATCCTCGCCTAAGTTTCGCCTGCGTTTTGCGGTGAACACGAACGGTACCCTGCTAGATGACTCTATCATCGAATACCTGAAACAGGAAAGGTTCCGCATCTATCTCTCGCTCGACGGCCCGGAGGCGCATCACGACATTTGCCGCAAGCAGGTGGGCGGGGCAGGCTCCTTCAAGCTGATTGAACCGCACATTCCCGCATTGCGCAAGCTTGACACGGTCGTGCTTTCGGTCGTGACGCGCAAGAACATGCACTCGCTCTCGGATGCGGTGCGCTGGATACAGGCTCAGGGTTTAAGGAACATGACCGCCGCCGTGGATTTTGACGGCAAGTGGACCGGCGAGGAATTCGACGTTCTTGCGGCTGAATATGTGAAAATGGCCGGATTCTGGATGGAACTCAAACGCAAAAAAGTGCCATTTTACCTGGGGACAATTCAGGACAAGCTAAAGTTCCGTCTGACGGGACAACGCCATCGTACATCGACATGCCATGTGGCGGAAGGCATTGTCGCCTGTGCTGCGAACGGCAACCTTTTCCCCTGTACGCGCTTTATTTCCTCAAAAACGGATGCTCCCTATATCATGGGCAACGTTTTCGACGAACCGTCGACAATCTTTGGCGGGGCGGTCGCCCGTGATATAATGGATTTTTTCAATCGAGACAAAGAAGACTGCAAGGGTTGCGCCCTGCGGTTCCGTTGCCATGCCCACGAATGTGCCTGTACTTCGTTCTACTCCACGGGCAATATCCACGAGGTTTCCCCCGAGGTATGCACGCACGAACGTATGCTCGCCGCGATATGCGACGATGCCATTTCGGAATTTACGGATAATTCGGAAAAAATAAAGGTCCTCGCAGAGACTCCAACGGGACCTTGATGTAATATTTAAAGATAACCCAAATCCACTTCGCTTTTATGGCTTGAACGGCGGAATGTAGTCATCGTCTTCTTTTTTGTTTTCTGTCTTTGCCATAGATACTCCTTATTTCGCATACACAAGAAAAATATAGATTCTTTGGGGGGCCTCGGGGCGCCCCTTGCTTGGGAGTGTGATTCTGTTCACATTTTGCCTAAATTGATCCAAAAATGCCTAATTTAGACCATATAGGCGGTTATGGGCGAGGCAATCGGCTAATTTCCCGTATTCCCGTACGAAATCTTCGCGGGAAGGAGTGTCGCCTAGCGCACAGTACAGGGCCGACGAAAGAGTCCCTCGTGCAAGCATTTTCTCCAACGTGCTTTCGGAAACCTCGGTGAGGTCGCCTTTCACGATGTGAAAAACGTGTTTCCAGAGTTCGCCGGCGGTGCATTTGCCACTCATGCCGAAGACGGCCAGGAATTCGGGCCAGTCGATGACGGTGTTTTCGGCATCGCGGGAAGTCTGCGTCAGCATTTCCGAGAGCCTTGCCGTGTCGAAGTCGCGAAGCATTTCGCGGTAAGTTTTTGCGGTGACAGGAGCGCATCCTGCGGCAGGCTTGAACAGGCGTCCGTTCGCAATAGCCTTGAGCGTCGCAACTTCCATTTCTACGATGGCGATGTCTGCGTTCGGGCATTCCTGGATATCGACGAGTCGGATTTCGATGGCCCCGCGGTCAAAGCGCGCAATGGCGCCACGGCTGTTCAAGAAGAAATGGTTCAGCAGGTGCTCGGGATCGTAGGGCGCAATGGCCTTCTTGACCTTGTCGAAGATTTGCGTATTGTACTCGTCGTAGGTGTACGCCTTTTCAGGAATCACTAGCCCAGCAATTTCGGGGACTTTGTCCTGGTTGTGGCGGTAGATCTCGATTCGCGCGTCCTTGAAACCCGTGTATTTGCTGTCGAGGTAGGGGCTGCTCGCCGCGATGGCGGGAATGAGCGGCAACAATAGGCGGATGGCTGCATGGAGCTCGCCGAATTCGTCGTCGCCGTCAAAAGAGAGGTTCAGGTGGGTGCTCTGCAGGTTCGCCCAGCCGTGGCCCTTGCAGTTGAAAATGCGGTCGTAAGTCTGGTAGATGTCGTTGCAGTCGTAAGGCCAGAGCTGCATTTCTGCCGGGTCCATGAAGGGGTGCGCGGCACTGGGCAACAGCATGGCGCCAATTTTTTCGAGTTTCTTGTTCGCACGGCGGATCTCGTGGAAGAACCGCTTGCCGAGCCCGTCAAAGGTGGACTTGGGGTGTGCGCACTTGAATTCGAGCACGTGGCTCACGAGTTCGTTCGAAAGCCCGATATCGTCGTATTCCACGTCGGAAAGCTGGTTGCCGTCCTTGTCCTTGCCGAGCGGGATGTCGGCACGGGGCAGCACCTGCAGCGTTTCGCGGTCCACGATCATGAATTCCATTTCGACGCCGAAGCGTTCCCAGATCTTATAATTACTCATAGCTCATTTCTCACAGCTCATAGCTCATTGCTCATAGCTCATAGCTCATTGCTCACTGCTCATAGCTCTCAGCTCGCAGCTAATCCTCATGCTGATGTATCTTGTGTTGTGCGGCGTGCATGCGTTCCTCAATACGGCGGCGCAGGCTCTTCATGATGGTAAGGTAGATTTTTTTCTTGCCGACCAAATCCTCGATACCGTGGTCAATACTCGGGTTGTCGTTCACTTCGATTACAACCGGATGGCCGTGGATTTCCTTGAGGTCAACGCCGTAGAGCCCGTTGCCGATGAGGCTTGCCACGCGGAGCGCCGTCTTCACGATGCCATGGGGCACACTCTCTATGGGCAGGCAGTCCCATTTGCCGCAAGTGCCCTGCTTGTTTTTGCTGTCCCAGTTGTAAATCTGCCAGTGATTCTTGGCCATGTAGTACTTGCAGGCGTAAAGCGGCTTGCCGTCAAGAATGCCGATTCGCCAGTCAAAATCGGTGGGCGTGAATTCTTGCGCGATGAGCAAATCGCTGTGTTCGAACATCGTGTCGAGAATTTCTTCGAGTTCTTCCTTGTCGTTCGCCTTCTTGACGCCGAGGCTGAAACTTGAATCGGGCGTCTTGATGACCATGGGGAAGCCGAGTTCCTTCGCGAGCGTGTGGCGGTTTTCGCTGTGCACGATAATCGTCTTAGGGGCGGGAATCTTGCCTACGGTCATGAGTTCTTGCAGATAAACCTTGTTGGAGCAGCGCAAAATGCTGTCGGGGTCGTCGATGACTGCGATGCCTTCGCTCTGGGCGCGGCGCGCGAACGCGTAGGTATGGTGGTTCACGTTCGTCGTTTCGCGGATGAATATGGCGTCGAATTCGCCTACGCGGTGGTAGTCCTTCTTGGTGATGAGCTCCACGCGGAATCCCGTATCTTGCGCGGCATCGATGAAGTTGTGGATGGCCTGCTTGTTGCTCGGCGGTTCCACTTCGTCGGGATTCACGAGGATGCCGAGGTCGTACACGTAGTCTTCGCTCTTGGCGGAGGTATAGCGAGTCTTCTCGAAGTACTCGATGGCGAACTGGTCCACCATCTCTTTGTGCGTCTCGGGAATTTCGTCGACGCTGATGGGACGGATGCTCTGGATGAACCACTTTTGCTTGAATACGAACTTGGCGCGGAGCAGCGGGGCCTGGAAAATGCGGTAGAGTTCCTGCGATAGCTCCAGGTATTGGGCGCTCACGTTCTGGCCGAAGTAGATGGAGAGCACGAATTCGGTGCCGGTCAGTTTGTGCAGGCTCTTCTGGATGAGTTCGTCGATGTCGTCGCTGATGATTTTTACGACGGCTGGGGCCTTGAAGTCGCGGATATTCTTGACGTTTGGGATGACCTTGTGGCCGCGCGCCTCGGCAAGCAAGCTCACGTAGTAGCCCTTGCTCTGGTAGCTGTAGTCGCGGCACAGGTTAAAAACGCGCACGCTCTTTTGCGTGGTGAACTCAGGATTGGTGAGGTAGTCTTTTGCCGATACGATTTCGGCTTCGGGAATGTGGAATTTCCAGTGTTTTGGATTGTTTACGACAATTATTTTTTTCATGATGGTGCGCGTGTGGCGTGCCCGAGCGGGGTTGCGTCGCGCGTGCTATAACCTCTTTGGTTTATGCACGATAAAATTACGAAATAAAATACGATGTGGCTACAAAAAATGTAAAAAAATGGTTTTTCCTTAGCGAATTGAGTAGTTTACTCCCGTGCACTTTTTCATTTAACAAAGGTGAATAATATGGAAAATAAATCTAGATCGTTCATTGCCGAAGCGCTGATTTTGGCTGTTGCGCTTCTGGGCGTTGGATTTTGGGTTTCCGCGACGGTAATTGACTACGGAAACAGGGACCGCACGGTGCAGGTCCGGGGACTTGCCGAACGAGAAGTCTCCGCAGATTATGTGATTTGGCCGATTGTTTTCAAGGAAGTGAACAACGACCTTGCCGATCTTTATGCAAATGTCCAGAAAAAAACGGACTTGCTCACGAAATTCCTTGAGTCCAACGGGATTTCGAAGGATGAAATTTCTTTTTCGAGCCCGGATGTTATCGACACGGACGGTGAACTGTACGGCGACCACAAGCATCCATACCGCTATAACGCGACTGTTGTCGTGACGGTGGCTTCGGGGAAAGTTAAGCTTATTCGTAATCTGATGGCGATGCAGGCTGAACTCCTCAAGGACGGAATTGCTATCACGAACAACGATTACAGGTTCCAAAAGGTTTTCAGCTTTAACGGTCTGAACTCCATTAAGCCCGCCATGATTGAGGAAGCGACTCGCAACGCCCACGAGGTTGCCGAGAAGTTCGCCCAGGATTCGAAGAGCGAGCTGGGTAAGATCAAAACGGCGACCCAGGGACAGTTCTCTATTACCGACCGCGACGAAAACACGCCCTTTATCAAGAACGTGCGCGTCGTGACGAATGTGCAGTATTTCCTGAAAGATTAAAGGGGAATGGGCGTTCCTGCGCCATTCTGCACGCTGATAGTGCCTGCGTTGTAAGCGAAAAAATTCTATTTTTTCCATGTTCAAATTTCACGTGACTAGGTCACAGGATTAGATTAACATGGCAATGCAAGATATGAATGATCAGGTGCAGGCTCGCCTCGCGAAGCTTGCGAAGTTCAAGGAAATGGGCATCGAGGCCTATCCGCACAAGTTCAACCGCACGCACGATTCCAAGACTCTCAAGGAAAACAAGGAAGCCCTGATGGCTAGCGGCGAGGAAGTCGCTTTTGCCGGCCGCGTGGTTCGCTTCAACCGCAAGGGAAAGATGTGCTTTATGCACCTGAAGGACCGCTATGGCCGCCTCCAGGTGGTTTGCGCCCGCGACGAGGTGGGCGAGGAGAACTACGAAGTCGTCAAGATGACCGACCTCGGTGACTTTATCGGCGTGAACGGCTTCATGTTCGAGACACAGACGGGTGAGTATTCCGTGCACGTGAAGAAGGTGACTATGCTCTCCAAGGCCGTGCGCCCGCTTCCGGTGGCCAAGGAAAAGGTCGACGAGAACGGCAACAAGGTCGTGTTCAACGAATTTGCCGACGTGGATACCCGTTACCGCCAGCGTTACATCGACATGGCGCTGAACGACGACGTGAAGGAAGTCTTCATCAAGCGCAGCAAGATTATGCAGGCCATCCGCGAATACCTGATCGAGAAGGGCTTTATCGAGGTCGAGACCCCGACACTCCAGCCGATTTACGGTGGCGCGAACGCTCGCCCGTTCACCACGCACCACAACGCCTGCGACATGACGCTCTACCTGCGCGTGGCACCGGAACTCTACCTCAAGCGCTGCATCGTGGGCGGCATGGAAAAGGTGTTCGAATTCAGCAAGAACTTCCGTAACGAAGGCATGGACCGCACGCACAGCCCGGAATTCACCGGCCTTGAGTTCTACGAAGCCTACGCCGACTACAACGACATGATGGTCCACTTCGAGAACATCTACGAACGCGCCTGCATTGCGGCGAACGGCACCACGAAGATTGAATACCAGGGCAAGGAAATCGATTTCAAGGCCCCGTGGCCCCGCTACAGCATGATCGAAGCCATCGAGAAGTTCGGCGGCCTCAAGGTCAACGACATGAGCGACGACGAGATCAAGGCCAAGATGGAAGAACTCGGCGGCCACCTCGACGGCGAATTCAGCCGCGGCCGCGGTATCCTCGAACTGTTCGAGCTCACCGTGGAAGACAAGCTCATCCAGCCGACGTTCATCAAGGACATGCCGACCGAGAGCACCCCGCTCTGCAAGAAGCACCGCACCATCGAAGGGCTTATCGAACAGTTCGAGCCCTACGCTAACGGATGGGAGCTGGGCAACGCTTATACCGAACTTAACGACCCCATCCGTCAGCGTGAGCTCCTGGAAGACCAGGTGCGCCGCGGCCGCGGTGGCGAAGGCGAAACGCATCCGATGGACGAGAACTTCATGCACGCGATCGAGTCCGGCCTGCCGCCTACGGGTGGCGTGGGCTTCGGCATCGACCGCATGATCATGCTGCTTACGAACCAGCAGACTATCCGCGATGTGCAGCTGTTCCCGCTCATGAAACCGGAGACCTGCTAGTTTAGACGAGAGAACGCCGCTTCGCGGCTACAGACGAGAGACGAGAGAATTATCAGGTATATTCAGTATGGCCGTTTTTGCATATAGAAAATTAAATGTCTATCAAAAAGCCCAACAATGGGTGGTAGACGTTTATGGATTGTGTAAAAAATTACCTGATTATGATAAGTTTGCTCTAACAAGTCAACTCCGCCGAGCGGCAGTCTCTGTAACGTCTAATATTGCGGAAGGAATGAGCCGTACTTCTAATAAAGAAGTTGTACATTTTCTAGAAATAAGCTATGGATCGTTGATGGAAACACAAAGTCAACTAGAAATAGCTCACTTGTTAAACTACATTACGAAGGAATCGCTGGACGAAATAGACCCGAAGACTGAAGAAATTGCAAGGATGCTATCTGGTTTGAAATCATCGAAAAAGTAATAATCTCTCGTCTCTCGTCTCTCGTCTCTCGTCTAAGAATGAATAAACTTGAACTTCTAATCGCCTGGCGTTACCTGGGGGCTCAACGTAAGAGTCTCTTCGTATCGCTTATCGGCATTTTCAGTATGCTCGGTGTATCCATCGGCGTGTTTGCGCTGGTGGTTGCACTCGCCGCGGTTAACGGTTTCGAAGAAGAGGTGACCGCCCAGATGATAGGGAAGGACGCCCACTTTGAACTAATGGCCTACAATGCGCAGCCGATTACTGCTTACGACAGTTTGATTAACGAAGTGCGGACGCGTGATTCCAGCGTGACGGCGTCTTCTCCGTTTATCATCTACAAGGTGGGTATCAGCTCCAAGAGGGTAAACGACGGTATCGTGATTTACGGTATCGACGCCGAGACTGCGAAGGGCGTAACCGACATCCACAAGTACATCAAATTCGGCAGTTATTCCGTGGACAGCCTCGAAGACCTGAACGGCACGAAACGGCCTGGGATTATTCTTGGTTCTGGCCTTGCGAACCGCCTGCGTGTCGTCGTGGGCGACAAACTTGTTTTGCAGACGTTCCAGAGTCCAGACGAAATGATCGGTTCGGCTGGCCCGAAGATGATGATGTGCGTGGTGAGCGGCATCTTCGAGACGGGCACTTACGAATACGACGGGAACCTCGCTTATGTGGGCATCCCCGAATTGCAACGCCTGCTCAACATGGGCGATGCCGTGACGGGAATCCAGTTCCGCATAAAGAACCACTGGCTTGCCGAAGCGTCGGTGGACAGCATGGCGAACTGGCTGACGTACCCCTATTACGCGATAGACTGGAAATCAAAAAACATTACGCTCCTCAAGTGGATGAACTACGAGAAGTTCATCGTGGCGGCGGTTATCTGCCTGATCATCCTGGTGGCGGCATTCAACATCATCAGTAGCCTTATCATGGTCGTCATCGACAAGACGAAGGAAATCGGCATCCTACGCAGCATGGGCTTCAGCAAGGCGGGCATCATGCGCGTGTTCATGCTCATGGGCAGTTTTATCGGCGTGGGCGGCACGATTGCCGGCGGTACTGTCGGTCTTGTGCTCTGCAAGTTGCAGGAAGCTTACCACTTCATCACGCTCCCGGGCGACGTCTACGTGATTCCCTATTTCCCGATTGCCGTGCACTTGATTGATGTTGTATTGATTTTTGTGATAGGCATTGCGCTTTGCGTGCTCGCGACGCTGTTGCCGGCCTGGAAGGCTAGCAGGCTCGACCCCGTAGGAGCGATTAGACATGAGTAGTTTATTGCAGACAGTCGACCTCCGTAGAGTTTTCTCCGAGACGGGAGAGCAGCTCGAAATTTTGAAGGGCGTGAATTTCTCGATGGACGAGGGCGAACTCGTGGCGCTTACGGGTTCCTCGGGTTCGGGCAAGTCCACGTTCCTTAACTTGGTCGGCATGCTCGATACTCCGACTTCGGGCGAAATCTATTTCAAGGGCAAGCCCCTTTCTAAGTTCAGTGGCGAAGAGCGCGACATGTACCACCGTGTGCAGGTGGGCTTCGTATTCCAGTTCCATCATTTGCTCAGCGAATTTTCCGCATTGGAGAACGTCTGTGTGCCGGGCCGAATTCTGGGCACGAGTGCGCATGAATGCCGCGAACGCGCCGAGATGTTGTTGGAAACGGTGGGGCTCAAGGACCGCCTCAAACATTTGCCGCGAGAACTTTCGGGCGGAGAACGCCAGCGCGTGGCGATTGCGCGTGCATTGATGAACCATCCTGACCTCGTTTTTGCCGATGAGCCGAGTGGCAACTTGGACGAGGCGAATTCGGATTTGCTGAACCAGCTCTTTTGGGACTTGAATCAAAAGTTCAACCAGGCGTTCCTTATTGTGACCCACGACGAAAAGCTGGCTGCATTCGCCAAGCGTCGCGTGATAATGCACAATGGATTGATACAGGAGGCTTAATATGTCCGATATCAATGGAATTTTTTCTGCTAAAGCGAAGGCCGTTTTGCAGGCGGCCCGTATGGCGGCAAGAAATTTGAGCAGTGACAGCATTACTGTTGAGCACCTGCTTCTCGGGCTTGTCCGCGAGGATTCCGGATATGCCGCCGAAACGCTAAGGGCGCTCAAGGTGAACCTGAACGACCTGGGCGAAACAATCCAGCGTTCCCTGTCAACCAACGGCGGTCTCATGACCATTGGCGGGGACAACCGCAGCGGTTTTCTCTCTTTTACGGCACGCACCAAGGCTGTCCTCTATAATGCAGCCAAGTTAGCGAAGAACGAGGGCGATCAGTACATCGGCCCGGAACACTTGATGCTTGCCATTTTGCAACAGGCGGATACTCCTGCCTGTTCTACGCTCTCTACGTATAACGTCACTTTTGACAATTACTTGGAAATGCTCCAGCAGATAAAGAGCAGAAACGTCGATGCTTCCGGCGCTGAAATGGATCGCGGGCCCCAGCCTGCGATGCGCAACGAAATGCGCCAACCGGCTTCGGCGAAATCCAAGACCCCTATTTTGGAACATTTCGGTCGTGACCTTACGGCCATGGCACGTGCAGGCAAGCTTGACCCGATTATCGGTCGCGAGGCTGAAATCGAACGCCTCATCCAGATTCTTTGCCGCCGTAAAAAGAACAATCCGGCGCTTATTGGCGAACCGGGTGTGGGCAAGACGGCAATTATCGAGGGGCTTGCTCAAAAAATCGTGCAGAAGAAAATTCCCGACTTGCTGGCGAACAAACGCGTTGTCACGCTGGATGTGGCCGCAATGGTGGCCGGCACCAAGTACCGCGGCCAATTCGAGGAACGCGTGAAGGGCCTTATCATGGAACTCCAGCGCGTAGACAATTCCGTCATCCTGTTTATCGACGAACTGCATACGATTGTGGGCGCGGGCGGTTCCGAAGGGAGCCTCGATGCATCCAACATCTTCAAGCCGGCGCTTGCCCGTGGCGAACTCCAGTGCATCGGCGCGACGACCATTGATGAGTACCGCAAGTACATCGAAAAAGATGCTGCGCTGGAACGCCGTTTCCAGACGATTGTCGTCAATCCTCCGAATTCCGAGGATTCCGTACTCATTTTGGAAGGGTTGCGCCCGAAATACGAACAACATCACAACGTGCGCTATACTCCCGATGCCATCCGTGCTGCGGTGGTCCTTGCGGAACGCTATATCAGCGAACGCTTTTTGCCGGACAAGGCTATTGACGTTTTGGACGAGGCGGGAGCCCGCGTTCGTCTCAATTTCATCAAGGTTCCCGACGACCTGAAACAAATGGAAGAGGAACTGGCCAAGACAAACCAGCTGAAGGACGAATGTATCGCCAACCAGCAGTACGAAGAAGCTGCCAAGCATCGTGACAGGGTCGAGGAACTTGAAAAACAGATTGCCGATAGGCGTAATTCGATTGCAGAAGATGCAAAGGCAAACACGCCCGTAGTCGACGAAAACGTCATCCGCGATGTCATCAGCAAAATGACCGGCATCCCCGTGAGCCGCCTTGCTGGCGAGGAAGCGCAGAAACTCCTGCACCTCGGGGACGAAATCAAGCAACGCATTATCGGACAGGACAAGGCTGTCGATGCGATTGTCAAGTCCATCCGCCGTACCCGTGCGGGAATCCGCAATACCAAACGTCCGATGGGCAGTTTCCTGTTCCTCGGACCGACCGGTGTCGGCAAGACCGAACTTGCAAAAGTGCTCAGTTTGTCGCTTTTCGGCAGCGAAGATTCCATGATCCGAATCGACATGAGCGAGTACATGGAAAAGCACAGCGTAAGCCGCCTTATCGGCGCTCCTCCGGGATATGTGGGATTCGAGGACGGTGGCGGACAGCTTACCGAGAAGGTGCGTAAGCATCCTTATTCCGTCGTGCTGCTGGACGAAATCGAGAAGGCTCACCCGGACATCTACAACTTGCTCCTGCAAATTCTGGATGACGGCATCCTTACGGACAGTTATGGCCGCAAGATCAATTTCAAGAACACCATCATCATCATGACGAGTAACGCTGGCGCTCGCGAAGTGCGGCACAGCAGCGGCATGGGCTTTACGAAGATGGGGGATACCGACGATTACGACCGTATGGAAACGGCCATCCGCGAGGAGGTCAAACGCGTATTCTCGCCCGAGTTCCTGAACCGTATCGACGAGCAGATAGTCTTCAAGGCGCTTTCCAAGAAGGAACTCGTTTCGGTCGTGGATATCCAACTTGGTTTCTTGCAGAAGAACCTCTCCGAAAGGGGAATCATGCTGGAAGTCAACGAAGAGGCGAAGGAGTTTATCGTAAACAGTAATTACGATGCAACCTTGGGTGCGCGCCCGATTCGCCGTTCCATCCAGAGCCTCGTGGAAGACGAGATTGCCGAAGGGCTCCTGCTAGGTCGACTGACGGATTTCTCCACGATTTGCATCGGAGTCGAAGACGGTAAACTCAAGTTCACCTCCGAGGCGCTGCCCAGCTAGTTTTTTTCTATCTTTGTTCGCGAATTTCAACAATCAAACCCAAGAGGTCTAACAATGGCTAAAATTCCTGCAGTCCTTATCTTTGGCGCTCCCGGTTCCGGCAAGGGTACCGTTGGTGCAAAGCTCGCTGCTACCACTTCCCTCAAGCACATTTCCACGGGCGACATCTTCCGTGGCATTGCTCCTTCCAGCGAATCCGGCAAGCTCCTCGCTTCTTACTCCAGCAAGGGCCTGCTCGTTCCGGACGAAGCCACTGTCGAAATCTTTGGCCGCTTCATCGAAGGCCTCATCAATACGAACAAGGTCAACCCGGATAAGGACACCCTCCTCCTCGACGGTATTCCTCGCACGGTTGCCCAGGTCAAGCTCATCGAATCCGTTGTCGACGTGAAGCACATCTTCGTACTCGATATCAAGGACGAAAAGACCATCGTTGCCCGCCTCCTGAACCGCGCCAAGATCGAAGGCCGCAAGGACGACGCCGACGAAGCTGTCATCAAGAACCGCCTCAAGGTGTACAAGGAATCCACCGCCAAGGTGCTCGGCAAGTACAGCAAGTCCATCATCAGCCGCATCAACGGCGACAACACTCCGGACGAAGTGTTCTGCGACACTCTCGCTGCCTACGTGAAGTTCTGCAAGTCCGCTTGCAAATGCACGAAGGCTTGCAAGAAGACTCCGGCCAAAAAGGCTGCTAAAAAAGCCAAATAAGGCGAGCGTCGCGACGGCAAGCTTGCGCTCTTTATATCATTGAAAAAGCCCCGGATTAATCCGGGGCTTTTTCGTAGGATGCTCCCTTGCGGGATGCCTAGCTTAGTTGATTCTGCCGATCAGGTTGCCAGAGAGGGCAAAGTCCTTGGTGCAGCCGAAGCTGTGGAAGCCAGCAGACAGGCTGAAGCGATCGGTGAATGCCTTCTCGAGGTAGAGGGCGCCGAGCACATCCTTGATGTGTTTCGGATTCTTGACAATCCAGTAGTCCGGGTAATCCTGACGGTCGCCGATGTATTCCGCTTCGAGGATGATGCGGTCAACAACCTTGGTCTGGAACAGCACGCCGCCAGTCAGCGGGATGATCATGTCGTCGTCAGCAGCGATGTTAAGCAGGGCTGCTTCGGCGAAGATGCTCATGGTGTTCTTGATTACCGGAAGGCTTGCCTTCAAGGAGGCGTTGTGCTTGACCTTGGAGTCGGAGTCATACACCTTGTCGAAGATGTTGCTGCGGTAGGCGAGCTGAATCTTCAGGTCGTTGAGCCCTTCGAGACCGTGGAAGTTGAATGCGGCACGGAGGTCGCCATTGTCCAGGTTCACAGCCTTGCTGATGAAGGCAAGGGTGAAGTCCAGGTTGTCCGTCGGGGAGATACCGAACTGCAACTGGTTTTCTGGCTTCTGTGTGGAGAGGAATCCGGTCTTGTAACCATCGATGTAGCCACCGAAGAAATCACCGTTCTTGTCGGTGTTGTCCCAGCGACCGACCTTGAAGTTGAACAAGTCCGTGTTCTGGTATGCCCAAGCTTCGTCGAGGGAGAAGTAGTCGTCCAGGTCGCCGTTCTCGTTGTTGCGGAGGGCTTCCTGCTTGGCATCCTTGCCACCGAAGTTTTCGTCCCTGAGGTCGCCCGGGTAGAAGGCGATGGCCAACTTACCCTTGAAGTTTTCGCCTTCGGCGAGGATGGCGAAGTTGGCTTCGCCCTGCCAGGTTTCGAAGTTATCGTTGTTGTTGTCGTCTTCACCATTCCAGAACACCTTTTCGGCGCTCAGTTCGAAATCAGCGAGAATACCGAATTCGGCCTTATCTGTCGAGATGACGGCGTTTTCAACCAATTTTTTCTTTTTGCGACGTTTTTTCTTCTTCGGCTGGTCCTGTTGCTGATCCGGAGCCGAGATGAATCCCTGTTCGTCGGTGTTGGCGGCGATCTGGGCTTCGGAGACTTTTGCTGTGTCCTTTGCCGCGACTTCGGCTGCGGGTTCGGCCTTTGCGGAGTCAACCGGAGCGGCAGCGGGAGCCGGTTCTTCTGCCTTGGCCTGTTCTGCAGCAGGAGCGGCAGGGGCAGCCTTTGCTGTGTCAGCCGGTGCTGCGGCGGCGGGGGCTGCGGCAGGAGCAGCAGCGGGCTTGGCGGCTTCTGCAGCGGGAGCAGCCTTGGCGTCCTTGGCGGGGGCTGCGGCAGGAGCGGCAGCGGGCTTGGCTGCTTCTGCAGCGGGAGCAGCCTTGGCATCCTTGGCGGGGGCTGCGGCCGGTGCTGCGGCAGGAGCGGCAGCGGGCTTGGCAGCTTCGGCGGCGGGAGCAGCCTTGGCGTCCTTGGCAGGTGCGGCCTTGGCGGGGGCAGCAGCAGGAGCTGCGGCGGGAGCGGCCTGGGCCGGCGCGGCATTGGCATTAGCAGCAGCCTGCGGCGCGGCAAACACAGAGGCTGCCAGCATGCAGGATGCTAGGAAAATTTTCTTCATGACACAATCTCCTTATGTGGATGACATTTTACGAATAAACCATTTGTAAAATTCAATTAGAATTATAAAAATATTGTTTCCAAGTAGGTATAAAATATTACCTTTTTTGAGAGAATAGGGTGCTTTTTTGCACGAAGGGGCAAAATTTTGAAAGTTTTACTTGTTTTTTTAGTCTCTCTAGGTTGTGCTTTTTGCTTTGGGCAGGAATCTCTGAACGTTTACAAGAAAGTCAATCATGAAGTTGACGAAGCGAATCCCGTAGGAGCGCTTTCCAAGTCAGACTGGATAAAAGAACTTCCTCTGCCAAAAGATTCCATCAAGCATGTCCGTACAGAAAAGGAACGCCGCGAAGTTGTCGGCAAGAACGGAAAGAAGAAGATCCAAAAGGTTACGAAGCGCTACATCTCCTGGGAACTTCGCGAACCCAAGGAACCGCCGCGTTTTGTCCCCATCGAATGCCGCATCGGCAAGGTATATGTGAAGCGCGCCGAACTGGCCCGATTCCAGCAAGAGGCGAAGGACCTCAGTGGCGAATATGCGTCCTCCACTGGCAGTGTGTTCTTGAGGAAATCCCCGAACAATCCCAAGAGGTTCGACGTCATCATCCAAAACGGCCCCGTCACGGAACGTTCCGAAATCGAGATGGGCAACCTCGAGATTCACGAAAGCAACGGCCACGCAAGGCTTTCTTACCACGAAGAGGGCTGCAATGTCGAAATCGCCGTCTTCAACCGCCAGGTGAAGGTCGCACAACGCGGCTGCTACGAGTACAATATCGGCAAGTACAAACTCGAAGGCGAATATCCCACGTACAAGGGCAACACCCGCAAGACCGAAGTGTTCAACATGCCCGAGCAGCAGTTCAAGTTCAAGAAGTATCTGTGGTGCGGCAGTGGTTTTGACAGCTGCGAGAAAGTGAAAGACGACAACGGTGTCGTCACGATTACCTGGAGCAAGGACGGCAACGGCTTTGTCGAGAGGCAAGCGGGCGAGGTTGTCCATACCTACCGTCCGTTCGAACACATGATTCCGCACAAGCGCGATTACTACAAGGGCGAGAAGCCCTATGTGATAAAGACAAAGCGCACCGACATGTCGGGGGAGTGGATGATCTGGTACTACTATCCGAAAGCCGAACGTCTCAAGATGGTTCGTGCAGGCATGCGTGAAGATATCGCTTATATGGAAATTTACGAATGATAAATTCCATCGAGCAAAGCCGGATATTGTTCCTCGATTCTGGACCGCTGGTCCGGCTGTTGCAGATGCATCCGGATTACTATCCGGCAGTGTCGGGCGTGCTTGACATGGTGTACGAGAAGAACATCCAGGTCCTTGTGTCGTCCGTTACCTTGTTTGAGATTAGCCAGAAAGCATTCGGTGCAAACGAAGGAGTGCTGGCGCGCCAATACCGCGAGTTCTTCGAACATTCAGCGAACGTGCGCCTTTGTGAAGTGAACGCGGACGTCTCCGTGAAGGCCGCCGAACTTTGGGCCTACGCCAACCGCACGAATCACAAGCTGACCGAAGCGGAGTCCCTGCGCCTTGCAACCGCGTTCGTGAACGGAGCCGATTGCATCGTCACAGAATGTTCCGCCTTCCGCGACGCAACAGACGTCGCGGTTTTCACCCTAGACGAAATCTAGGCGGAACTTTTCCAGCTTTTCTAAAATCACTGCTTTTGTTGCTGCGACATTTGTTGCTTCATTTGTTCATATTCAGCCACAAGCGCCTTTAGCCTCTCGTAGAAGGGAATGTAGTATGGGATTTCGTCAATGACTTCCAACTTGCCCTGCTTGTTAAATCCCAAAAGGTATTTGTCGTTGACAACAAAAAGCGGTTCGACCATCTTGAAGGGGCTAAACCAGACGATGGTTTCCATTTCTTGTGTGCTAATGCTGCGGATGCTTATGTTGCCCAATGCGTCAGCTTCTTCGCTTCCGGGTGCCGCAGTGTATACCGCTGGGCGACGGATTTCACGTTTGACCACTTTCCAAGCATTCTTGGCCGATTTATCGGTTTTGGGAATCGCATACATGAACTTGAATTTTTCCTTTCCAGCCGTGACCGTGAATGTATTCCTTCTTTTATTGAAATCTCCGGTTTTCCCGATGCTTGAGATTTTCTCCCAAGTTCCAGGCATGAGGAACAAGTATTCGGCGATATCTAGAACTATATCATCTGTGGCAAGCGCCGCTTTTAGTTTGTCGTAAGTGGCATTGACGAGAGAATCGCTGGCCCGGACATATTGGATGTCGTCAGGAAGCTTTTGGTACCTGATTTCTTCAGGTCTGTTGTTTTCGGCGAAACCGGTATATTCGCCTCCTGGTATTTGCTTGTGGTCGGAAAGTTCCCTGGGCATGGATGCACAGCCAACAAGAATACCTGCTGCGCAGAAATATGCGAAAATTCTGAAGAAGTTCATAATCGTGCTCCCTTTGAAAAGAATGTTAGTGCTAAACTACATACTTTTTGTCATGGATGGAAATCAAAAACTTCAATTGTACCGCATTTAAGAGTTTTTTTTGAATTTTGGTCGTTCAAAAGATTCTTTCGGAACTTCGACTCTCATCTAAAAAACTATCTTTTCCCCGTAAAATTACGGAGTTTTTATGTCCAACTATTGTCCTGTTATCGGTCTTGAAATCCATTGCCAGCTCGCAACTAAAACCAAGATGTTCTGCGGCTGCGAAATCGAAGTGAATACGACCCCGAACAAGCACGTTTGCCCAGTCTGCCTCGGTATGCCGGGTGCCATGCCCGTGCCGAACAAGAAGGCGGTGGAATACGCGATTCGTCTGGGCCTCGCCCTGAACTGCGAAATCGACCTGAACGCGATGTGGACCCGCAAGAACTACTTCTATCCGGACCTGCCGAAGGGCTACCAGATTACCCAGACGGGCGGACTTCCGGTGTACGACCACCCGATTTGCAAGAACGGCTGGCTCGAAATCGTCAAGGAAGACGGCACCAAGAAGCGCGTGGGCATTACCCGTATCCACATGGAAGAAGACGCCGGTAAGCTCATCCACGACATGAGCCCGACCGATTCCCACTTCGACGCGAACCGCTGCGGCACTCCGCTCTGCGAAATCGTGACCGAACCGGATATCCGTAGCCCCGAAGAAGCCGTGCTTGTGCTGAAGAAGATCAAGCAGACGCTGGAATACACCCGCGTGTCCAATGCCAATATGGAAAACGGCAACATGCGCTGCGACGGCAACATTTCTCTCCGTGCTAGCGAAGACGCTCCGTTCGGTATCCGCGCCGAAATCAAGAACCTGAACAGCTTTACGAACCTCGAAAAGGCTCTCTACTGCGAAATGAACCTGCAGGCCTCGACGCTCGACGCCGGCAAGGAAGTGGAACAGTGCACCAAGCGTTACGACCCCAACGCGGACAAGACCATCGTCATCCGCTCCAAGGAAGACGCCCACGACTATAAGTATTTCCCGGAACCGGACATGGTCCGCCTCGTGACCGACCCGGCCTTTGTGGAAGAAATCCGCCGCACGCTTCCGGAACTGCCGGATGCCCGCCGCAAGCGCTTCATGGACGACTTTGGTGTTTCCGAATACGACGCCATGGTGCTCACCGAAGACCGCGACGTGAGCGAATGGTATGACACCGCCGCCAAGAACTGCAAGAACGGCAAGGTCTTGGCCAACTGGGTGATTACCGAACTTCTCGCCAAGGTGAAGGAGCTCGAAGGCGGCCTCTCCGCCCTCAAGATTAAGCCCGAAGACCTCTGCAAGCTCGTGAATCTGATCGCCGATAACACCATCAACGGTAAGATTGCTAAGACGGTCTTCGCCGAGATGTTCGAAACCGGCAAGGATCCTGAAGCCATCGTGAAGGAAAAGGGCCTCGTGCAGGTGACCGACACCGGTGCCATCGAAGAAGTGGTTCGCGCTGTCTGTGCCGAAAACGCAGCCCAGTTCGCCGAATTCAAGGCTGGCAAGGTTGCGCTGAAGGGCTTCTTGGTCGGTATGACCATGCGCAAGTCCGGCGGCAAAGCCAACCCGGGCCTCGTGAACCAGATCCTCGACAAGCTCGCGAAGGAATAATTTTAGAGATTAGAATCTAGGGGCTAGAGGCTAGCGTGAATAACGAAGTTCAAAAGGAACAGCCCCGTAGGGGCGTGGCAATCCAGGGCAGTTTATTGCTCGTGGTCTTGCTGGCCCTGTTCCTCGCGATTCCCGCAGCCGCTGCCGACACCCAAAATAGGTGCGACAGCCTTAACATAAGCACGCTGAATATGAGCGATGAGCAGATTGCTGAAATCTGCGGCGTAGATTCAACGAAGATTAATACAGGACCGACACTCCAGGAACTCAACGAAGAAGACCCCAAGTACGTCAAGCGCGACTACAACCACCGGCAACAGGTGATTGTAGGAAGTGTCGTGATGTTCTGCGTCGCGCTCGCCATGGTGCTGATGAACAACTACAACCCGAAAAGATAAAGCGGCTAGTAGGGCTTTGCCCTCCTAAAATCCCCGCAATGCGAATATTTTTTTGCAAAATATTGCCAAAAACTTATATTAGAGAAAAGTTCTAGCCAGGAGGATAAGATGTCAAAGACTGCTCTTCGGTTTGCCTTTCTCTCTATACTCTCGCTTGCAGCGTTGCAGGCGTGTGGCGATGACTCGTCGACATCTTCACCCGATGATGACGAAGTGACAGTTTCCTCTGATTCTCAGAATATATCGTCGGAAGGAAATTCCTCGGCTAAAGAATCAGACGACAAGAAGTCGTCTTCAAGTGTTAAGGACATTTCTTCGTCCTCGGTCAATAGTTCTTCTGCAAATGCAGATAGCTTGTCTTCGGGAAAGGTTGAAACATCCTCTTCGGACAAGGTGGAAAACTCGTCTTCGTCGGAAAAGGTTGTTACGGAGAGTTCTTCGTCTGCAGAAGGCAACAATGATTCATCGGTAAAGTTTGTTGATGGAATTATTTGGACTCCTGAATATGGGAAACGGGCGCGCACGTTCTTTAATAAGGTGGGTGAGGAATCCTTCCTGGATGAATCGACTCGCGCCCAGGATTCATCGGGTTGGTGGTACACCTTGACAGACTACGATGATGATGGAGATTCAAAAGTTGAACTGACGTTTGCCTCGACTTACATGAACGCACTCTATACCTTGAAATACAATAACTGGCATTCTGAGCCGGATGGCCGTGGTGGACTCTATTTTGCTCCTGCGCCTTATCCTTATGCGTCCGTAGGATTTACCTTGTCGCCTGACGGCAAGGCGGTGGATATTTCCTCGTGGGATGGCCTGTGTATTACGTATTCGACTCAGAATAGTGTTGAAGTTGAATTCGTGTCAAGTGTAGATGCTGCTATTGACAATGCTTCTTACAGGGCGATTCTTCCCGGCACTTTGTATATCTATGGAGAACCAGCAAGGGTTGAAACTGTAAACCTGTCTTTTGCCTCTGAGGATTTTACCCGGCCGGATTGGCTTACTACCAAGCTGGGGCAAGGTACGGTATCTGGACCTGTTCCCAGTTTAGCGGAAACTAAAAAGAGTATGTTGGGACTGCGGATAAAGTATTCTAACGACGAGGCGAAAGCTTCTTGTACAAATGGGACGGACTTGTGCCCATCGGAAAAAATTGGATCTGTCAGAATATTCAAGATCGGCCTATACGGGAAGTGTGATGATGGTGCTTCGACATTGCCCAAATCATCGTCTTCAGTTGCGCAGTCAAGTTCCTCTCATTTTTCGGCTAAGATTATGCCGGCGGGGACTTACAACTGTTCCGAATACAAGTGCGTGAATACGGATTATCTCAATGAGAATGTTGATTATGGCGAATTCTTGGATACGCGTGATAATCAGGTGTACAAGACGGTCAAGGTTGCTGGCAGGGTATGGCTGGCGCAGAATCTGAACTATGCTGATTCCTCGCAGAGTAGCTATTTGAAAGGTCAGTCATGGTGCTTTGACGGATTGAGGTCTAATTGCGCGACGTATGGGCGTATTTACAGTTGGGCCGCTACCATGGGCAAAAACGAGGATGAGTGTGGTTACGGTCACCTGTGCAGTTTAGGCGGAGGAAAGAGTGATTGGAATTTCCGTACGCAAGGTGTGTGTCCGGAAGGGTGGTTCGTTCCTAGTTACAATGATTGGAAATCACTGGTGGATACCGTGGGAGACAATTGGTATCGCTTGGTCCCGGAAACGCCTTGGAGTATCGTGGCTACGGATACCGTCCCGATGGCGGAATTGAACCAGTATGGATTTACTGCATTACCTGCTGGTTATAGGGTGTCTACCTCTTATGAAAGAATTGGTAGCTATGCCTACTGGTGGACTTCTAGGGAAGAAGATGCCTGGACAGGGACGTCTGCGATGATTTCGCTGAAACAGATGTCTTCGGACCGTCGTCGTGTCGGTAAGGTAACGTTTGCTACCAATAAGGAAAACGGAAAGAACTATTCGATGTATGTCCGTTGTGTCACGGACTAACTCTTTTGATTTAGGATTGGCTTTCCCATCAAAATATGGTATATTTGTACATATAGAGGCGACCGATGTGCGAAACTAAGAAATTACACGAGCTATACGAAGAATGTAAACGGATGAATTTTACCGATTCATCTGAGTTGGTTGAAAGTGCCCAGTCTGCTGAGGAAGCGGATTTTTTTGCCAAGGTTTGTGATATCATCTTGCAGCAGAAGCAAGACAAGGTTGTTGAAACAAACAGGTTTTAGTTGCCTAAGTTTATTGTATTTGCCGGTCCCAATGGTTGTGGGAAATCCACCCTGTTTCATACGAACAGGGATGTTTTTGATATTCCTAGGATAAATGTGGATGAGATTGTGCGTGAGAATGGTGGTGATTGGCGTAATTCTGCCGATTTAATGCATGCGGGCCGTCTCGCTCTAAAAAGGCTTAAATCCTGTATGGAGAAAATGGAGTCTTTTAATCAGGAGACGACGCTATGTGGAAATTCTGTGCTTCAAAATATTCAACGAGCGCATAATCTTGGATATGAGGTAGAACTATATTTTGTTTGTGTTGAAAATGTTGAACTCGCAAAGACTCGAATTCGTAAGCGAGTTGCTGCTGGTGGACATGGAATTCCCGATGCGGATGTTGAACGCCGTTATACGGAATCGTTACAAAAATTGAAGTCCGCGATTCCCTTATGTCAAAAAGTCGAATTGTATGACAATACTGAAAAGTTCAGAAAAATCGCAACGCTAAAAAATGGGCGAGCGTCCTATTTGGCTGAAGAAATCCCTGAATGGGCGAAGACTTTCGTATAACTCTTCCTCTATACCAAAAGTAAAGCAAAAAAAGCGAACTTGTCTGTTGCACTTAGCCTCCTTTTTTTGTGGGCTTTTCTTTGTATTATACAATGTGTATAGTATTTTCAATTTACAATCCTAAAATTAATAGAATTTTATGATTTTTGCATAAAAAACTTGATTTTGTATAGTATTTTTCATTTGCTTTTTTGAAAAATATAACGTATATTATACAGTATGAAGCCGATTCTCGAATATAAGGACTACCGCCTGTATATACAGGACTACTACGACGAGCGCAAGCGCTTGGGTGCGTTCTCGTGGCGCGAGTTCTGCAAGAGTGCCGGATTTTCCTCGCCGAATTTCCTGAAGCTCGTCTGCCTGGGCGAAAGCAGGCTCGGCTCCCAAAAGGTCGAGAGCGTCGCGGACGCCATGGGCCTTGTCGGCTACGAGAAGGACTACTTCCGCGTGATGGTCACGTTCTGCAACGCCAAGAAGGACCCCGTCAAGAAGGCCGCCCTTCTCGAAATGGATAAAATCGCGCGGGAACACAAGATGCGCGTCGTCGACGGAGAAACTTTCCAGTATTACGAATCCTGGAAATACCCTGTATTGAGGGAACTGGTCCCGATGATGCCGGGCGCGAACCCCCGCGATATTGCCGAGGAATGCAAGGAACACGTGTCCGCCGAAGAGGTGCGCGACATCCTCAGTTTCTTGGTCAAGGCCGGGTTCCTGAAGAAGGACGGGGACAAGGTCTATTCCCAGACGGAACAGAACGTCATCGGCTCCAACGAGGCTTTGCCCATCGCCATCCGCGCCATGCACAAGGAGATGGCGAACATGGCGGCCCGCGCCGTCGACCGTTATTCTCCAAGCGAACGTTACTTTACCGGGCTCACGATTGGCGTGAACGAGGAGGCTAGCAAGAGGATAGTCGACGAAATAAATGCCTGCTGCAAGAAGGTCCTCTCCATCGCCAACGAATACGACGATTCCGACCAAGTCTGCCGAGTCAATTTCCAGTTTTTCCCGTTCACGGACAAGATAAAGGAGGCTTCCCATGCTTAAGAATCTTGCTCTTGCCGCATGGTCTCTTTCCTTGCTGCTCATCGTTGCGTGTTCTAGCGACGTGGATGTCGCTGGGGGAGGGTCCATCGATCCCAACGCCAATAGAGGCCTTGTAAATGTATCCGAGAAAAGTAGTTCATCGGAAAGTTCGCTTGTTAATGATGACAATGGGTCGGCAGCCAGCAGCAGTTCCAAAGCGAAAAGCAGCCCTTCTGTAGAAGAAAGCAGTTCCTCGAGCGATAGAGGGTCGAATAATCTTGCCCCGGACATACATCCATCTTCGTCCGATGATGAAGGAGATACGGTTTATCGTATGGATACGATTGTTAATCCTTCTGTCCCGGACACTATTTATTACCTGGCAAGGAATTTCTCCGCCCAGTGCATCATCGACTATGTCAAAGTGGATTCGGCCGAACTTGTTCCCGTTACGGACGAGCCGGTTGCCGCCGCGGACGTTCTGGGCGCATCAGCGTACAAGTCCGTCGACGGGGATTCCGTAAACATCTACCTGGATGGCGCATATCTTAATACTCCCTGCGATTCGGCAGAAGAGGTTCAATTCTTCGAAGAAATCAATTCCGGAAACAAGATCCCCGTCGGCCTGGTGAACGATACATTGTCGATGACCCTTCGCTGGGATAAAACTTGCGCCTGCGCCGCGACGGTCTCCTTTACGCTGGACAAGCCGGACACTGATTTCAACTACATCATTTTTGACTTATGGATGCCTATCCTGTTCGAGGAAAGGTAAAGGGGGTTCATATGAAGAAGATACTTGCAAACATTGCCGCCTCGGCACTCATTCCGTTGACCCTGGCCTTTGTGGCCTGCGGGGACGAAAAGACTTCAAGCGTGGTTAACGTGGAATCGCCAGAAACGTCCGTCGTGGGGGATACGGCCTCGACCGCGATTGATCAAGACGTGTCCGACATCTCCGATAACGATTCGGTATCCCAAAAAACAGTGCTTGCCAATTCGGGCCCTTGTAGCCTTAATTATACCAATGGAGGAGACCTAGCCTACCTGACCAATAACGAAAAAGTCGGTTACCAGATTATTATTCCGGACGTGTCTGCTATCGGATATTACACAGATACTGAACTTAAAGCAGAACGTATTGGAGATACCCTGGAGGTTATGTATCCTAGTGATACGATTGCCATATTGGATTGGATATGTTACGTGTATTATACGTTTAATATTCCGGAAGAAGATGCGGATGTCAAATATCTAAAATACATTAGAAATGTTTATAAGGTCGTTCCTGGCCCCGCTCCCGAAAAAGCGCCCGATACGTCATGTGTTTATTTTCCGCATGAACCTTATGAAGAAGGTGTTTACGATTCAACCTTCTGTATAATAAAGACATTCAGCCCGTCTGCCGAAGGTGTTTATGATACGACCTGGACCTTCTTCCCGTACGACTTATATCAATCTTCTTCGTCCGACTCAACCATAGGATCGTCTTCGTCTGTGGCAAAAAGTTCTTCGTCTGCTGCAAAAGTCGGGAGCACGCACCAGGTAATTACGGATGCCACCGGCCAGTGCCAAGAGACGGTCCGGGGAGCGGACCCGCTGCTGGACGGTGCTTCGCTAGATACGGTTTCCATAAATGATGGAAAAGTTCCTCCCGTTGCCTATAGGTATGTCAGTACCGAACGGACCGGCTTTACGTTGGAAAATATTTCGCTCTCATGCGGTGTCGTCGTCGATACGCTGGATGCCAATGTTTCAGGAGATACGGTCCATGTGAAGGCAAAGTTCGACCGTTCAAACGCAATGAGGTGCCCCTGCAATTTCGAAATCAAATTTGCCGTGGAAAACAACGAAGCCTACGCGTTAGCGACAGTCCTCTCCATTGAAGGCGCGACCGGTGAGCCGTTCTTTATGGAAATTATCGATATGGATGTCATAACGGTCGAAGAAATGCACCAGTTTGCAAAAGACATTGCCATAGAATGCAAGAACGACAGGCAGACGCTTAACAGGCCTATGCTATCGAAAACGACATTTGCCCCGGATTTCGACACCACTTCGACGAAGCATATCGCCGGGAGAGTAGTCGGCGATGACGGGTTCGACATGATTCTCATCAACGAACTCGACGTGGGTTGCGGCGTGGAGAACGTGAACTTCGAAGTCTCGGCCTCGAACGACACGCTGTACGTTCAGCCTTCCGCCGGATTGTTTGGCACGAACTGCATTTGTCCGTCGCGAATCAATTTCAAGATAGAACAGAATTCCCGTTTCTCGAATACCAACGTTCTCGTATTCGGCCATTTTGAACCGATGCCGCTTGTGACAGCCGTTCGAATCGATTAGGACGGTTCGCCAAGAATAATTAAAGGGAGGAAATATGAAAAAGCATCACAAATATATCGGCATTATTTTACTCGGGCTGGCCGCTGTCACTTGCACTGCCTGCGGTGGCGACGTAGCCACTAGCAGCATTGGCGCAGGTGGCAAGAGCGATTTCCTCGATGTAGATTCCCTGGTGGCCTCGGTCAGGTCGCCTGCAGCAACAACGGATACTTGCGTCACGGCCAAGCAGTTCTGCGAGACGCTATTCGATGAAAGATATAACGGGGCTCAAGCAGCCGACAATATCGTCAACGACAAGGTAAATGAAATCCTTAAAGGCCCGGAGTCTGGAAAGTATTCCCTAAGTTACAAGAACTGCCTTCAGAACCTTAAGGATCATTATGAATTAATGACGCCTATGCCGAACGTGATTCCTGCATGTCAGGATATGGAAGGCTTCGTTCCCGGGGATTCGGTTTACATTTCGTTGACCTATCCCGAAAGATTACAGAATATTTTGGATGCAGGAACCTGCAACGACGGCGTACCCAGCCATTTCAAGGTCAATTCCGTTTACCTGGATGAGGAAAAAGAGAACAACGAGAAGTATATCAAGGATTTAAGGAATGCGCTGAAGACGCATATCAATACAATCGAAACAAATTGCGGAAACCAATTTTAGATAGGGGGAGAATATGAAAAGAATTTTTGCATGTGCTGCGGCGCTGTCGCTTGCGCTTGTCGCCTGCGGAGACGACTCCTCGTCGGGTGCTTCAGAGCAGGGCTCTGCTCGAGAAGTGAACATGGCCTTCAAGGGCTGCTACGAAAGCCTTTCCAGAATTCTGTTAAAAGAAAGCTCAGAAAATTTGCCGAAAGCGTATCTTTATCATGAAAACGATAAATACCAAGTGATGATCCCGAAGTTAGATGATTATTGCGGGTTTGCAGATGTGAAATTGGACGTAAACCGTTTCGGTGATACGCTTTCTGTCGATGTAAAATCAATCATTCCAACAAAATGCATGTGCGTGAGCGACCATTGGTTCGATATAGAGGCGAGGGATGCGGACATCAAGTACTTTGCATTCAGTCCTAAATCAAGTGGCAAAACGGTGTACGAGGTTGTCCCTGGTCCGGCTCCGGAATGACTGTAGGAATTCGTTCTTATGAAAGCTAAAAAGAAGGTTTGTATGAAGAAGATACTTGCATACGCCATGGTTATGGTTTTCGCTCCCTTGCCGTTCGTGGCTTGTGGTAGCGATGATTCACCGGCTGCTTCTGAGCAAAGCTCCGCACGAGAAGTGAGCATGTCCTTCAAGGGCTGCTACGAAAACCTTTCCAAGAAGGTATCCTTGCTGAAAGAGAGCTCGGAAGATTTGCCGTTGGCATATCTGTATAACGAAAACGGCAAATATCGGTTGATGATTCCGAAAATGGATGACTATTGTGGCTTTGACAAGGTGATGATGGACGTGGAACGTTCTGGCGATACGCTGCGAATCGATGTCACGGCGATGATTCCGACAGCGTGCAAGTGCGTGAGCGACCATTGGTTCGATATAGAGGCAAGGGATGCGGATATCAAGTACTTTGCGCACGCTCCTTACAATAAAAAAGAGACGGTGTACGAGGTGGTCCCTGGCCCAGCTCCTGAAGGGTTGTAGGAATTTGTTCACATAAAAGTTAAAAAGCAGGTTTGTATGAAAAAGATGCTTGCATACGCTGTTGCGCTGTCGCTTGCGCTTGTCGCCTGCGGAGACTCCTCGTCGGGTGCCAACGGAAGGAAAACAAATCGGTATGAGACCTTGCATGTCGGGGACTGCGACGAATCCTTCAGCCATTGCCCCCGTAGTACAGGGGCTTTCATGTTGCAAGGGGAGGACGGAGGTTATCAGGTGCTTCTTGATGGAATACAGTTGACCTCCATTGAAATTGATGGTGATTATTACTCCGAACGTTCCGGTGATACCTTGTCCATTTGGGATGACGTTGAAATACGTGACGTTATTACGTTGTATTGCCCTGTCGAAGCCCGATTTGACATTTCTGAGGCAGATGCCGATATCAAGTATTTAAAGTTCTATGGGAATGTCTATGACGTTTTGCCTGCCGATTCTCGCAAAACGATAGACTCTTGCCTTAAAGAATGGAACTAAATTTCGCAAAAACAAAGGAGGCCAGTCCTCCTTTTTTTATTTTTGTAACTGCAATGCGCCGAAGGCGCCCCAACCACCAACCACTATTTACTAATCACTATGTCCTACATCGACGAAGCAAAACAGAATTTCAAAGCCCTCTCCAAGAACCCGTATCCCGGCCGTGGCATCGTGCTCGGCACCAGCGCCGACGGCAAGTCCTACGTGCAGGTCTACTGGATCATGGGCCGCAGCGTGAACAGCCGTAACCGTGTTTTCGAGATGGAACCGAAGACCGGCTTCATGAAGACGAAGGCCTTCGACGAATCCAAGCTCACGGACCCGCACCTGATTATCTACTACCCGGCCCGCCACACCGCCGACGTCCAGATTATCACGAACGGCGACCAGACCGACACCATTTACAACGCCATCAAGCTCGGCGGTACCTTCGAGAGCGCTCTCGCTACGCGCCAGTACGAAGACGACGCCCCGAACTTCACGCCGCGCATCTCGGGCATCCACTACAAGAACGCCCAGCCCGCCGTGTACAAGCTCTCCATCCTCAAGAGCCGCAACAACTGCGAAGACGCCGGTTGCGAACGCATGACGTTTGAATTCGAGAAGGCACTCCCGGGCCTCGGCCACTTCATCAGCACCTACGAAACCGATGGCAACCCGATTCCCTCCTTCAAGGGATTCCCGCAGCTGATGCCGATCTTCGACAACGCCGAAGACACGCTCAAGAAGTACTGGGCCGCCCTCGACAAGGACAACAAGGTTTCCCTGATGGTCAAGTGGATCGACAAGAAGACCTTCAAGGCCAAGACCCTGATCGTCAATAAAAACAAGTAACAAGGCGAGTGTCGTAAGCAAGCTTGCTTGCTCATGACCGAGCCGCAGCATTGTGGCTCGCGAAGCGAGCAATAAGTAAGCAATCTTAAAGCTTATTTCTCCACCACGTTCCCGAGGATGTGGTGGATTTTATTTTTCCCGATTTCGGGATTTTCCAGGTAATAGAACATCTGCTCCACGAGAGCGTCGGTGTTGAAATCGTAGCTCCGGATGCGCAGCAGGTAGCTTTCGGCGGAGTTGTCGAATGCGATGATGTGAGGCTGGTTCCTGTCGCCGGGCAGCGTGCATTCGCCGTCTTCGGCCATTTCGATGAAAAGTCCCGCAACCTCGTCGTTGACGCAGACCCACCAGTCGTCTTGGGGTGCGCTTTCGCCATTGGCCGGAATCAGCGTCATGAGTTTTTTCTTCAGCAACCTGCGCGAGTAAGCCTCTACGGATTGTTTTGCGACGGAGGCGCGCGCAATTTGTCGGTAGTCCCACGGGCTTGCGAATTCAGTGTCTACGCGACTGTCGACATTCAAACCTGCCTTCTGCAAGCCGGTAAGCCTATCCTTGGACCAGGAACTGTTGTGGTACGGCGAGAAGAAGGTGACGTTTTGGATGTTGCTGTTGGCGAGATATTTTCCCACCTCGATCCCCGGCAGTTCACCGAATGTCGAATTGAAAAAAGCCCAGTGCGGCTTGTTCAAATAAAATTTCGGGATGCTATCCACCGGTTGCTCCCACCAGACGGCCACGGGGAACTTGACACCCGCGAAAAGCTGGAGGAGGGGGAGGGGTTTCTGCACGAGCAACGTGCTCAGCAGCGCTCCGATGGCATGCGTGTAGTCTTGCAGGCGGACAACTTGACCACTGCGGTCAATCAGGTCGCCGCTGTTCTCGTCCATTCCCAGGAGGATGAGTTTGTACTTGCGGGCACCGGCTGTTTTATAGATAAGGCGCAAAAAGTCCAGTTCACGTTCGCTCTCGGCGGTAAAGCCGCCCCAGCTATTGCATCGCGTGACGAAGATGAGTTCGCTGAGCCCGTTCCCGGAATTCCCGAAGGTATCCCTGTGGTTTTGGGCGAAAAAATAACGCCGACCAATTTGCTGGAGGATTCCGGCCTCCATTTTCTGCGCAAGGAATTTGCGGAGGAGGGGGAGGCTCGCATGGTAGCGTTCTGCCATCTCTTTCAAGAGGGGCAACGGGTCATTGGGCTTGAACTTGCCGTGTTTCCAGTCGTCATCAAAAAGACGGTTCAGCCTAGTCGTCGCGTTTTCACGAGGCGTGGGGAGCCTTATCTGCTGCGGGGCGTTTCCCCAAAAACACCCTTTACCGCGGATACAGTAAATTTGTCCGTTATCCTGCAACTGCCGGAGGACGGCCTGTACGGTTCCGGAACTCGCCTTGAACGTGGCCATGAGCATGCGGACGCTGGGCAGCGCATCGTCACGTTTGTGCGGGGACTGGATTAATGCTTGCAGGATCTTGTTGCGCATAGGCTCGGCACGGGGTTCGGTGGATTAGCGGTATTGTGCGCTCCAACGGCGCTTGAAGCGCGGCTCGTCAAGAACCTTGGCCCAGATGAATCCCTTGCGCACATCGGCGATGTTTTTCGTCGAGACCGCGGGGGAGCGTTGCTGCGGCACTTCGTTTGCGGATTCGGCAGCTGCAAGCGCAGCAAGATCCGTGCCGGCGGCTTCTCGGGCAGATTTTGCACGGCCTTCGAGTTCGTTCAGCTTGCGCTGGCGTTCCAACTCCAGGCGGCGTGCTTCTTCGCGCTCATCGCGCAAAGCCTGCTCGCGTTCCGCTTCGGCATCTTGTTCTTCTTGACGATGGGCACGATTTAGGAGATTGTCCAGTTCGTCCATGTCGTGCACGAGCACATCGCAGTCGCCTTCGCCCATGTCGTGGCCCACGATGCGGTGGGCCTGCAGTGCCATGAGCATCTCGGCGGCCGTATTTTCGTCGACCTCGAATTCATCCATAAGGAATTCCAGATTGACAATATCGACACCGATGACGACTTCGGCAACATCGCGGAGCGTGATAGGTTTGTTCGGGTCACGACGCTTTTCCACAGGGGGAACGGGCGGCTCGATATTACCCTGAGCTGCCTGCCGCTGCGCTTCCTCGAATTGACGAATCAGGTCCTGCAGGGAACGCGGCGCATGCGGGGCTTCTTCAGTCCCGTAATCGTCGTTTTCCTGGTCGTCTTCAATCTCTTCGCGCCGGTTCATGGTCGGCGGCAGTTGCTGTTGCTTCCGCCGGTTTGCCGCGACCTTCTTGATGACGATATCGAGGACCCAGATGCCGATGAGTATGAGGAGTCCTTCCACGGATTACTTAGCCTCCGGAGCAGCTCCAATTTCCTTTCTCATCTGCGTGTCGGCTTCGATGTTCTTCAAGTTGTAGTAGTCCATCACGCCGAGCTTGCCGTCGCGGAGAGCGGTAGCCATGGCCATCGGGATCTGGGCTTCGGCTTCCACGAGCTTGGCCTTCATTTCCATGACCTTCGCCTTCATTTCCTGTTCGGCAGCGTATGCCATGGCGCGGCGTTCTTCTGCCTTGGCCTGAGCAATCTTCTTGTCGGCTTCGGCACGGTCGGTCTCGAGGATAGCGCCAATGTTCTGGCCCACGTCCACGTCGGCGATGTCGATGGAGAGAATTTCGAATGCGGTACCGGCATCGAGGCCGGAAGCCAATACCTTCTTGGAAATCATGTTCGGGTTCTCGAGCACGTCCTTGTGGCTCTTGGCAGAACCGATGGAAGACACGATGCCTTCACCCACACGGGCAATCACGGTGTCTTCGCCTGCACCGCCGACCAACTTCTGGATGCTGGCGCGCACGGTAATGCGGGTCACGGCATGCAGCTGGATACCGTCGAGGGCCACGGCGGAAACCTTCGGGGTCGTGATGACCTTCGGGTTCACGGACATCTGCACGGCCTCGAGCACGTTACGGCCGGCGAGGTCGATGGCGGCGGCTTCCTTGAAGTCGAGCTTGATGTTCGCCTTGTTTGCGGCAATGAGGGCCTGGATCACGCGGAGCACGTTACCGCGGCTAAGGTAGTGGGCTTCGAGCAGGTTGGTGTCGACGGGGAGGCCTGCCTTGCAGCTGAGGATTCGGGCTTCCACGATGACCTGCGGCGGCACCTTACGCAGGCGCATACCGATGAGCTGGAAGATGCTCACGTTCGCCCTGGAGAACAAGGCCTGGAGCCAGAGGCTGAAGAACTTGCCGATGAAGGCGAGCAGGATGATGACGGCAATCGCCGCGATGACAATTCCAACGATTAAAAGAGTATCCATTTTTTTCTCCGTTTTATAATTTCCCTGTTAATATACTTTTTTACAGGTTAAAAAGTGGAGTTGTTCGAGTTTCAAATTTCATTTATTATTATAAATTTAGACTGAAATGCATGACTTTACGGAAAAACACGTCGTTTTGAGCCTACGTCTTGGGTTGAGGCTGTTTAACGGGGCTGTCTTTCTTTATGGCTTTTACTTTTTTAGCGAAGTCCTTAATATAGTGGAAATGTTCCATTCTCACTGGTTTCTTCCCATTGCAGCCCTTGCATGCATGTCTTTCTTCTTTTTTTCAGCCTGCTCTATTTATGTTGTGACGAAGGATGGAATCCGGTGGCAGTTGATGTTTGGACCTGCGCTAAGTCCATCGAAAAAACGCGAATTCACGCCATGGAATTACGAAATTCTTCAAGTCCGCGCCGTATTCCCTTTCTACTATATGTTTGCATTCCTACGCCAAGACAATCCTTACCCTTATGGGGGAGATATTGATCTCAGTCCAAAAAATTTACCCTATGGACGGTCTATACCATTCTATTTCTGCAGAAACTTTTTAGACCTCATTATTTTCATAGACGAAAACATCATGTGTGATAAAGTGAGCCCTAAATCCAGAGCGCGATTCCGGGAACTTGCCGACAAATACCGCCGATTGAAAAACAATCATCCGGCAATATACTGGATTTTGAATAATGTCTGATTTGTGAGAAAAGGGGAGGAGATTGTGCGGGATTACTTCCCGGACGAGACAATCACCTTCGCCGTTTTCAGAATCTTGTTCTTGAGCTTGTAGCCCTTCTGGAACACGGTGACCACGTGGCCTTCGGGCACGGTCTCGCTGGGCTGCTGCATCAAGGCTTCGTGCATGTTCGGGTCGAACTCCGCACCGGTCGGGTCAATCTGTTCGAGGCCCGCGTCGGTGAGAATCTTCGCGAACTGGTTGTAGATCATCTGCATGCCTTTTTCGAAGGCTTCCAAATCCTGGGCCTTGTTTTCGCTCGCGAAGGCGCGCTCGAAGTTGTCCTGCACTTCGGAGAGCTTTTCCAGGAGCTTGCCGTTCGCGGTCTCGATGAGTTCGAGCTGTTCCTTGGCCGTACGGCGGCGGTAGTTGTCGAATTCGGCCATCAGGCGCAGGTTGCGGTCGTTGGCATCGGCAAGGGCTGCCTTGAGGGCAGCCGTCTCGGTTGCTGAGCTCGCCGAAGCATCGGCAGCGGGTTCCGCGGGCTGTTCAGCAGCATCGTCAGCTTTTTCAGCGGGGGAGTCGGCATTCTCGGTCGGCTCAGCGTTTTTTTCACTCTCGTCTCTCGTCTCGGTTGGTGAGCTTGCCGAACCACGTCTCTCGTCTAATTTCATAGCGTCTTCGGCGGCCTTGAGCACGTCCTGTTCGAATTTTGCCTTTTCTTCTGCAGTCGGTTCCTGTTCGTTCAAATCTTCAGCCATTTCAAATTGTCCTATTTAATCGCCCGAGAAAACCCTGCGGGCGCCAGTTTTACATTTCGTGCCAAATTTAGCAAAAAATATGCCAAAGGTAAAGTAGCGGATTTGTGCAGGAGAACGCACAATCAAGTTTTATTTTGAAACAGAGAAAGAAAAACGGATTCCAAGAAAATAAAAACCTTTTTTTCGATGGATTACAGAACAAATGTCCTTTTTTTCGTTTTTAGTATGTAAATTGAGCTGCATTTTGGCTTTTTTTCCTGGATTTTTGTTCAAATGACGCAATCTCATTCTTTTTTTTGCCCCAAAAGGTGTTCTTTTTCACAAATAACATAGAAAATTACATATTTAAATAGAAAATAAAACGATTTAGTATGTAAGGCAAAAAAAACTTTTTTTCAATTACATATATAAATCGGTTAACAGCATTTTTGATATGTAAGAATTCTAGCGTGGCAAACTTGGTGTCCAACCGCAGTTTAAACCCGTTTTCCACGAAAATTGGCGAAAAAAGCCAATTTTAGAACAATTTGTGGCAAACAGAGCGTTTTCAACACTCGTTGCCAACCATGTGTCAAAACAGAGGGTTTCAAACCTGGGTTTTGAAACCGCAGCTTCATGTTGCCACATGGGCTTGCAACTAATGTTTGGCTACTTGGTTGGAAACCTTCGTTTGGAAAACCGTTTTACACAGGGGTGGAAAATCGGTTTGCAAACTTCTTATAAGAATCAAGAGGCGCTCCTAAAACTCGATTATTTAGTTTACATAATCCGCATTATCGGCAACACACTAACGGGAGGAAAATAGTAATTTCCGCATATTTTTGAGAATTTCAAAGATAAGAATCACGACAAAACGTCACATATGGCTCCATTGCCCTTTTGGAGCCAAGGAGCTCCAACTATTTTATTATATTGTCAAAGGATAGAAAGATGATAATCAAAAAAAATATTGGACTCGGGAGTTTTGCCAGACATCGGTCGGGAATCGCGGCCTTTTTGCTGTTGGCGCTTCTGGGCGTCCTGATGCTGACAAGTTGCGCCGCCACAAGGAAAATTGCCGCGGCCGACATCCTTTCTAAAACAAAAATCGAATTCGAGTCGCTGTCGCTGGACTCGGTCAACATCAACAGGGACCTTTTCCCGGATAAGAGCGTCATCTCCAGCTTGCTGCCGAATCCCCAGGTCGTGACGCTGCTCCAGAACTTCGCCCGCGGCATCATCGAGAAAGAGCTAGGGAAGGCGAACATCGACATTGCGCTCTCGGCGACGAACGGGAGCAAGGACACACTGTGGATCCGCTCGTTCAACGCGGACATAACGCTCGACACGATTATCACGCTGCCGGTCACGCTCAAGGACTCAAGCCTGCTCAATCCGGGCAAGAACAGCCTATCCGTCAAGACTCAATTCCCGCTGGACTGGCGCATCTTCAAGCTGCCCGACGTGCGCCATTTCAAGATTGTCGGCATCATCGAGGTCGCCCTAGATTCCGACGGAAAGACAATTCCGCTAGACTTTAACATCGAACGTGACATTTCCGACGAGGAAATGAACAAAATCATGGAGACCGTAAGGACTTCCATCATCAACGGCATCGTAAATAACTGGGTAGGAGCCATCCTGCCTGGAGGTTTTTAAATGACTCGCAAGTTTGTTCCGCAAGATTTCAATCCTGACAACGTTTCACTCGTGACTTCCCTATTCCAATCGCTCCTCACCGCCGAGGTCCCGCCCTCGCCCGCCGCACTGCGCAGCTGGATTCTCAACTGGAGCGAACTGGAATCGGTGCTGGCCGAAGTTTCCAGCCGCCGCTATGTGGCAATGACGCTGAACACTCAGGACGAGGCTGCCGCCAAGGCCTACGGAGATTTTGTAGAAAATATTGAGCCCATCTCGAACGAGTACGACGACAAGCTGAACAAGAAGCTCGTCGCCCACCCCAGTTTCAACGACCTGAAGAGCGAATTCGGCATATGGTTCAAGAGCGTCCAGGTTTCGCTGGACCTGTTCGACCCGAGAAATATTCCCCTTTCGACCGAAGAAACCAAGGCCATCCAGGACTACCAGAAGATTACTGGCGGCATGAGCGTCGAGTTCGACGGCAGTGTCAAGACGCTCCAGCAGGTCGGTGCCTACCTCGAAAGGACGGACCGTGACTTGCGCGAAAAGGCCTGGCGCACCGTCTGGGAACGCCGCCTCCAAGACAAGAAGCCGCTCGACGACGCCTTCGACAAGTTGTTCCGAATCCGCAACAAGATTGCCAAGAACGCACACTGCAAGGACTACATCGACTACATCTTCCTCGCCAAGCGCCGTTTCGACTACACTCCGGACGACTGCAAGGACTTCCACGAGAGCATCGAGAAGCTCGTCCTCCCCCTCCAGCGTGAAATGTACAAGCGCCGCGCCCAGAAGATGGGCCTCGAGCGCCTTCGCCCGTGGGACCTGGACGTCGACCCGCTGAACCGTCCGCCGCTGGCTCCGTACAAGACCGGTGTAGAACTTATCGAGAAGGTCGACCGGATTTTCGAGGGAGTCCACCCGCAGGCGGGCAAGTGGGCCCGCGAGATGCAGGCCAAGAAACTTATCGACCCGGATTCCAGGCTCGGCAAGGCCCCGGGCGGTTACCAGATCGGTTTCGACGAGAGCCGCCTCCCCTTCATCTTCATGAACTCGGCCGCCACGGACCGCGACATCTACACGCTCCTGCACGAATCCGGCCACTCGTTCCACCAATTCGCGCTTGCAAACCAGCCGATTTTCCCGTACCGCGACGTGCCGGCGGAATTTGCCGAGGTGGCGAGCATGAGCATGGAACTTATCGGCATGTCGAACCTCAAGCCGTTCTACGGTGACGACAACGAGGCCATCCAGCGCAGTGTCTTGGGCGAACTGGCCGACGTCGTCTGGCTTTTCCCGTGGGTGGCGAGCATCGACAGTTTCCAGCACAGGCTTTACGAATATCCCGAACATACGGCAGAGGACCGCAGCGACATCTGGGACGAAATCATGTCCCGCTACGATGCCGGCGTGGACTACTCCGGGCTCGAGGCCGTCCGCCGGAACCTCTGGCAGAAGCAGCTTCACCTGTTCGAGTGCCCGTTCTACTACATCGAGTACGGAATCGCGCAGCTGGGCGCCCTGCAAGTCTGGGCGAACTTCAAGAAGGAAGGCCCGGCCGCCATCGACAAGCTCTTTAAAGCCGAAAGCCTCGGTTACAGCGTGTCTATTCCCGAAATGTTCAACACGGCGGGCATCAAGTTCGACTTCACCCCGAAGACCATCGAGCCGCTCGTGCAGACTGTCTGGGACGAAATCAGCAAGATGTAGGATTGATGAGCGAGGCCCGAAGTTCGAGGCTCGAGGCTCGGAGCCATATTTTTTTGATTTTTTCGCAAAAAATATGCAAAATAACGGCCAAATCGCTTGACAAAACAAAAGGAATAAATTATATTTGGCTCCACATCCTAAGGAGGGATGGCCGAGTGGTTGAAGGCGCACGCTTGGAAAGCGTGTTTACTTTACGGTAACGAGGGTTCGAATCCCTCTCCCTCTTCTAAAACTTTTTCCAGAGGTCCAAATGCCTGATCAGAGAGTTTACCTGGACGACATCTATTCCAATGAACAATGTCAGGGCTCTGTATTCCGTGCTGTCGTCATGATGGCGCACGAGGCTCGCTTCATCAACAAGCAAGCAGGACAGGGATTCATCCAGCTCACCAAGAAGCCGACCACGATTGCCATGTACAAGTTCAAGGAAGGCAAGCTCTCGATGACCGAAAAGACCTCCAACGACGTTTCTGCCGAAGCTGTTGGCGCAGCCGCCTTCGCCCCGGAAGCTGAAAACGCCTCCCCTGTTACGGAAATTTCGCCGGACGTCAGCGCCCAGGCCGACGACGCCTTCGGTGTGTAATTCTCCGGAATCGGAAAAGAAATTCGACCGTTCTTACGAACGGTCTTTTTTTGTATTCGGGATTTTTGTATCCGCAAAAATTCATAAGTCGTTGATTTTCAATGACTTACGCTAAACGCACCAAAAAAACATTTTTCAAACTAAAAAGGCCGCTTTTTGAGCGGCCATCTATGTTTCAAGTTCTGCACCTATTTGCGGAATATGACGGTATGCGAGGCCCGGCTGCGGCCGAGCGGCTGCCTGCCGAGACTCCTGCCCTTGAGGTCGAAAGCCCTGGCCGGAGCAAGCTCAACCTTCGGTTCCCGGATCTGGGCAATCGAGGTCTTTGACGAGTCTCCGGTTTTGGAAGAATCAGCAACTTTTGAGGTGTCGGCCGGCTTCGTCGTGTCGGCCACCTTGGAGGTGTCAGCCGTCTTGGTCGTATCCGCGACCTTGGTCGTGTCGGCGGTTTTCGTCGTGTCCGGAGCCTTGGAGGTGTCGGGCGCAGAGGCTTCTTCCTCGATTTGCCAGATGAAGTCGTCGGAATTCTTTTTCGGGTTCTGCACCACGGAATTGTCGACGGCCTGCAGGTAATGGCCGCTCTTGGCGTTTTTGAGATACAGGGCGTTCGGGGTGTTTACGTTCGCCCCTTCGAAAACGTACCTCTGGTGTCCACCGCCGTTGTAGCCGTAGGTCGAAGCCTTCACACCCGCCGCAGTCGACTCGTTTGGGATGTCCACCACGCGACTCCCGAGCTTGATGTAATAGGTGACCGGATTGTCGCCCACGGAGAAAATCTTCACGAAGGTCTCTTTCTTGGAGCAGTCCATCAGTTCAAGCGCATTGTCGGAGGTAATCCCCATGCACTTGGAGTTGGCTAGGGACTTGATCCTCCCCTGCTTATAGAACGCTTCTTTGAATAGCTGCTGGTGGATAAAATCGACAAGCTGCACATGGATAATCAGGTCCTTCTCGGACTTGACTTCGCTGGCCTGGTTCAACCCGTACGGCCAAATATGCTGCCTGTCGCAATGGAGTTCGTCACTCGGCTTGCCGCTCAGTTCACGGAGCTTAGCCTGGACCTTGTCGTTCCTGAAAACTCCGTCCTGGCATGCATCCCAGTATTCCTGGGTCGTGCCGATGCCCATCGTATGCCCCATCTCGTGCATGGCTGTCGGGACCACCATGTAACTGCGGTTTTCGCCAAAACGCAGGTCGCCGTTGCTGCTCGCCTCGGCCGTAGGCACTCCCGGCGAGTAATAGACGTTGATGAACTTGGAGAGGTTCGAGTAAGTATTGTACAGCTTGACCGCCGAATCCATGACGGCTGTGATGCGCTTGTAGGCGTCCTGCTCGTCGGCAGTCGGGTTTGCAGACTTGTGAAGCGTGTAGGTAACGCCGCCCTCCGCAAAAGAGACGGTCGAAAACAAGGCAACTGCAATCCCGGCGACAAGGAACGTACGCAAAGACATAAATACTCCTTAAAAACCCATACTCCCTAAAACTAAATTTTCCCGGGTCAAAGTGCAAGTAAAAAGAGAGGCCTCGACGCATTCTTCGGTTACAGGAAGAGCCACTTTCGAAGGAAAACCACCCGTTTCTAGTTGTTAGCATTTTATCATAACACTTTGAAATATATAGACTTACGAAATATTATTAACACATCATCCAGAGGGTGTATGCGGAAAAAACAGGGATTCGAGATGCAGCGACAGCACACCGAGCTCCCGCAGCAGTAGGAATCCGGCCCACGTAGAAACAGGAACGATTCCAGGTACACTTCGAGGAATAAAGAACTATATTGCCTTAAAGGAACATGCGTTACGGCAGTCTTAAAATCGAAAAGGTCTACTGGTCCACGAGGGAGGTCTCCGAGATGATCGGGGTGCCGGAGTATACCCTGCGTTATTGGGAAAAGCACATCCCCGAACTCAGCGTCCCCCGCAACCGGGCCGGAAAACGGAGCTGGCGGAAACAGGACATCGCCCTCGTCAAGGAACTTAAAACAAAAAACGCCAAGCCCCTCCCCCCGCACAATCCCGACCCGGAAGTCCTCCGGGAACTCCGCGCACAGGTCCTGCAGGCCCTGTCCAAGTTGCGCAAGTGAGCGCGCCCCCGCCACCCCATTCCGCGTTGATATTTTTTCGTTCCCGTGTTTCCAAACGGGAGCGAATTTGCTAAATTTAGCCGCGTAACTTTAAACCGGCGGCCTAGGTCGCCAATCACTCAAGAGGTAAATCAAATGGCAGTTTCTTACAAGGAACTCGGCCTGGTGAACACCAGGGAAATGTTTGCAAAGGCTGTTAAGGGTGGCTACGCCATCCCGGCTTTCAACTTCAACACCATGGAACAGATGCAGGCTATCGTGCAGGCTGCTGTCAAGCAGAAGTCTCCGGTGATCATGCAGGTCTCTAAGGGTGCCCGCAACTACGCCAACGGCACCATCCTCCGCTACATGGCCCAGGGTGCTGTTGAATACGCCAAGGAACTCGGCTGCGCCAATCCGCAGATCGTGCTCCACCTCGACCACGGTGACTCTTTCGAACTCTGCAAGGACTGCATCGACAACGGTTTCTCTTCCGTGATGATCGACGGTTC
>JAGCPF010000054.1 GCA_017642335.1 Fibrobacter sp.
GAAAGCAAGCTCCCGCCGATTCCGCTCGAAAAAGTCATCCCGCTTATCAGCTGGGAATACTTCTTCTTCACTTGGAAAATCAAGCCCGAAGAGGAAGAAGCCAAGAAGCTCAAGGCCGACGCCGAAGCGCTCATCAAGTCGCTCACAAAACCCGAGTATGCACTGCGTGCCGTGCAGGCGTTCTACCCTGCAGCCGGTACGGAAAATTCCATCAGGTTCAACACGGGCCGTACCGGCACCGACTCCGACCTTGTCGAAGTCGCCACGGCACGCCAGCAAAATCCCGAAGGCACATGCCTCGCGCTTTGCGACTATGTTGCACCTGCGAACGCGAACACCGCAAGCGTCTTCGCCGCTCCCGCCGGCAAGGATGTATTCCGCGACATCGTAGGAGCCTTCGCCGTCACCGTAAGCGACGCCTTCATCAAGCGCTTGGAAAAACTCAAGGCCGAACAGGGCGGCAGCGACTACGACGTACTCCTGATGCAGACCGTCGCCGACCGCCTGGCCGAAGCAGGCGCCGAATACCTGAGCCAGGAACTCGCGCACAACAACGGCTGGAAAGGCATCCGCCCGGCCGTCGGCTACCCCGTGCTCCCGAACATCAAGGAAATCTTCAACGTCGCGCGTCTCATCGACTTTGCAAGCGTCGGCATCAGCCTCACCGAGAACGGCGCCATGTACCCGCAGGCCTCCGTGAGCGGCCTCTACATCAGCCACCCCGATGTGGACTACTTCCACGTAAAGGTATAAAGGCAAACTGCGGCTAGTCATAGCCGCTATTGAATTGTCGCTACAATCAGCCCCTTCTGATGGTGGGGACACTCGCGAGCAGTTTCTTGGTGTACTCGTGCTGCGGGTTCGTAAGGACCTCGTCGGCATTCCCGCGTTCCACGATCTTCCCGAAATACATGACCAGGACCTCGTCGCTCAGCGCGCGGACGACCTGCATGTCATGACTAATGAACAGGATGCTCAGACCTAGGTCGTTGCGCAGGTCGTCGAGCAGGTGCAATATCTGCGCCTGCACCGACACATCGAGCGCGCTCGTGACTTCGTCGCAGAGCAAGATCTTCGGTTCGACCATCAGGCTGCGGGCAATGCAGAGCCTCTGGCGCTGGCCGCCGGAAAATTCATGCGGGAACTTGTCCAACGCCCCGTCCGGGATGGATACGCGATTCAGGAGGCGCTTCGCGCGGGTCCTAGCCTCGTCATAAGGCACGCCCCTCGCCACAAGGGGGGCTGTCAAGATTTCGACCACCGTCTGGCGCGGGTTCAGGCTGCTGAACGGATCCTGGAATACCATCTGGACCAGATCACAAACACGCTTGCCATTGGAAAGTTTTCCGTCAACGACCGGAGCACCGAACAGCTTGTAGTCGACAGACGCCACCGGAACCAGTCCGACGAGCGATTTCACGAGAGTGGACTTCCCGCAGCCGGACTCGCCCACGATACTCAGTATTTTCCCTTGCGGAAGGACGAACGACACGTTGTCCACCGCCGTAAAATAGTCCCGAACCTTGCCCAGCACTCCGCCGCGGACCGGGAACCTTACCGTAAGGCCGTTCACCGCAATAGCGGGAACGTCCTGCCCCTGCGGCACCGAATCTACATCACGCATCGGCTTCACCGTCCAGGCTCGCCAAGGCCTCCTGCACGTTTTTCTCGGTCGTGAGCAGAATCTGGCGGCACTTGCGCAGCAGCTCCGTAGCTTCCTGCACCTGCCCGGCCAATTCGTCTATCTCCATTTCGGAGTTGTCGATTCTTGATAAAATCTCCTCTAGACGGGCCATTGCGTTTTTATATTCAAAATTTTCGGTACTCATATTTTAGAATATAGTTACATTTGTATATGATGGTATTAAAAAACACCCACATATCGAGAATTCTCTCGGTTTTCGCAACACTGGTCGCCGGCCTCATGACGGTGGCCTGTTTCGACATTCCGAGCGAGCCAAGCGAACGGAACACCGTAAAGGGCGTTTCCGTTTATGTAAAACAGGGCGAGAACATAGATTCCACGTTGCTGAAGATTCATCCCCAGGAAGTCGCGGAAATTTTCGCAAAGACAACTCCCGACAAGTTCTCCGACGACCTGACTTACGAATGGTATAAAGAGGACAAGGAAAACGGCGATGTCCGGCTCGGTGATGGAAACACGTACCACATCTCCCAAAAAACGGACGAAAGCCAAATCCCAGACAAGCTGGTCGTCAGGGACGCCGAGAACAACGTCCTCGTTTCGCACTTCGACATCATCATAAATACACCGCCCGAGATCGACTCGGTTCTCAAGCCGCAGCCTTCCGACACGCTCTACGGAAATACGAAAACGGCCTTTCAGTTCGAATGGCGTTCGCACGACAAGGACAACGAAGATTTCACGTACACCATCCTGATTGACGACAACGCCTATGTCGTAGGCGAATTCAACAAAATAAGGCAGTCGGGATTCAGCGAAGGCGAGCATTCCTTCCAAGTCATCATGACCGACAACTACGGAGACTCCGATTCGTCCGAAGTCATCCTTTTCTATGTCAAGCCACAACAAGGCGATAGCAAATGACAAAGCTGATTCGACTATTCGCCCTCGCATTCTCGTTCGTCTTTACGGTGACGTTCCTTGACGCCTGTACCGATTCGGACAATTTGATTTTTAACGAGGACGACGCTACACCCATCCAAGTGAACGCCTACATGTCCAAGTCCTTTGATTCCACAGCGGCAAAGGTCAAGTACGACACGATTGTCCACGGCGATTCGCTCCTGTTCATCGCAAACGTCACGCCATCGAAATCCATCCGCATCCGCGACAGCTACTGGCTAATCGACAACAAATTCTTCGCATCGGAATTCAATGTCCACGATGCCATCCCGATTGCCGGGCCTCATGAAATCGTATTCGTCCTGATTACCTACTTCGGGGATACTCTCAGCGACACGCTCCACCTTTGGATTTCCTCGCCCCCGATTCTCGACAACAAGAAATTCATCCCAGCAAACGAATCACAGAACATACCTCCCCAAGAGAACATCCAGTTTGCGTGGAGCGCCTACGACTTGGACTCCATCTGCTCCCTGTATTACCATTTCGTGCTGACCAACATCCTCGACGAGCAAGACGGCGAGCCGGACATCATCGACACCATCATAAGCACCCCGTACTTCAGCATGAACAAGGCGCTCAAGCCATTGTCGCAATACCGATGGACGGTCCAGGCCTACAACGAATACAAGATTCCCTCCACGAAAACCATCTCCAGCACATTCACGACAGGCGGTGTCAATGACGAGGGCGGAATCAGCGGAGACCTGAAGATATCCAGCGAAAACATTTTTGCCGACATTGACCTGATTGTTCTCGACAAAAACAAGAATCCCACGGGAGTCGAAACGGTTCTCAAAAAGAAACCGACAACTTCGCTATTCGAAATCCACCCGCTATCTCCGGGGACCTATTTGATTACAGCCCAGTGCAAGAAGGGATCCGACTTTGTCGCCGACACGATCCGGGCAACCGTCGAACCCGGGCAAGTCACCGCCATCGGTTCCATCACGATGAAAGACGAGACGCCCCCAATAATCACGATCCCATCCGAGAAGGATACGATCGACTTCTCCGACACACTATTTTTCAACATCCAGGACAACAGCGGAGAAGATGTCGTCGCCAATACGATTGTCTACATCGGCAACCGCAAGGTTTCACAATATTCCTACGAAGGGAAAAAGCTGATTGTGCCCACGATTGAATCGGACCATTCCTGGATTCCACAACTCATTTCTGTTATCGCGACAGACGGTAGCGGCAACACCAGCACAAAGACATTCATCATGCGTCCCGACGTTTTCTGGTTTGACACGAACGGCGATACCACTATTTCGACCCAAAAACCGCTTACCGTATTCTTCCGGGACCATAACCCCAACAGTTTCATCCCCATGCTCTTTACAATCACCCCAGTCGGCAACGAAAGCGAGTCTATCATAATCGACCTGACAGATGAATATTTCGGTGAATATCTCTTGACCAGCTACCATTCGTACAATAAAGAGCAGGAAATGATTACGACCATTACCTACTCCAATGGAATCAACCAATCCAAGTCATGGAAGCTCAAGTTGAACGAACCACCATTCATGAGCTATGCGACTCACTGCGTCCTCCCCTGCGAATCGTACATCGGGACCAGCGCCATATTCAGGTGGGATCCGGCAGACGATCCCGAAGACGATCCGCTCAAATACAAGCTCACCATTGTTCGCGCAACCGACAACACGATGAGTTCGTCCGAGGTCATCTTTACATCTAAAGAGCTCCAAGGCACCCAGACAATCGTATCGAACTTGCCGGAAGGCCCTATCTTCTGGTGGGTCGAAGCTAAAGACCCCTATGGAGGAGTATCTTCCGTATGGGACACCAAGGGCTACGCCATTGTTCTCTCGGACGAGCAGTTCGACGCAATGCTTGCAGAAGAAAATACGTCCGCCAACAACACGGAGGGCGAATAATGAACCAGAGATTCAACCGAATTCTCGCTACGGTTTTGGCGGCAAGCGCATTCACACTGACCTCGTGTGGAGACGAGGCCACATTTTCCAATTTGGAAAAGAATACGCTAACCCAGGAAATCTACGTCGTTCCCGAAACAATAACCGGCCCCGTCCACATATTCTTCTCACCAAAAAAGGAAATTTACCTCAACGTCAACGACAGCAAGAAAATCCAGGCCGTATTCCGCTTAAACGGAGAAATCCTCGATGCGGACGAGGCCGTAAACTACTACCATAGCCTGCTTTGGAAAATCGAAAACAAGAAGATCAACATCCCGACCTTCCGCCATACCTTCCAGAATCCTGGAGAATACAACTGCATTCTCCAAACAGTGGACAAATTCGGCGACACATTGACCGACACGACCATAATCTATGTCAACTCGCCCTCATCCATCACGCTGACCAGCCCACGGGACGGCTACAACCAAATCGACCCATTCTCTGAAGAGGAAATCAACCTCAAGTGGGATGCCATTGGAATAGACCCTTGGGAAACAGCCGAATGCACCGTCTACGGTTCAAACAAAAAGGATATGCTCTGGAACAAGCCTCTCGGCACATCCGACTGCAACGAAAAAACTACCATCGTAGGTCCGATTGTTCCGAGCAGGGATACACTGGAAAGTTACGGAATCCACCTGGAAGAAGAATCCATTACGTTCTATTGGGGAGTCATCATGACCATTTCAAACTCCAATGGAGACCAAACCGTCGACACGTCGAACATATTCCAGTTCTCCACGCGGCTTATCGACACGGACTCTTCGATCCTCAACATTCCCATCGAATACAAGTCATTCAGCGAAATCGCTCCTCCCGATACAAGAATCACAATCAAGGACGCCAGCGGTAATACATTAAAAGAACTTTACGGTCAAAATCACTCGTTCACATCCACAAAACTCGCCCCGCAAACGGGAGTCACGATATATCTGGAAGAGCTCTATTACGACGAATACAAGACGGATTCGCTGAAAGTAGATATTCCGGAGCACACCGTCGTCAACCTGGACACCGTTTATTTCGAAGACAATATCGCTCCGACCGTATGGCCGACCAACATGGAATTCCCGGTTTACGCGCCCATCGAATTCGCAGTCATGGACAAGGGAAGCGGTATCAACGCTTCGTTAATCAGCCTGCACTACGACGAGACCGATCCCGTAAACTTCTCATACCAAGAACCGGTCCTGTTCGTGATGGTTCCCAACAACAAGCAGAGACGGCTCTACATCCAGATTAGCGACTACGCAGGCAACACGACCATCCCCGTTTTCTGGAATGTGACTCCGAAAAAAGACAAATTCGTCCTTGATGGCCCATATTTTTATGAGAAGGAACTCGAATGAAACCGAATTCCCTGATATTCCTTGCGGTTCTTTTGCTCCTGTTGCACGGGTTCTCATTAGCGGACACCGCCAACAAGCAAGATTCCTCGGCAGTCCCGCCGTCGGCACCGGCAACGCGCTACCTGCACGTTTCCACCAACCCGACAATGGTTGACATTTTCGTAAATCGTTCAAACATCGATTTTTCCTCGAGCCCCGACTACGTGAGCCCGAACTTCGTAAAGCTCCCGCCGAAAGACACCGCCGTACGTATAACACTATTCCAGAAAGGTTACAGCGACACGACTATCAACGTCACCCTGTCCCAAAAGGACACGTCGTTCCTCATCGTATCACTCCGCCAAAACTATGACGACGAGCTCATCGAAAAGCAGGAACGGATTCTCGCCCACCGCACACGGAAGTCCCTGGGCCACAAGCTTATCATCGGGTCGGCCATTCCATTCGTCTCAAGTGCGATTGCCGCCATCGCCACGCAGAGATATATCAAGAACACAAGGAAGGACCGCGACGCCATCCAGAACAGTTTGATCCGCGACAGTGACAGCTACCGCGAAACAAAAGACAGTTTTAAAGAGAACCGCAGCAAAGCGAAGACTGCCAAAGCCATCGGTGGAACGACCCTTGGCATCGGCATCGTCGTTCTGTCCGCCGGGCTAATCCTTTCATTCTAGGAGAAATATGAACAAGTTTTTCTGCATTCCGCTCCTAATTGTAACCGCACTGCTCCATGCAGCCGAATCCAAGGGAATCGAAGCCCAGGTGGAACTCCTTTCCGGAACGACACAAAAGGCGCAATTCCTCGGCATCGAAAGGGACACCGTCAATCTTGGTGGCTACATCAAGGACAAGTTTACCATCGTACGCATTCCCAAGAACCAGTTCAAGAGCATCGTCGACAAGCAGGGCAACGACCTGCTGAACCCGGCTCCAAAGCCAGACAACACCGGCAACGAACAGGTTGCAAACGCCGGCACGGCCGCAGCAAGCACGGATTCCGCGGCGGCAGCTCCTGCTGACTCGGTCCAGGCCGAAACCCAGGCCACAGCCGACATTCCGGCAGACTCGAACAAGGTTTCCAGCGAGTACCGCAACAAGAAATTCTTCACGGGCTACGAAGCCGATAACGTCGAACCGCAGAAAACCGCACTGCTGTCCTCGCTTACAGCTGCACTGCTGAACGAAGCCGACAGCAATTATTCCTATATCGACAACAAGCAAGACCCCGATTGCGAAGACAACGCCTGTCTCCAGAAGAAATATTTACAACTCGGAGTCAAGGAATTCCTCTTCGGAAAAATATCCAAGAGCAAGTCTCCCGACTCGCTGGACATCCAGTTGAAGCGCGTGCATTTCGAGGACTCGCTGCCGACCATCACCATTTCCAAGACGACAATCTCTAACAACAACTCGCTTTCCGACGCAGTCGTATCTGACAAAATCAAGAACTTCGTCCAGGAATCGCGCGGAATCAAAGTCAAGCCGACCAACACCAAGAGCTACATCCATGTGGAGACCGACCCCGAAGGAGCCATGCTCTCCAGATCCGAGAAGAACGCCCTTTGCAAGACGCCGTGCACCTTTGCAACGCTCGACACCGGAAAAATCGTCCTGAACGCCTACTGGAAGGTGGAACACCTGTGGGGCGCCCAGGCAACGGTACGCCCCATTCCGGGCGACACGGTCAAGATTTCCCTCAAGCTCAAAAAGATTTCTCCCGAAATCCGCATCATGACGCAGCCTTCCGGTGCAGAAATCTACACCGGCAACGAAGAGATCACCAAGCAAAGTTCTCCCATTGCGCACACGCCGAACAAGTTCTCCTACACCGATCCGGGAATGGTCAACCTCCGCATCCGCAGGGAAGGCTACAGGGATACCCTCGTGAACTTCTACCTGGCCCCGGTCCCCGAGACGACCCTCAACATCGAGCTCCAGGAAATCAAGGACTTCGACGAGATGCAGGCACAAAAGAACTGGCTCCACGACAGAAAGATTTACCACCTGGGCCAAACCCTCATGGGTACCGCCATAGCGCCTGTCGTCGTCGGTGCACTGTTCCTTTATCTAGGTCAGCAGGACTACAGCGAAGCCCGCGACCTGAGAGACGAGCTAAAAATGCCAAGCGCCCCGGACGGAGCCCAGTTCAAGAAAAAAAAGGAAAAAAACCACGACCTGGCCAAATCCGGAGACCGGAAAACCATCGCGGGGACGTCACTTATCGGAGCTGGAATCGTCCTATTTGGAATAGGATTATACCTTACTTTCTAACAAAAAGAGCGTTTTGCACCTAAAAAGGCCAATTTTTTTAGAAGAAAGAGTTCCCCAACCTCAAGGAAAAGCTAGATTTAGAGCAATGCGTAGACTAATTGTATTCTTATTGTTGATTTATTCGGCAGCAAGCTTCGCGGCCGACTTTGAGCGTTCCAACTGGCGCACCCAGTTCTACCTACAAGGAGAGCCCGCTTTCCTCGTCTTCGAAGACAAGGATCCCGAGCTTCTCAACAAGCCCATTGACAAAGAAGTCTTTACCGTCCCCCTATCCGTGGGTTATTTGTGGAGCCCCCTGATTACCCCGCTTGCCAAGGCGGACATTCCGTTCACCATTTGGCTCGGTCTCGAAGTCAACAGCATCCAGTTCGGCACCATCGGCAAGGCACCGTCCTACACTTATACCGACAACGGCACTAAGAAGAAGGGCCCCAAGCAAGACCGCGAACTCAGCTTCCTTACCTACGCACCGTCCGTCCTTGCCGGTTTCAGTTTCAACCTCATCGGTGATTTCGACCTCCGCGTACTCGGCGGCTACGGTCTCCATTTCTTCTCTTTCTATGATGACTACCTGGGCAATACGAACCAGAACACGGAATACGCACCTACGGCATTCGTATCGGGAGCCCTGGAATACAGGATTACAGAACTCTTCAAGGACGTCGACCTCAAGGTCGGCATCAATGTCCGCAAGGAATTCCTGCCCTACGAAGATATCAAGGCGACGGACAAGACCTCCAGGTCCAACGACGACGTGAGCATTCCGTCCGGCTATGCAGGAATCACGATGGACAAGATTTCCTACAAGTGGCCCGTACGCGTCGGCCTCGAATTCTCGCTCGACTTCGGCCGCGAGAGCAGGCGTGACCGCCGCATGCGCTTCGTGCTGCACGACCGCGACGACATCCTCCGCAAGAACAGCGAAGTCAAGGATACGCTCAGTGACTGGGACTGCATGGCCATCGAACGTGACTACCGCTTCTTCCTCGACGAAGACGGCGAGCTCCCCGACATGAGCGAAGCATACACCCGTACACAGTTCTCCGACGTGCTCGAAAGCTTCCTCGCCTTCTGCCATCCGGCTGACCTCGCCACCAAGGAAAAACTCTATGCGGCCCTCGATACAGGCAAGGTCGAACTGAAGCAGTACCAGGTGAAGCAGGAAGATTCCCGTTTCGACCAGGTCATGGCGTCCAACGATCCCGAGATGCTCCAGATGTTCCTCGAGTACTATCCGGATTCTCCGCGTCGTGGCGAAATCGAACACAAGCTCATGGTTCTCTCTGAATACCACAAGTTCCGTGAGATCCAGGCGCAGAACACCTTCAAGGCTTACCTCAGCTACCTGAACGACAATCCTGACGGTGCGTTCCGCGAAGAAGCTGAAGCAGGCATCTTCGAACTGGTCAAGGAAGGCAACCGCCTCAAGGACTACGAAATCTACCTGAAGCGCTTCCCGGACGGCAGATACGTCGAAGAAGCCAAGCAGGCGATTCAGAACGCCAATTCCGAAAGTCCTTCGATGATCGAAGTGCAGACGGAACAGCAATACATCGAAGAAGCTCCGGCAGAAGAGGAACACGAAAAGCCGGCCTCGCACAAGAAGGCCAAGAAGTCGAAGCCCAAGCCCAAGAAAAAAGGCAAGAAGAGATAACCCTTTATAATTCATTTATAACGCCGCCAATCTGACGGCGTTCTTTATACCCCAAGCATACAACGCCATGAAAACATTTAAAATCATCGTTCCCGTATTGGTTCTTGCCAGCATCGCGTTTGCTGGAGAACCGGAAAAAGCCAGCATTTACACACAGATTATCGACTGGTACAACAGCAACCTGAACTACTGGACCATTGCGCTTCTGATGGCCATCGAGAGTTCGTTCATCCCGTTCCCGTCCGAGCTGGTCATTCCGCCGGCCGCCTACCAGGCCATGCAGCCCGGTTCGAACTTGAACATCGTGTTCATCGTGATTGCGGGCAGCATCGGAGCGCTCATCGGAGCCTACATCAACTACTTCTTGGCGAGAATTTTCGGACGTCCGATTGTGTACAAATTTGCTGACAGCCGTCTGGGACACTTTTTACTCATTGACGCCACAAAAGTCCAGAAGGCCGAGGACTACTTCCGCAAGCACGGTTCCATTTCCACCTTCGTCGGCAGACTCATCACGGTCATACGCCAGTTGATATCCATTCCGGCGGGCCTTGCCAAGATGAAACTTTTCCCGTTTACTTTGTACACATTCCTCGGCGCCACCATCTGGAACTGCGTTCTCGCGTTCCTCGGCTACCTCGCCCACGGACAGAAGGACCTCATCGAAAAGTACAACTCCGAACTGGCCATCGCACTACTCGCCGCAGGAGCACTGTTCATCGGGTACATGGTGTGGAATGCGGTGAAGAAAAAGTAGGAAGTAGGACAAATGCGTAAGGCGAGTGCCGCGGTCAAGCTTGCTTGAACATGGCCGAGCCGAGCATTTGGTACTTGAGCGAAGCGAGAGTACAAGTGGTTAGGGGCTAGGATCTAAGGTCTAGGGAGAAATATCACGGCTTCGCCGTCTTATATTGACGCACAAAGTGCGTGATTCTTTTCACTAGCCTCTACTCTCCCCCAAAAGGGGCCATGCCCACATAAGTGCTAAAGCACTAAGTGGTCAAAGGTATTCTCTAGCCTCTTTTTAGTTAGTGGTTGGTGGTTAGGGAAAACTTGTCATTGCGAATGGCGAAGCCATGAAGCAATCTCCATCAGAGAATCTAGAGGCAGGAACCTCGAGCCCCGAGCCTAAAAACTACAATTCTTGACGCAGCGATTGTTCTGGAACTCCGCTTCCATTATCATCACGCCCTTCTGGTAGCGACGATAAATGCCGTTACGGATTCCGCGTACGAAGTCCATTTCTTCTTTCAAGGCGCCCAGTTCGTCAAACATCTGGGCCCTGCCGTGGATTTGTCCGTTCTCGTAGGGTATCCGGCGAACGAGGACTCCCTTTTCGTTCCATTCCTCGCTGGCACCGTCAAGGATTCCAGCCTTGTAGGATTCGCGGAGCGCACGCACGCCATTTTCGTGGAACGAAATGGAGAAGCCTTCCTCCACGCCATTCCTGTAACCGATAGTCTTCCAGACCTTGCCGTTTTCATAATAGCTGCGGAACACGCCGTCGAGCTTTCCCGCCTTGTACGGGGCCTCGATGGCCACGTTGCCGTTCGGATGGTACGTCACGGAGACTCCATCACGGATTTCCGTGCCGTGCAAAACGTAATAGACACGGGACACGGTTCCGTTATCGAACTTCGTGACAATCGTATCGTGCGTCGCCACAGCCGGTTTTGCAGCAACGGCGCTAGACGAGTTGTTCGCCGCAGCCGCGACGGGCGCAGCGAAAACGGGAACGTTCGCGACGCCCCAGACAGCCAACATGAAAAGGATTTTTTTCATCGGCGCAAAATCTAGCTATTTTTCGCACCGTTTTTATAATACGGAAAACAACACCCCTCAAAGATGTAGCTATTTTTTGCCGCATATTGAATCATATGTGAGCCTATGCGCATTACCTTTCTAAATCCGCCGTTCCATCCGATGTTCAGTCGCGAGTCGCGCAGTCCGTGCGTGACCAAGTCCTCTACCCTTTATTGGCCCATGTTCCTGAGCTACGCTGCCGGCACTGTCGAAGCCGACGGCAACGAAATCCAGCTCATCGACAGTCCCGCCATGGAACTGGACCTCGCGCAAACGCTCGAAGGCATCAAGAAGTTTGAGCCGGCACTCGTCATTTGCAGCACGAGCACGCCGAGCATTTTGAATGACCTCAAGGTAGTGCACGCCATCAAGGAAACACTCCCGAACACGAAGATTGCCATCATGGGTACGCATGCGACGGCAGAACCGCTCGAGTCCATGGAAATGGAGCCGAGCCTCGACTTCGTGATTATCGGCGAAGCGGACTACACCGCAAGGAATCTCGTACGTCACCTACGCGGCGACATCAAGGACATCGCAAGCATCGCAGGCCTTGCATTCCGCAAAGAAGACGGCAAGGTCGACTTCCAGCCCGAAGGCCCGAAGATCGAAAACCTCGACGAACTCCCGTGGGTCTCGAAGGTCTACCGCAAGCACCTCTACAGTTGCTACAAGAAATATTTCTATGGTGCGAACCTCAACCCGCTGATCGTGATTCTCTCGGGTCGTGGTTGCCCGAACCGCTGCAGCTACTGCGTCATCCCGCAGACGCTCAACGGTCACAAGTTCCGCCGCCGCACGCCCAAAGACGTGGTCGACGAGCTGCAGTACATCAAGGACAACTTCGAGGACCTCGGCGAAGTGTTCTTCGAAGACGACACGTTTACCGCAAGCCACGAGCACGTTCGCGAAATCTGCAACCTGATCCTGGAGCGCGGCCTCAAGATTACCTGGAGTTGCAATGCCCGTGCCGACGTTCCGCTCGACCTGCTCAAGCTCATGAAGAAGGCCGGTGGTCGCGAGATGTGCGTAGGATTTGAAAGCGCCTCCCCCGTGGTTCTCGAAAACATCCACAAGGGCGTGAAGAACACCGACAAGGCCATCGAGTTCACGAAGAACGCCCGCAAGGCAGGCCTGCTGGTGCACGGCTGTTTCATGGTCGGTAACCCCGGCGACACTCCGGAAACGCTCCGCATGACGCTTGACTACGCCAAGAAGTTGAACCCCAACACAGCGCAGTTCTACCCCATCATGGCCTACCCCGGCACCGAAGCGTACAAGGAAGCCCTCGAAAGCGGTGCGTTACAGACAAAGGATTACAACCAGTGGCTCGACAAGGACGGGTTCCACCGCACCACCATCCAGCGCGGCGAACTCACCAGCCAGGCACTCGTTGACTTCTGCGACAAGGCCCGCCGTGAATTCTACCTACGTCCGAGCTACATCTTGCGCCAAGGAATCATGGCCATCAAGAACCCGCGCGAACGCTACCGCGTAATGCGAGGATTCGGAACTCTCGTGAAGCACCTGTTCCGCAAGCACGGGGAGCTCGCTCCCGTGGCTCGACAGGCCCCGACAATCAAGGAATAAAGGAACGCAACAATGCACCTTCCGATAAAGAACATCTGCGCCTTGGGCATCCTGCCCATCGCGATAGCGCTGTGGAATTGTACCACCGATGGAGAAACCGTCACCGTCGGCAGCGATGAACTCAGCGACATCCAAATCATCGACGACTCCATCTTCGACGAGTCCGACGAAGATGAAGAAGACGAAGCGGAAGAGGCAAAAAGTTCCAGCAGCACAAAGGAAGAAAAATCAAGTTCCTCCAAAAAGTCTTCTGCAAAGTCCAGCTCCAGCACAAAAGCCGACAGTTCCCAATCCGAAACAGACGAAGACTCCGATTCGGACAAGGTAAGTTCAAGCTCTAGCCAGAAGGCCTCCAGTTCCAGCACAAAGAGGATCCTCGTCCCCGGCGTGGAAGAATCCGGAAAAAAAGATGAATCTTCCAGTTCCAAGGCAAAATCCTCCAGTTCCAAGGCGGAATCCTCCTCCAGCGAAGAAGAAGTGGTCACTCCAAGTCTTTCGCCAATCGACAGCGCGATATTCGAGTCGATGGAAACAATCAGCAACTCCGAACAAAAGGAAATAAACAGGCTCATCACGAACAAGGATTCTTCCTTCACGAAGAACGAATCCGACTCCCTGGACCTGAGTCTCCTGGATTATGAGCAGAACGATTACCTCTGCAAGGCCTCGGACGACAAATGGCACGGAATAACCAAAAATACGATCGACTGCCTGACCGAAGTGCTTTACGGAAGAAAAATGACAATTACGAAAACATACATGTACAGTTTCTCGGACATCTGCAACGAGATTTATATAAGGTCAAAAAAGGCCGAATAGTCCCTAAAATAGCCGTATTTTGAAGAGGCCCCGCGCGAACGGGGCCTCAACTTATTTTGTAACTTTTTTGTTACATTATTGAACTTTCCACCATATTATTCTAACTTGGTGCGAAAAGGAGATCCACCCATGAGGAATCCCATCAATAAAGTCTGCATATTCGGAGCATTAATCCTTGCAGCATCGTTTTGGAGTTGTTCAACCGATTCTGACGTCGTCGCTATCGGCGAAGACGAATACAACGGCATCCACATAGTCGACGATTCCGTCCTTGGAGACAATTCCAACCAGGCCGACGAAGACGGTGACGAAGTCAAGAGTTCCAGCAGCAAGAAAAAGGAAGAGGCCAAATCCAGTTCCTCGAGCAAGAAAAAGGAAACCTCCAGTTCCAGCAAGCCGGCATCCAGCTCCGCCAAGAAGGATTCCAGCTCCAGCACCAAGGATTCCACGGACACAACGGTCTCGAGTTCCAGCAAGCAGGATTCTAGCGCAACCAAGCCGGCATCTAGCTCCAGCGTCAAGGAATCCAGCTCTTCCAAAAAGGAAGAAGCCAGTTCTGATTCCGAAGCAGAAGCAAAATCCAGTTCCAGCAAAAAGAATCCTCACATCCCCGGCATTGAAGATCCCGACGATGTAGCAACAAGTTCCTCGTCCAGCAGCGCAAAGGTCGACACGACGGCCGTGAAGCCGGACACGACGACAGTGAAGCCCGACACGACCTCGAACACCGAGGCAACAAAGGACACCATCAACAAGGATACGACCACGGTCATCTCCAACAACAACGAGATGGACAAGCTCGACAGCAACGAGCAGGACCTCCTGGACAGCCTTGTTGACAACGGCGACTCCTCCATCACCAAGCTTGACTCGCTCGTCGTCGACAAGGACAGCCTCGATTTCGATAACAACGATTACTTCTGCAAGGCTCCGGACGGAAGCTGGTACAGGCTGAACGAAAGCAAGGCCAAGACCATCTGGAAGCTCCTGTGGGACCTCACCGTGTACATCTTCACGGGTCGCCACTACTATGACTTCAGGAAGGCTTGCGACGAAATTTACATGCGCCCGAAAGGCTAAAAAACGTTAAAATTATAAAAAAACAGTAAAATCCCGGTCAAAAACCGGGATTTTTATTTACCCATTTTTTTGTTGTATGAAAAAAAACATATTGACATATTGAGTACATCTACTATATTTAAAAAAATTCTTACAAATTTTTTATTGGAGTCAAAATGAAATCCATCAAGCACCTCATCGGAGCAAGCGTCATACTCATGATGGCCTTTGCGTTCAACGCCTGTACAACTGATTCTGACGTCGTGCAGATTTCAGAAAGCGAACTGGAAAGCGAAGACATCGGCAGCTCCAGCAGCTCCGAAAAGGCCGAAACAAAGGCAAAGTCCAGCTCTTCCAAGAAGGAAGCAAAGTCCAGTTCCTCCAAGAAGGAAAACAAGGAAAAGGCCGAAGATGCCGAATCCAAGGACAAGAGTTCCTCTTCTGTCAAGGATGACGACAGCAAAGTGAGCAGCAGCTCCAAGGCTGACGACAAGGAAGAAGCCAAGTCCAGTTCCAGCGCAAGGAAAATCCGCGTCCCCGGTATCGAAGATCCCGATGAAGTAGACGCAGCAAGTTCCTCGTCCAAGACCGAAAAGGCTGACACTACAGCCGCAAAGCCCGACACGACCTCTAACACCGAAGCGCCGAAGGACACCATCGACAAGGACACGACCTCCGTCATCAAGGACAATAACGAAATGGACAAGCTCGACAGCACCGAGCAGGAACTCCTGGACAGCCTCGTCAACAGCGGCGACTCTTCCATCACCAAGATTGACTCGCTAGTCGTCGACAAGGACAGCCTCGATTTCGATAACAACGATTACTTCTGCAAGGCCCCGGACGGAAGCTGGTACAGGCTGAACGAAAGCAAGGCCAAGACCTTCTGGAAGCTCCTGTGGGATCTCACCGTGTACATCTTCACGGGTCGTCACTACTACGACTTCACGAAGGCTTGCGACGAACTCTACATGCGTCCGAAGAACTAATCTTCGATAGTCAGAAAGGATATCTAAAATACCCGTTGGAGAAGCCAACGGGTATTTTTTGTATAATGAAATGGCGGCTCATGAATTCATGGGCCGCCAATCTTTTAAATTACTTTGCCGCAGCGGCCGTGGCGAAGGCGCTAGCCAATTTCGCCAAAGCCTCGTCGCACTCCGCGGCACTCACGTTCAGCGGCGGCAACATACGCAGCACGTTGCCCTTGGCGCTCAGCACCATGAGCTTTTCGGCACGGGCCGCAGAGATGATGTTACCCACCGGCATCGATTCATCGAGGGCGACACCGAGAATCAAGCCTTCACCGCGGATTTCCTTGGCGAAGCTGTACTTTTCGGTAAGAGCCTTGAGGCCGGCCTTCAGCTGGGCAGAACGTTCAGCGACATTCTTCAACAGGCCCGGAATCTGCTTCACGACAGCAAGACCTGCAGCGCAAGCAATCGGGTTACCGCCGAAAGTCGTGCCATGATCACCGGCCTTGAGCTGGTCGGCAATGTACTGGCGCAGGAGAACCGCACCGAGCGGGAGACCGCCACCGATACCCTTGGCGAGCGAAACGAGGTCCGGATTCAGGCCGAACTTTTCGAAACCGAGGAAGGTTCCGAGACGGCCCACGCCTGCCTGCACTTCGTCGACAATCACGAGACAGCCACATTCCTTTTGCAGGTTGTTGATGGTTTCAACCATTTCCTTGGAAAGCGTCATCACGCCGCCTTCGGCAGCGAGGCTTTCGAGCATGATAGCGCAAGTGTCCTTGTTGACTTCTTTCTTAAGGGCTTCGCAGTCGTTCCAAGTGACATGCACGAAGTCGCCCGGCATGGAGCCGAAGCCTTCCCTGATGGCCGGCTGGCCCGTCGCAGAAAGTGCGGCATACGTCCTTCCGTGGAAACTGTTCACGAACGTGATGATCTTCTGCCGGTTCTTTTCGCCCTTCCGGTCGAAGTACTTACGTGCGAACTTGATGGCGCCTTCATTGGCTTCGGTACCGGAGTTGCAGAAGAAAGCCTTGTCGAACTTGGTGATTTCGAGGAGGGCCTTGCCGAGTTCGATCTGCGGGTAGTTCGGGTAAAGGTTGCTGATGTGGTTGAAGTGGTTCATCTGTTCCACCACCGCATCCTTGATGGCCTGGTTCTGGTGACCAAGCGCATTCACGGCGATACCCGCCACGAAGTCCAGGTACTTGTTGCCCTGGTCGTCGTAGAGGTAAGAGCCCTCGCCCTTCACGAAGTTGATGTCTGCCTTGCCGTAGAGCGGCGCGATAATTTGTTTGTCCTGTTCCAACAGGTTAGCGCAAAATTGTGCCATAGTTTAAATCTCCATTAATTTGTTTGCCAAAGTGTTCCGCGTCCTTCCAACCCACGATGTGGATGCTCTTGAGTCCTCGTCGGATCGACTTGAAACTCTCGCGGACTTTGGGAATCATACCGCCGGAGATGACGCCAGC
>JAGCPF010000055.1 GCA_017642335.1 Fibrobacter sp.
CGTCCAGAATCTTCTTGCCCTTCTTCGACAGAATGTTGATGAGGCTGTAGGCGGCATCGTCGCTGAGCTGGGCCATGTCCACATCGGCGATGTTCACCGTGTAGCCGGCCTTGCGCATGATGCTGCACAGGCGCACGTGGGCGTTCTGCACAAACGGACCGGTATCGCCTTCGAAGCTCATCACGGCATCCCAATCGAAACGCACGTCCTTCAGGCGGCTGTTCTTGAGGTCGTTGAAGGTGAGCGCGGAAATGCCGATCTGGCGGGCGATGAGTTCCTTGTTTTCGAGTTCCGGATTCTTTTCGTCGATGAATTCGAGAATCTTCTTCTGCGCGGCCTCGATTACGTCGCGCAAGAGGCTTGCGGTACCCGTACGGGTCTTGCCCTTTTCCCACTTGCCGTCGACCAGCTGCAGGATCACGCCGAACGGAATATGGTACATGTCCTTGTACCACTCGCGGCCCATCTTCTTCAGAACATGGAACACCTGCTTGAAGTGGAGTGCCTGTCCGAGGTCCACCACGTAAAGGCACTTGTCAAAGTTGTATTCCTTCTTGCGATAGCAGGCGGCTGCGAGGTCACGCGTGGCGTACAGCGTGGAACCATCGCTCTTGCGGATAAGGCAGGGGTTCAGGTCGAACTCGTCGAGCATCACCACGTCCAGGTCCTGGCTCTTCACCATCAGGTTCTTTTCGCGGAGTTCGTCGAGGATGGCCGGAATCTTGTCTTCGAAGAAGGATTCGCCGGTGTAGTGGTCAAAGCCCACGCCCATCATGTCGTAGATGCGCATGAGTTCTTTGAGGGTTGCGGCGCGGAAGGCGGTCCAAAGCTTGCGGTAGAATTCGTCGCCCTGTTCGAGCTTGGTGAACGCGGCGCGGGCTTCGTCTTCGAGGCCCGGCTCTTCCTTGCTGGCCTTGGAGAAGGCTGCGTAAAGGATGTTCAGTTCCTTGACGGTCAGGCTATCGAGCGTGGCGTCGTCTGTCGGGCGCTTTTCGCGCAGGTACATCACGATGAGCTTGCCGAATGCGGTACCCCAGTCGCCCAGGTGGTTGATGCGTTCCACCTTGTAGCCGGCGGCCTTGTAGATGCGGGAAAGCGAGTTTCCAATCATCGTGGAGCGCAGGTGGTGGAAGGCGAGTTCTTTGCCAATGTTCGGGGAGCTGAAGTCGATGCACACGACCTTGCCATTTGGGGCGGCGTGTCCGTATTCAAGTCCCTTCGCAGCGATTTCTTCGAGCGTCGACTTCGCGAGAAATCCGCGGTCGATGAAGAAGTTCAGGTAGCCGTTCACGGCTTCGACCTTCGAGAGGCCTGCGGGGAGCTTCACCTGGGCGGCGAGGTCTTCCGCAATCATCTTCGGGGCCTTGCGCATCACCTTCGCGAGCGAAAAGCAGGGGATGGTGAAGTTTCCGTGGCTGGTGTCAGGCGGCACGGAGATAAGTTTTAATGCGGCTTCTTTTTCGAAGGAGCCGGTGGCGGCGAGCGCCTCTGCGATTTCTTGCTCAAACGAGTTCATTGTCGTCGGCCTTCTTGTCGGTTGTCTTTACAAAGTCGTTTTCGTCGAGTTCCACGATCTTGCCGTCGGCGTACAGGCGGTCAAGCGAAATTTCGTTGCGCTTTTCTTCTTCGAACAGGTGGACCATCAGGTCGAGGCCGGCATCAAATACTGCCCAGCGTACACCTTCCTTGTATTCCACACCCACGGACGGGAGTTTGTTCGCCTTGAATTCCTTGCGCAGTTCGTTCAGAATAGCCTGCATCTGGGCTTCGCTCTCGCAGGTGGCCACGAGGAAGTAGTCGGTCACGTCCTTGATGCCGCGCAAGTCAATCAACTGCACGTTCTGGGCGCGGAGTTCAAACAGGATGCTCGCTCCGATGGTTACGGACTCTGGCAAATCTTGCTTATTCTTTGTCATTTGTTTCTCCCTGCTCGGGTTCGATGATTTGTTTAAAATCTTTCCCTATATAAATAGTCGCGTCTATGTCGTTCGCTCTCTTGCTTGCGACCTTCATGATGTTTTTCGTCTGGAGCGTCTGGGCGAGTGCCTGGGCCCCTTCCCATTCAGGATTTCTCAGGACGAGTATGGTCTCGTCGTAGTTCTGGAGAAGGTCGTTGCGGTAGCTGACCACGTCGAATCCGTTCCTGCGCAGGAACGAGGTCATTTTGGCTGCCGAACCTACTTCTCCACAGCTGTTTAGGACCTCCAGCGAGCCCGCATATTTCCGTTTTTCCTGAACTTTGGGCAGTTCCTTTTCTTTGCACCCGGTAACAAGCGCAAGCAGAGCAACGAACACCAACATGTTAAAAAAACGCATCACGGGTAAAAGTTAGAATTTCTCCAGGGCCCGTAGTATCGGTACATGGGTCCGTAGGCTCTTAAAGCGTCTTCTTCCCTGGTTATGCCGATGCGGAAGTAGGAGTTGTTGTTGAACTTGTATTCCAGGCCGATGTTCGGGATGATGGGGCGGACAGTCCCTTGCCGCACGTCTTCCCTGGCAATGTCGTATTTCATGTTGCTGTACAGGGGCATCCAGAGGCCGATAGAGCCGAACATGTGCAGGTCCGGCGAAAATTCGTAGTTCCAGTGGGCGAGGTAGCTTTGTTGCGCGAAAGATCCGAACGAACCGCCCATGAAGCTGACCGAGTAGGTAAAGGCTACGCTTAGGGCCGGGTCGAAGGTGGGGTGGCGCAGCAGGCGCTCTCTCGGAAAATTTTCGTGGTTCCACGGAATTCCGTCGTCAGTGGCAACGTAGACCGTGTCGTAAATGGTGTCTATTACGGTAACTGCCGGTGAAAGTGTATCCCGGATTGCTTTTGGGGCCACGACCGAATCCGCCTTTGCCGGTGATTCGGCAAGGGCGAAGGTTATGGCAAGCAATATCACGAACAGCGTCAACCGCATGCCATGAATATAGAAAGTTCGTCTATTTCTGGGCGGAATCCTGCGGAGTATCGGGCTTGGAAACACCCGCGAGTTTTGCACCGAACATGGATCCGAGAACCGTTCTTAGGTCGATTCCGAGGGAATCCGTGAGCCCGTTCGTCACTTGCGTCAGCGTCTTGGTGATATCTCCGGTGAGCTTGGCTGTGTTGCCTTCGCCGTACATGGTGATGTTCCCAATTTTTTCCATCGGTTTTGCGACGGCTGCTGCAATTTGCGGCATCTGTTCGAAGTATTTTTCGATGGTCTTCAGCTGCATTTCCTGACGGGCGGCATCACCGTAAAGCTTCATGGCTTCGGCCTTCTTGTTGAGCGCTTCTGCCTCGGCAAGACCTTGTGCCTTTATAGCTTCTGCCTCGGCAAGGCCCTTTGCCTTTGTCGCCTCGGCTTCCGCCATGGCCTTGGCCTTGGTGGCTTCGGCTTCGGCAAATGCCTTTTCCTTTTCGGCCTCGGCTATTTGCTTGATGGCCTTGGCGCGCTGTTCTTCCTTGTAACGGTCGGCTTCGGCGTCTTTCTGTTGCTGGAAGAGTTCTGCCTCGGAACGCTGGATTTGTGCCTGGCGTTCGGCTTCGGCCTTCTTCTCGATTTGAGCCTGGAGTTCTTTCTCGGTTACGGCGACCATGCGTTCGCGAATTTCGATTTCTTTTTCCTGCTTGGCAACTTCGGCTTCGGCCTGGGCCACGTTGATTGCCTTCTGCTGTGTTTGCTTCTGGATCTCGTAGGCTGCGTCGGCAATAGCTTTTTCGGTATCCGAAATCTTTTGCAGGTTCGCCTTTTTCACGGCGAGGTCGTTCTGCTTCTGGGCGATTTCAAGCTCGGCGGCCACGGCTGCATCGTTTGCATCTTTCTTGGCCTGGGACTGAGCCACACTGATATCCCTTTCGGCATTTGCCTTGGAGATTGCGGCAGCCTTACGGATGGCGGATGTCTTGTCGACACCCAGGTTCTCGATGACGCCGTTTGCATCTTCGAAGTTCTGGATGTTGAATGTCTGCACCACGATACCGAGCTTTTCCAAGTCCGGAATGGCGTTTTCAAGCACGAGTTCCGAAACTTGCTTGCGGTCGCCAACGAGGTCCACGAGCTGCATGCGCCCGACGATTTCACGCATGTTACCTTCGAGGATGTCCACAATCATCGCGCGGATGTCTTCGGGCTTCTTGTTCAAGAAGTTCTGGGCAGAGGACTTGAGACGATCCGGATTGTCCGATATCTTTGCGGTCACAACGGCGTCGACCGACACGTTGATGTAGTCCTTTGTGGGGACGGGACTGCCCGTTTTTACGTCAATTTGGATAAGCTGTAACGACAGGTGGTCTGCTCGTTCAAAGAAGGGAATTCTAAGGCCGGCGCGCCCGATAATCACTTTAGGCAATTTGCGTAAACCGGAAACGATGATGGCCTCGTCCGGGGCGGCCTTGATGTAGGACATGACAAAAACGATAGCGAGAAAGGCTACCGCGAAAAATGCGACTGTAAAAATGATACTGGTTTGCATAGGATAATCTCCATTTTTTGCTACTATGAATATATATCAAAAGGAATGTCAAGAAATGACGTTTTAACAAAAAATGTCAATTTTTTTATGAATCTGAGAATGACCGAATTGGCTTAAACGATTTCGTTCTTTTCGTTCACATGGACGACGGTTGGCTGCCAGTTCTTGGCTTCTTCCGGAGTCATGGAAACGTAGGCTACGATAATCACCAGGTCGCCGGGCTGAACCAGACGGGCTGCGGCTCCATTCAGGCAAATCATGCCGGATTTGGCCGGACCTTCGATGACATAGGTGTCGAGGCGGTTGCCGTTATTCACGTCGAGCACGCCCACCTTTTCGTAAGGGAGGATGTTTGCCGCATCCATCAGGTCGCGGGCAATAGTGATGGAACCCTGATAGTTCAGGTTCGCGTCAGTTACGGTTGCTCTGTGAATTTTGCTTTTTAACAGCTCAAGCTGCATGGCCTTAGAACTTCATTTGCAGCATGCTCGCGACACCCTTGTCCGGGGTCGGGATGATGCCAAAACTAAAGCGGTTTGCATCGGGGTTGTTGGCCCACTGTGTGCTGAAGAATGCATCAGCGAACGACCAGATATGGGCGCCAATGACCGGGATGAGGAAATAGAACCAGTTGCTATTCTTGTCGTAAGCCATATATGCCGTTGCGCCTACGCCTGCAACCCAGAGTGCGTCAATCCAAACAGCCTTGGAGGTGTGACCGACTTTCCACTGGTACAGGGAAGGAAGCAGGAGAGAAAGGTAGGCATATCCTTGGTCACCCGAACGATTCCTGTAGGAACGGTCGATGTCGGCATCTTCGAGACCTTGAGAACGCTGGCTGAGCCACTGTTCTTCGGTCACGCCGAGACGCATCCAGGGCTTCTGCAAATATTCAGAAGGGCGAATTCCGAGTTCAACGAGGTGGGTGAGCTTTTCGCGAGTGACACCTTCCTCTTTAGCCTGCTGGAATTCCCACTGGGTCAATCCCATTTCTTCGTAGCGGAACCCCTCCCATTCATCGCCACTGGCCGTGGCTTTGCCAACTTTCGAATCATCTTCTTCAGCGGTAGGGATAGGTTTGTCGGCTTCCTCTTTTGCCTTTTTTTCAGCATCGGCGGCATCCATCTTGTCGAAGTCGTCTTCTCCATCGGATTCGCCATAGGAATAAGATTGTTCGGTATCGGAAGAAGTCGATTCATCGTAGTCATAGTCGTACTGAGCAAGGGCCAAAGAGCCTGCTACAAGCACCATTGTCATTACGTTACGCCATTTTGCCATCATAACCTCAATTTCCGATCCTTTATGCCGGGGGAGGGAATCGAACCCTCACACTCTCGCGAGTACCGGATTTTGAGTCCGGCGCGTCTACCAATTTCACCACCCCGGCTAGGGTGTGCATCAAATATAGTATTTTTTCGTTACTATGAAAGGTTAAAAAAAGGAAATAATCGCCCAATTTTGGGCAAAATCGGCAATTTTAAGGTGGCTATTTTGATTTTAAAGTAACTATTTCTTTAATGTCGCGCGGAAATCCACATTTAGCGGGGAGAGTTCCCTTGCTCCGTAATCGATTGCCTTTTCTTTTGAAACAAAATCACCGGACTGGACTACATATAAAGTCCTCGAATCCTGAGCCTGCTCCACGATATTGCACGGAATTTTGCGTTTTTTGAGGTTTTCCACGAGGGCGTCGGCGTTGCTTTTCATGCTGAAGGCGCCCAGCTGGAGTGTCCAAGATTCTGTCTGTTGGGGTTGAACTGCGGATGCCGGTGCGGATTTTTTTGCGGTTTCGTCCGAGTCAAAATCGGGAAGGTCGATGACGGTGGGGGCGGCCTTGGATGCAGTGTTTGCGGGGGCTGCGGCCTGTTTCGGTGCTGGTTCCTGGGTTGCGGCTGTTTTTGCGGGCTGTTCTTTCCCGAGGTTTGAACAAGCTTCCGTTAGGTTGTCCTGCTTGATTTTTGCTTGGACTGCGGTGCAGACTTTTTGGAGTACGGGGGCATGTTCCGGTTTCGAAGTCTCTATGGCGTGCACCAGGGCGTTTGCCGCGTTTTCGTATTTGCCGAGATACAGCTGGAACTGGGCTCGGGTCATCATGAGGTCGGCGTAGACCTTCTTTTGCGGATTCGTCTTTTCAATGAGGCTGTCGAGGCGCTTTCCGGCTTTGGCGAAGTCGTTCGCGTTGCCCGTCTGCGAAAGGGCGAGGACATTCCACAGATAACATTCCGTGCGACTGTCGGCGGGTTGCTTGGGACATGCCTGTTCAAAGGATGTGGCCGCCTTTTTCCAGTTGCCCGACACGTAGGCCTTCTGAGCCTCGGCCATCAGACTGTTTGCCGATCCGTCTGCCTGAGCGGATGCGGCTGTTGCAAAAACTGCTGCTAAAACAATCGCCTGTTTGAATGAATTTTTCATTTTCACTAGCCTCTAGCCTCTAATCTCTCGTCTCTCGTCTCTCGTCTCTCGTCTAAACCAGTTTCCCTCTAATCGTCCATCCTCTAATATCATCTAATTTAACTTTCACGTAGTCGCCCGGCTTCACTATGTGGCCTTCTGCGGGCTTGAAAACGACCTTCTTGAAGTTGTCGGTGCGGCCGCGCAGTTCCGTCTCGTCGCGCACGGAGTTCTTTTCTACCAGGAGTTCCTCGGTGCGACCGAGCATCATCTGGTTCCTCTTGAGCGTGATGGCGTTCTGCAGTTCCACCAGGCGCGTGTGGCGCTCGTTCTTTTCGGCCTCGGTGAGCGTCTCCGCTTCCTTGTACGATTCCGTTCCCTTGCGCGGGCTGTAGATGAACATGAATGCGCTGTCGAACTGGCACTGTTCAAAGGCCTTGAGCGTCTGCTCGAAATCTTCTTCCGTTTCGCCCACGAATCCGCAAATCACGTCCGTCGAAATCCCGTAAAACGGGTCCTTGCTGCGCAGCTGCTCGATAATCGAGAGGTACTGCTCCATGTTGTGCTGGCGGCGCATCTTCTTGAGCATGGCATCGGAGCCGCTCTGGATGGGGATGTGCGCGTAGTGGCAGACCTTCGGGTTGTTCAGCAGCACGTCGATGAGCTCGTTCGTGTAATGCCTCGGGTGCGGGCTCGTAAAGCGGATGCGGCGGATGCCCTCGATTTCAGAAACCTTCGTGAGCAGGTCCGCAAAATTGCCGCCTTCCGTCTTGTAGGCGTTCACCGTCTGGCCAAGGAGCGTCACCTCGGTAATGCCCTTGTCGGCCGCCTTGCGGACTTCGGCGAGCACGTCTTCCATGTCGCGGTACTTTTCCGGCCCGCGCAGGTATGGCACAATACAGTAGCTGCAGCGCTTGTTGCAACCGCGCTGGATAGCGACGAAGGTGGTGAAGTCGTTCTGGAGCTTCGCGTATTCGCCCAGGTAGTTCTCGCTCAGGTCCTCGTCGATGAACATCTTGTGGTGCGTCAGGTGCAAGGGGCTCTGGGCGTCGCCGAGCAGCAGTTCCGGGATTTTCTTGTACTGGTCCGGGCCCACGATGTAGCTCACGTTCGGGAGGCGCTTCAAAAGTTCCGGCCCGCGATTCTTGGCCATGCAGCCGCAAACGACCACCTTCACGTCGGGGTTCTTCTTGTTCAGGTACTTGAGCTTGCTGATGTTCGCGATGGCGGTTTCCTCGGCCTTTTCACGCACGCTGCAGGTGTTCACGATGATGAAGTCGGCATCTTCCTGGTTGCTCGTCTCGACGCAACCGCTCATGTCGAGTTCCTGGGCGATCATCGCCGAGTCGTACTCGTTCATCTGGCAGCCGTATGTGGCCAAGTGGTATTTTTTCATGCGGGCAAATTTAGCATTTTTTTGAGGGAAGATTGATTTGCTGAAAATTATCTCCGCGTTTCTGCGGGACGGAGTGTGGCCCTAGCCCATCTCATACAACGATTTCGCATTTCCTCAATGTGGTTAAGTCTGCAATCGTTTGCTGGGGGAATATCAAATTTCTGGTATTGTGGCCCCATCCAGGAATTTTCCAAGGAATCAACTACCAAGCAATATACAGAATCTTCCTTCAATTCTCGAAGCCGAGAAAGCTCCGCCTGTTTACGGCTGTAGGCTTGCTTTTGGAATTCGTTCATTAATTCATAATTAGGCGGACGCTGGTGATTTATTGCTGGAAACATGGATGTTACAGAATCACGAATGTGCTGAATCCGACTATAAATATCGGTCATAAAGGCTGTATATTCTCTTTGGGGCACATCTACATAGCAGCAAATTTTTTCTTTATGTGCGAAATCGATGGTGTACCAGGTGATTTCTTTTGGAACTTCTATAAAAGTATAACGAAGTGAGTCTTTATCAAAGCAACAGGGGACAATGTACTCTATGATTTGAACATTTTGAGGCAATGGCCAACACGGAGCCCACAGATCTTCAATCCCACTTGCGCAACATTCCACGCATAAAGCGAAGAAGATTGCTTTACGGCATAGAGCCCATTTAGTTGGTGTGGTTCTCATAAACGTCTGACAAATTTTCCAAAATCTGAATGAGCACAATATACATTATCTTTTTTTCAACAAACTTTTCCAATCCACTTTTGAGTAATTGAATACCCTTTTTTAAGGGAACCTGTAGGAAAATACCGATTTTAAGTAAACATCGATACATGTGTTTCTTAAAAGCTCTTGACAACGTTGCTTCCGAGTCTCAAAAAAATATTTTTGCTATACTTAAAATATGGCTAAACTCTTCAGCAGATGTCTTGGGAAGATTGTCTTGATGACCGCAGCGGCGCTGTGGGCCGGTTGCAGCGATTCCGAAAAAAACGAAGCTGCTGCCAAGCAGGATAATCCCAAATTGGTTCATCCCTGGGAGTTTTCGGAACACGTGGAGCAAAAGCGCGCTGAAAAGATTGTACCTGGAAATATAAATGATGACCTTTGGGGATGTCTCTATGGATGTGGTAGTGGTGTAGCAACAAAGTCTCGGGGAAATGCGAAATTTTCTTTTGTAAATGTTGAATCTGCGGACAAACAGGCTCTTGATCAAGAGAGGTATTTAAAGGTTGCTCAACAAAGAACACCTGGTTTAAGACATGTATACAATAAGTTTCTCAAGAAGAAAGCGGATTCATTTGCAGGTGAAATCACTGTGAAATTGATAATCACTGAGGACGGCTCCGTTAAAAAAATTCAGATTGTATCTTCGACAACGGGTTATACGGAATTTGACGAAGAAATCAAGACGCTTCTCAGTCGTTGGATATTCCCGAAAGTAGAATCTGGTGAAGCCATTGCAGTATTTTCAATCAAGTTTTATGAGAATGCGGAGATATCCTCCTCGTCGCAGCTTAAGTAAAGAGGAGAGGGCCTTGTTTATTATTATAGTTCCTTTTCCGAAATGGAATTGATTTCTACATTTGGGCGCGCTATGCTCAAAAAGAAATCCCTTATCGTTTTTGACTTGGATGGGACTCTGTTCAATACGCTCGGCGATCTTGCCGTGGCGGTGAATTTTGCCTTGCGCCAATTCGGGCTCCCGGAACATGACGAGCAGCGTGTGCGGACTTTTATCGGGAATGGCACCATGAAACTAATCGAACGGAGCATGGGGGAGGCGGCTCTTCCCGAAAATATCGCGCATACGGGCGTAACTATTGAAATGGTCCACAAGGTCTATTCGGACTTTTATTGGGAACATTGTACCGAACGTACGCTCCCGAATCCGGGGGTGGTTGATTTCTTGCACACAAGCAAAGCCCGCATAGCGATGCTTACGAACAAGCCGCTCCGCCCTACAGAAAAGATTTTGAATCACTTCGGACTCCGCGACTGTTTTGAGTTTATCCTTTGCGGTGATACTACCCCCGAACGTAAACCCAGCCCCGCGGGCCTGCTCAAGATTCTTGAAATGGCTGGAGCTTCGCGTGAAGATGCGGTAATGGTCGGCGATGACCAGCCGGATATTTTGGCTGCCCGTAACGCCGGAGTCGATTGCGTTACGCTCCTGTGCGGCTTTGGAAAACCAGTGAATTTGCTACCGCTGAAACCGGAAAATACGGTAAAAAGCTATGCCGAAATGTGCGCCGTTCTGAACGGGTGTACATAAAAGGGGGTCCTCTGAAAGAGCAGAGGATGGACTATGTTTTTTAGGAAGGGAAAAAATTATTATATATAAGTTGAGGTTGAGAATAGCCTCTGTTGGTGTTTTTTATGATTTGTCCGAAATGCGGTGATAAATACGAAGACGATATGCCTCGCTGCCTCTGGTGCGATGCTCCCAATCCGAATTATGGCGAGGGAACGCAGCCTTCATTTCCAAAGAAGGTTTCTGTAATAAAGAGGAATATTGGCGAGATTGAATCGGATAGCGAAGTCTTTCATGATGGTGCTGTATTCAAGTTGGGCAGAACCAAGCATGTCCTGAATACAATAGCAATGATTTTTTGGTTGGGCTTTGGGCTTTTTTATGGTACCGCATGGCCTTTCGGATTCTTTGATAATATGCCGACGCTATTGTGCGTGATTTTTCTTGGAACTGCCGTCATGGCCCTATATGCGGCATTTATCTTTTCAAAAAAGGTCCTGAAGGTAACGTGGTTCAAGGATAAGTTTGTTCTATGCACTCGTTATGGCGAAAAAGAAGTTCGGTTTGATGAATTGGTGGACAATTGTGCTGATGTTGATAGATTTAATAGACTTTTTTTTGTCTTCAAAAAAAATGGGAAAAAATTTCAAGTGTCAGATGACGACTATCCGAATGTTGTTCAGGAATTGTGTAAAATTTCGGATAAATTAGCAGAAAAGGACGTGGTGCAGAATTACGATGGAACTGAATATGTGATTTATAAACCATTAGTATATATTGGAGAAAAGAGCAGGATTGCCATAAGCCTTGTTGGTACTGTTTTTATCGCCTTGTTTTTTCCATTGGAAAATGCTCTTCTTGTCACGTGCTACGTTATATTTTTATTTTGCTGTTTTTGTATTGTCTTCGAGGGCGTGAAAGCTGTTCGTGAAATAATGTGGTACAGTGACAAGTTCGTGCTTTGCACTTATTTCGGGGAGAAAACTTTTTTGTTCGAACAGACTGCCCCCCGCAAAATAAAGTACGATAAAAATGGCAATTGCCGATTTACATTCAAGAAAGGCTGGTTGCCCTTCATTGTTGATGAACGCTTTTTCCCTGAAGTCGTCGAAAAATTGAAAGAACGTTACGAAAAAAAGTAAATTGATGTAGAAAACTATGTGCCAATTGCGTAATTCTGCAAAAAAATGTATATTCAAAAAACGAGTATAGAATGAACCTGCCTGCTAAGATACAACTTCAGATACGGAAGTTCGCGGAAGACTGCGGACTGGAGCGAGTTGTATTGTTTGGTTCTCGCGCGCGAGGCTCCAATCGAGAGCGGAGCGACATCGACCTTGCGGTGTCTGGTAAGGATGTGGAACTCTTTGTGGAATCCCTTGAAGAACGGGCAGATACTCTTTTGTCTTTTGATATAGTTAATTTAGATGAAATAGTGTCTGATAAGTTGAGGGAATCCATCAATCGAGAAGGGAAGGTCCTCTATGCAAAAATTTGATAATTTTCTAAACTGTTTCCAGGTACTAAAAAACTCGAATCGGCAAATGGCAATGACCGATGAAATTTATCGCACGGGAGTTATTGGCCAGTTCAGCCTCACGTTTGAGCAGATGTGGAAAACTCTGCAGGAGGTCATGCGGGCGCATGCGATAAATGAGGCTGAAAATGGTTCTCCTCGTGAAATTCTGAAAGCGGGTTATAAGTTTAGTTTTCTGGATAACGAAGAAGTTTGGTTGCAAATGCTCAAGGATCGCAATTCAGCGATGCATATTTATGATGAAGAGGCTTTTGTTGGTGTGCTGAATCGTGTTTATGACAGCTACATTGACACTTTTGACCGCTTTGCCGTGAAAATACGTGTGAAGATTCAAGAGATTGAGAGCGAATCTACATAAAAAGCATAATATGAAACATAGAATGTTTTTGTCCGCATATTTTGCGCTCGTCTTTGGCATAGTCCTGGCCGCTTGTGGCGATGATACGAGCAGTTCCGGCCCCGAGGACGGCGAAAACAGCGCGGTTGTTGCCGACACCACAAAAATCACCTACGCCCTCAAGCGTTTCGACGGCCCGCTTTCTAACCCGCACAAGGGATTTACGGTTCCGACGGGTGGCGCTTGGGTGTTCGTGCCTGAGTTCGAATACGGCCCTTACGGTTCCCTGAACAACAAAGCGTGGGACCTTGTCTCTTATGGTTCTGGCCATCAGCAGTGGAACAAGTTGAACCCGGCAAAAGGTGTTTACGACTGGACGGAACTGGAAAAACTTTTGAATGCTTTGGCCGAGCACAACATGGGCTACGCCTTGCGCGTGTTGCCGTACACGCCATCCTTTATCAAGAGCGATTTTCCGCCAGAAGAGGATTACGATTGGACTCCGCCTTTTGTCTACGAAATGGGGGCGAAGAAGATACAGATTGACTTGCGTGGGACAGACTACCGTGCATACGCTCCGGTCTGGGATGATTCCATTTATATTTGGGCCGCAAAGGAGTTTGCAAAGGCTCTGGCCGAAAAGTACGATGGCGATCCGCGCATAGAATACATTGACATTCGCACTTTTGGCGAATGGGGCGAATGGCACACGTCTCACATTTTGGGGAGCGAAATGCCTGCCGATTCGGTGTTGATTGACATGCTGGACTATTACGCATCCCTGTTTAAGAAAACCCAGCTGGTTCTGCCATCTAACGGTTTTGGCGATGTTTATACGCATGCGCTTGAACTCGGCATTACCAAGCGAGATGATGGGTTCATTGGCATTCCCGGCAGGCCGGATACTTTGTTGCGAGCGTACAATGCGAACCTACCGACTATTGCCGAAAATATAGCCGGTTACAAGACGATGCTTACTTACGACGATCTGATTCCCGGGGGTAACCAGAAGTGGACTCCGGAACGCTGGGTGGATGCGATTACTTCGGCCCACTTGACTTACTACGTGCTGGACCAGGACAGCGATTGCGGTTACAATTTTTACAAGGACAATAAGGCCCTTGCCGATTCCATGACCAAGGTCATCGGATACAATTTCACCGTTGCAAAAGCGGAACTGGTGACTGTCGCAAGTGCCAAGGATACTACAAGCACGCTGAACATTACCGTCGAGAACACCGGCGTGGCACCCTGCTTCTTCGATGTCTACATGGTGGCGGAATTCGTTGATAGTACGGGCAAGGCGCTCGCCCCAATTGGCGAGACCGTCCGCATTCCCAAGGCAACCTTCAAGGACGGCAGTTCGCAGGACTTCTCCTTTAAGGCCGCGGGGCAGGCGAATATCGCGACCCAACCGGGAGTTTCCGTGGCCCTGTCCCTCTACGAAAGCGAAGAAGCCTTCAAAAAAGGCCAAAATCCGACCGTCCGCTTCGATAACGAAGGACTCTTGGAAAACAAGAAACTATTGCTGAAACCGTAAACGCTTTTGAAAAAAAGAGTATATTCAATACGATGGGTCGAATTTTAAGGTTATTTCCGTTGGCAGTTTATTTTGCCTGTATGGGATTTGTCGCTTGTGGCGGTGATGATAGTAGCAGCGCAGGCATCGTTGATGAATCAAGTTCATCGGCAGAGATATTTTCAAGCAGTTCTTTTCTTGAAGACCCGTCCAGTTCTTCTATCGTTTCTTCGGATTCTGCGGGAAACAATGTTGCCCCAAAAATCACCGAGATTTCGGCAACAATTATAGAAGACACTTTGGATTTGTTCTATTACGGCTGCATGAACCTCAATTTCAAGGCGGATTCGTTCTTGACCATATTTGAAATTGGTGACGTCGTTACGTTGGTTGTGGACGGCTACGACACGCTAGATGTTCCGGTGGTTGGGTACAGAGGCGATGTTTCTGTAAGTGAATATCTTTTAAGCGTCGGTGACGGCTCGGGCTATGTTACTTTTGAGGTCCTTAATGGTGATCCTGCAGAAGCCATTGGTATCGGGCGCGAAGTCAAATTCCCGATAAACGTTTCTGTGAAAATGAAGGAAAAGGGCGGCTATATCAAATATTTGGAAATGCGTCAGCATCTGACGATGTCGTATTATTTGGAAGCGTATCCGACCCTTTCCATAGAAGAATTTGCGAATTTCAGGAAGGTGAACACGACGGGAATGGGCGAGGGTGTCTTGTATCGTTCATCAAGCCCAATCGATCCGTCGCTGGGCCGTAATCTATATGCGGATTCCCTGGCCAAGGTGGCAGGAGTGGCGACCTTCGTGAATTTTGCCGAAACCATGGAATCCGCCATGACATACAGGGACTTGGCCGGTTCCTATTATGCGACGCAGAATGTGGTGTTCCTTGGGGTTCCTCCGGCATTTGTGAACAAGGTGTTCAAGGATGGGCTTGTCAAAGGCTACCGCTTTATGATTGAAAATGAGGGCCCCTACCTGTTGCATTGCACTTATGGCATGGACCGGACCGGATTCTCGATTGCGGTGCTCGAAGCGCTGATGGGGGCGACTGCCGAAGAAATCAAGACCGATTACGCAAAGACATTCATGAACTATTGCAGCGTGGTTGGTAACATGCAGGTCGCCTTGACTCAGGACCATGTGGATTTGCTTAAGAACATTATCGCCATGAATTTGCGGAACTCGTACCACACGGTGGGCGTCGATATCTCGGATTTCAATAATGTCGACTTGGCGGCTGCAACAGAAAAATACCTGGTTGCACTCGGTATGGAGCAGGCTGAAGTGGATGCGCTTAAGAATCGCCTGAAGTCCGTACAAACGAATAATGAATAAAAAAGAACGGAATTGTGCATTCCGTTCCTTGAAATTTTTGCGCCAGGAAATCAGCGTTTTATAGCGGTTTCCCTGCGATTACTTGTTGTTCGCGCGGATCAGGTTGAGGGCGGAACCCGCCTTGAACCATGCCCACTGCTGTTCGTTGTAGGTGTGGCTGAGGGCGATGTTATCGACAGAGCCGTCCTTGTGGTGGGCGATGAGCGTGAACTCGGAACCCGGAGCGAACTGGGTGAGGCCGACGATGTCGAACACGTCCTGTTCCTGGATCTTGTCGTAGTCGGCGGCGTTCTTGAAGGTGAGGGCGAGCATGCCCTGCTTCTTGAGGTTCGTCTCGTGGATGCGGGCGAAGCTCTTCACGATCACGGCCTTCACACCGAGGAAACGCGGTTCCATGGCGGCGTGTTCGCGGCTGGAACCTTCGCCGTAGTTTTCGTCACCGATGACGATGGAGCCCGTGCCCTTGGCCTTGTAAATCTTGGCGAGTTCCGGAACTTCCTTGTATTCACCGCACTGGCAGAGAACCTTGTTCGTTTCGCCGTTGAAAGCGTTCACGGCGCCGATGAGCATGTTGTTCGAAATGTTTTCGAGGTGACCGCGGTAGTTGAGCCACGGGCCGGCCATGGAGATATGGTCGGTGGTGCACTTGCCCTTGGCCTTGATGAGGAGTGGGGCTCCGGCGATGTCCTTGCCGTCCCAAGCCGCGAACGGAGCGAGAGCCTGCAGGCGCTTGCTTTCGGGGTTGATGGAAACGGTAATCTTGGAACCGTCTTCGGCCGGAGCCTGGTAGCCGGCGTCCTTGACTTCGAAGCCCTTCGGCGGAAGTTCGCACTGTTCCGGCGGGTCGAGCTTCACGGCCTTGCCTTCATTGTTCACGAGGGTGTCGGTCATCGGATTGAAGCGGATGTCGCCAGAGAGGGCGGCAATCACGGCCATGAGCGGGCTAGCCACGAAGGCGTGTGTGTTCGGGTTGCCGTCGGCGCGCTTGGCGAAGTTGCGGTTAAAACTGTGGACGATGGTGTTGAGTTCCTTCTTGTCGGCACCGGCACGGTCCCAACGGCCAATGCAAGGGCCGCAGGCGTTCGTCATGATGGTTGCGCCGAACTGCTTGAACAAGTCGATGAGGCCGTCGCGTTCGGCGGTGTAGCGCACCTGTTCGGAACCCGGGTTGATGAGGAGCGGGCACTTCGGGGAAAGACCCTTGGCGAGAGCCTGTTTGATCATGTTTGCGGCCATGAAGAGGTCTTCGTAGCTGGAGTTCGTGCAGCTACCGATGAGGGCGGCGCTTACGACCGGAGTAGATTCCGGCTTGGTTTCGGTGGCCTTGAGGCTTTCTGCCATGTCGGTCACGGCAAAAGCGCGGTCCGGGCTGAACGGGCCGTTGAAGTGCGGCACGAGCGTGCTCAGGTCAATTTCCACGACGCGGTCAAAGAACTTTTCCGGATTTGCTTCGACTTCGGGGTCGGCCTTGAGGTGTTCTGCAATCTTGTCGGCAGCGGCGGCAACGTCGGCACGGCCAGTCACCTTGAGGTAGCGGCTCATGGAATCGTCGTAGCTGAAGGTAGAGCAGGTAGCGCCCACTTCGGCACCCATGTTCGCAATCGTTGCCTTGCCGGTAGCGGAGAGGCTGCGTGCGCCTTCGCCAAAGTATTCGATAATGGCGTTGGTGCCACCCTTAACGGTGAGGATGCCAGCGAGCTTGAGGATGATGTCCTTAGCGGTAGCGAAGCCCTGGAGCTTGCCGGTGAGCTTCACGCCAATCATCTTCGGGTACTTGAGTTCCCACGGGAGGCCGACCATGGCGTCCACGGCGTCTGCACCGCCCACGCCAATCGCGAGCATGCCGAGGCCGCCAGCGTTCACGGTGTGGGAGTCGGTTCCGATCATCATTCCGCCCGGGAAGGCGTAGTTTTCGAGCACCACCTGGTGGATGATGCCTGCACCCGGGAGCCAGCAGTCAATGCCGTACTTGGCAGAGACAGACTGCAAGAAGTCGTACACTTCCTTGCTTTCTTCCTTGGCGCGCGGGAGGTCCTTTTCGACACCTTCGCGGGCGATAATCAAGTGATCGCAGTGCACGGAGCTGGGTACTGCCACGCGGGACTTGCCGGCGGTGGTGAACTGAAGGAGGGCCATCTGGGCGGTAGCGTCCTGCATGGCCACGCGGTCGGGGTGGAATTCGGCAAAATCCTTGCCGCGTTCATAGGTCCTGTTCTCGGCGCCATCGATCAGGTGGCTGTAGATAATCTTTTCGGCGAGGGTGAGCGGACGGCCCAGCTGCTTGCGGGCAGCTTCAACGCGGGCAGGAATGCGGGCGTAGACGCCCTGGATCATGTCGAAATTGAAAAGCATAGGAACCTCTTAATTTTTCGCGCTCAAAGATAGAAAAACGGCTCCGTTTAGTCGAGCCCCGGTAAAGAGATTTTTGCCCAAAGAGAATCTTTCCGGTTTGTTGGTGCTGTTTTTGACTTGCCAATGGAGCTATTGATTCCTAAATTGCGGATATGCAGATTAAAATGGCAAGTACAGCAAAAGAATTTTTTGCCAACCGCTGGTGGTGGGGCTCTCTTGGATAGAGTCCGTGTTTGCGTTTAATCTGGAAAGGTTTACAAAGGCATTCGGACTCACCGGATGCCTTTTTAGGTTCCGGGACCATGGTGCCAGAGAGGAAAAGATGAGTGAAGACATTTTGAGCAAGATAGTGCGAATGCGCCGTGAGGATATTGACCGGTTAGGCTTGAATTTTGGAATAGAAATCCCGGAACGGCGCCGTGGAGGCCATACAGAATTTCTCGGCAATGCGGGGGCGATTCTCGAAGTCAAGCGTGCGTCGCCATCGAAGGGCGATATCGCTCCGGACCTGGACCCGGTGGCTCTAGCGACGACTTATGCCGAAGCCCATGCGCAGGCGGTATCGGTGCTCACCGAAGGGAACTTCTTCAAGGGCTCGCTCCGCGACCTGATTGCCGTGGCCGACCTTATGGAACGCCGTCGCCAACAGGGGCTACATGCGTGCGCCGTGCTCCGCAAGGATTTCTTGCTGTTCGAAGACGAAATTGATATCGCCTACCGTTGCGGTGCCGATGCAGTACTTTTGATTGCTCGAATTCTTGATGACGAACAGCTTGTGAAGATGGCCCGCCGTGCACAGAAGTTTGGGATCCAGGCATTTGTTGAGGTCCGGGAGAAGGATGATTTCCGCAAGCTGAACCTCGTGCTGGAAGCGCTTGGCGATGCAGCTGCAAAGACGGTTGTCGCGGGCGTGAATTCGCGCGACCTGGCTACGTTCCATACGGATCCGCTGGTGCCGGCATCGGTTCGCAGCAAGCTCCCGGCCAAGGCTGTCTTCGAATCGGGAATCCTCACGCCAGCTGATGCTGCCTATGCGCGCAGCCTCGGGTTTACGGGAATCCTCGTGGGGGAGGCGGTTGCGAAGAACCCGCCGCTGGCAAAAGAAGTCGTTGGCGCCTTTGAAGCGGGCTGCGAAAATGCACGAGGCAAGTTCTGGAAAAAGTTCGCAGAACGAAAAGTGCTGAAACACATTCACGCATCGTCTAACGTTACTTGTCATTGCGAGGAACAAAGTGACGAAGCAATCTTTGGCAAGAATCGTCCGTTGGTCAAAATCTGCGGCATCACGCGCGTCGAAGACGGCTTGCTCGCCGCCGAACTCGGCGCAGACATGCTCGGGTTTGTATTCAGCACCACAAAACGGCTCACGACCGAAACGTTCGTGCGCAGCTTTAAAGAGAGATTGCTTCGCCTTGCTCGCAATGACAATCAAAACGGTTGTCTCGCTTGTTCAATCCCGCTCCTCGTCGGTGTTATTACCGACCCGAATTCCGAAGAAGGCAAGACTGCCATCAAGCTCGCTCAGGAAGGCGTGCTCGATGCCGTGCAGTTTCACGGCGTTGACCCGTTGAATCTTGAATGTCATTGCGAGCACGAAGTGCGAAGCAATCTGCCGTACTATTGCGCAGCTCGCATTGGCGAAGCCTCCGATTTCGAATACGTTGCCAACCTCCGCAAAAACGGAGAACCCCGCATCTTGCTCGATGCGAAGGTCGAAGGCATTCCCGGCGGTACTGGCAAGACCATTCCCGAGTCATTGCTTCTTGAAAAAGCGGGCAACATCCCATTCTGGCTTGCTGGCGGCATCACGCCCGAAAATGTGGGCGCGATTTGCGAAAAGTTCCATCCTGAACTTATCGACGTTTCCAGCGGTGTCGAAGACGCTCCCGGAATCAAGGACCGCAAAAAATTGCAGGAATTGTTCAAAAAAATTGAAAAATAGGCAAAAATTACACAAAAGATAAAAAAATATTACATAAAAATGACGTTAAACTATTGACTATCAATGAATTAGAGTCTATATTGTTTACCATAAAGATGAAATTGGCAATCCGCTTCGACGCTTGCGCTGCTTGCGATGAAGTTCTCGAAACGGGATTTTGGTTTTGCCAATTTCATCAAGTGTTTAACAGAAGGCTTTCGGAACTCACGGAAGCCTTCATTTTTTTGTCTTTTCTAAAAGCGACCCCTTGCCAGCCAAAAAAGACATTCCTAAATTATGCGCCATGAAGATGAAATCTGCAATCCGTTTCAACCGTTGGTGGTGGGGCTCTAGAACATAGAGTCCGGTTTTGCCGATTTCATCAAGTGTTTGCAAAAGGCTTTCGGACTCCCCGAAAGCCTTAATTTTTTACCCTGAGAACCTTTAACCCTAGCCACTAACCATTCCTTTCAAAAAATGACGCAGAATAAAATAAACAACTCCATATCTCAAAGCGAAGCGTGCTCAAAGCGCTTTAGCGCGACCTCATCCCTCACGGCCTCCAACAACGGTTTCTTTGACAAGTTCGGCGGCAAGTATGTTGCCGAAATCATCCGCCGCCCGCTTGACGACCTCGAAGCGGCCTTCAACAAGTACATCCACGATCCGGAATTCCTCGAGGAACTTCGCATTATCCAGCGCGACTATATCGGCCGCGGGACTCCGCTGTACTTCGCCCCGACGGCGACCGAACTCCTGGGCGGTGCGCAGATCTACATCAAGCTTGAAGGCCTCGCCAACACGGGCGCCCACAAAATCAACAACGCTATCGGTCAGTGCTTGCTCGCCAAGAAGATGGGCAAAACCCGCATTATCGCGGAGACGGGTGCCGGCCAGCACGGTCTCGCCACCGCCGCCGCTTGCGCAAAACTCGGGCTCGAATGCGTCGTGTACATGGGCGAAGTCGATGTCCGTCGCCAGCAACCGAACGTGGCGACCATGGAAATGTACGGCGCGAAGGTCGTGCCGGTCACGAGCGGCAGCCGCACCCTGAAGGATGCCGTGAACGAAGCCATGCGCGACTGGGCAACGAACTTCCAGAACACGCACTACGTGCTCGGTTCTGCCCTCGGCCCCGCCCCGTTCCCGGATATCGTACGCACGTTCCAGTCCATCATCGGCGAAGAAGTCAAGCGCCAGGCTGCCGAACGTAACATCGACATCGCCGCGGTCGTCGCCTGCGTCGGTGGCGGAAGCAACTCCATCGGCGTGTTCACTCCGTTTATCGAAGACAAGAACGTGCGCCTGATCGGTGCCGAAGCCGGTGGCATCGGCCCGAACATGGGCGAGAACGCTTCCCGCATGACGGGTAACGCGAGCCGCGAAGGCATTGTGCAGGGTTACAAGAGCCGCTTCCTCATCGATGAAGACGGCCAGTCGCTGCCGACCCGCTCCATTTCTGCCGGTCTTGACTACATGGGTATCGGCCCGCAGCTTGCCGCTCTCGGGGAATCGGGCCGCGTGGAATTCACGAGCATCCTCGACAAGGAAGCGCTCGAGGCCGTGAAGTTCTTCGCCCGCAACGAAGGCATCCTGTTTGCGCTCGAAAGCGCGCACGCCGGCGCCGCCGCCATGAAGATTGCGAAGGAACTCCCGAAGGACAAGGCGCTCGTCATCAACATGAGCGGTCGCGGTGACAAGGACATCTTTATCACGAGCCCGGTGTTCCGCCCCGAAAAGTGGAAGGAATTCCTGAAGGCGGAACTCAAGCGCCTCGAAAACAACGAAGACATCCACGACGCGGAGATAATGAATAAATAGAGACTAGGGCCTAGAATCTAGGATCTAGGGATAATGTCATGCGTAAACTACTTTTTTATAAAGGCGGCGAAGCCGCGATTATCCTCACTAGTCTCTAGCCTCTAATCTCTTATCTCTAACAACCAACAACCTTTTCTTACGGCTTAATTATGATTAACCTCATGTCTCATCTCATTGCCGGGTTCCCGGACGCACAAACTTCTATCGCCATCGCCGATGCCCTCGTGAAGGGTGGCGCGAACATCCTTGAAATCCAGCTTGCTTTCAGCGATCCGAGTGCTGACGGTCCCGCTATCCAGACGGCTTCTACGGTCGCTCTCGAGAAGGGCTACTCCACCAAGCAGGGACTCGAAATCGTGAAGAAAATTCACGAACGCCACCCCGAAACGCCTATCTACATCATGACCTACGGCTCGCTCGCCTTCACTCCGGGCGTTGAGAACTTCGTGAAGATGTGCAAGGACGCGGGCGTTTCCGCCTGCATCATTCCGGACCTGCCGTTCGACTGCGACGAAGGCCTTACCGAAGCCTGCAAGAAGCATGGCCTCGAGAACATCCCGGTGGCGGCCCCGAGCATGACGAAGGAACGCCTCGAAACAATGGCTTCCAATGGCTTCAAGTACATCTACGCTGCCCTCCGCGCGGGCACAACCGGCAGCGAAACGACGATTGACCAGGCGACACTCGACTTTATCGACACGGTCGGTAAGGGTGGCGCGAAGGTGCTCGGCGGCTTCGGCATCCGTAACGGCGAACAGTCCAAGGTGCTTTCCAAGCACGTGTACGCCGTCGTGGCAGGTTCCGTTTTCGTGAACATCGTGCTCGGCAATGAAGACTCTGCCGAAGGCCGCAAAAAAGCCATCGCCGAAATCGAGGCGAAGGCTAAGGAAATCGCTGGGAAGTAACGAACGGTCATTCCCGACTTAATCGGGAATTTCCTTACTTCTTAAATTTCACGGCGGTTCCGTAGGCGATGATTTCTGCGGAACCAGCCATCACTGAAGCGGTTGCAAAACGCACGTTTACGATAGCGTCTGCGCCGATGATGCCGGCTTGTTTTTCCATACGTTCAATGGCGATGTTGCGGGCGTCGTTCAGCATTTCGGTGTAACCGGCAATTTCTCCCCCCACAAGCGTTTTGAGTCCGGCAAACACGTCGCGAACCACGTTCTTGCTAAAGACCACGCTCCCACGCACCATCTGGAGTGTCTCAATTTCTTTGTCCGTAATAAAATCTGTTGTATACAGTTTCATTGTGCTCTCCTTTTTGCACTAAATATAAAATAATTTTATTCGGCCGCTAGTTTTGGCACAAATACGTACTCGCCTATACAACAACGCCTCGGCTGGGCCGGGGCGTGTCGATATAGTTTTTGAAGGCTTTTCGAAAATTATTCGCCGAGGCAGGAATCCATCGCGGCGATAATCTTCTTCTTGTCCATGTGCTGGCCGATGAATACGAGGCGGATGATGCGGTCGCCGTACTTTTCGTCCCACACTTTCACGAGGTCCGGATTTTCGCGGAGAATGCGCTTTTGCATTTCTTCGTTTTCGGAAGCGAACCAGGGGCCGAAATTCTGGGCAGAAGCCTGCTTGCCGGCCTGTTCGAACAAGAAACTGTTGTCGCGGTCGTCTTCGAACCACACAAGGCCCTTGGTGCGGATGATGCTTGTGGGGTAGTCGTCTAGCAACACTTCGAAACGTTCGCGGATGAGCGGGCGGCGGCGTTCGTACACGAACGTGCTGATGCCGTATTCGTCGCCATGCGGATGGTCCTTGTCGTGGTGGTGGCCGCAGTGGCACACGCCGTGTTCATGGTCGCAATGGCTGTGATCTTCGTGTTCGTGGTCATGCTCATCGTGGTCATGTTCGTCATGATCATGGTGATGATGTTCGTGTTCATCTTCGTCATGGTCGTGATGGTGATGCTTGTGCTCGTCGTGGTCATCATCGTCGTCATCGATGTCTTCGGGAGCCGTTTCCTTCATGAGTTCCTTGGCCCAGGCGGCAGAATTCCCGACCTTTTCGAAATCGAACTGCTTGGTGTCGAGGATATCCTTCATCTCGACTTTGCCGTAGTTCGTCTCGATCATCTTGGCTTCGGGCTGCAATGCGCGCACCACGGCCTTCACGTGTTCGAGGTCGGTTTTGGACAAACTATCGACCTTGTTCATCACGATGGTGTTGCAGAATTCGATTTGCTGGATGAGGAGGTTCGCAATGTCTTCTTCTTCGAGGTCCTTGTCCAGGAGTTTCTGGCCGCCGGCGAATTCGTCGGCGAGGCGGGCGACGTCCACCACGGAGACGATGTTGTCTAGGTGGCAGGGGAGGGGACGCCCGTCGCGGCTCCGCAGCTGGCTTCCGGCCATGCAGATAGTCTGGGCGATAGGGATGGGTTCGCAGATGCCGCTCGCTTCGATGAGGATGTAGTCGAACTTGTTCATTTCGAGGAGTTCGGCAATCTGTTCCAGGAGGTCGGTCTTGAGGGAACAGCAGATGCAGCCGTTGGAGAGCGGGACGACTTTGCCGGAATCTTCCTTGGTGATATTTCCGCCCTTTTCGATAAGCGTCTGGTCGATGTTCACTTCGCCGATATCGTTCACGATGACGGCGACGTGGTAGCCTTGCTGGTTGTTGAGGACGAAATTGAGGAGGGTGGTTTTACCGGCTCCGAGGTAACCGGTGAGCAGTGTGATAGGTACTGACTTTTTCATGCGAGGAAATTTAACTTTTTTGCGTGTCGGTGGTTTGCCTTAGATATAGCGAGATAATCGTTTAGGTATGATGAAAAGGGGAAAACGTCACGAGAATGGAGCGTCGGCCAAGGAAGGGGTGGGTCACCTCATTTCAGGTTTGCCTGATTAAAGTTTTTTTCTACATTCGGGGGTATGGATATTAATGACTGGCGCGCGAAGATTGACGGGTTGACCGACGAACTGATAGCCCTCCTGAACAAGCGGGCGTCCTATGCCGAAGAGATTGGTAAAATAAAAAAGCGGCAGGGGCTCCCGGTTTTCGATGCTTCGAGGGAACAGGGCGTCTTGGATGCTGTGGCAGAAAAGGCCCGCCTGGCTCATGAGTCGGGTGCTCCGCTCACTCCGGACTCGATAAAGAGAATTTTCGGGGTCATCATGGAAGAAACTCGCAAGGTGGAGGAATAGATGGCAGAAGGTCTTGCTACTCGGCTTTCGTCGGGGCGCATTGCTCTGGTCGGTTTCGGCTTGTTGGCCGGTTCCATCGCATCGGCTATCAAGCAGGCCGGTTTGCCCACGAAGATTCGTGCGGTGAGTTCTCCCTCGACTTTGAAGCGCGCCCAGGATCTCGGCTTGGTGGACGAATGTTTCGAATACGGCCAGGTAGAGGAGTGGGCCAAGGATTGCGACCTGATTTTGCTCTGTGCCCCGATTCTCCATATCCTCAAGACGCTCGATGCGTTGGGCCATGTTTCGTGGGCCGGTAACGAGAGCGCGAAGCCGTGCCTGGTGAGCGACATCGGCAGCACCAAGGTGCAAATTTGCAAGGCCGGTGCAAGGCTCCCGCGGCCGTTCCGCTTTGTGGGTAGCCATCCGATGGCCGGTTCCGAGAAGAGAACTTGCGAGTTCAGTGACCCGGCGATTTACGAGAATGCTTATTGGTTCGTGTGTCCGCCAGAAGGGACGGACGAATCGGTTTATGCTCCGCTTTTGGAACTGGTGCGTTTTTTGGGAGCCAATGCGGTCGTGTTCCCTCCGGAACATCACGACCGGACCATGGCCTGGGTAAGCCACATGCCGCAGATGCTGAGCTCTACGCTTGCTGCGGGGCTGCCGGAGCGCCTGCTCAAGCACAATTACCAGCACTATGCGGGGCGCGCCTTCCGCGACATGACGCGCATTGCCGCGAGTGGTTGGGGAATGTGGCACGACATTGCCGTCACGAACCGCGACGAGACCGTACTTGCCTTGCGCGAAGTGCGCGAAGGCCTGGACAAGACTATCGAGGCGATGGATTCGCTTGATGTGGTGGACGGTGCAATGCCGCTTGCCGAGGGCGGGAACGACCATTCCGAGTCGCTGGCCCGTATTTTCAAGGCCGGTAACGACGGGAGGGCGAGCTTGTTCGTCCCGGGCAGGAACGCCGCCGCTTCTTTTTCCGAAATTACCGTGCAGCTCAAGGACAAGCCGGGTGCGCTTCTCAGCGTGATGCAGCCGCTTGCCCAAGAAGGCTTGAATATCCGCGACATCGAACTGATGAAGGTGCGCGAGAATGTGGCGGGGACTTTGTTGCTCGCGTTCAAGACTCCCGAAGAGGCTGCCCGTGCCGTTAACGTGCTCCGCTACCTCGAGTACGAAGTCAAGGAACGTTAGTTTTCAATTTATTTGTAAAGAGATTGTTTGAAATGGATTTGTTGATTAACCCGGACCGCGAACGCACAAAACTGGCTCTCCTCATGGCACTGCTCGTGAATGGGCGCACCGTCTTCGAGGATTTCGCCTGGGCAACGGGTGCCGAGCGCTTTGCCGCTACATTGAAGGAGTTCGGTCTCGAGTACGAACAGCAGGGGCACCAACTCGTCGTGTCGGGCAAGGGGTTCCAGTATTCGGTGCCGACGCTGCTCCCGATTGATTTCCCGGAATACGAGAGCGTGCTTCTGTGGACGCTTGCAAGCAAGTCCTGCGATACGGTTTATACTTTCGCTGCCGATGGTGACGAAGCGGGCGTTGCGTCCGTGAATGCCGCCAAGGCTTTGCTCCAGAAATATTTCAAGGTGAATGTGCAGGCCGACGAACCGGCCCGGTTCGCCTTCTGTTTCGACATGGCAGAACCGCCTATCCGGAAGGATTCTTTGGGCAATGTTCCCTACATCATGCGAAACCGCCTGCTTTTGCGCACGCTTGTCCGTAGCGAATACCTTGCGTTTGAAGAAGCGTCCGTGGTGCGCGATCAGTTGACGCGTATGCTCCAGTACTTCGGCGTAGCGCTCAAGTACGAAGGCCGTGGCATGGAACAGCTGAGCGAATTTGAACGCCGTTTGATGATGGCCCAAGGGAAAAAGATTGAACGCACCCAGGCGACGGAACTTTCGGAGACGAAGGTGATTACCGCCCGCGATTATTACATTCCCGGCGATTCGACAGAAGCATTTGCGATTGCCTTGCTCGTGACGGTCGGCGGCGTCCATAAAGATACGGTCGTGAAGGTCAAGAATGTCGACCTGAACGGTGGGCGTGCAGGGGCGTTCGGTTGCCTCAAGCGCATGGGTGCCAATATCGAGACGGTCTCTCGCCGCGAAAAGTTCGGTGACGTATTCGGGGATTTGGAAATCCGCCCGCTCGCTGCCGGCAAACGCTTGCAGGGCCGTCGTTTTTCCGAAGAAATTATTTCGACCTCGCTCGAGGAGTACGCGTTGCTCTCGGTGGCCGCCTGTTTTGCGGGTGGCGAGACGATTCTCCGTTTGCCCAAGGAAGTGCGCGAACAGATCCGGCCGGTGAACGAGTTCTTGGCCGAGAACCTGCGCAAGACAGGCGTCGAAGTGGGCGTTTACGACGACGGCATTGTCATTCGCGGCATGGAAAATATCGTCAACGGTAGCGATTTCGATGGCGGCGAGTGGCCGCAGGTCGGCCTCGCGCTTACGGTGCTTTCGCTGGCGATCCAGAACGATGAACCTGTCGGTCATGTCGAGGTTGTGGAACAGAGCTTCCCGGGAATTGTCGACAAGCTCAAGAGTGTGCTGGTCCAGGAAAATTCTGAAAAGGAGGGCGCATGAAAACTCCGTTCAAAAGGATAGGCATTGTCGGATTCAAAGACAAGAGTGCGGACCTCGTCCATGCCCTGGAACTGGTCGGTGCCTGGGCGAAGGTGCATCCTGAAATAAAATTCTGCGCCATCAATACGCTCGGTGCCCTCATCAAGAAGCCGATTGTCGCGGTCAAGCAGTCCGAGCTCCATAAGATGGACATGCTCCTCGCCATTGGCGGCGACGGCACGGTGCTTTCGGCGGCGCATATCGCGCTCGGCCACAATACGCCCATTCTCGGTGTGAACGTAGGTCGCGTCGGGTTCTTGGCGGAATCCCGCGTGGAAGGCCTTACGAAAACTCTTGACGATTTGCTGGCCGGGGATTTTTCGACTCGCGAACGCATGATGATCGATGTCGCTGTCTATCGCGGCAAGAAGTGCATTGCCCGGCAGACGGTTTTGAACGAACTCCATATCCGCCCGCACATGCCCGAACGCATGGTGAACGTGAACGTGGCCTACAACGGCACCCAGCTCACTGAATACTGGGCCGATTCCCTGCTGATTTCGACTCCGACCGGCTCGACGGCCTACAACCTGGCCGCAGGGGGCCCGATTATCCATCCGAATACGCCTGCCGTGGTGCTGACTCCGGTCGCCCCGAGCAGCCTTTCGGTGCGGCCTCTTGTGCTTTCGCTGACCGACAAGAAAATGCAAATCAAGTCGGCTGTGGACGGCTCGCTGGACCTCGTCTTTGACGGACGCAGTTTTGTCGAGATGAAGCAGGGCGAATACGTGACCTTGAGCGAAAGTGCTTCGGTGACGACGTTCATCCGCATGCGCCATACGGGATTCGTGGGTGCTCTCCGCGAAAAACTCGGATGGACGGGCAAGCCGAGACTTGCCTAATCCCCCTATTTACACTATATTGTAAATAAAAAATATGATTTAAAATTGTGGGGCCCGTTCGGAGGAAATGGTCGGACGTATCTTTATATTGCTAGTCGCCCTTGCGATAGCGTCTTGTTCTTCCGAGGACAAGGATGGACCTTCTGTTCCCGATTTTGGCCCTGTCGAGTCCAGTTCCTCGTACATTGAAGAACTTCCTGTTTCATCATCCAGTTTTGATGGCGGCATAGCCGGTTCCTCGAGTTCGGAGGTTGTTTCCGGGGCTTTGCAACGGGACTTGGTGAAAATTCATTCTGAGGGTGCAAGCGTCGTTGTCGGTACGAATCTCGAATCGGCTTGGATAAAAGACCGTCCCCAGATGAATGTCGTTTTTTCGTACGATTTTTCTATTGGCCGGCATGAGGTGACCTGCGGGGAATACAATGCACTCCTTGCGTCTCCCGAAACGGGTATTGCGGGTGCGGTGTTCCTGGAATGCGATAATGACTCGCTGCCGGCCACGAACATGACCTACTACGATGCGGTTCTTTATGCCAATGCCCGTAGCAAACAGGAAAAATATGATACGGCTTATGCGTACACGGGGCGGATTTCCGATGCCGATGGTCATTGCATTGGATTGAATGGTCTCGTCTTCCGTCCTGAAGTGAATGCTTATCGACTGCCGACCGAAGCGGAATGGGTCTTTGCTGCCGGGAAAAACTGGAACCCGCAAATGGGCTGGACCTCGGACAATTCGAATTACAAGCCCCATCAGGTATGTACGGCAGAGGAGACTGTGGGCAAGGATTCTTCGTTCCTTTGCGACATGGCCGGGAATGTCATGGAGTGGACGAACGACTGGCTAGGCAGTTTCCGTGATACGACTGTTCGTAATTTTGTCGGAGCTCCTGACGGCAGCGGGCTGGGTGAACGTGTTTTGAAGGGAGGCGGGTTCCGCAATGCTTCTACTTCTGTCAACTTGTTCAGTCGCGGCGACGTATATACGGTGACTTCGTCGACTCGGGCGGAATACGTAGGTTTCCGCATTGCCTTCGGAGCCATTCCGGATGCTGTGTGGATGGGGAAGGACGGCAAGGCCTCTACGAGCCGGATGGTTGCGCTGACCGATGCCTTTACGCTGCAAGGCGTCACTGGCGTTTACGATGCCAAGATCGCGTTCAGGAACGACATTACCGGAAACCTGGCTTTTGTTGATTTCTCCAACGGAGGCGTTCCGGCGGTCATAGAAATTGTCGATACCATAGATTCCTACCATCCGGATATCTCTCCCGACGGAAAAAAAGTTGCCTTTTGTACAAGCCCGGAAGGTATTGACGGAAGGTCCGAACTGTATGTCCGCAATTTGAGCGGGGCTGGGAGCAATCTCGTCAAGTTGAATGTGGAGTCGGCCTCCATCCCGCGCTGGAAAGTCACGCCGGAAGGGGATACGGTAATTGTCTATGTGTCGGATGCCGGAAACAACAAGAATGCTGGGGATTTTTTCTCAAAAAGTACTTGGCAGGTTCCGTTCTCCAACGGACAATTTGGCACGCCGACGAAACTGTATAACGGCGCTTTCCATGGAGGCGTGAGTGAAAACGGCAAGCTCGCCGTCACGGGGTCGCGCCTTCTCCGTGCCCATATCGAGGATTCGTTGGGAAATCTTCACGATACGGTCTGGTACAATGGGAACCAGGTTTGCAATGTCAGCCTGTCCAAGGACGGAACCGACCGCACGCTATTCCTCGATTTTGGAGGAGAAATGGGACGCGCTTTTGTTGGGTATCGTTACAGTTCGCATGAACAGATATTGGTGGTGGACCATATGGGAAACCTGATTCATATGGCGCGCGCTCCGCAGGGGTACAGTTTTGATCATAGCGAGTGGGCTCCGAAGGGGTTCTCTGAGTTGTCTGCTTCAGGGCTTGCGGTTGTCTCTCTTGTCAATGCTGATGGCGCACACGAAAAAATTGCTTTGGTGAACTTCACGAATAATACCGTCATGGACCTTATTGCTGGCGATGAACTTTGGCACCCCTGCTTATGGTTTAGACCCTTCCAGTCTGTGGTTGGGCCTGTTTCTCCGGACGAACCGGTTCTTGCCCCTGAAAGTGCCGGTGTGTACTTGTATCCGTATTATTCCGAGGCGGCGGCTGTATACAGGTTGAAAATGGAAATGTTCTGGAGGTATATCGGTACGTCGCAGGTCCTCGTTTATGGCAGTTCCCGCGTGGAACAAGGCGTTGTGCCGGAATTCGCTGCCGAGATAGAAATGCTGAATCTGGGAGTGATGGGCATAGACGTGAATCGTGATTTGTACTTTGCCAGAAATTACGGACTGAACCATTCGGGGAATCTGAAGGCAATCGCGCTGTCGCTGGATTTTGATTATTGGCGCCCGTTCAATGGAATCTTGGACGACATAATCTTCTATCCTGGATACACTTATGACAGAAACCATAATTTCTGGAAGGATGGTATTCCGAGCCAGTTGCTGGAAAGGGTGGAATATGCATATTCTCCAAGTGCGGAACTGAGATACCGCTATTCTCGGCGCGGGGCTGCATTGGCTGGCGTCGGGTCTTGGGATAGGGATGGTACCGAGGTCCGGGACGATTCTACGGTGACGGAAGAACGGATGGCGTATATCGATTCCGCCATAAACGAGATTGCGCGTCTGGCAGAAGACTGTGCTGGCTTGAACATCCATTTAATCGGCCTTGTCTTTCCACAGGCTCCGCAATACAAAAATACGGGAAGCTTCGGTTTGTACGGAATTCAGAGAAGTGTGACTGTGAGAATCCTTGAAAGGCTGGATTCACTTGCGCAGGCGAATCCGTTCTTCCATTTGATGGACGAGAACAAGATGGGCAATCATGATTATACGGACGAGGATGCTGTCAACCGGGATCACTTGAGCGAAAAAGGGGCCCGCAAGTTTACGGGCAGGTTTGTTGAGCTTCTCAAGAGCATTCTACCTGAGTGATGGGACTTTTACAAGGTTTTGTATTTTACAATTTGTGCAAAAATCATCATTGAGTTTTACACAAATTGTAAAATAAATCATTCTTAAAAACATTGTTTTTGAAAGAAAAATGCTTTTTTGAAGCGTTTTTAACATTTTTTGTAAAACTGGCATGTTCTTTGCTAATTAAACGCCGGATTACTGCATTTAATTTAAGCTTAGCGAGAAAAATGCCTATGAAATTTTCAAAATGGACCGGTCTGGGTAACGATTTCGTGCTCTTGGAGCCGGGTCAGACTCCCGATTTCGGCAAAGGTTTTACAGAAAACGTCATTCGGCTCTGCGATCGCCGTTTCGGCATTGGCGCCGACGGAGTGGTCATTGTGACTCCGATGGACGGCGAGGGCTGCCTGGTTTTGGACAAGGCCGAAGTGGGACCTGCGTCTAAGGCAGTTGCGAACGGTGTCGATTTCGAAATGCGCATCTTCAATGCCGACGGGTCCGAGGCGGCCATGTGCGGGAACGCGACGCGTTGCGTGGCAAAGTTCATCGTCAGCCGCGGACTTGCCAAGTCGGCCGACACCAAGGTTTTCAATCTGCATACGAAGAGCGGGCTCGTGAAGCCTGCTCTTTTGGACGACGGTCGTGTGTGCGTGGACATGGGGCTCCCCAGGAATTTCCTCGGCTCCATCAAGCTCACCGCCGACAGCTACGACTTTACTGCCGAGACGGTCTCGATGGGCAACCCGCATGCAGTCATCTTCGTCGATGACATCGAGAAAATCCAGCTGGAAAAGTGGGGGAGCATCCTGGAGGTCGACAAGCAGTTCCCCGATAGATGCAATATTGAGTTTGCACAGGTGGTGACGCCCACCCAGATCCGCATGCGGGTCTGGGAACGGGGTTGCGGCGTTACCATGGCCTGCGGCACAGGTAGCTGCGCAACCCTCGTTGCGGCCCAGCGCACGGGCCGCGTGGGCGTCGAGGCCGACATCGTGCTGGACGGAGGAACGCTCCACATCAAGCACGAGGAAGACGGCCCCGTCCTCATGACCGGCCCCGCACAAGAAGTATTCAAAGGAGAGATAGAGATGTGAGGCGCCAGGCCCGAGGCTCCAGGCTCGAGGCTCGAGCAGTGAGCTATGAGATTATTTGTTGAGATTGCTTCAGGGCTGCCGCCCCTCGCAATGACAATTTTTTCCCATCGTCTTTCGTCTATTCCTAACCCCTAACCACTAACCACCAACCACTTCCTTCACCTCATACCTCGAAGCGCAGCGACCTCAAAGGCGCAACGCGCCGACCTCAAACCTGATTATGAACGAATCCTACATCAACCCCTTCTACGACCGCCTGCCTGGCAGCTACCTTTTCTCCACTATCGCCCATAAAATCAAGGAATACCAGGGCGTGCATCCCGAGGCCGACATCATCCGCCTGGGTATCGGTGACGTGACGACTCCGCTTATCCCCGAGGTCATCAAGGCCATGCACAAAGCCGTCGACGAAATGGCTGTGAAGGACTCCTTCCGCGGGTACGGCCCAGAACAGGGCTACGACTTTTTGCGCGAGGCTATTGTCCGTGGGGAATATACCGCTCGCGGTATCGAAATGGACCCGAACGACATCTTCGTGAGTGACGGATCCAAGTGCGATGTGGCTAATATCCAGGAACTCTTTTCAGAAAATGTAAAGATTGCCATTCCGGACCCGGTTTATCCGGTCTATTTGGATTCCAACGTGATGGCAGGACGTACCGGTACGCTCCAGGCCGACGGGCATTTCTCCGAAGTGACCTACCTTGCTTCGACTGCCGAGAACAACTTCCAGCCGGACTTGCCCAAGAATCCGGTGCAGCTGATTTACCTGTGCAGCCCGAACAACCCGACGGGCACGGTCCTCAGTCGCGAGACTTTACAGAAATTTGTCAATTACGCAAACGAGAACGGAGCCTTGATCCTGTTTGATGGCGCCTACAACTGCTATATCCAAGACGAAACGCTGCCGCATTCCATTTTCGAGATTCCGGGAGCGCGTACTTGCGCTATCGAGTTCCGCAGCTTTAGCAAAACGGCCGGCTTCACGGGCGTGCGCTGCGCCTATACGGTCATCCCGCACGAACTTTCGAAGCTGCATGCCATGTGGAACCGTCGCCAGTGTACCAAGTTCAATGGCGTGAACTACGTGACGCAGCGTGCAGCCGAAGCGATTTATTCTCCGATCGGTTGGCAGCAGACCAAGGACGTCATTGCCGGTTACATGCGCACCGCAAAAGTCATCCGCCAGGAACTCACGGCTGCGGGCTACACGGTGTTCGGCGGCGAACATGCTCCGTACATCTGGTGGAAAATCGCTGATGGCGAAAAGTCCTTCGACTTCTTCGACCGGCTCTTGGCCACGTGCGAGGTGGTGGGCACCCCGGGCAGTGGATTCGGTCCCTGCGGCGAAGGATACTTCCGCTTGACTGCCTTCGGTGACTATGAACGTACGAAAGTTGCACTCCAGCGAATTAAGGAGAAGCTTTGAGACTCGAGGAATGAGGCTCGAGCAGTGAGCTATGAGCTGTGAGGCTAGATCCTAACCCCTAAATCCCAACCCCTATCTCCTATTTACTATCTTATGCACATGCCATCTCCCATAGGTCCAGAAATCTCTGTAGTCCAGAAGATTAGCGTCGCGATTATCCACGAACGCAATGTGGAGAAATTGCTGGAAAACGTACTTGGCATCTTGGAATCTGAACTAGGAATGTTGCGCGGCACTTTCGCGCTCCTTTTTGGTGATACGCTCAAGATTGAAGCGTCCCGTGGATTGGACGAATCCGAAAAACAGAAAGGTTTTTACCGTATGGGCGAGGGCATCACGGGCCATGTCGCCGAACGCGGTATCAGTCACGTGATTCCGGACCTTCGCAAGGATTCCCGCTTCTTGAACCGTACGGGCTCGCGCCATTATGAATCTCAGGTGGCGTTTATCTGCGTACCCCTGATTCATGACGAGCAGATTATCGGGACGCTCTCTATTGACCGCCCAGTTGACGGGTCGACAGACCTAGATCGTGACGTTGCTTTGCTGGAAATTATCGCGAATATCACGGGCGATGCCGCAAATGAATGCATCGAACTGCATAACGAGCGCGAGGCTATGCTCGAGGAAAATCGCAAGCTTCGCGATATGCTGTCGAACAACCCAGGTGAACTGGTGGGCAACTGCCGCGAGATGCAGATGATTTACGAGCAGGTGCGCCAGGTGGCCCCGAGCGATGCGACGGTCCTCATTCGTGGCGGTAGCGGTACGGGTAAGGAAATGATTGCCCGTGCTATCGTGAACCTGTCTGCGAGAAAGGACAAGCCGTTCATCACGCTCAACTGTGCCGCTCTTCCAGAAAACCTGGTGGAAAGCGAACTGTTCGGTCACGAGAAGGGTGCCTTTACGGGTGCCGTGAACCGTCGTATCGGCCGTGCCGAAGCAGCCGATGGAGGAACGCTTTTCCTTGACGAAATTGGCGATTTGACGATGCAGACGCAGGTCAAATTGCTGCGCTTTTTGCAAGAACGCACGTTCAGCCGTGTGGGCAGCAACGAAGAACTGCATTCCGACGTGCGCTTCTTGGCCGCCACGAGCCGAAACTTGGAAGAACTGATTGCGCAAGGCAAGTTCCGCGAAGACCTTTTCTACCGTTTGAACATTTTCCCCATCACGATGCCGGATTTGGCAAAGCGCAAGTCCGATATCATCCTGCTGGCGGAACACTTTATCGAAAAGATGAATTTGCGGTATGGCAAGAAAATCGCGCGCCTTTCTACGACGGCGATAAACCTGCTCATGAGCTACCATTGGCCGGGTAACGTGCGTGAACTGGAAAACTGCATGGAACGCGCAGTGCTCACGGCGACGGACGACTGTGTCCACAGCTACAACCTGCCGCCGTCATTGCAGACGAGTCTGAGTGCCGGTCCTGTCGGGGCTTCGGGTACAAAGACGGCTCCGCTCGACGTAATGATGAACAATTACGAACGGGAAATCATTACCGAGGCCATCAAGCGCAACAACGGGAACCTTTCTGCGGCTGGCCGCGATTTGGGCGTTTCCCCGCGCATGATGAACTACCGCATGAATAAGCTTGGAATAAAGTCAGGTCACTAGAATCTTGATGCCGATGCCGACGAGGATGATGCCGGCGATGATTTCCGGTATTTTTGTCTTGAAACGCTTGGCGGCGTGGCGTCCGGCTTCGTAGCCGATGATTCCCATAATAAAGCTCGCTGCCGCGATGGCAGAGGTAGCGAAAACCATGTTGGCGTTCACGAAGGCAAACGAGATGCCGACTGCGAATGCGTCGATGCTAGTTGCTACGGACAAAAGCAGGATGTTCGCGATGGTCAGGTTCTTGACCGCGATTTTTTCGCCTTCTTCTTCAACGGAATTCCCGCGCACGGCTCCCCAAATCATGCGGGCGCCAAGAATGCACAGGATTGTGCAGGCGATGGGCGATCCGATGGCGTTGAACCAGCGTTCTGCAAAGCTGCCGAGGAAGTACCCGATGAGCGTCATCATGCCCTGGAACACTCCGAAACTAACGGCTTGGAGTGTTGCGCGACTATAGGGGATTCCCGACTTGGAAAGCCCGGTGGCGATGGCGACTGCGAAGCAATCCATCGCCTCGACTATCGCGATGATGATGATTTCAACGATACCCATATGCTATTTATTTTGCAAAGTTTTTCCGATTTTCTTCGAGTTCTGTCGCCATTTTTTTCATTCCGGGGAAATCCCATTTTCCGGAACCGAGCTTCGGAATTTCGTTGACGCAGAATACCGAGCCGGGGAGCATCAGAGGCGGCATGCCCGACTTGCGCAAACTGCGTGAAATTTCTTCGGTATCGAGGTTCCCCTTGACCAGCAGCACGATGCGCTCGCCCTTCGCCGAATCGGCAACGGCTGTCACGGCAAATTCCGAGCCTTCGAGTACCTTCGTTTCGGCAATGCGGAGTTCCACGGCGGTAAGCGAAATCATTTCGCCGCCGAGTTTTGCGAAACGGCTGTAACGGCCGAGAATCTGCACGAATCCGTCCTTTGTGATGGAGCACTTGTCGCCTGTCTTGTACCAGCGGCGCCCATCGATTTCAAGGATGACATTATCGGTTTTTTCCTTGTCTTTAAGATAACCCTTCATCACCTGCGGACCGGTCACGACAAGCATGCCTTCTGCGCCTTGGGGCAGGAATTCGTTCGTTTCGGGGTCGATGATGGCGCATACGGCGCCCGGAGTCGGAAGCCCGATACTCGTGGGATCGCTGCATTTTTCCATCGTGAGGAAGTCGTCGAGCAACACGTTGGGCGCGTTGATTGTCGTAAGCGGCGTAAGTTCCGTGCAGCCGTAGCCTTCGTAGATGTCCTTGCCGAACTTGAGTTTGAATGCTTCGCGCATTTCGGGGCGGAGCTTTTCGGCACCGGCGATAATGTAGCGCAGCGAATCGAGACACATCGGGTGGACCCAGCGGTTGATGGCGATGGCGCGCAGGAACGTGGGCGTGCCCATCATGATGGTTGTCTTGTACTGGGCGCACACGCGGGCGAGCGTCTTGATGTCAGTCGGGTCGGGGCAGAGCACCATCGGCACGCCGTCCAAAAGCGGCAAGATGAAGGTGAGCGTAAAACCGAAGGAATGGAACAGCGGGAGCAGCGCCGTCATGACGTCCGTGCGGCAGAGCTTTATGACATAGTCACCCTGCTGCGCATTCGAGATGACGTTCTTGTGCGTGAGTTCGACACCCTTGGGCGTGCCTTCGGAGCCCGAACTGAACAGGATGACGGCGTCGTCGTTCAACTTCGCGGCCGAGAACCAGAGGCGGCGCAGGAGCCCTTCCGGACAGGCCATGATTATCGCTGTCGAAAGAATCTTGCTTACCGTAGAAATCTTTGCTTCCTCTTCGTCGAGGTATATCATAGCGCACTTGCCAGCAATCTGCGCGAAGGCGATGTTCTTTGAGCACAGCTTGTCGAAGAAGGCGTGCGTCGTGATGACGGTTTTTACGTCCGCCTTGTCGATGCATCCGAGGATGGTGTCGACCGGGGCGGAATAGTTCAGGTTCACGCTGGTCTTGCCTGTGCCGAGAATCGAGATGATGCCGAGGGCCGCATCCCTGCTCGTGGGTAGCATGAAGCCGACATGCTTGTCGCTCTTGGTGGCGGACTTAATGATACGGCCGAAGTAGTGACAGAGGCGGATCATGCCGTAGCCGTTCACGTGGTTGCCTGCGGGGTCGATAAGTATCGGACGGAAACGGCGCTTGCGCATCGCCTTGAACCAGAGCGGGACTATCGTTTGCGAATGGTCCATTGCGACGTTCCAGATGTCGGTCCCCAGGAATTCCAGTTCCTTGTGGATGGTCTCTTCTGGCGTGTTTGCCGGAAGCATCTTGCCGTAGCCGACGCTGATGACGCGGTTGAATGCCTGCGGACGGTTCACGCTTTCGGAGGCGTGGCTGTAGCGGCTGCCCCACAGCCCCTGGATGTAGAACGGGACAATCGGGGCGTTCGTGTCTTCAAAGGCCTTCGAATAATCGAGCGAGAACGACGACATGAACGCTTTCTTGGAAACTTCGCCTTCGGGGAAGATGACGACGGCTTCGCCCTTCTTCAGGGCTTCGTGGATGCGCTCCATTGCGGGGACGGGGTCGCGGCGGTTGATGTTGATGAAGAACTTTCCGTGAGAGAACCAGCGCTGGTACCAGTCGGCGAACGTGTTGCGGTTGCTTGCGATGCGGAGCGGCCTGGGCGACGTCATCTGCAGCACGGCCCAGTCGATAAAGCTGAAATGCGGACCCACGAGAATGACCGGGCCCGATTCCGGAATGTTTTGGACGCCAACGACCTTGACGCGGTAGCGGAATACGAACGCGAATGCGAAACGGAGGGCTGCGCGCAAAAGCGGCATCGGGGTGTGCCGGAGGTTCATGATGAAGCTGAGGGCGAGGATGACTGCAAGAATCATGAAGCAGTAATCCAGCGTAACCGGCGTAAATATGAGGAGCAGGGTCTGTCCGCCCATGACGAGCACGAGGAACGCCATCTGGATCATGTTCGCAACGGCGTGGATGCGCCCTGCCGTGTCGGGCCGGGTGAAGTTCTGGATGACCGTCCGGAGGATGACGAATGCGCAACCCGCGCTCCAGCCGATAATGCCGTAAAGTACCGCCTGCAGCCAGCCGTTGTGTACAAAGGGGAGCGCGAACATGGTGATGGAGGATGCTACAGCCGAGAACGGGATGAGGCCTGTTTCGACAAAGCCCTTGGATGCCCAACTGGCGGAGAGCGATCCGAACACGTAGCCCATGGTGACGATGAACATCGAGATGGGGATGACCGCCGTGTTGAGCATGTCCGTCATGTTCTGGATGAGGATGAGGAAGATCTGCGTTACGCCCCAGAATGCGGAAAGGCCCAGGATGGAAAGACGGACGATGGGGTGCCTCCAGGTGGCCGCGAAGTTACGGCGGGAGGAGCGCATCCGGAGCTTCGTCTGCATCTTTCCCACCTTGATGCAGAAACAGCAGATGCTAGCAAGAACGCTCAGTCCGAGGTAAATCCAGAGGGTGAGATCGATGCTGACAGGGGAGTCCGGTCTGCCGGAAAGGCCCATGGCGAAGAATGCCGCGCCTGCCGTACCGAGCACAGAAAGGGCCATGTACCAGGCGTTGATTTTCACCAAATCTTCGCTTTCGACCATCTCTTTCATGATACCGAGCTTTGCCGGAGTGAGGATGGCGAGGAAAACGCCGTAAAGACCAAGCAGGCCGTAGGCCACCCATTCGGCGCCTGCCACATAACAAACAACGATGGCGATAACGGCCGCAACCATCCCCACCGACGACCAGGCCATGACACGGCCCTTGCGGAAGTGTCCGGCGAAATAGCTTGCTGCCGGCATCATGAAAATGCTTGGCGAGAAGATGGCGACCTGAAGAAGCATGCTGCGCCACCAGAATGCGGAGCCCTCGAACGAGAACGACAGCCAGCGCTGGAAGTGGACGAACAACCCCATTTGCACAAAAATACTGCAAAAGACGAATATCAGGAAGGCAATAACGTTCGGGTATTTGCTCAGCTTCATAAATCCTCTATAAGAGAATCCAAAGATAGTATTTTGTAACATTCCCTCTATTCTTCCTGTATTCAGCCTCGTTTAAATTTATTTGAGAATTTGCGCTTAATGGTCACTTAGCGTTGTTTTGGGGACTTATTGGGTGAAACTTGCATCTTTGTTATATTTTGCGTATGCGGTTATGGGTCATTACATCCCCGGATGATTTCGCCTCGGAATATGACGACATCGAGGAGATGTTCCGTCGTGGGCTTACTCGGCTGATTTTGGATAAGCGCTCTAGGTCTGGGGGATATGTCGGGGCCGATGAATACGAACGCTGGCTGCTCGGGCTTCCGATGGAATTTCGCGACCGGATTTGGCTGCAGGGGACTCCGGACATGGCCGAGCAACTGGATGTCCGCGGTTGCATCTGCGATGCTCGGTTGCTTGTTGGCGCTGTTCCCGAGCGCTGGAAACGCATGAATTGCATTGCAAAAGTGCTCAATCCTGAGGATTTTGCCCGGTTGCCCGAATGGGTTTCGGGTGCGCTGGTCGGCCCGGTATTCCAGCCCCTTTCCGCTTTGGGGCCTGTAGATGCCCTTGGCATGGATTTTGTTAAGTCGGCGTACGGATGCGAAAACGGCGCAACATCCCTTCCGCTGATCCTGAGTGGCGGCGTAGACGTGGATTCCATCGAGGAATTTCATAAAATGGCTCCAGCCGGTGTGGCGAGCCTTGGGGGAGTTTGGAATTATGCGGATCCGGTAAACGCTTTCGTGAAATTGAACCGGTCCTGCGGGAAAAGTCCTTTGTAAAAATTTTTTAGAACAAACGGCGGTATACTTTTTGTTATCTTATATGGGTACCGGAGGAAAAACCTTGTCTCTGAAGAAATTTTCATTTTTGTTTGTCGCTTTAAGCCTGTTTGGCTTTTCGCATTCGTTTGAACTGAAACCCTTTGCTCAGTTTTATTTTCCGACGGACGCCACGGTGTCCAAGGATTCGATGGACGTGTCCGCCGAGCAGGAATGGGAAACCAATTTTGTCATCGAGGCTGGTATCGAGGCTCTCTCTTCAGCTGAGTTCAACCCGATGCGCTACGGTTTAGGTGTTGGTTTCCGCAGTGCGCAGCAGAGTGACGGTGTGGAGGCTGCCCCGCCTTCCATTCCCATTTGGTTTGTGCTCTCGTTCGGCCGAATCATGAGGGAAAGCATCGTTTCGCCTTACGTGTCGGTGAGGGGAGGCTATCTTACCCCGATTACGGTGGACGGCAACTGGTGGGAACGCCCGCTCAATTACTTCGCCAATTGCGGTGTGGGAGTCGTGTTGCCGTTAGGATTCACGGTGGAAGCCAGTATTGACTATTCTTCCATGCAAAAATCCTATTCGGATGCGGATATCAAGTATCGAGTGTCCTCGCTCCGTATCGGCATCTTGCTGGCGATGAATATCGTGGTTTCTCACGATAAAATGTATAAGCAGACATCCGACTAGGTTGCTCGGTTATTTCTTGTTGCCCTTGCGGTAGATGCCGGTCTTGATGATTCTCGTTTCCTTGTGACCGTCTTCGAACTTGAAGAAAATCTTCCAGATGTAGATGCCAGTTCCTGCGAGCCGACCTTTGTCGGAGCGCTGGTTCCAGTGTAGGAATCCCAGCTTGAAGGGGTTGTTGGAATCGCCACGGGCTGGGGCTTCCATCTCGTTCTCGTAACCGAATTTCTGCTTGAAGTGAGTCACGTAGGTCGCTATCGCGTCGAAAATGTAGACTTCGGCAGTGTAGGGCATCATTGTTCTTACGCTGATGGCGGAAAGAGTGTCCGGCAGGGGTTCCCAGCTGTCCCCTTCGGGCGGAATCCACATCGGAGTATTCCCGATGCCGCTGATGGGCTGGAGCGGACTGACATTGCTGAGGTAGAGCGTTCTGTTTTTCCCTTCGATTTCTATTCCACCGCGACCGGGGGCGTTGCCTGCCAAATCTATGTAGCTGGCAGAAGGATCGGTGAATAGGCAGGATCCGGCCTTGAGAGAGTACCCGTCGAGAATCAGGGTCCATACCTGCCCGTTCTCGCGGATGGTCGGGGCTTCTTTCAAAATGATTGGCTGCGAGACAGTGTCCTTGCACGACTCGGAGTAGCGGAAAAGCTGTTCCCAGGCCTTTTCCTCGCCCACATTCTTGATGGGCTCGGACATTCTGATGATGAGAGTATCTGATGGGATGGCTGCTTCTGGGTTCATGTATTCCTTAAGCCCGACTTTTCCAGGGAGCTTGGTCGCCTTTGAAGGAACGGCGCCGACTTTGTCGGTGAGCATGACGTATTCCATTTTATCGGAATGGATTGTCGTGAATCCTAGGAAGGGCTTGCGAATGGTGTCCGCCTTGGTCAAACCATATTTGTAAGGACTGTTGATGTAGGCTTCGACCCATTTTCCGTCGTTCCGGTTGTTTTGGATGTTCCCTTGCGGGACGAAACGCCATTCTCCGTGGTTGGAATTCCAGAAGATGGAGTCGATGCTTGTGATGTTGTCGTCGCGCTCCTCTTTGAAATGGACGCGCACGAAGTCTGCACGGCCGTCCAAATCCTTGTCGTATATTTCGGCGGTGTCGGCGATGAGCGAGTAGACAATGGAATCGCGCCAGGTCAATTCGACGGTGTCTTCGGGGATTGTATCCGAAAGGATCGAGTCTGTTACGCTTGAGTCTTCTGGAGGTATTACGACCTTGATTTCGCATGCGTTCGTAGTGGAGAAACCGCTGCTCAAGTAGCGGACTGTTGAACCTAGGGAGTCCGTGACGCGCAGGTAATAGTCAATGCTGGAAATTTCCGTCACGTTCGCAGAAATTCCGGTGGCCCATGCGTCGTTTTTGGAGGAATAGGTGAGGGCGCGTTCCTGGTAGATCGTCGTGCGGGAATCCCTGTAGTGGAGCGTTGCTCCGTTGATTCCGTTGTTGTCGGTCAGACGGAAGGAGAATGTCTTGATGTCGGTTGTGGAGTCTTCGCAGGCCACGGAAATTTCCTCGACAACGGGAATGTCGTTATCGATGAATATCGTATAGGGTTCCTTGCCCGGGGTCGGTATTCTCGGAGATTTCCCGATTTGCCCTGCGGTGTCTGTTGCGATGACGTAGAATTCCAAACTCGGCGTTGTGACAAGGTTTGCCGGAACGGTAAATTCCCAGAGACTGTCGCTGACGTGCGTCATTGTTTTGCTCGAGAATTGAGCGTTGGTAGAGCTGGATCCGCGCAGGTAAAGTTGCGCAGAGGCGATGTCGAGCATGGACGAAATGTAAACGCTGATTGTGAGCGGGGTATTTGCGGCTTGGGTCTTGTCAATCAGTTTCCACGTGTCTTCCGTGAGTGTGATTGTTGGCGGGAGCGCAGCCTCGTTCCATTGGACGGAATCCTTGGCGGTCTTTTTATTGAATTCCATTGAGATGACGACGTTGTGCGTTTCGCCGTTCAGCGTCTTGTCGGGAGTCTCGTAGCAGACCATGTATTGCGATGCGACATTGCCGCGTATTGCGGTGTAGATGCCACCCAGTTCGCTAGCGTCTTTGGCAAAGGTGAATATGCCTCCGGTCTCCTTGGCGAGGTCTTCCAAGGGGTGCTTCGTGTCGGTTTCTAGGCCAATCGTATAGATGCTTGTCTTTTTTGCCTTTGCAAGGCTTATGACGTCCTCTTGCTTGATTGTCCCGTCGTTGTTTGCTCCGTCCGAAAAGAGGATGACGGCGGTTGCGTTGCTCTCGTTCGCTATTTGCTGTAAGCCGGCATAGGCGCCCGAGATGATGTTTGTCGAGCTTCCATTGGTTGTAATGGCATTCACGGCACTCAGAAGCTGAGCTTTGTTCGATGTCATTGCCTGGCGGACTACGGTCGAATCTTTGTTTCCGACGAACCCGACGATGGCGGCCCTGTCGTACGGACCCATGTCGTTGATGAACGAACGGATTGCCTCTTTTGCTTTCTTGGCGCGGTCGTTTGTTTGCATTGAAGAACTTTCGTCAACAACGATGACCACGGAAATTCCCATGACCAATTCGATACTTGTAACTTGTGTATTGACTTGATTGCCGTCCTGGGTCAGGATGAGGTCACTTGGATCGAGCCCATAGAAGGAAAGGCCCGTGTTCTTGTCTGTAACAGAAACTTGTGCGCAAATCTGTGGATGGTCGCCTATGTCGAGTTGTAAAATGTCTAACATCGGTATGGCAGAACTGTCTTCTTTAAATTTTGCCTTTACGACGCATATCGAATCCCTTGGGGAGGCTACGATATTAGCTTCTGTTTTGGATGAAAGATCGACGTTGCCCTTGACGACTTCCCAGGAATCGAACTTGTATCCGCCATGGGGCCATGCGGTCAATTGACTTGTTTCCCCTGTGAGGTAGTATGTCTTCCCGGATGGATTGGTGGAACCACCCTTTGTGGCTTGGACCTCTAGCGAGTACGGAATGGAAATCCACACATTGAACCTTGTGTCTGGAAAGGCGTCTTGAGTTGCCATGATTGTCCAGTAGTGCGGCTTGCCGGGTTCGCCCTGGAAATAAAAGTCGATGGATTTTTTTACAACACCGAGATTAATGGTTTGGTTGAATAGACTGTCGTTCCCATAATCACTGAAGTATGCATCAATTTCATCAAGGGGTTCAATGCGGATACAATAGGTGAATGTGTCGGTCGGAGTCCAGGTGAAACGTATTGTTGATCTGGATTTTTCGTGAAAATAGTCCTTCAAAAAGTTGAATTCCTGCTTTGCCAAGGACAGTGTCTTTATGGAGACTGGTTTGAACGTGGCTTTAATTTCGGCATCGCTGTTGATGACCGCGTATGTGTAAGGGAATGCGCTATTTTCAATTACCGGCGAACCGGATATAATTTGCCAGTTGGAAAAACGGTAGCCCGCGAGTCCCGTTGCGTTGATGGAATTTTTTGCGCCTGCATAGGCTGTCGGATAGCCGCCGTCCGGACTGACCGTCCCTTTCCCGTCAGAATTCAACGTGAGCCGATATGTCTGTGTTGCGTAGCTGATATAGAAATCTTTTGCGGCCATGCCATTTGATTTGACGACAATGTAGACGGTTTGACCCGCCGTGAGAGATATGGATTCGGAGCCGGTTCCATATGTTTTCCTTGACAAGGCTTCCGTTGAATAATCGCTAGATGTGTAGCGAAAATAACTGAGGGTATCTTGCTCCAATGTATTCGACAAGACAATGGAGTAAGTGCCGCTGCTGGGGGCTGTGAAGGTGAACCTTACACCGACTTGGCCATGGGAGACCGTTTTTGCGTACAAGTGTTCTTCAAAAGTGTACTTGGTTGGAGTGTTGGTAATCTCGTAAATTTTTCCTGCGGTAAATACGGCCTTGACTTGGCAATCCGTTTTTATTCCATAAACGCTAGTCAACTCCATTGTGCTGTCCTCGATGGAGCAGGTTCCGCTCGCGACTTCCCAGTGGTCAAAGTTGTTGTCCGCGCTAGGTGTCGCCGTGATGGTGAATTTGTTGTAGTCGTAAACTTTGCGATGTATAGTGACCTTCTTTGATGATGAATCAATGGTCGCCGTTCCGCTTCCTGAAACAGAAGTTGACAAGGTGCTTGCCTTGATAAGTCGGAGTGTTATGGAATCTTGTGTGATATATGAGGTTACATCCGTAGTCCAGATGAAAATGTATTTGTCTCCGGTAGCTCTCATCGGAATGTCGCATTTATCGAAGGAACAAGTTATTGAGGTGGGAGAGTCGCAGGTATTCAATTCGCTAGAAGTGCATTCATGGTAGCCGTGTGAGGCATTGAAATCGACATAGATCGCATAATTGCTTGGTTCTGTGACACTGATGTGTGCTAGAATGCCGTAACGTCCAAATCGACCTATAACTGCATTTTCGTGTACTTGGAGTGTAATTCCTGCTTCGGTCACCTTGTGGGCTGGCAAGGTGCGTGTTATCGCTCTTAAGACGACATTGCTGGACGATGGGATAAATTCAGTTGAATCACCTGTCTCGTCGGTGAATTTTCCTGTACCTGAAACAATCTCCCATTTGACGAAGTTGTCGCCCATTTTGATAAAATTTTTTGCTGCAAGTGGGAGTGTGTCGCCGACGGCAACATCGTAAGATTTCGTATTCCCTTCGATAGTTACGGCCGCATTTGTGTTTGCGGCGAAAACCAGGGAACAAAGAAGTAGCAAGAAAAAGACAATCACCCGGACCCCTCTTTGAAAATGCAGGACGTATTTAGAAGAAACTTATCCGTGAGAAATATATACTCTTTTTGCCCCGAAAGTAAAAAAAACAAAACCCAGACCGTAGAAGTCCGGGTTTTAATTGAAAAAACAGGGGGAAACCTATTTCTTCTTCTTCTTTTTGTCTCCTCTGCGGTAGATGCCGGTCTTGATGGTTCTTGTTTCTTTGTGACCGTCCTCGAATTTGAAGATAATCTTCCAGATATAGATACCGGTTCCGGCGCGGCGTCCGTTTTCGGAGCGCTGGTCCCAGTACAGGAAGCCAAGTTTGGTCGGGTCGCTGGAATTGCCGCGTGCCGGGTCGTCCATTTCGCCGTTATTGCCGAATTTCTGCTTGAAGTGCGTCACGTAGGTGGCGATGCCGTCGAAGATGTATATTTCGGCCGTATAGGGCGACATTGTCTTTACGCTGATGGCCGATATGGTGTCGGGGAGGGTTTCCCAGTCGGAACTTCCGGGTGGAATCCATTTCGGCGTCTTGCCGATGCCGCTGACGGGCTGGAGCGGCTTGACGGTGCCGAGATAGAACATTCCGTCCTTGCCTTCGATTTCGACTCCTCCGCGGCCGAGAGAGTTGCCAACCAGGTCTTCGTAGGTGGCCGAGGGGTTGGAGAACAGGCAGAATCCCGTTTTGATCGAATAGCCGTCGAGAATCAGGGTCCACACTTGCCCGTTTTCACGGATAATCGGGTCTTCCTTCAGGGGGATAGGCTGTGAAACGGTGTCTTTGCACGACGATGAGTAGCGGAAGAGTTCCTTCCAGGCCTTTTCCTTGCCGATATTCTTGATGGGCTCGGACATCCTGATGATGAGCGTGTCCGGCGGGTTTGTCGCGCCAGGGTTCATGTACTCTTCGAGTCCAATCTTTCCGGGGGCCTTGGTCGCCTTGGCGGGGACGGCACCGACTTTGTCGTTCAGAACAACGTTTTCAAGCTTGTCGGATTGGGCCGTTGTAAAGCTCAAGAATGGCTTGTGTACCGAGTCGGCTTTGGTCAGACCGTAATTGAAGGGCTTGTTGATGTAAGCTTCGATCCAGCTCCTGTCTTCCCTGCTTTTCTTGATTTTTTCTGTCGGGGCGTAGCGCCATTCTCCGCGGTTGGAATTCCAGAAGATGGAGTCGATGCTCGTGATGTTGTCGTCGCGTTCTTCCTTGAAATGGATGCGGACGAAATCAGCCTTGCCGTCCAGGTCTTTGTCGTAAATCTCGGCGGTATCAGCGATAAGCGAGTAGACGATGGAGTCTCGCGGGGACGGGGTAGTTGTGTCCACAGGAGTGGGATCTGTTTTGCTGGAGTCTTCGGGTTGCTGCGGAACCTTGACTCTGCAAGCGTCGGTCGTTGAATACCCGTTTTTCGGATCGCGGATGGTCGCACCCTTGGTGTCTGTCACGCGGACATAGTAGTTGACGCTCTCGTAATCATTGGTGCTTGCCGGAATGCTTCCTACCCACAGACCGTCCTGTGCGGAGTAGATAAGAGTGATTTCCTGGTAGATGATAGCACGGGATTCCTTGTAGAATAGCGTCGCGTTGTAGATACCATCGTTATCCTTGATTTTGTAGCGGAAGGTTTTTGTGTCCTTGGTGGAATCTTCGCAGGCGGCCGAAATCTCGGTGACCGACGGAATATCGTTGTCGATAAAGATGGTGTACGGTTCCCTGGATGGTGTCGGAATCTTCGGGGACTTGCCGAGCTGGCCGAGCGAGTCTTCCACGATGATGTAGAAATCAACACCGGGGGCCTGCGCGATGCTTGTCGGTACTGTGAATTCCCAAAGGTTCCCGCTGACATGCTGCAGGTTGTACTGCTGGAAGGGCGCGTTTGTCGTGCTGGACGTGCGAATGTGCAGTTCGGCAGACTTGATGCTCAGCGGCGCTGTAATGTAGGCTCCAATCTTGATGACGTCGGTCGAATTCTGCGGAGTGTTGATCAGATTCCAGGTTTCGTCGGTCAGCGTTATGACAGGCGGTGTCGCGTTTTCGCTCCACTTTGTGGAATCGACTGTCGTTTTCTTGTTGAATTTTGTGCTGATGACGACGTTGTGCGTTTCGCCGTTCTGGATGGTGTCGGACGTCTGGTAACAGACTAGGTACTGCGACATGATGTTGTCGCGGATGGCTGCGTAAAGTCCGGCCAGTTCATCGGCGTCGCTTGCAATCGAGAATGTTCCGCCAGAGCCGACGGCTAGATTTTCGAGAGGATATTTCGTTTCGCTTTCGAGCGCGATGGAATAGATGGTCGTCCTCTTGTCTTTTGCCAGTTCTACGGTACCTCTCACGTCTCTGGAACCGCTGTTGCTGTCACCGTCAGAGAATACGATGACTGCGGTCGGGTTGGTCTCGTTCACGATCTGGTTTAAACCGGCGATGGTTCCCGTGATGATGTTTGTCATGTCGGCCACGGCACTAATGGAATCAATGGCTTTCATCAACGAGTATTTATCCGAAGTCATTGTCTGGTGGACTGTTGTCGAGTCGTAGCCGCGGAAGCCAACGATGGACGTCCTGTCGTAGGGACCCATGTTTTCGACGAATTTCCGGATGGCATCTTTTGCCTTTGTCATGCGGTTGTTGATGGTCATCGATGAACTTTCGTCAACGACAATGACAACGGAGACGCCGGAGATGTTGTTGATGCTTGTTACCTGGGGATAGATTCTGTTGCCGTCTTCTGTCATGACGAAGTCGTCGGGGACCATGCCATAGAAGGAGTGGCCGTTCTGGTTGTCTGTAACGGAAACCTGGGTGCATATTTGGGGATAGTTGCTCAGGTCGATGTTCATGATTTTCAGGAGGGGATCTGCGGCCGGGTCTACGGTGTAGGTGGCCTTGATGGTGCAGAGGGAGTCCTTCTGGTATACCGCGGTTCTGGATTCCCCGGGTTCCGTGATGGTCAGGTCTCCTTCGGTGTTTATCCAGGACTTGAACACGTAGCCACCGTAGGGCCATGCCGTGAGAATGATTTTTTCACCAGGGGTCATATAGACTTTGCCAAACGGATTGACCGAACCTTGATCTGAGGTCTTTACATTCAAAATGTAGGGCGTTGAAATCCAAGCGTTGAAAGACTTGTTTGGAATGTTGCTGGAACTGTCTTGAAGTGTCCAATAAAGAGGCGTGCCGGGAGTGCCCTTGAAGGTAAAGCCGGTTGAACCGCTGGCGGCTTTTTCAGACTCTACGGTCGTGAATGTCTTGTCGGTCCCGTAACTCTTGAATATGCCTCCGATCGGATTGATTTGTTCGAAGTTGATGACGTAAGTGTTGGTGTCGGGCGGCGTCCAAGTGAATCGAATGGCCGACAGCGTGGATTCGTTATAGTAGTTGTCCTGATAATTGAATGATTGCTTTGTCTTTGTGAGCGAGTGTATCGTGCTCGGCTTGAATGTTGCTTTCAGCTCGGTGGCGGAATTTATTGTGATGTAGGTGTAAGGGGCTTTGGCATCGTCCAATGTGGGGGTGCCGGAAATGGTTTGCCAGTTGGAGAAACGATAGCCGGTATTGGCTTCGGCGGAAATGGAATACTTTGAACCGGCATAGGCGGTGTCGTATCCGGCTACAGGCGTTGTCGTGCCGTTCCCGTCGGTGCTGAGCAAAATCTTGTAGGCTTGGCTTGCGTAGTTGATGTAGAAGGGGTTGTCGTTTTTGTTGGATGAGTTGGAAATGACGATAGAAACGACTTGTCCCGCTGTGAGGGTAAGCTTGTCGGAGACTGTCCCGTTGAACTTCTTGTTCTGTGCCAGCGTGCTATAGGTGGAATTGGTATATCGGAGATAGAAGATGGAATCGCTCGAAATATCTGTCGACGTGATAAATGTGTAGGAGCCGCTGCTTGGTGCCGTGAAGGTGAAGCGTACGCCCGCGTGCCCGCTAGAAATTTTCTTTGCGTAGGAGTTTTCTGTGAAATTGTACTGGGTCGGGGTGGAGGTGATGGTGTAGATGGTCCCTGGAGTGAAGATGGCGTTAATCTTGCAGTCGCTCTTCACGTCGTACACCAGAGATGTATCTTTCTTGGTGTCGCGGATGGAACAAGTCCCGGACGTGACCTCCCAGTGGTCAAAGACATAATTCGTGTCCGGTATGGCGTAAATCTTGGTTGAATCGAGGCTTATGATTTTGCTGTATGATAGGGCCTTGAGATTCAGGGAATCGATGTATGCCGCGCCCTGTCCCGAATGCGTAACGGTTACGGTATGCGTCCGGGTGATTCCGAAATATGCGGAATCCTTCATGTCGTGATTGGGGTAATAAGCAAGAACCGCGCAAAAATAATTGTTGGTATTGGCCGTTGCTTTAAAAACACATTTTACTTCTCTGGTCGTGGTGAATGTGCAACTTGTGTTTGCGGAAAAAACGCTCGTGGCTGCCGACGTGGTAAAAGTGGAATCCCCGGCAAAATACATGGGGGTAAGCCCCTGACCGCTTTTGTAGACAAAAGCGAATTGCCCGTCTTCGGTTGCTTTATAGTTCATCCGGATGCCGTATTGCGACAATCTGGGAATCTTGGTGCTGCTCTTGTAAAAACTAAGTGCTTGGAGATTTTCCGATATTTCGTAAGTGGGCAGGGTCTGTGTCACCATCCTAATGACGGCGTCGCTTGATGTCGGGATGAATCCGGAGGAGTCTGCCGTTGCATCGGTGAATTGGCCTGTTCCGGAGACAACTTCCCACTTGATGAAATTTTCTCCGACAGCAAGTAATCGTCGGGCTGTAATGGACAATGTATCGCCGACGGCCACATTGTAAGTTGTGGTATCTTTTTCAATTGTAACTTTTGCACCTACTTCCGTCGTGAAAACGAGGAAGCACAAGAACAGTATGATAAAAGCTGGCACGTAGACCTCTTCCCAAAAAGTAAATCGTCAATTCGTACGTTGTTATACATTAAATATACAACTTATTCCTTTTAATTAATATAAAAAATTAAGGATAGATAGTTATATTTTGTCATAACAGATTAAGGATGGTTTTATGCACAAGAAAATCCCGTTTTTTGCGGTGCTTGCGCTAGCTTTTTTTTGTACCGTTTCGGCTTGGGCGGGGCCGGTTTCGACTGTCCCCTGGAACGGCTACGTGGGGGCGGTCAGTTTTACCTTCGATGACGCCCTTAAGAACCAGATTGACAACCTGAAGCCCGTACTGGAAAGGCTTCCCGACGTGAAGGTGACTTTTTTTGTCACCAATATGAGCAATGGCCTGCAAGGGAATGCCGCCGGTTTTGCTGCCCTCGCCAACGCAGGACACGAAATCGGGAACCACACGCTGTCGCATGGTCATATGACGGGGCAGGGTGAGTCGGAACTGAACGGCGAAATCGTGGATTTTGCAGGGACAATCGAGAAAACGCTAGAATCGGCCGGGGCCAAGGTCAAGGTGGTGTCTTTTGCGGCCCCGTTCTGCGAAACAAACGAGTCTGTACAGAAAGTCATTGCCAAACGCCACTTCAACAACCGCAACTGCGGTTGGCACGGTCGCAACATGTGGGAAACCGAGCCCGACATGTTCAACATCCAGGCGAAAATTTGGACCCGGTCCGGGGCGACTGCAACGGAAATGCTTTCGGCGATGGATACGGCGGCCTTCATCGGCGATTTCAGCGGTGCGAACCCGTGGGACGTGCAGGTGACGGGTGGCTCCTGGCTCGTGGTTCTGAACCACGGCGTTACCGACGATGCCGGGGACGACTACTCCATCAACCCTTCCGACATTGAGAAAATCATGAAGCGTGCTGTCGAGGACAAGCTCTGGACGGCGAGTTTCGGTACGGTCGCCGCGTACTACCGGGCGCATTTCGTCATCGATGCGGCGGAATCGGTCGCGGCGGATGACGGATTTACGGTCAGCTGGAAGATCCCGGACGAGCACATGCCCGAGAAGGTCCTGCTGCGCGTTAAAATCGATACGCAAGGTGTCGGGGAAGACGCCGTCGTGGAACAGGGCGGCGTCGTTATCGCTCCGGAGTCCGATGGGACTTTTATCGTCGACTTCATGGCGGCAAGCCTGAAGGTGCGGAAGGCACGGGCGGGGGAGGTTGGCGGCGAGGATAAGCCCGATTCGACGGCTGTTGGCGATTCAACGGCTGTGGGTGATTCGACGGTTGCGACGGATTCGTCGGCTGTGGGAGATTCGTCGAGAACCGTGGGTATTTTGCGGGCCCCGTCGGTGCCCGGGGCTGTACCTACGGAATACGCTGTTTTTGACCTGAACGGGAACTGCCTTGGCACGGCGAAGGAATTCGGCGTGCCGGAGCGCTTGCCCAAGGGCTTGTATATCGTCCGTGCGACTGGGCCGGGCCTTGCTCCCGTGGTGAAAGTTGTCCGCAAGTGAGTTTTTTACTATATTTGGGGTACTATGGTGAAAGAATTCGAAGACGATTTTGAAAATGACGACGAAATGGACGAGGCTGCCCTCGAAAAGTTCGACGAGGATCCCGAAGAAGGGTTTGTCCCGCAGGTCCGTGATTACAGCGACCGCCGCATCCTGATTTGGGAAGAGGACGAGGCTCGCCGGAACGCCTGCCTTGAAGTGCTGTCCGACCTCCTCATGGGGGCGACCATCAAGGCCGTGGCCACCGAATCCGAGGCTCTCGAGCAGATTGAGGCCGATGACTGGGATACGTTCGTCGTGGATTTCTACACCGAAGGCGTGTCGGAAAGCGATTTCATCAAGCGCGTCAACAACTATCCGGGTTCCATCCTGGTGGCCCTGTCGATGGGTCCGCTGACGCTTCCCGATGAGCGTGACCCCGCCAAGACGGAATACCTGCGTCGCCTTTTCGACATCGAACGCTCCGGTACGCAGCTCCATGCCTAAAAGCTTTTGAGGGCTTTTAGGGGCCTTCCGGGCTCTCTAGAGGTTCCAGCGGCTGTTGTCCACGGACTACACAAAGTTTTAATCCGGCTGTATAGCCGGTTTTTTTGTTGCTATATTATGGTCAACAGCAAGGAATGTTTTAGTATGGGATTTCAATTCTCCTGTCTGGAACCATTGTGTTCCGGGATTATGACACAACTGGAACTTTCACGTTGGGGAGGCGTGAATGTTCCTTTTTCGTAAATAGTTCTTGGAGCTTCGAACGGTTGTTCCGTTCCGAGCGTATTTGAGTTTCAATTCCTCCTACCCCCAAAAATATCCCCGGCTTAAAAAGCCGGGGATTCTGTATTGAGAGTATTCGTGGAGGTGAGGGGAGTCGAACCCCTGTCCAAAATCACTTCCATGTCCATTCCTACAAGCTTTCCCTTCGCATTTAAGGTCTCGTCTTGTCCACGCCCAAGAAGGTCGGCGCGGAGTTTGACCAGCCTAGTGAATCTCGGACTCTAGCCCCAGGCATGCGAGAATCCTATCCCATATTGCGTCCGGACGTACATCCCGATGGGAGCGGAATGAGGCCCGGCGTTGCCGTTAATTAGGCAGCGAGTGCGTAGTTTTCGTCAGCACTTATTTTTTTTCAGACTTTTTAACGAGTGCCCCCGTCTGAGACCTCGGCTTGCAACTAACACTTCGGCGACCCTGTCGAAACCAGATCACCCCCGGTCATTAGTGGTTGGGGTCAAATATACAAAAAAAAGCTAAAAATGCAACATCCTGCCGAAATTTGGCGAATTTCGGCATTTTTAAAATTTAAGGAAATGAAAGCTCTTGTAAAAATTAATATATATTTTGTTTGCAATTGCAGTTTCTTTTTCGATATCGTTAATTAATGGAGCGGATTGTGTTGGGGAAGTACGTCAAGATTTTATTCTTTTTCGTGGCGCTTGTTGCGAGCGTGAACGCAAGCGTTACAATCGAAGGCGATACTGCTTCTTATGATGTATCCATCGGCGATACACTTTCTATTGCCGCTCGGCAAAGACTCTCGCCCGGAGAAAACTTCATCAAGTGGGAAATTGTTTCGGGAACGGGGGTATTTCTTGATTCGACCGCAGATTCTTCCGCGTTTATTCCGTCATCGAACGATGCTGTTTTAAGAATGGTTGTCCAAACATTGCCCATCTATGTGGTGACCGACCAGAAGACCATTTTCAATTTTTATAAGAATAGTGCGAATATTCCTAGAAATAACCAATATGGCTTACGTTTTTTCTATGAAACCAAAGAGGCCGGGTCGTATGCGATGGTTTATGAAAGTAACCAGGTTCTTGGTATCGTGGATTTTCTTCTAGATTCTACGTTCACGACTGCTGTTCCTACCGACTCTTTTCTCGCAAGCAAAAACTGTGTTAATTATAATCCGGGGAGCATAAAGTGCTTATTCAATGCACCTGCTCAGATCAAGAATTACTTTGTTGTTTATCTTGCCCGTTATCCCGATCACAACATGAAGGATTCGGCCGCAATCTGGATTGTTAAAACGCATTCCTTGGAAACTGTGGCGTCGGGAAATGGAAGTGCGTTGGTCGATTCTTCGGGCACTAAAGTCAAGCTGAACGACAAAGTCATCGATTCGGATTCCACCAAGATTTACGCCACGTCGGACAAGGACAATGTTTTTGACCACTGGGAAGTCGCATCGGGCTCCTGCTCCATCTTGGATACTAAAAGTGAAACGACAAAAGTTGTAGACGTAATGAACGACTGCAAGGTGAAAGCCGTATTTATCCCTGGGAAGGTCTATACAATTACGAATGTTTCGACCGAATATAATTTCACGGATCACCTATATGCAAAGTCGGTTACCAATGGAAGTACCGGCGTCAGGTTCTCCTTTATTGCTCCGAGCGACGGCCCGTATACCATTGTTGTGTCGAACGATTATACGCGTGATTCAATTAAATACATTCGATATACGGCGTCTGACTACGCGTCGGCATCGGTTTCAACGAAATTCCTGGGGGCTTATTCGGAATCTTTGACGCTCACGGCGGGGGATACTCTCTCTATCGTTATTGCGAATACGACGAGCAAGCCCAATTCTTTCTTTATCAATTATGCAACGCAGGCCTATAGTCTCACGCTTTCCCAGGATGGAAACGGAAAAGTTTTGCCGGATGGCGGATATGTGGCGGCGTACTCCGGTACAAAGTATTCCATCGGCGCCGAGGCCGATAGCGGTTACCGTTTTTCTGATTGGCAAATCGTGTCGGGTTCGCCTGTTATCGACGACAGCGAGGCTCCTTTCACATTTGCTACAATCTCAGCGAATACGGAGCTGAAAGCGCGGTTTAAACAGAGTGCGGTCCATTCGCTTACCAGGACAAAGCAGACTTTCAATTTCCAGAAGCACTACTATAGCGAGCCAACCCGGTCGGTCATCCGGTTCACTTGGACCCCTCCTGATACGGCCACGTACTTGATTAGTTTTGAACCGGTCGATCCTGTTGCTGCGATTCTCAAGGATTACGGAACGGACAATACGTTTGCGAATGCTGAATCTGAAAGGGCTGTCAGTGGCACGACGAGTTTCACCTTCAAAGGGACTCCCGGAGCTCCGCTATATTGGACACTTCAGGACAGCACGAGCGGTATCCCGAATACATCGTTCAAGGCTTGGATTTCTACACCTTATGTTTTGAATGTCTTGACAGCCAAAGAAGGGGCGGTCAATCCGTCTGGGAAAGTGTTTACGAGTCCGGGTACTGAGACAATTTTGACTGCTTGGCCCTATGGTGGTTACAAGTTCAAGTCGTGGGTGAATACCGATGGCGACATGACCATCGATTCGCCGAAGGATTCGCGCACGAAGGTCACGCAGATAGATTCTGTCTGTAGCGTTAAGGCGACCTTCACGGTTGACGGCTCCGCAGAGCCGGTGCTGAACATCACGAAGTTGGATATGGGCAACTATCCTGAAATTTGCGCTCAGGTTTCCGTTACAGACAAGAACTCAGGACATTCCTTCTATGGGCTCGTTTCCGATGACTTCACCTTGACTCAAAGTGGATTGCCCGTTAATCCCGAGGTGACAAGTATCAATAACGTTTTGGGTGTCTCGATTGTCATCGTCGTTGATGAGAGTAATTCAATGGGCATCAACCATCGTGTGGATAAGGCGAAGGATGCGATTCGCTCGTTTGTAAGCACCATGGGCCCTTACGACAAGACGGCCATCGTTGGTTTCCGCGGGGGTGATTCCACTGTGGTTCATCAGGCTCTGACTTCAGATAAGACCTTGCTGCTCCAAGCTGTAGATTCTATTGCTGCCGTGAGTAAAACGACAAACATTTTTACAGGAACGATTGTCGGTATAGACCAGATTGTGAACGAAACGAATACGACCGCCGTTGTCGTGTTCTCCGATGGGGATAATAACAGCGGTTCCAGGGACTTGAGAGGGACCATAGACCTCGCCAATGAGAAAAAAACGTCCATATATTCTATTGCTCTAGAAAGCGAGTCGAGATACCCGCTGGAAAACCTGGCAACGGGTACGGGGGGCACATTCTCGATTGCGAGTGATGCGAATGAACTTGCGGGATTGTATGCCGGTATTCGTGATAATATTCTCTCGCAGTATGTTGTTTGTTTCCAGTCGCCGGATACGGTCGCGAACGGGGCGACGTACGACGTTGCCATCGGCACGAAGTTCAACAAGATTACCACGAGCGATACGGTGCAGTGGAACGCGAAATCGCTGCCGCCGATAATCACGCTTACCGAGGACACGAAAGAACTGATTGAAAGTTCGCAGCCGTCGAACAACCCGCTCACGCTCGGCGTGTACATAAGAACGCAAATTGGCATCGCCTCCGCGGACCTTTACCTTCGCACGTCCGGCACGACGGATACCTACGCGAGATACACTTTGCTCAACGTGCACGACAGCTTGTGGGAATTCACGGTCCCCGCGAGTGACGTGATGGCGCCGGGCATCGACTTCTACGTGATTGCGGTGGATTCTCTCGGGCAAGTGGGCAAGTCTCCCCGCATCCAGAACCCGGCGAACCAGCCGTACACGATCTTCGTAGACAACGATATCCCCGCTATTGAGGTGGTTTCCGTGGCCTGCGAGGACTCGACATCCGACTTGAAGACGTTCCGCTTCAGTTTCAAGGACAGCGATGGCATCGACGGCGCGACGCTCTACTACAAGGACTCCCGTGCCATCATCTTCCAGGAGATGGCGCTCGCGTACTCCGCCGACAATGACACGTGGGTCGTTGAGTTCCGCGCGAACGAGCGCGACTACGATATGCTCGTCTACTACCTGCGCGTGACGGACGGGAAGGGCGCGACCGTGCGCCATCCGGGCGAGGGAACGCTTTCCACGGAAGCTTGCCGCATCCATTACGTGGAGAACGACACCTCCGTCACGGATACCATTCCCGATGATTCCGTTCCGCCGTCACCTCGCGATTCCGTTGTGTACTCGCTTATTGCCGATACCGCCGAGATTTACGACAAGGACCTTGACGGCCGCGCGGACTTCGTGCGCGTGCACTTCAAGGAGGAGCGCGAAGACAACATTACGAGTATTGATTCCATCTTCTGGAACTCGAACCGCGGAGAATGGCGGTACGTGCCTGCGGATGCGATAAAGCAGAGCCGCACGGACGGCAAATGGTTCGAAGGCTATATTGACAAGCCGTACAGGTACGGCCTGACGAAGGCGGATTCCGCGCACCCGCCGTTCCTCTCCTTTACCACGATCCACTCCGATGAACTCGAGAATGTGAAACTTTTGGACCGCGTGGGCGCGGTTCCTGCGAAGGCGTCGAAGTTCCCCGGCAGGGTCGGACTGAAAGAATACATGGAACCGGACGCCGAAATGCCGCCGGACACGCTCATCGTCAGGATGTCCGAGCCCGTCAGTAACGCCGGCGGGGAAATGGCCTGGGAACAGCTTTTCCGCTACTCCACGTCATGCGAGGACACCGCATCGCAACCGCTCAAGTTGCGTTCGGCCCCGACCGTCCGCGAGAACGGACTGGTCTGGACATTGATTCTCGACGGGTATTCTGTCAAAGCGGGCGCCTGCTTCTTCACCGACCCCTCGTCCAGCTACATCGACTTGGCTGGCAACGCGATGGGCCGCGGAGGCATCGAGATTGACGGCCGTGACGGCTCGTTCTACCTGGGCGCGGTCGTGCCGGTCCAGCCGGTCAGTGGCATCGGCAAGACGCCGAAATGGATTCCGCCAGAAGGAAACGCGTGGGAAAGTCTGCCCGATTCGTTGTCCGCAATCAGCGTGAAAGCAAGCATGCCGTACAAGGCCGAGGTCTACATCTTCGACGGGATAGGGACTTACGTGACCGATTTTCGCCAGAAATTCGGCTACGAC
>JAGCPF010000056.1 GCA_017642335.1 Fibrobacter sp.
GCGAATGCTACGCCAAAACGCTTGCGTTTCGGCATGGCTGAGCCGACGAGTCATGCTCCTGCGAATGACAATTTTTCCCTACCCTTAACTAAGGCTAGTGCATAAGAATCGCGCACTTCGTGCGTTAGTAACAGACGGCGAAGCCGTGATATATTTCCCTACCCCCTAAATCCTAGCCCCTAGATTCTCTAACAGAGATTGCTTCAGGGCTCCGCCCTTCGCAAAGACAACCCCACTTCCTACTGTCTACTTTCTACTTCCTACTTTATCTCTCGTCTTTCGTCTGTAGCCGCGCAGCGGCGTTCTCCTCATAGAGGATAACTCTACTAAGGCACTAAAGTGCCTAGTATCGTTTATCTCGTCTAATTCGGCGGGAAGAACAGGTACGCTATTGCAATTGCCGCTATCACGCCGACGGCATCAGCGATGAGTGCGCAGGTGACGGCGTGGCGAGTCTTCTTTACGCCTACAGAACCGAAGTACACCGCGATGATGTAGAACGTGGTATCGGCGGCTCCCTGGAACATGCAGCTTAAGCGGCCGGCGAAACTGTCGGGGCCGAGCGCCTTCATGGCGTCAATCATCATGCCGCGGGCACCGCTTCCGCTGAGGGGCTTCATGAATGCGGTGGGGAGTGCGGGCACGATATCGTTTCCGACACCGAACAGCCCAAGCACCCAGGAAATCCCGTTCATGAGCAAGTCCATCGCTCCGCTCGCGCGGAACACGGCGACACCCACGAGGATGGCGACCAGATTCGGGATGATCATCACGGCGGTATGGAAACCGTCCTTGGCTCCTTCGACAAACGCTTCGTAGGCCTGCACCTTCTTGTACACCGCGAGCCCGAGGAATGCGACGATGATGCCGAACAGCACGATGCCGCTGATGAAGAGACTCGTGGTGCCGATGGCTTCGGCGGTGAGGTGGCTGAAGTAGAACATGATGGCGATGACGCAGGCCGAAAGCCCGCCGAGCCATGCGACCGTCACCGGGTCCTTGAGCTTGACCTTCTGGAAAAAGCTGAGCGCGAAGATGCCCGCCATGGTGCTGAAGAACGTGGAAAGCAGAATGGGCAAGAAAATATCGCTCGGGTTTGCAGCCCCCATCTGGGCGCGGTAAGTCATGATGCTGACCGGGATGAGCGTAAGGCCGCTCGCGTTCAGCACGAGGAACATAATCTGCGAGTTGCTCGCGACAGTCTTGTCTTCGTTCGGGTTCAGTTCCTGCAACTGCTTCATCGCTTGCAGGCCCATCGGTGTGGCCGCGTTGTCGAGGCCCAGCATGTTCGCGCTGATGTTCATGAGCATCGTGCCCACGACCGGGTGGTCCTTCGGAATTTCGGGGAACAGGCGGCTGAACAGCGGGGAGACGATTTTTGCGAGAATCTGGACGGCACCCGCCTTCTCGCCAATCTTCATGATGCCGAGCCAGAGGGAAAGAATGCCCGTGAGGCCGAGGGCAATCTCGAACGCAGTCTTCGACATGTCGAACGCGCCGAGGATGGCCTTGTTGAAGATTCCGGTGTCGCCGAAGGCGAGCCACTGCACCATGCACGCAACAAACGCGCCAAAGAAGAAGATTAGCCAAATGACGTTTAGAACCATGCTGAAATTTTAGTAAAAAAGCAGGATGGGAGTGTGAAATGTGAAGTGTGTAATGTGTAATTGAAATTCATTTCAAATTACACATCGCACATTCCATATTTAGATTTCTTGGCTTGCGAGTTCGCAACCGTCATTGAGCCTGTGGATGCTGAACTTGGCGGGGGATGTTCCGCTTGCGCTCTCGTACAGGCCGAAGGTAGGCGGGTTGCCGCCCTTGGGGAGGCTCGTGGAGCCCGGATTCACGAGCAGTACACCCTTGAAGTTCTTCTCGAGTTTCCAGATGTGCGTGTGGCCGTACAGGTAGGCGTCGATTTTCGGGTACGGATTCTCTTTTTCGAGGTCCAGCGCATACGGGGCGAGGCTCTGGAGCGCATCGGCGGGGAAACATTCCGGCGTGTAGATGTGCCCGTGGCTCAAAAAGAGGTGGCAAGATGCGCCATTCCCGTTGGTGTCTTCCACGACGGTGTAGCTGTCCTCGACAGGGAAATCGAGCATCATCAGGTCCACGTCGGCGTCACAGTTGCCGCGCACGGCGGTGATGCGGTCGCGGTATGGGGCGAGCGCTTCGACGACTCCCATGGGGCCGTGTCCGGCGGGGAGCGGGTTGCGCGGGCCGTGGTAGAGCGTGTCGCCCAGCAAAAAGATGCGGTCGCAGCGGAGCTTTTCAAAGAACGAAAGCGCCTGCCTCGCGGCAATCGCAGAACCATGAATATCGGAGAGAATAAGGGATTTCATCGCTATTTCACCATAATCATCGGGCTCGTTTCGCTCAGCAGGTAGTTCCACTCGGCGCGGATTTTCTCGTATTCGGCGGGGTCCGCGTACAATGCGAATGTCGTCCAGCGGATGGACGTGCCGGCGGTCGTGCCGCTCGTGGCGTCCTTACCCTTTTCGAAGCTCACGTAGTCCGGCGTTTTCGGGTACGCCTTGGGCGGCGTAATCGTCACGGTGTGGCCGCTCGGGGCGGTGACCTTGAGCGTGTAGCTGAACTGCGTCTCGTGCGGCATGCGGATGGGGTGGTGGCGCTTGGAAACCTTCGGAATCTTGAACAGGCTGCGTTCCCACACGTTCGGGAAGCGGCCCTTGAGCTCGGAACCGCCCTGGCCAAAATATCCCTTCGAGGCGTAGGTGTTCACGATGATCAGCGGCTTGTTGAACTCGTTCAGGTTCTCGATTTTCACGTTGCCGATGCTCACGTCGGGGACTCCGCTCGCGAGGAAGTCCTCGAGCAGGGTTTCTTGTTCCTTGACATCGTGGCTGAAGAACTTGTTGCGGATGGCCGATGCGAACTTGCCCTGCAGCGTGACGGAATCGCGGAATTCGCAGGCTCCGTCGGTGCCGATGTGGAGGCGGTGCTCTATGGCAATCTGGTGTTCCTGATTGTCTTCGAGGATAGGTGTCGTCACGACCTTGCTGTTGTCATCGTCGATGATGAGCGCAACCTTGCCTTCCATGTCGAGCGGCACGGGGCGGTCGTTGCCCGTCTTGTCGGTCGCGTCGATCCAGCGTTCGCTAATCTTGTCTTGCTTGGGGATGTAGAGAATCATGTGGTTGAACTGCTGGATGGTCGGCAACTGTTCGAACCCTTCTTCGGTGAGGTGGATGGCCACGAGGTGGCTCTTGACCCCGATGGCCTCGAGCATTTCCTTGAGCAACAGGGCCATGTCCTTGCAGTCGCCACGACGCTCCTTGAGCGTCACTTCGGCGGTCTGCGGGATAAGGCTGTGACCGCCGAAGCGGACATCGCGATAGCGGATGTCGTGGCGCACGAAGTTGACGATCGCCTTCACGGCCTCGTCGCCGATACGGCTGCCGCGCACCTCGAAAGCCTTCTCGCGCACGCTCACGGCCTGCTTGAACTGGTGCTTGATGAGGTTCTGGTAGTCTTCGCCTACGTTCTTCCATTCCTGCTTGCCGGTGAGCATGAGACCCGCGCCAAAGTCGCGGTACACCGGCATGTACATTTCCTTGCGCACGATGACCGGGTTCTCGATGCTCCATTCCACGCCGCCCTTGAACGTCTTCTTCTCGAGCGGGCCGTATTCTTCGGTCACGAAGCGGTTCGGGTCGGCATAGATGCGGAAGATGCTCTTGCCTACGGGCACGTCGCTGCTGCTCACGTAGTCGGTGTAGGGGATCATGCCCTTGTTCTCGATGTTGGTGCGGCTGAACTGCACGTAGATGAAGTCGCCCGGCTCGAGTTCCTGCAACGGGAAGTGCGCCGTCTGGCTTTCGTTGCCGCCGCCGATCTCTGTGGCGTAGGTGATGTAGGCCCCGTTCAGGCCGACTTTCTGCTTCAGGTTCCAGTTGCTGTCGTAGACCTCGAGCGCGTTGATGTAGATGCGGTCGAATCCGGGCAAGAAGTCGAAGGTGAACTCGCGGTAGATGGCCGTGCCGCGCAGGTCGAGGATTTCCATGAGCATCTCGTCGGTGCGGACCCAGTTGGAGCCCTTCTCGGCCTTGAGCGCTTCCTTGTGGTAGTGCACGACGGCGGGGAAGTCGCCCTCGGTCCCTGCCTTCTTCGCTGCGGGAGAGAGCAGGCCCTTGATGCTTGCCGTGCGCTCCTCGACCGGGGTGATGGGCTTTTGCAGCGTGCGGTTGTCGGCTTTGCCGAGGAACGCCTTGGTGGCGCTCAAGAAGCTCTTGGCGTCTTCGTTGTCGGGCTTGAGCGAGAGTGCCTTGGTGAGCGACTTTTCGGCTTCGCGGTAGTTCCTGCTATAGAAGAGAATCTTGCCCTGGGTGGTCCATGTCTTGTAGTTGTTGCGGTCCTTGGCGATGGTCTCTTCGCTGATGGCGCGGGCTTCCTCGTAGCGGCCGAGGAACACGAGCGCGTCCATAAGGGTAGAACCGAGGTCCACGCTCATTCCGAAGCGTCCGCGTACGCCATAGAGCACGTCGACGGCTTCGGCGTACTGGTCAAGGCCCATGTAGGTCTTGGCGAGGTAGACGCCCAGGCGGCTGCTGGGCTGCGTGTCGTACAGGCGCTGCACCACGATGAGCGACTGGTTGCGCTGTCCGAGTCCCCAGAGCGCGTCGCTCAGGTTGATGACGTATTCCGGGTTGTTCGGCGTGTAGCGGAGCGCCCCTTCGGCGCATTCGCGGGCGTGACCGTAGTCGAACAGCGCCTCGTACATTTCGCCCAGAATGGAGAGCAGCTTGCCGTTCTTGCGCACGAGATCCATCTGGCTCGTGAAATAGCTGATGCCCGGCCCGTAAAGTTCCTTGAGCTGGTACACGAAACCGCAGTTGATGAGGTACAGCGGTTCTTCGGGGTCCATCTTGTTGGCGCGTTCAAAATAGCTGAGTGCGACGAGCGGCTGGTTTTCCACGAGGCGTAGCAGGCCGACCTGGCTCATGATGGCCGCGTTGAACTTCGCCTGTTTCTTGTCGTTGGCGAGGCTCGGCTTTGCTCCGACCTTGAGGCCTTCGACGGCGTTGTCCATGATTTTTGCGTACTTTTTCTTGTTGATGCCCTGCGTCCAGCTGACCACGAGGATTCCGCGGCCGTCGTCGTAGAAGTAGCGGCCCTTGTAGTAGAAGTCGAACTTGTTCACCACGTGTGTGAGCGTGAATTCCTGGGCGTAGCGGTCGCCGACCTTGACTCGGCGGACATCCATGCTCGGTTCATTCGGGTCGACTCCGAGGCGGGTGAGGAGCACCTTGAACATGTCGGATTGGCTGACCTCGTCGCTCGGGACCATGGCGCCGTACACGAACATGGAAATGTCTTCGTCTTTGTTGCTGAGCACCAGATCCGGGTCCTCGTTCTGGCGGGCGACTCCGTTCCAGATGTGCCAGAAGTTGTCCTTGACTTCCCAGCGGTAGCCCAGAGCGTCGCTGCTGTGTTCGCGGATGGTTTCCGGGGAGAGTTCCGGGCCCGATTCCTGCGTGGTTTCCTTCATCGCGAAGGAGGCGAAAAATTCCTTCCATTCCTGCTTGAGCGCCCCTGCGGGCAGCGTCACGTCGGTGGCCGAGAGCGTGAGCGTGTAGACCTTGCCGCCGGAGCCGGTGACAAGCCCGACCGCCTCGTAGGGCGTTTCGTAGCGCTTGCCTGCCACGTCGAAGAATGCGCCCGTGACGCCGAAAGCCTCTTCGGGGTAGGTCTCGGCGAGCGTCGCCTTCTTGCCGCTCGATTCAAAACTCTGCATTTCCATTTGGGCGCGGTCCATCAGGCGCATCGGTTCGCCCTGGGGAAGTTCCACCTCTACGAGCACGGCGCGGCGGCCCGTTTCGGCGTTGTAGAATTCATAGGGGGCGCCGTCTTCGCCGCCGATGATGGACCAGTTCCCTGCAGGAGGCTCAAAGCGGTAGCCCGGTGCGTCTATGATCCCGTTCTTAAGGGAAATGCCTGCGGAGTTGTTCCCGCTTGCCGGGAGGGATGAACCGTCAAAGTCGGCAGTGTAGTCGTCGCTGTAGTAGCTGCTTGCGTTGGAGCTGCCCTGTTGCGCTTCGGGCTCGGTGGTGGGAGCCGGGTTCCCGGCGCAAGAAACCAGGACGGAAAAACCGAACAGGGAAGTACAAAAACGGACAAAGTGGCGTGAAATTTTAGACGAATCGCTCATAGGACGAAAAATAAAAAATTAAGGAGGAACGTAACGAAAGAGCCTCCCGTCGGGAGGCTCTTTGCTATAATCATGCAGATGCAAAATCCTTTGAGGCTTGCGCCCTCAACTTGAGGACCTTTTCTTTGGGTAACTTGGTGATATCGGTATACCCTTCTAAAGATACATCTTTTGCGAAGTCCTTGTCAAACAGTTTCTTTAGCCTGTCTTCTTTGCGATTCATAACGTTTCTCCCTATTGATAATAAATGAGTCTAGATTCTGGCCCCTAATCATCTATAGACGTTTTTGCAGACGTTTTTATCCGAATTTTTTTTGTCTGTTAATTTTTTTTACGATGCGGAAGCAAGGGGAAGAATCTATATTCAATGAAGGTTTGGACCGCGGGGGTAAAATGAAGCGATTGAGTGGTTTTATGGTAGGTGCGAAAGGCTTTACGCTGGTAGGGCTCTTTGCGTTAACCATTCTTGCTGCCTGTGACGATCACATCAGCGTGGCCCCGCGTGAAGACGATACTTTGTTGTCGGTTTGTGACGGTTGCGAATCTTCCTCCAGCATCGCTCAGACGTCGAACTCAAGCGAGACGGTTTTACCTAGCAGTTCGGCTGAGTTGGATAGCCTGGCTGAGCCGGGGAGTTCGGCTGAGTCGGGCAGTTCTTCCAGCGTCGTTCAGAAGCCTTCTTCCGGTGGAAATAAAGAAACTCCTGCGAGAAGTTCGTCCAGCAGTGTTTCGCTTGCTTCGTCCAGTAGCGAAAATGAGGTCGTTTCGAGTTCCAGGGGGACCGAAGACATTATTTTGCCTTCTACGGTTGACCCTGAAATATTGGTTATTGCTACCCCCTGCAGGACCGGCAGTACGGACTCCTGCGAATACGGTACGCTGACGGATGAACGCGACGGTCAGACGTACAAGACGGTCAAACTCGGCAACCTGTGGTGGATGGCGGAAAACCTGAACTACGCCTACTTGCAACCCGTGGCGGATATGGATTCCGGCAGTTTCTGTTTCAATGATTCGCTGGAGTATTGCGAGAAATATGGCCGCCTCTATCCATGGGCCATTGCCCTGGGAATCTGTCCTTCCGGCTGGCATCTGCCATGGTTCGAGGAATATAAGACGCTGATGAGGGGATTCTATTATATGGAAGGCAAAGGGTTCCAATCTACGGAGTGGGAAAAAGGGACGGATATCTATGGTTTTTCGGCGCTTCCTTCGGGGGGAAGGTATTCTTTTAATGGAAGCTACACTTTAGGTTATACGGGCACCTTTAATGGTGAACCAACCGAACCGGCTATCTTCTGGACGGACACTAAAGTGGTTCGCGATACTATTTCCACCTTTACATACTATTTTGAAGATGAATCAGCCCTTACTTTCTCGGTGCATGCCTCTGGTGGCTCGAGCATACGCACTGCGGATGTGAACGATGCGTATTCCGTCCGTTGCGTCAAGGATTACTAGGTTATACAAAACCGATTAGGGCTCCAAAACGAGCTTGACAACTTTGTTTGCACGATTTTTTTCTTATATTTTAATTATGAATATATAAGGAGGGATTATGAAGCTTTCTAGGCTTTGGGTGCTTGTTTTTTCCGCTTTTATTGTTTTCGCGTGTAGCGCCGACAGTTCTAGCGATATGTCTCTGCAACCGGTGGGGGACGACTCTTCGTCTATAGAGACGTCATCTTCTTACAGTTCTGCAGATGAAAAATCGTCTTCTTCGGTCAATTCTAGCAGCAGCGTGAAGGAGAAATCTTCGAGTTCCCGTAAGGATGGTTCTTCGAGCTCGCTTGAAGAAAAATCCTCGAGTTCGCAGGACGCCTCTTCGTCAAGTACGGCGAAATCCTCGGAATCGTCCGGCGAAAGTTCTTCTTCTGGGAAATCTTCAAGTTCTATAGTTTTGGCTACTCCGTGCAAGACGGACAGCACGGACACCTGCGAATACGGCTCGGTGAAAGACGAACGCGACGGGCAGACGTACAAGACTGTAAAAATCGGTAGCCAGTGGTGGATGGCCGAGAACCTGAACTACGCCTACCTGCAGCCGACAGCGTCCGAGGATTCCAGTAGTTTCTGTTACAATAACCTGCCGGAGAATTGCGAGAAATACGGCCGTCTGTATTTGTGGAGTGCGATGATGGACAGTGCGGGTGTTTTTCCCGAGAATACGAAGACTAAAGGTTGCGGCAAAGGAGTAGAGTGCAAGGTGTCGGAGACAGTTCGTGGCGTGTGCCCTAAAGGTTGGCATGTGCCGGATTCGTCGGAATGGTTGACCTTGAGAGATGCTATGGACGAATTCAGTATCAGTGACTGGAGTAAAAAACTGAAGAGTACAAGTGGCTGGAGTGACGAAAATGGTACAGATGAATACGGTTTTTCGGCATTACCTGGTGGTTTTGCATCGTTCGTGGATGGCTATGACCCTCATTATGAATACGAGGGTCAGTATGGGAGATTTTGGAGTACTTTTGAAATGGGCGACTGCTGCGCTGTTTTTTTAAATGTTTTCACTCTAGCTATGCTTGATGATCTTCCCAAGTTTTACGCAAACTCCATCCGCTGCGTGAAAGACTAGCCGTGGGGGGGAGGCTTCCCCCGTCCTCCATTGCCGGTTTGCCCTTTTTTTGCTTACGGAACTACACAAAGGACCCCTTTTTTTGTATCTTTGGAGCCAACAACGCACCATCCTGCCCCAAAAAGCGGGGTGAAGCAATTTCACAACAAACAAAAAAAGGATCCAATAATGGCTCTCAAACTCGGTATCAATGGTTTCGGCCGCATCGGCCGTATGGTCTTCCGCGCTGCTGTGGAAAACTTCTCCAAGGACATTACTGTTGTCGGTATCAACGACCTTCTCGACGTTGACTACCTCGCATACATGCTGAAGTACGACTCCGTGCACGGCAAGTTCAACCACGACGTGTCTTTCGAAGGCAACTTCCTCATCGTCGATGGCAACAAGATTCAGGTGTTCGCCGAAAAGGATCCGACCAACATCACTTGGGGTGCCCTCGGTGTTGACGTTGTCGTGGAATCCACTGGCTTCTTCCTGACCGACGAACTCGCCCGCGCTCACATCAAGGCCGGTGCCAAGAAGGTCATCATGTCTGCCCCGTCCAAGGACGCTACTCCGATGTTCGTCTACGGCGTGAACCACACCACCTATGCCGGTCAGGACATCATCTCCAACGCTTCC
>JAGCPF010000057.1 GCA_017642335.1 Fibrobacter sp.
AATACGTGGCGGCGGGACTTTCTCTCGTCTCTCGTCTCTCGACTCTCGTCTCACAAGTCACGGGCAGTTTCTGTTCGATTTCGTTAAGCATCACCTTCACGAGAATCGGGGCGCCCTTCTTGCTGGACTTGTAGAATACAAATTGCACGTTCGCGGCCATCGGGCTGATTTCGTAGTCGCGCCAGACCTTGTGCAGGTTTTCCATGTCAGCGGTTTCGATACCGGTATTCTGCGAACCGTTTTGCAGTTGCAACAAGACGGCGAACGGGAAGATGACGGTGTCGTGGCCAAAGCGGAGCGTCGCGGACGTTTTCTTCGGGGCGTTCTTTGCCGTGGTCTTGTCGGCCTTTGTTGTATCCGCTGCGATTACCTTGTCTGCAATATCAAGGAAATTCTTCAGGAGCGGCCTTGCGTTTTCGAGTCCCTGTTTTTTTGCGAAGGGGTTGTTGCCGAGAACGCTGTACCACCAGGCGTTCTGGGCGCGCCAGCGTTCGAATATGTCTTCGGCGGTCCATAAGTCATCGAAACTGAATTCAATTTCGGGGCTGCCCTGCAAACTGTTGCCGATTTCGTAAATCTTGCTGTAAAGGTCGCCAGCATTCACCTTCTTCTTGATGTAATTCGTGTCGTTGAAGATGGCGCGCATCATGCGTGTCGGGTCCACGTGGCTGTAAAGCTTTTCGTTTTCTTTTTGCCATGCGGGTGTATTCGATTCGCCGATGATTTTTCCGAAATCCAAGGGGCTGATGAAGCTCATGAGGTATTTGCCCGATTCCTGGTGGATGTCGAGCTTGGGCTTCTGGGCACGCAGTTCCTCGAGGAAGGCGGCCATGCTCACGACGCAACGCACGCTGGTGCTCGCGTAGGCTTCGATGTAGGCGTCGTTCTTGAATATCTCGGGGAAGTTCTTGACCATGCGTTTCGCGATGCCCTGGTGCTGCGCAACGCCGAGTTGGGTCAAATCTCCCGCACGCGGGGCGGCGTATTCGTCCAGGTACTTGGCGCGTTCAAGCAGGTTCTTGCCCAGATCGGTGAGCTTGCCTGCGGAATCGGCTTTGGCCAGTGTATTGTAAAGGTCGTGATAGTGGTCGGCGGGCTGGTGGAAACGGCTGCCGTGCCTGCCGTAGTGACTCAGGTAGAAGGGCTTGTACCCAGCGGGAACCTTGGTGTACTTGGCTTCTGGAGTGGGATAGGCGTAGTAGTTGCTGCCCAACTTGCGGAAGTCCTTGATGATATCGCCTTGGACCGAATCCGTCTGCGCAAAAACCCCACCCACAAAAAAAGCGAGTAGGAACGTAATGGTATTTCTTTTTTTCATATCACTTAATCCTCGAGCCTCGCTGCAGACGGCATTCATCCCTGTCTACTGTCTACTTTCTTGAAAAAGCAGCTCCTCGCGCCCGTGTGGCATGCCACCTGCGGCCCCTGCATGCGTACCTTGAACAAGAGCGCGTCGCTGTCGCAGTCGGCGGCCCATTCCACGACGGTCATCACGTTGCCGCTCGTGTCGCCCTTGTGCCAGTATTCCTTGCGGCTGCGGCTCCAGAACACCATCTCGCCGCATTCGTGCGTACGGCGCAGGGCCTCTTCGTCCATCCACGCCATCATCAGCACGTCTCCCTTGTCGGCGTCCTGCACGATAGCCGGGGCGAGTTTCACGCCGCCGAATTCCACTTCAAACTTGATTTCCTTGATGATTTCTTCGAATTTCATAAGATGAAAATAGAAAAGGTTGGATTGTTAGTTGCCGAATGTCCATACGATGCCGTAGGCGAATCGCAGGCCTTCCGGCGTGTACCCCGCTTCGGGCATGTAGATGCTGTGATTGAAGTTCTCGATTCTTGTATAAAGCTCAAAGGAGAGGATTTGCATGCGCGCTTCGAAGTCAAGCGCCAGGTAGTGGCTCAGCTCGACCAGCTCGGGATTGCCGCGCTCGTTGATGGTGCAGTCCATCCTGTTGTTGAACCATTGCCAGTCCACGCGTACGCTCACGCCCAGCCTGTCCTTGACAAAGCGGTTTTGCCAGTGGATGCTTCCCTTGTAGTAGAGTTCTGGCGTGTCGATGAGTTTTTTCGAACGGTTGATGACTTGCCCGCGTTCCAGGTAGAACTTCCAGTTCCCGAGACGGAATCCCACCTGCAAAATCCAGTCGAGCGTATTCGCTTCGTCGATGTTTGCCCAGCGGTAGAGCGTTTCGATGGAGTCCGCCGTAACAATCGTGTCGATCATGGTTTTTTCTACGTTTTTATCGAAGTACGTGTATTCCTTATAAGAAATCGTACTGTCGACGCTTCCCTTCTTGACCCAGTAGGGCCTCATCAGGTTCTCGACCTTTTCATAGCGGAGGCCAAGCCCGTAGAACACTTCGCGCGAGTGCCAGCCGAGATGCCCGGCGTAGCGGTTGCGTTTTTCGAATTTCAGGTCTTCGTTCGGGAACGAGAGACGTCCGGTTTCGTAGATTTTGATCTGGTTGATGTCGGGGAATTTGTTGTCGTGCCGCAGGTTTCCGTTCAACCTAAAGTGGAACGGCAGGAACACGGTTGCATCAGTGGAATAGGCCGGTGCGTAATCCTGCTTGTCGAGCAGGGAACTGTTGCGCTGCATGCCCGCCTGTACGCGGAATGTCGTGAATGCGATGGTGTCGGCTAGCTGCAGGTAGCCTACTTCGCGGTCCTGGAAGTATTCCTTCTTTTCGCCGCCCCGCCGGTCGTCGGCGTTCAGGAATTCGTAGCTGAACTTGAGCGTCGGGTTGAGCAAGGTCTTGTAGCCGAGGCCGAAGTTGCCGAGGATGGTTTCGTATTCGAGCGTGGTGGTCGTGTCGTAGTAAATCTTGTTTGTGCTGACAATCCCGTTGTCTGCAACGACGGTCGCCGTGTCCCTGAGAATGGTGGGGAGGGAGTCTTCCTCGATTTCGTGCGTGCCGTACTGGAAGTCCGTCGAGAACGTCAGCTTGGTGGAGGGGTAGACTTCGAAACCCGCCCCGTAGGTGACTGCCTTGATGTCGATGGTGTAGGGACTTGTCTGGAACGTGCGTATGGAATGGTCCATGGTGTCGAGCAACACCTTGTGGTTCGTGTTGTCCGCATTTTCCAGGCTCAGGTAGTTCATCTTGAGGTAGGCCTTGCCAAGCCCGAATCGCCAGGTGAGCATGGGTTGGATGTGCATGCTGTTCATGGCGATGTTCCTGCCGCCGAACGGGATTTGCGTGGAGTCGCGGCCCAGGGCAAAATAGGGCGAGTGTGTGACGTTCTGGTAGGTGTAATCCTTGGAATCGTGGTTCGAGTGGCTTTGTACGCCGAAGTCCAGCATTACGGAGTCGGTGATGAGTCTACGGAAATCCAAACGCAGCGCGTTGCCGTCGAACGAGGAGCGTTCCCAGTTCAAGTCTGTTACCGGCGTGTCGAGCGGAGTGCCGTGGCGTTCCTCGAACAGGATTCCGTTTTCACCGTTCAGGGTGAGCGTCGTCGCGTCGTAGCCCAGTCGCGTCGTGTACAGCCCGGCCAGTTTGCTCGGGTAGCGTTTGGAAAGCGAGGAGATGCCCAATGCCATGGGGTCGAGCTCGGGGTGGCCGAGGATGGATGTCCCGAGGACCCACTCGGATTTTTGGCCGGACACGTCGTAGGTACGCTGCATGACTTCCCTCAGGGGGATGACCCATCGTCCGGCGTCTGTTTCTCGGACTGCGGGGTCAGGCCTATCGGGGGAATCCCAAGAGGAATCCTGCGGCGAAGGGATCGTGTACGACTTTGCCGGGATGATATCGGCGAGGGCGCATACGGCAAGCGCCATGACAAGTGCTGCTATGTTTACGACTGGAAATTTCATCAGTACCATTCCGCACGGGATTTTTCACGGCGTTCACGGAGTGCCTGGACTACGCTGTAGGGCATTTTCATGCAGCCGGGAGGGTAGGTGCCGCCTTCGGTGTGAAAGTCTGACCCGCCCGTGCCGATGAGACCGAACCGATGGGCCATTTCTTTGTATTTGCGTGCGACGGCGCCCTTCTGTGCGGGGCTGTAGACTTCGATGCCTTGAATGCCCCATTCCACCATGTTCTCGATGAACTCGTCGCTGAGGCCTGACTTGTACGGGTGGGCGAGCACGGCAATCCCGCCGGCGTTTTCGATGAGGCGGATGGTCTGCTGCGGGTTGAGTCCCTTTTTCTCAACGAACGCGACGCAGCCGTCACCGAGATACTTGGTGAATGCCTCGGAAAAGTTGGAGATATATTCTTCGTCGACCAGGGACATGGCGATATGGGGGCGGCCAATGACCTTCCCCTTGCAGTAGGAATGCACCTTCTCGAAGGAAATGTCGATGCCGAGCGCGTTCAGCTTCTTGATAATGGCTTTGACTCGGCTGATTCTCTGCTTCGCGAATTCCTCCAGTTCCATGTTCAGGGCGAGGTTCGTCGGGTCGCAGAAGTATCCCAGGATATGGATGTCCTTGCTCTGCCATACGGCTGAAATTTCGATGCCGGGAATGATTTCGAGCCCGATTTCCTTGGCGGGTTCTTCGGCCAGCTTGAACGAGTCAAGGTTGTCGTGGTCGGTAATGGAAATGCAGCGCAGCCCCTTGCGCTTGCAAAGCCTGAGGAGCTCCTCGACTTCCAGATTCCCGTCGGAGAGCTTCGTGTGTAGGTGCAAGTCCGCGAACCCACCGCTTTCGGTGATGATGGTGGATCCCTTTTGCATTAGCCAACTCCGTAATACTCGGAGATCGTTTGGGCTTCGGACTTGTTGTCCCTGTGGAGGCTCAGGTTGAGGAATGGGTAATAGTTTTCAATAGCAAAACCGATACGGCAGGGGGCTCCGCTTGTCTTGGCGAGGAACAGGCGGGGGAGGAACGGGTCGTCGAGGTACAGGCAGACTTGCGGAGCGAACTCCTGGATCTTGCGCTGGATTTCGTTGAATACAGGTTCCCCGAAACGGCATTCCTTGTCGCTGTAGTACACGGCGTGGGAGCGCCTGGAAGAAATCAGGGAATGCTGCGACTCGTGCGTGCAGAAGAGCATGTTCTTGAACCAGGCATCGGGCATGGCGCGCATGAACTTGTTGGCGCGTTCCAGGTCCTTCGGCAGGAACGTCAAAGTTTTCGGGTGGTCCTTCAGAATGTTCGGGAAGTCAAACGCGGCGGAGTCTTCACCGGCCTGTTTCAGAAACCACTTGAACAGCTTGGCGCTGGAATAGAATCGCTTGAAAAAATAGCGAAATGTGTCTGTAAAATAAGGCGAAGGTGTCACGTTTGCTCCAAGTCAAATATCCGATGGATAATATACTAAATTTACGCCATGCCTAAAGTGAAGTTCTACGCCATAAAGGCCCCCGAAAAAAGTCAAATCGTGACTTCTTGGGCCGAATGTGAATCCCTGACGCACGGAATTAAGGGTGTTTTGTTCAAATCTTTTGCGACAAAGGCCGAAGCCGAGGCCTGGATTGCTGGAATCGAGGCTCCGGTCCCTGCCGGGATCCGCGTTTTCGTGGACGGCTCCTTTTCGCCGACTTTCGCTCCGGCCGGGTGGGCTTATGTTGTCGTGGATGGGGACAAGGAACTTGCGCGCGGGTCTGGAATCACGGCGTTCCCCGCCGAAAGCCGCAATATCGACGGCGAGGTGATGGCAAGCTACCAGGCCATGCGCTGGCTCGACGCCAACGACAAGAAGGGCGTCATATGCCACGACTACGAGGGAATCGCCCGCTGGGCCAAGGGCGAATGGCAGGCCAAGAGCAATGTCGCACAGCAGTATGTAAAGGCAGTCAAGCCCTACCTGCACCGTGTACAGTTCGAAAAGGTAGCCGCCCACACGGGCGTCAAGTGGAACGAACTTGTAGACAAACTAGCAAAAGAGGCTATCGAGAAAGCAAAAAAGGCGAATCCGTAGAATTCGCCTTGCAAATTGCATCTGCTGTATGCTTACCTGGATTCGTGCTTGCTCATGCAGTGCAGGCTTCCGCCCTCTTCGATGACGGTGCGGCAGTCAATGCCGATGACGAACCTGTCGGGGTAAACGCTTTCGAAGTATTTCTGGGCCACGGCGTCGTTTGCACACTTGTATTTTGGGTAAATTAAGCCGCCGTTCACGTAGATGTAGTTCATGTAGCTGGCCGGGAGAATCTGCCCGTCGTCGAGCTTGCGCTGCGGAGGCAGCGGGAGCGTGTCCACCTTGGCGTCCTTGCCGTAGTGGAGTTCGAGGAATTCCTGGATGGCGGCCTTGGCTTCTGCGAGGTACTTGCCGTTGGCGCTGTTCGGGGCTGCGGAATCGAGGACAATGCGGTCCTTGGCGATGAATCGCGCCACGTTGTCGATATGCCCGTCGGTATGGTCGCCCACGAGCCCCTTGGGGAGCACCAGCAGCGCCTTGAGGCCCAGCATGTCGCAGATGGCCTTGATGATGGCGCTCAGGTCGGCAGGCTTGTTGCGGTTCTTGCCCACGAGGCAATCCAGGGTCGTCATGCCGAGCCCGTCACCGTTGACTTCGATGGCGCCACCCTCAAAGATGTAGGGAACGCTTACGCCCTTCTTGTATTCGAAAATTTCGGCGATGCGCGCGGGAATCTGGTTGTCGTTTTTCCAGGGCGGGAACTTTGCGCCCCAGGCGTTGAATGCCGTTTCGGAAACGACCGTCTGTTTGCCCTTCTTCACGAAGAACGGGCCGTAGTCGCGAATCCAGATGTCGTCGGTCTTGACGGTGTAAAAGCTGGCGGGGAAGGGCCTGTCGGCGACGGCGAATTTCTCTTCGGTCGTGAGGAAGTTCTTTTTCGGGACGAGGACGTTTACCGGCTGGAACTCGCTAATGGTACGGATAAGGTCGATATAGAACTTGCGGATCTTGACGCCGCGTTCGCCGTGCCAGTTCTGCTTGTTGTGCGGGAAGGCGAGCCAGGTGGCTTCTTGAGGTTCCCACTCTGCGGGGTAGCGGTAAAGAGCTTTTTTCATGGTAAAAATCCTTTTATTGCCCTAAAATATAGGTAAAGATGATTGATTTCCGTATGATTTAGCTTATATTATGTTGCGAAGAGAACTTTTGCCTTAGGAAACGGAGTTGGTTGTTATGTCTTTGAAAATATGTATTCCTGCAATAGCGGCATTCCTTCTCGCGGCATGCGGCGGAGATAACAACAAAGCTAGTGATCCGGACCCTTCCGCCGAGGCCGATTTTGTAGTGGAATCCTTCGGCGACCTTTCTGTTTGCACCGACAAACGCGAAGGCGCGACCGCCTACGTGAAAGACGAAGAAAAAGATTACATCTGCACCGACGGAGATTGGGCCATCGATACCAACGCCGATACACGCAAAAAATCCAGCAGCAGCAAAGACAAAGCGAAATCCTCCTCCTCGCGTTGCGAAGACTGTAAGGACGATGCAAACTCTTGTAGCAGTTTGGCGAAGTCGTCAAGTTCAAAACAATCTTCTAGCTCGATTGCTTCGATGACTCCGTGCAAGACCGAAACAGAAGACAACTGTGTATACGGCGTGTTGGTGGACAATCGCGATGGCCAAACGTACAAGACCGTAAAGATTGGTGGTTTGTGGTGGATGGCGGAAAACCTCAACTACGAAGTGGACTCTAGTTTCTGCTATCACGATTCTGTCGAATATTGTGAAAAGTACGGGAGGCTTTACCAGTGGGCTGCTGCGGTAGGCCGGTTCGAATGGGAATGTGGTTATCGTCAAACTTGCGAAATTACCGAAATTGCTCGTGGCGTATGCCCTGAAGGCTGGCACTTGCCCGATACTACGAATTGGAATACGCTGTTAACTGATGTGGGCGGCAAAAGCACTGCTGGCACGATGCTCAAGTCGCAGACTGGTTGGGAGAGTGCTAGCGGTAACGGTGTAGACTCATACGGTTTCTCTGCGCTCCCTGCAGGCTACAGGCTCAGTGCTGGCGAATTTTCCTACGAAGGCACAGCCACCGAAATCTGGAGTGCCAATGAGATCGATGTCTCCAACGCCTACTACATAGAGCTACGCTACGGCGTCAAGAGCGCGGATATACCCAAATCTGGCATCAACAAGTCCATCGCGCGTTCAGTCCGTTGCATCAAGAACTATTTGGTTTCAGATCGATTTGTTGCTCGGTGCAAAATCGAAACGGAAGACCATTGCGAATATGGCGTGTTGGTGGACAATCGCGATGGCCAAACGTACAAGACAGTAAAGATTGGCGATCAGTGGTGGATGGCGGAAAACCTCAACTACGAAGTGGACTCGAGCTTCTGTTACAACGATTCTGCCGAGTATTGCGAAAAGTACGGGCGGCTTTACAAGTGGGCTGCTGCAGTAGATAAGTCTGAGGAGGATTGTGGCAGCAAAAAATGTGGGCTTTCCGGCAAGGTACGTGGGGTGTGTCCTGAAGGCTGGCGTTTGCCCAATTATGGAGAATGGAAAACATTGTTAAGCGAAGTGGGCGGCGTAAGCCATGCTGGCACAATGCTCGGGTCGCAGACTGGCTGGAATCGTGTCGCTGTCAACGGTATGGACTTTTACGGTTTCTCTGCGCTCCCTGCTGGTAACAGGGACAAGGATGGCAACTTCGACGATGAGGGTGACGGCGCTAGCTTCTGGAGTGCCTCTGAAGCTGCAGGCGAATACAACAAATACAAGGACGCTGGTATCTTGGGTATGAATTTCTCGAGCGCGAATACTGGTTCCCTCAGCAAGGACTATGCATTCTCTGTTCGCTGTCTTCAGGATGATTTGAGTTCAGAGCAATCTTCTAGTTCAGAGATGGCCTGCAAGACCGAAACAGGTGACAACTGCGAATATGGCGAGTTGAAAGACGATCGTGATGGTCAGACGTACAAAACCGTAAAGATTGGCGACCAAGTTTGGATGGCGGAGAACCTCAACTACAAAGTGGACTCTAGTTTCTGCTACAACGATTCTGCAGAGTATTGCGAGAAATACGGGCGGCTTTACCGGTGGGCAGCTGTGGTAGGCAAGTCCGAAGAGGAATGTGGCTACGGCAATAATTGCCGCTTTCTTGGCATGGTACGTGGTGTTTGCCCTAAAGGCTGGCACTTGCCCCTTGGCTGGGAATGGAAAATGCTGTTTGCCAAAGTGGGCGGTGATAGCAAAGCTGGTACGATGCTCAAGTCGCAGACTGGCTGGAATGATTACAATGGAAGTGGTAACGGTACGGACTCCTATGGTTTCTCTGCGTTCCCTGCTGGCAACAGGAAACCAAATGGCGACTTCATTGAAAACGGCGTCCGCACTTACTTCTGGGATGGCGAAGCGGATTCCGACTTCGGTGGCAGTACGGCACTGATCTACAGCAGCGAGAGTGCGTACACGACAGGCACGGTCAAGGGCTATGCCTTCTCCGTCCGTTGCCTCCAGGACTAGCCTTAGGCACATTTACCGGGTTATGATCACGCGCCATTCCCTGTTTTCTGTTCGGACAATGTAGCCCTTATCCATCATTGATTTTAGCTGTTTTTGTATGGCGGACATGTTTATGCCGATATTCTCTCTGAGTTCGGCGTAGGTTATGTCCGGATAATCAGAGAGTAGTTCCAGAATTTTGTTGGAATTTTCAGTGCGAAACTGCATTTGTTCTCCATCAAACCACCAGACTCCGGGGCCTTGCTCCTTGACAAATCGCACGTTGAACATAATTTCGTTGGCGTACATTTTTCGGAAATAGTTCCGGAAGGGGCGGATTTGCGTTAGTGTCGCCCGAGCTCCGTCGGATGGAGCGGGCCCCACATTTAGATCCGTTTCGTGAAGTGCTTCGAGATAATCGTTCTTTTGGCGGCTGCGCACTACGAGCAACGGGTAACCATGCCTTGCAAGGATATAGTTGACCATCAGTCGGGCTATTCTTCCGTTTCCGTCTTCAAATGGATGTATTCGAATATACCGATAATGGAATAGGGCGGCAAGGTCTACCGGCGATAGCTTTCCCTCGCTCTCGCTCAGGTTGTACCAGTCTACTAGATCGCTCATCAGCGAGGGCGTTTCCTCGGGCGATGCGTAAGTGAATATGTCCCCATAGCGGGTGACGACGCTGTTCGGCCTTGTCTTGTACTGGCCTGCGTGAATTGTGTAGGATGAAGCGTTTCCGTCGGGACGAACGTAGTGGACCTGGTAATCTTCTCGAAGAAGGGTCCTGTGCAACTGCCGTATAAAGTGCTGGGTAAGGGGAAAACTTTTTTCTTGCGACTCTGCCAGAGATAGCTTTAGACAGACGTTGCTTGCTTTCATTTCTTCGCAATCTTTTAGCTTGGCAGTTCCGCTTACCTTTCCGAAGAAGAGCAGAAGTTCCGTCTGCCCGTAAGTGAGGGTGTTGCCCTCGATGTGGTTGCTATTGTAGTTGAAATCGATTGTAAACCGTCTGTTCAGGCGATGCTTGTCGTACTCGCTGAGGGGCTGCAGCGAATTCCATGATTCCAGGGCTTCTTCGAGATTTTTCGACTTCATGACCTTAATATAATAAAAAAACGTGATAAAAGTGGTGTTATACCACCTTTTTAGTGTGTTTTTATTCGTTTTGTATATGAAAAATGGCCGTAAAGGTGGTATTATGCCACTTTTACGGCCGAAAATTGTGTTTTGCTTAGGCTCAGTCGCCCCAGATTTTCAGGATGTCCCCGTACAGGTCGATGCGGCGGTCGCGGAAATGCGGCCACCAGCGGCGATTCTCCTCGGTTTCGGCGAGGTCGATTTCGACGGTGGAGACCCCGAGGAATTCGGGGGAGCACTTTTCGAGAATGTAGCCGTCGGGTGCGGCGGCGAAGCTCGTGCCCCAGAACGTGAGGTGGCCTTCGGTGCCGCCACGGTTTGCCGCAATCACGAAGGTGCGGTTCGCAATGGCGTGGCCGCGCATGACGGTCATCCAGCTGTCCTGCTGGCGCGGGTAGATTTCCTTGGGCTCGCTATCCATCCAGCCGATGGCGGTGGGGTAGATGAGCACGTCTGCGCCCTTGAGGCTCATGATGCGGGCGGCTTCCGGGAACCACTGGTCCCAGCAGATGAGCACGCCCAAGGTGCCAGCGCTTGTCTTGATGGGCTCGAAACCCGTGTCGCCCGGGATGAAGTAGTACTTCTCGTAGAAGGCGGGATCGTCGGGAATGTGGCTCTTGCGGTAGAGCCCGGCGATGCTGCCGTCACGCTCGAACACGAAGGCGGAATTGTGGTAGATGCCGCGGGCGCGCTTCTCGAAGAAGGGGAACACCACGACGGCGTTCAGTTCCTTCGCGATGGACTGCCACTGGCCCACAATCGGGTGGTCCTTTTCGATGGCGAGGTCAAAGAAGTCCGCGTTCTCCTCGAACGGGAAGTACGGCGTGTGGAAGAGTTCCGGCAACACGACCAGGTCGTAGCCCTTGCCCTTGAGGGCGCGGGCCTGTTCCACGTACCAGGCGTTATTCGAATCGAAATCGCCCGTCCACTTGCCTTGCAAAGTCGCAATCTTCATCTTGTCCATGTCCAAAAAATAGCAAAATTTTTTTTAATTTTGTCACAAAGGAGATTGTATGAAAAAGCTGTTATTGGCTTCAATGCTTGTTTTTGTTGCGTATGGCTCTGGTGCCGAAAGGTACAAGGACCGCATGTTTGACGTTTCTGTCGAAAAAGATGTTGTGTATTCGTCGGATGTTAGCCATCTCAAGGCCCTGAGCCCCATTTCGACGGCACTTCTGGCCTATTCGATTTTGGGTGATGGAATGTCCGTATATCTGTACGATAACGAAACGGAATTGACGAAGGTCAATCTGCGTATGGATATCTATAGTCCCAAGAAGGATGACGAAAAAAAGAGGCCCGCCGTATTGGTCATGCACGGGGGCGCTTTTGCGGCCGGTGGCAAGAACGACTACGACCAGCAAACGGTCACTTATTGCGATTCGCTTGCTGCGAGAGGCTTTGTGGCTGCCGCGGTGGAATATCGACTGGGAATCACGGCCACTATCGTGAACAAGACTTTTTCGATTGACAGCCTGAACTTCTCCAGGACCGTTTACCGCGGGATTCAGGACGTGCGAGCCGCGGTACGCTACGTGCGCGCCAATGCAGATAAATTGGGTGTTGACCCGGACCGCATATACCTGGTGGGCAACAGCGCCGGTGGAATCCTTTCTCTTGAAAACATATACATGGACCAGGATTCCGAAATCCCGCCTGTGGCCAAGACCGCTCCGGATCTCGGCGGGCTTGACGCTTACGGAGTGCAGGGTGTTTCGGCCGAGGCGAATGCGGTTGTGGCCTTGTGGGGAGCCGTGCACGACATCAATGTCATTGGTGATGATGCGACGCCTGTCTTGCTTGTGCACGGGAAAGCCGATAGTACGGTTTTGTTCAAGACGGGGCGCCCGCTGGGCAACATCGCCGCTGTACTTGAAAATCTGATGCCTTCTGCTGCTGCGGCTATCGGGGCGTATGCTTTTGACGTGAACACCCCGACTCTTTACGGAAGCTTTGTCATTGACTCGCTGCTGACGGAAAAAGGCGTGGAACATGAAACCTACTTTGTAGATGGCATGCCCCATGAATTATACAACTACGACGATTTTGACGTGAAGGTCCAAAAGAAGGTGTTCGATTTCCTTTATGCCCAAACGCAGAAGTCTGCGACAACGACTGTCAGGGCTGTGGCATTGTCCAAGGCTTCGCGAGTCCGCATGGGTGCTGGAAACATGAACTTCACGTTAAGCTCCGGAAATGCGGCTCCGTATGCGGTGATGGACCTGCGCGGACGCAAGGTGATGCAGGGTAGCGTGTCCGCTGGCGAGGTCGTTGACCTGTCTAGCTTGGGCAAGGGCGTGTACGTGCTCAACGTGCGTGGCGAACGTCCTGTCCGCTTCGGCCTCGTGAAATAAAAAAAGATTAAATGAAAAAAGGAAGTGCCCGCAGGCAACTTCCTTTTTTGTATAAAGAAAACTACCGGCTACGCCGGTAGTTCCGTAAAAGCCTTCTGGCGGTCATGAGAAAAAAATCCTTTGATTAATATTGAAATGCGGTCTGCCAACTGCATCACAATAAAATCAAAGGATTTAAAATG
>JAGCPF010000058.1 GCA_017642335.1 Fibrobacter sp.
CAACACCACGGCTGAATTCAGAATGTTCCATGAAACGGCAGTGGCCAATTTCTTCGAGTTGGCGACGCATAGGGATAGAATTGAAATAATTCATTTTTTGAACCTCTGTTAAATAAAATTGTTCCGGGGGGAAAGATAGCATTTTAGACGAGAGACGAGAGACGAGAGACGAGAGAAGTGGTCAGTAAACAGTGGTTAGTGGTTAGGAATAGTTCAAAATTGTGTCATTGCGAGCCCCGAATAGGGGCGAAGCAATCCAAAGAGGCGCGTCATCCTGACGACCGCAGGGAGGAAGGATCCAGTCCCGAATTACACAAAAGGGGGACGCCTCCCCCTCGGCCGAGCCGCGCTCGGCCTACCCCCTCGCCTAGGGGGACACCCCCTAAAACCCCCGGCTTGTGTTTTCTCATAAAGAAATGTATATTGAAATCAAGAAACATTTTTAAAAATGGAGTTCTTATGGAAACCACGCTTAATCCAACACAACTACATCTCTTGAAGATGTTCTCATTTGCCAAAGACGCTGAATCCTTGGCCGAAATCCGTGTTGCCTTAATGGAAATTTTCGCTAAGCGTGTTGAAGACGGCATGGACGCCCTGTGGGAATCCGGCGAATGGAACAACGAAAAGAACGAAAACATCCTGAAAGAACATCTCCGTACTCCGTATAAGGCCAAATGAGAATAGTTCTTGATACGAACTGCTTGCTAGCGTCCCTATCCAAAAAAGGCGCGTACTTCAATGTATGGAAAGGCTTGCAGCAAGGCAAATACACGCTTTGCGTGTCCAACGAAATACTCGAAGAATACGAATAAATTCTCGCTCAAAACACGAACTCTGTAATCGCCTCCAATGTCATTCAGACCTTATTGAACGCTCCAACCGTAGAACAAATCGAGACTTTTTATCGATTCAACCTGATAACACAAGACCCTGATGACAACAAATTCGTTGATTGTGCAATTGCCGGAAACGCGACATACATCGTATCCAACGATTCACATTTCGAGGTCCTGAAGCAAATTGATTTTCCGAAGCTCGTCGTAAAAAAGATTCAAGAATTCTCGGCATTGTTGACAGAGTCGACACACTAGAGTTTGGCCACCCCACCACCTAAAGGTGGCCATGTACGCTAAGGCCTAAAGGCCAAGTATCCAAAGGTCGCTGCAGCCCCGGCGTCATTCCGGCCTCCGAGCCGGAACCTAGCCGTGTCTTCCGCCACCCCCCCACCTAGGGGGACACCCCCTAAAACCCCCGAATTAACATCTTCTACAAGTGTCTTTCTATATTTCAATCTGAGATAAACGCACCCTTCAGGAGCAGCCCATGCCCATCACGAATAAAGCAACAGTAACGCAATGGAACGAAGAAAAAGGATTCGGATTCGCCAGCGCAAACGGGTCCAAATATTTTTTCCATATCTCTGCATTAGGGCACCCCGTTCGGTCACCAAAAGTAGGCGACACTATTATTATCAGCAGTTTCGGTAAAACCGAAAAAGGCGCAAGAATCGAGAAAGGTACCCTCGAAGGCGTTGCGTTGCGCCAAGAACCACGACCGCGTTACTCATCAAATATCGGTTACCATAAAAAGAACAAATCGCTGCGCAGTTTTATGTTCGCGCTATGCGTTATCTTGGCAATCGTATCCGGCATCTATACATTTGTCATCAAATCGTCTCCATCCTCGTCAAGTGCCACCCCTATAGTTTCAACAAGCCTACCAGGAGCACAGTACACATCAAAGAACGAAGTCGCCAAATACATTTGCGAAAATGGGCGTCTTCCTTTGAACTACGTGAGCAAAAGCGAAGGCAAAAGGCTCTATGAGCAAAGAACTGGTCGGAATTTCACCAAATGGAATTTCAATCCGCTTACGACACTTGGCGTGATGATCGGTGGAGATTATTTCGAAAATCGCGAAGGACTATTGCCCCAAGGGACTTGGTACGAAGCCGACGTTGATTACTTCGCAAGCAACCGTGGCACGAACCGTCTCGTCTATAGCAGCGGTTGCAATATCTATTACACCGGCAACCATTACAAGTCTTTCAGCAAAGTCGAATTCGGCCAATAAAAGAGCAAAGCCGCCCGCACATCACGGACGGCCAAATTGTTGGCCAAAAAACTATGCCACAGTTTTCAGCAGTTCCCTGCCTATACGGCGTAGTTCATCGTCAATGAGTTTCTTTCTTGCCGAAGAAGGCTTCTTCGTTCCGTTTACGTATGCGGCGAATAGGGGCTGAGGGATTCCCAATCGGCGGGCAAACGCCGAGGCGTTAAGTTCGGGGAACAGCCAAAATACACGGCCAATGGGATTCGTCTTTTTCGGCGAAAAGAATCCCGAAAGCTCTAGGCCCTCGTCCAGATCGTCAAACCACACGCCATCGCAATCTACGCGGCAGTTCTCCAACTGCTTTCGCGTAGCCTTCCGCAGCGGTTCGTAATCTCGGATGAGTTCACGCCCGATTCGGCCGTCTTTCAGTTCTACGCAAACAGCATCCTTTTCGACCCAAAGCTTTTTTACATCTTTTTCCGAAATCTCGTTCATCCGTTCGTTCCAAGCCGTTTCTTTCTCTCCGCACGGGCAGCCTTGATTTCGGCCTCGATTTCTTCTTCGCTCAAGTTGTCAACGCCATGTTCACGGGCCTGTTTCTGCGCCTCATTAAGGTAGTAAAGCAAATCATGACCCTTATATGTCGGAGGAGTTCCCTTCACCTCAAACGGAATTCCATTTTCGACAAGAGCACGTTTGAAAAAGATGCGCACAGCCGTGGGTATATCCATCCCAAGGCTTTCAAACAGGTCGGAAACCTGCTTTTTCAAATCTTCTTCAATCCTTATTTGCAAAACCGACATCGGCATACAGACCTCCTGCATTATCATATCAAAATATAGTCAAAATAACTGCAAAAAGCAATACTTTTGCATAGAATCATTATTTTTCGTTCTCCCCCCCCCTCACCAAAAAAAATTATACCATTTGGTATAATACCAAATGGTATAATTTATAAATCTAGGCTGCCCTATTTTATGAAAAAATGATTATTCCCTAACCCACCTATCCAAAAATGCCATCTGCTCGGCGGTGTGGAACCAGTGTTCGCCGCCCGCATATCACAGTCAACGGAACATCTTTCCGCACAGATAAAGCGGTAAATGCAGTGTTTCCGTTTGTCCGTCATTCGTCACGGCGATATTCTTTTGCGAAAGTACGAATCCTTTCTTAGGCGAAAACCTCTTGCAAAAGACTCCATAGCTTTTCGCTTTCGTGTGTTCCTCCGCCTTGACTTCGATCGGCATCAACTCGTTCTTAATCTCAATCAGAAAATCGAGTTCAGCCTTGTTCTCGGACCGCCAGAAATAAGGGTGCAGCCCCTGCTTCACAAGTTCATTCATTACATAGTTTTCCGTAAACGCACCTTTGAAAGTTGCGTACAGCGGTGTTTCTTCAAGAATCGTGCTGGCGTCAATTCCAGACTTCACGCGCAGCAACCCGACATCGCTCATATAGACCTTGAAAACCGTGCCGTTGGCATTGTTCGATAGCGGCAGTTCCGCATTCGTCACACATTCCAGTTTGTGCAAAAGTCCCGCATTAAAAAGCCATTGCAGCGCATCTTCCAAATCAGCAGCACGCTTGCCCGCCTTCACATGCGAGAACATGAACTTGTTGTTGTCCTTTGCCAGTTGCTTGGGAACGGAATCCCAGATAAGCCCTAGTTTCGGAATATCCGATGGAGGAGCATGCTTTGAAAAATCGTCCCCATAATCCAAAAGAATGTTCTTCAGAATTCGGTCCACTTTTTCAAAGTCATTTTCCTGTACAAAAGACGCTACCGCAGCGGGCATACCCCCGACAACGTAATAAAGTTTTAGATAATTCTGTAACGGAATGGTGTACATTTCCGGTAGTGCTCGACGCAGGTCATAGTTCGAAAGACCTTCGAGCAAGGACCGGCCGTCATCAATCGCCATCAAGAATTCCTCAAAACTCATGGGGAACATCTGCAGGCGTTCCACCTTCCCCACGGGGAAAGAAATTGCCGACTTGCGGATAACCACTCCCAGGAGAGATCCAGCGGCAATCACATGAAGTCCGGAACGATCTTCGCAGAAATACTTGAGGCTCGTTATGGCCTTGGGGCACGCCTGGATTTCGTCGAAAAAGACAAGCGTCTTGCCATCTGTAATTTTCTGCTTAGAATAGCGCTCCAGTTCCATCACAATGCGAGTGACATCGAAATCGTACTCGAAGATGGACTGCAAGGCAGTATTTCCCTCGAAATTGAAATACGCCAGATTTTCAAAAAAACGGTTCCCAAAATCCTTGATTGCGTAGGTTTTTCCGCACTGACGCACCCCGGTCACCACCAGCGGCTTACGCCCAGGCTCAGACATCCATTCTATGAAACTTTTCAGTATTTCGCGTTCCACGCTCCAAAATCTACATTATTCATACCAATTTTGCAACCATTTCTGCATTTTTGATATGAATAATGCAACCAAAGCCACATTTTTTGCATCAATAAGGCCAAAATGGCTCTGTCAAGCTAAATCGTATATAAAAAATCGCTAGCAAAACTTTTTGGTTCCGTCAGCCCCTCAGAAACTGCAAATTGGCTGCAAAAATGGAGTTTTTTGGCTTTTTTGGGCGGTCGGATCGCCGCAGCGAGTTCGTAGCCGTACGATAAAACTTGACAGAGCCAGGGTATTTTTCGCAGCATTTTAGCAGTTGGAATGCAAATTATTCGTAAATTTGGTAAAAATTGGTTTGACAAATGGTATTGCGAAAAAGAAATAACCACCCATTACCCGCTATCGAGCAAAAATCTACGGTTCGAAGTTTACACCATTCATTTCAAACCAATGAACGACACGACAGTCACCTGTACGGCGTCAAGGATTCCGTGCAAATAACGACAAACTTCAAAAAATGCGAAGGTTACTAATCGCAAGCAAACAAGGAAAAGGGATGAAACGAATCGCACTATTGATAATTGGCTTCGCTGTTTTTGCCTTTGCCGACGCGGGCAGCCTCATGACCGAAGGCACCAAGCTCCACGACGAGGGCCGATACGACGAGGCCATCGCCAAGTACAAGCAGGCCGAAAAGCTCGACCCGAACAACGCGCTGGTCAAGTACGAAATCTCGTACTCGTACTACATGAAGCGCGACATGAAGGAATCGCTGCGCTACATCAAGGCCGCGGCGAAGGTAAACAAGGACCTGCGCCTGAACGACGCCATCTACGGCATGATGGGCACCATCTACGACGACTCGAACAAGCCCGATTCCGCGCTCACCGCATACCGCAAGGGAGCATCGTTCAACCAGAACTCCTACCTGCTCCCGTTCAACGCCGCCATCACCTTCCGCCGCCTCGAAAAGCCCGACAGCGCGAAGGTCTGGCTCAAGAAATCGCTCGCCAACACCAAGCTGCACGAGACATCGCACCTGCAGATGTTCGCCGTATCGAAACAGCTCGGCCAGTGGGTAGACTTCTACAGCTACGCCATGTACACGCCGTTCGTCGCCAAGAAGAGGGAGAACACCTCCACCGCGCTCTCCGACCTCTACAACGTCACTAAGAGCCTGGTCAACTGCGAAAACAAGAAAAAGTGCGACCTCAACCTCCCCAAGCTCAAGACGACATCCGACGAGGACCTCGCGGTAGTCTCCGTCCTCGCGTTCGCCCAGCTCCAGGATTCCGTCGGGCACCGCCATTACTACGAAAAAGACACCTCCAGCGCACAGCAGATGGAATTCCTAGTCCACATGGTGACCGAGGCCGTAAAGATCATCGCCGATTTCAAGGACACGAAAAATACCGGGAACACGCTTACCGAATTCTACAAGGGCCTCGTAAAGAACAAGCTCGTGGAAGCCTTCGCCTATACCGTCTGCAAGGACGCGGACTACCCCACATACGCCAAGTGGAAACTCTCGCACGGAGCCGATATCGAAAGGCTCTACAAGTGGGCAAACGAAGATTTTCTCGGGGCAAAAGGCAAATAAAAATCTGGCCAGGTCAACATTTCCGGCTGTGTCAAGTCAAACCGTACAAAAAGTTTTGTATAGCAATAAAATTCGCTTTTGTAAGCCCCCCAGAGGCTGCAAATTGGCGCCCCAGACGCTGTTTTTTAGCTATCCGAGGCGATCCGACCTCCGCAGCAGGTTCGCAGCTGTACAACCAGACTTGACAGAGCCCGCCCAAAAATCGCAGCGTTTTGACAGTCGAAACGCAAATTATTCGTAAATTTGGTAAAAAAGTACAGATTGGCTTGACACAGCCGCCAAAATCGTGTTTTTTTTTAGCAATTTAGCATCCACTTATCCAGAAAAACCATCTGCTCGGCGGAGTGGAACCAGTGTTCGCCGCCGTCCATTACGGTCAGGGGCGCGCCGATTTTCCGGGCGAATTCGCGCATCGTTTCTAGCGAAGTCAGGTTGTCGTTCGAGCCGTACAGAATCCTTGTCGGGATGCGCCACTCGATCGGGTTTTCACGCACGTAGCACAGGTATTCCCACGAAAGCGTCTCGCCGAAATTCGTCGGCACGGTTTTCTTTTCGCGAAGTTCCTCTTCGGAGACTTCAGCCCTTCCCGTGCACATAGATAACAAGGCTCCCTGCTAGTCCTTGAGGCAACGAACTGAAAGCCCCATGTTCTTGAAGTCATCGCCCAGGCGCGCATAATCGTTGCCAATCCTCAAATAGTACGCGTAGGATTGGTCATCTTTTGAACTCCAGAAGCTTACGTGATTGCCATCGCCGTAGAAGTTGTCGAAAGTGTAGTTCCAGAAGCCAGCAGGCAATGCGGAAAAACCGGAAACATTCGTACCGTTGCCATTGTCATTCCAGCCGCTCTGGCTCTTGAGTTTGGTCCCTGTAGCGGAGCTGTCGTTTAACGCCGTGAGCAGTGTATTCCATTCATCGTAACTGGGCAAATGCCAGCCCGTGGGACAGATGCCCTGGACGGTTTCCGTAAGTCCGCAAGTCTTGACGTAACAAGAGACCTTGCCAGCGGCCGGTTCGCAAGTTGTGCCGGAACCGCAGTACCGCGGATTCGTGGCGTCGGATGCCAACTTTGCCGAGTCAATGACCACCGCCCAGGTGTAAAGACGACCGTACTTGGAGCAATTTGCGGACTCATTGTCGTAGCACCAACTACGACCCAATAAACTTGGAGTCTCAACACTATCGGCATAGTTCAGATTCTGAGCCATCCACACCTGATCGTCAATCTCAACAACCTTATATACCTGACCATCGCGCTCATCTAGAATCTCTCCATACTTACCAGCTTCAAGAAATTCCTGGTTCAGGTATTCTGTCGAGAAGCAGTTGTATTCAGAACAGTCGTATGTTCCCGATGGCATGACCTTCGCTTCGGCGTATTTTTTCGGCGTTTCGCTTGAACTTGACGAATCGTTCGACTCTAGCGAACTCGACGAAGCTTCATTCACACTACTGCTAGACGAATCCTTCTCGCTGGAGCTTGACTCCATGCTGCTACTAAATTTCAGGTCGGCGCCCGAAATGATGGTGACAGAAGACTTTTCCTTGCCCGCAGAGCTGCTACTTGACTTATCCTTCTCGCTGGACCTTGACGTAGCGCTGGATGACGATTTCGCGGAAGCAGAATTCTGGGCAACACTGGAAGAAGACGGTTCGTCGTTGTTCGGAGCTACACTGCTGCTGTCGTCACCACACGCTGAGAGTAAAAGCACCAACATAAAGATTGCCACCACCACGCACAGCTCGTGGCAGGCTCCCATCGTACTCGTAATGACGTTTCGCATAAAGGCCCCCCAATGGTTTGATTTATTTTATAGAAATATAATCTTTCCTAATCAACTTGTCCAGAAAAGCTATCCGCCCGGTGATGTGGAACACAAGCTATTTCTCTCTATCAGTCCTTTACGCAACGGATAGAGAATGCATAGTTCTTACCGTAATCCATAACGCCCGAATACTCGTTTTCATAACTGGCGTACAAAGAGAACGCCTGCTCCAGATCGGACTCGGTAGCGCTCCAGAAATCGGTGCCGTCGCCAAGGCCATCAAAAGACCCATTACCGTACCCGATGCCGGCAGGCAGGACATTAAAGCCGAAAGTATCGGTTCCATTTCCGCCTTCATTCCAGCCGCTCTGCGACTTAAGAACCGTGCCCGCGATAGAATACCCGCCAACGTGGACGAGCATGTTCGAGAAATCGCGATAGTCCGGCAAATGCCACCCGTCAGGGCAAATACCATGCACCACATCGGGCAAGATATTCTTGCTACTCCTCATATAGCCGCAATCCTGCGGATTCTCGCTATCTGTCGCGAGCGCCACAGAATCGATTGCCGCGGCCCAGGTGTAAAGGCGGCCGTATTTCGCACAGTTATCGGGCTCATCGCCGTAGCACCAGCTTTTGCCCTTGAGGCTCGGAGTCTTCGCACTATCCGCGTAATTCAGGTTCTCGGCCATCCACCATTGGTTTCCAAACTTCACGGTCTTGTAGGTTTTGCCGTCCCGTTCGTCTTTCAACTCGCCGTATTCGCAATCATCCTCCGTTTCCGTCTTGCAGGGAACCGGCATAACAAATGAACTCGAGGAACCTGCTGCAGATGACGAAGACTCATCCTTGTCCGCAGAACTGCTGCTAGACTTAGGCTGTTTCGCCGAGCTGCTCGACTCCGCTTTCTTTTCAGAAGAACTTGAGACCGATTTGGTTGACGAGGAGCTGCGCGATTCGCCGGACTTGTTTGATTCTTTTGCCGAAGACGAACTCTTCTGCTTTTCGGTACTGCTAGATTCCGGATCAGAACCCGAAATGACGGAGGAAGAATCGTCACCACACGCTATCAAAAACAGCACAGCAAAAACGAATCCAATTTTTCTCATTTTTTATCCTTCAAATTTCCAGCCACAGTCGTTGTGGTAAATCATTTGGCGGGTCATGCCGCCGTCGATGCAGATGTTTTCGCCGGTAATAAAGCCGGCCTTGTCGCTCGCGAGATAAAGCACCATGTTCGCGATGTCGAGCGGGTTACCGACGCGACCTGCGGGCTGCTGCGTGGCATCGGGACCTTCATAGACCTTGAAATCCGTATCAATCCAGCCCGGCGAAATCGAATTCACGCGCACACGGCCCGCAAAACTCACGGCCAGCGCATGCGTGAGTGCTGCAATTCCGCCCTTCGCCGCCGTATAACTTTCCGTCTGCGGTTGGCTCATGCGGTCGCGACTCGAAGAAATGTTTATAATGCTTGCACCCTTCGCATAATGCGAAGAAAAAAGTTTCGCGAGGTAGAACGGAGCCGTCACGCCAACAGCCAAAGCATAGCTGAATTCCTCATAGCTACATTCGTCTATGCCCTTCATCAGCGGAAGCGCATTATTCACCAGCACATCCACGTGCCCATATTTTTCGATGACGAACTGTGCAAATTTTTCGAGGATTTCCTTCTTGGAGAGGTCCCCGACAAAGCAGGGATTCTCGCGAATGTCGATGTAGGCGACCTTCGCGCCCTCTTTCTCGAATTCGCTCACGATGGAAGCACCTATCCCGTGTGCCCCGCCCGTCACCACGACCACTTTGTTTTCAAACGATTTCATGAAAATAAATATACTATTCCCTTGTCAAAAATATATTTTTTAAGCTATGGAACCGACAGAAACGTTAATCTTGTTTATTGGAAAAATTGCACTTATTATCATTTTTGCAATAATTCCATTTATATTAGGCATTTTTGTCAACATTTTCACTAAGTTCCGCAAGGCGTTTCTCATTGCAGGACGTGTCATTTCAATTCTGTTGGCCATTTCTATTGCGGCATTTTTTTCTGTCGGGATTGCTTATATCCCAGAGGATCCATTGTTCGTGCGGCCGCCCTATGTTTACGAATTCTGCTTTTGTGGATTAACTATGGGGTTCCTGCCTTTATCCACATTCTACTTTACCACATGCAAAAAGTCAAAAAAGCGAAGGGCCTGTTATCTCGCCATTTCGTTTATAGCATTCTTCTTTATTCTATCGGGATGTGTAGCCTTATTCAATCGAGCTTATGGAATCGATTATCAAACGGAACGACTAGAACTGTCCATAAACGAATTTTATACAGACCATCCTGAGGCTGATAAAAATAGTGACATCAACATATTTGCGTCACTTAGTGAGGGAGTTGGATGGCTTACTGCGGACATATCCGTATATAAGGATTCCATCACGCTGAAAACGGTAATTATCAATGATGACCGGAAACCGGATTCATGTTATCACAATGATTTGCCGCTAGACTTGGTTCAGGACATTATTGATGAAATCATCTATTACGAGTCTGAGATTGAATACGCAATGATTGGTGATGCGTGTTTTCATCCATCAGCAACCATTGAACTTGCCGACAATAAAAACGCCAAAATGGTGAAATTATACCTTCCAGACCTTGACGGCTTTCATCCCAATGCACAGCGTTTAGCAAAAAAGATTAACAATCTTATAGAAGATTCAAAAATCGACCCTACAAAAGGCTGTCGTAACGATTAATTCCATGCTCCAGATTTTCGATGTCACAAAGGAATCTCCGTGGTTGCCGCTGATCCAGGCGTTGTACGAATCGGCGTTCCCGGCAAACGAACGAATTCCGATGAAGCAATTGCTCGACAACAAAATCAAACGGGAATTTTGGGCGTTTTTCGAAAAGGAAGATGGCGAGAACGGCGCTGCCCCTACGTTCTGCGGTTTTTCGAATTCCATTTCACACGGCGACATCACGAACATCGTTTATTTCGCAGTTGTGCCAGAACTACGTTGCCGTGGGTACGGCTCGCAAATTTTGCAGGCCATCCGCGAAAAACATCCTGACTCCCGTATTGTTGTTGACATCGAAGTCGAGGAAGATTCTAAGGACGCCGAGGAGCTCAAACGCAGGAACCGTCGCCGCGACTTTTACCAACGCAACGGATTTGACGCCGCTCCCGTCGAATACCACTGGCAGGGCGAACATTACCGCCTACTCAGCGCAGGCGGTACCGTCACCGACAAAGAATTCCGCGATTTCTGGAAAGAAATCCTCAAGGACATTCCCGGAGCGAAGTATCCGTAATTATATTATCTTATAAGAATTCTTTATGACCCGAGGGAAAAGATGTTTCGCTGTAGTACGGTAGCTAGTATTGTTCTGTTTTTTCTTTGCAATGCTTTGGCACAAAATGTGCTGCAGAAAGGGAAGGACATTTTTTATTTAAAAGAAAGAGCCTCTTCGCAATGTAACTTTTCTTATGTTGATGACTTTATTTATGATATCAATTTAAGAGTGGATAAAAAAGAATGTTCCCATGGAGATTGCACTTTTGAACTTAGTGGCTTATATAATCGTTTGCCACCCAAGAAGGGATGCTTAGAATCATCTCTTGCTGAAGTTGGATTGAAATACAATAAGAAAAATTTCATTCCTATTTGTGATTTCGTCAAATGCAGTAAACCATCAAATATGGAAAAAACCGGAATGTTGTCATTTTTGCATGAAGGTTTATGCTTGTATAAAGTTGCGGATAAAATCAATTTTGTTAAGAATGATTACAAATATAGATTTGGGGTCATGAAAATAATAAAAGATTCAACGAATTCACTTGTTGTGGAAGATCGAAATGGGGAATATTGCAATCAAGGTGAATGTGAAATGGATCTTGTATTCCATTCATGTGATGTGAAAAGATGTCGTTTTTCTATTGCTCAAAGAGGGGGACTTTATAATTCGTCATCTAAAGTCTCTATATATCCATTATGCGATTTTGTTGAAATAAAAAGAGATTTTAATTCTGAAACAATGTCGTTAGGGACAATTTCTGCAACAAAATCAGGATTATGTGAATTAAGAATGTTAAATAAATTTGGTAGTTATAAAATTTCGATAGAGATTCCGAACGATTTGCGTGATATGCCGTTGCATTCTAAAAGTTGGAAAGAGTAATTTTGAACCTATAAGAGACGCCGAGTTGATTTTCAACCTACTTGGCGGCAGAGACTGATTCAAGGATTACAATCAGCTGACCGAACTACCCGATTCTGCCGAATCGTTCAGCCCAAACCAGTAACGATTCATCTCTTCCAAAAACTCACCATCCATCAACCATCCGGAAGCATCTGGAATAACGGAGTCTATAAGGCAATACGGGCACATCGCCGTCCTGTCGACTCCATCCGGGGCCCAATTCACAATCTCAGTCGCAGGGAAGATTTTCCCGCAGCTGAAACAACCGCACATCTTCGACTTCTTCACGAGTTGCTCGTTCTTGAACGAAACCTTGTGAGCATCACGAAATAATTTTGGAATTGTCATATGGAGTTCCTTTGTTAAAGGATGCGTGTCTTAAATCGTTTTTCAACATTTTGAAATATAACATTTTATGCATGCTCTTTATGAACGGAAAAAAAGATTCAATTATTTCTAATTCAAAAACCTTCAACAAGTATGTCAACGGTTTCGTGAAAAAAGCCTTTTTTGATTAAAATTTGGCATTTTCTTTATTGTATGCTTGAAAAAAGTCAAATAGCGACTCTTTATCAGCAAAAAAAATCATTGTGTCAAATTTTGACAAAAATTTAATTTATATTACGAATAGTGGAAAAACGGAAAACCAGTTTTATTTGAGCGCAAGCGGGAGGTTTAATATGCCGTTTACTAAGGAAGAACTTGAGGAATTCTTGCGTAAGGACGAGGATCAAATTCGAAGTGCTGTCGAATTCGTTCGTAAGCACCCCGTCAAGCTAAAGCCCGATTTAAAGAATTTTCTGGACTGGGACCTTTTCCGGCTGCATGCAATGTCTTACAATCGGCACAACATGAACCGGGAACGCATAAAACTTGACAACGATTTCATTGACAAGCGTTTTGCAGAAATCCTCGGCGACGATTACTGATTTCTCATCTCGAAGAGGATATTTATGAGCAGTAAAAAAACGTTGAATATAGTTACGCTTGAAGAAGCTGAAATACTGGCTCAAAAAGAAGCGACAAAAATCGGCATGGATATTGTAAAATTCGTGAAGGAAGACAAAAGGTTTGGATTCGTTTTCTATTTCATGATGAAAGACGGCCTGTCCGACAGACCGACCCCAACCGGGCTCCCATTCCTTGAAGGATTAAAAAACGGAAAATTTGAACCTATAAGAGGCGCCGAGTTGATTTTCAACCTACTTGGCAGCAGAAAAACTTAGTCAATCAAGTCATTCTGGAACCGTGACAGATGTTCGAACGGCAAGATTTGCCGGCCTCTGAACAGCCCGCAGCCATCGTTAATAAGGTGATTGTTGATGGCCTTGAACATATTCACGTCGATTTTCGCGAGTTCAAGCTCCTGCAATTTCACCAGGCGTTCGAAAGCCTCGTCAAAGTAGACACACTCGCCGCTCGGGATCTGGTCGTGCTTGGAGCGACGTTCTTCTTGCGACTTTTCGTAGCCAAAGTGGTTCGCTTCGCCAATTTCGGCAAAGTCGTCCATGTCCTTTGTACGCAACTGGACTTCCGTGTAGCAGCGTGCAAGATTGTCATAAAATGTTATATGTAACGACTGGTAGCCCGAGCTCCTGGGAGTCGCCACCGAGTCATGGTAATACGGCCTGACAGCATCCTTGAGCAGGTCGGAATGTCCGCTATCACCCAAGTGTTTAGAAACTTCTGCCGTGAAGCCCCGCTCTTCGAGGAATTCGGGCAAGGCGTTCGCGATTTCGTAGAGATATTTCCGTTCGACTTCGCTGCGGTCTTCGCCTTTTCTGATATGGCAAACCGGCATCGAGATGACGATGCGATAAGCAATCAGGTCGCGGAAATTCAGTTTGCTCTTGATTTCGGCTTCGGACGGGAACGTTCCATTCTTCTTGTAGTAGTTGTAGATAAATTCAAGGATATACCCGTTGAACTTTTCTTCGGCACGGATCAGCGACTTGATGCGTCCCTTGAACGTGAACGCGAGGAAAGGATATTCCTTCGTCATGAATTTATAGAATTCTTTTATCCGTTGGGACTGCGAGGTCAAGAAGTCATTGTGTTCGAGCAATTCGATAATCTGTATCAGAAAGTTCGAGTGCGCGAGGTCAATGCTGTTACGCGTTCCTTTCGCGCTGTTCCTGAGGTCGTTCGAGTACTGGTGCAGAATTTTCAGCACCGTGTTTCCAGAGAACAAGTAGTCGTTCAAACAAATCATCTTTTACCTCCTGAAGCCGAGCTTCATATAGGGGTTTACAAGACGAAATATATAAACGTTCATCGCACTCCGCATCGGACAAAGTAGCTCAAAAAAACTTTTTCAAAAACGCTTTACACAGGATGAAAAACGTAATGTCCGCTTTTACATTTTCTTCATAAAACCATTTGAGTCCCTTTTTAGAGGGGGAGGGTAAAAAAAAATACGTTGTCGGGCATCTTTTTGAAGCCGAAATTAACCCGAATTCTTTTTTGCGTTGTATATTTATTATTGATAAACACAGGGAGAAAACATGGGATACTTCAAACATTGTCTAGAACATTATGCTGATTTTAGTGGCCGCGCAAGAAGAAGGGAATATTGGTGGTTTTGTATTTTCCAAGCGTTTTTTGCAATACTTTTTGTTGCGATTGGCACTGCGATAGATATTGCCTTGGGAAAGGAAGGGGTTGTTGCATCTGTCATTGTATTTTTATTTGAAATCGGCATTTTTCTGCCCGCACTTGCTGTACTCGTCCGTCGCTTACACGATATAGGCAAAAGTGGATGGTGGATGTGGATTAGCTTGATTCCAATTATAGGTGGTATTATTTTATTTGTATTTATGCTCTTGGATAGTCAACCGGGAACAAATAAATATGGCCCCAATCCTAAAGGCTTTTAAAAAGCTTTGATTGGTTAGATTAAGGGTATTGCTAAAAAGCAAGAAGGAGGGTACAATGAAATCCAAAATTATCATGATGGCAAGTGTCTCGCTCGGCTTACTGTTTGCCGCGTGCAGTGACAGCGATGGCTCTTATTCAGCGACGTCTGCTGGTGGCGTTCGCGAGTCCGTGTCCTTCGATAGCGATTATTCCACTGAAATCGTCGATGAGAAAACCGGCGAGGTTCTTGGTGAAAATGGCAACGACCAGAAAGCGGGCCTGCTTACGGCGGGTGAATGGAACGACTTGGATAATTGGGACTTTTGGACCGATCTCCTGAACAACAATAAGTTCTATGAAAAGCCCGATTACTGGAAATTTTTCCCTAAAAATCTTGTGGCGGTCAAGGTCGTGGACTCGGACAGCAATGCTGTTGCCAACGTCACGGTGGAACTCCTTAACGGCCAAGATGTGGAATTTGCCACCAAGACTGACAACTCCGGGCTTGCTTACTGCTGGATAAGCCTTTTCAGCGACGATACCCAAAAGCTCAATGCCCAGGATTTCTCGTTGAAAGTCAATGGATCTCTGTTCGAGGAACCGCTCGAGCTTACCACCAAGAATGACGGGGAAATCAAAGTCAACGTCATTGTCGACAAAGATGCCAAGCATCCTGCCCCTACTGCCGACATCGCCTTCATTGTCGATGCGACCGGTTCGATGGGCGACGAAATCAATTTCCTCAAATCTGACCTCGTAAATATTATTGAGCGGGCCGCCTTGTCGAACAGCACGTCGTTACGCACAGCGGCATTGTTCTACCGCGACGAAGGCGACGAATACCTCACGCGCCACGATGATTTTACGGATGCAATCAATACGCAAAAGTTCGTATCTAACCAGAAAGCCTCCGGTGGTGGCGACTATCCCGAGGCTGTGCATTCTGCGCTTAAAGTTGCAATGCAAAATCTTACTTGGAATGACTCTGCTCGTGCGCGCATCGCTTTCCTCATTCTTGATGCGCCCGCTCACCATCAGGCTGGTGTCATCAAGAGCCTTCAGGAATCCATTTTGCTCTTTGCCAAGAGTGGTATCAAGTTAATTCCCGTGGCGGCCAGCGGAGTGGACAAGAATACGGAATTCATGCTAAGGTTCCTTGATCTTGCGACTGGCGGCACGTATGTGTTCCTCACCGACGACAGCGGCATCGGCAATTTCCACATTGAGGCCTCCGTTGGCGACCACGAGGTGGAACTTCTCGGCGACTTGATGGTAAGGTTGATAAAGAAATATGTAGAATAACATTTTTCGTGAGTGTGAGAATACTATCTTTTCACGCATTATGTCGCTTTTATTTGGTATACTGTTTTTTTCGCTTTTCATTAGTGCGCTTATACGAGGAAATTTTTCGTACGGCAAGGCGGATTACGATTTTCACGAGCACCCGGTGCAGTTCGTGATAGTTTTGGTCTTCATTTTGGGCATATCGGCACTCTGTTTCTACAGATTTCTCGTTGAAATGGAAATCATTGGGTAGAAAAATTGTTTGCCCACACAAAATAAAGTATATTACTCCATAAAATACAGAGGTTTGTATGAGCAATGATAAAACTATCGATGTAGAAAAAATTTGGTTGAAGAGAATCCGTGCGTTTATCGGAATCTTGGGGATGATCCTTCCCTGGCTTGCCCTGCTTGGGGCTGTCCTTGTAGCCAGAACGACTAGAGTTCCCGACAATTTTTGGGAGGACCTGTCCATCTCGGCAACGTATTACATAACGCCACCGTTGGTCGGTGTCCTGACCGCAGCTGCGATCATATTGATGTGCTATAAGGGCTACGACTGGAGAGACCATGCGATTACCGCCTTGTCCGGCGTGTTCGGTGCGATGATTGTCATTTTCCCGTGCAAATGCGCTATTTCAGGTGAGCTGGTCGGCTTTTTCCAGTTGCCGGTCAACGTATCGCATATCATTCACTGTGTATCCGCGGTGTTGTTCTTCATCTTGCTCGCGATTAACAGCATGTTCCTGTTCACGCTTGGCGAAAGCAATACCAAGAACAAGAAAATCAAGAACATCATTTTTAGGGTTTGCGCGGTAGGGATGCTTTGCGGGCTCGTCTTTATCCCGCTGCCTATTGAATTCCCTGCAAAAATATTCATTAGCGAAACCATTGCGCTCACTTTCTTTGCTGTGAGCTGGCTTGTGAAGGCCGAAATATTCGGACTCTTGTCGGACAAGTAAATCGCACGGGTTTATTTCTCCGCAGGCCCCGAATGGAATGATTTGTTCTGCCGTATAGGGGACGGCTTACGTGATGTCACAACAAGAAAGGAGTGTTTATGCATATTTCATTTATTGCATTTATTGTTGCCGCAGTTGTAATTATAGCTGTTGCGGCATGCCTAATTGTATACATTGTTCGCAAGGCGGCAAAACAGGAATCTCCCGAAGCGCAGAATAATACACCTTACGAAGACTGCCTTGCCAAAAATGCAAGCGCCTTCAAGTACGGGACGCTAACGGACGCCCGTGATGGTGAAACTTACCGCACGGTTCAAATTGGCGGGCAGGTCTGGATGGCCGAGAACCTGCGCTACAATGCAGAGGGAAGCTATGCTCCAGGCAACGAGGAATCCAACGTCAAGAGATATGGAAGGCTCTACACTTGGACTTCGGCGCTGGACATTCCGGCGGAATTTTCGGAACAGTCTCCGTCCAACAATCTTGAGATGTACCGCAAGATAAAAGGGGACAACTACCAGGGTATCGCTCCGGAAGGTTGGCACATCCCGAGCCTCAAGGAACTGGAAACGCTCATGGATAATCTCCCGGCCAAGTCGAACGGGGAAGGACTCCGCAGCAAGTGTTCCTGGCAGAAACCCGGTACCGACACCCTGGGTTTCTTCGCGCTCCCTGCCGGATACCGTTTTGACAACGGCAGTTTCTGCCACTTTGGCAAGCGCACTCGTTTCTGGTGCAAGGACGAATACGGCAGTTCAAATGCCTACCGTTTGAGCCTCACCGAGGAATCCATGGATATCGAGGGCGTTTACAGGTCCGATGCCATTTCGGTCCGTTGCGTAAAAAATGCCTAGTTGCACATGCTTCTAAGAAAGCCCGATTTTTATGACAGGTTTAAGTGCATCGCCGGTCGGTGCACGGATACCTGTTGCGTCGGGTGGGAAATTGATGTGGACGAGAACTCGCAAGAGGCCTACCGCAAGGTGACTGGCGCTTTTGGCGACAAGCTGCGCGAGAAAATCGAAGACGGACATTTCAAGCTGCTGCCCCACGACCGCTGCCCGTTCTTGGACAAGGGTAACCTCTGCGAAATTTTCACGAACTTGGGCGAAGGCAGTCTTTGCAATATTTGCCGTGAACATCCGCGTTTCGTGGAAGTGTACGGCGACATCATGGAAAAAGGAATCGGACTCTGCTGCGAAGAGGCCGTGCGGCTCTTGCTGGAAGGTGATGGCCCGCTCACGTTCGCGGGCGAAGAATGCGACGAGCCCGAAGACGAAATTGATGACGAGGACCGCGAAATATGCGACCAGGTGCTTTACGAACGCGAGCGGATTTTTGCAGGCCTCGCCGACGGTTCCTTGACATTCCAAGAAAGGCTCCACGATGCCTTCGGATTCTCCGAGGACAATCCTTTCGCACCGCTGGAAGACGTGAACGCTTATGCTGAGCTTCTAGCAAAAACGGAAAGCTTTGGCCCTGCCTGGGACGAGGCGCTTGCGCGAATCAAGGATCGTGCTACCGCGGACCCCATTAGCGACCAGGGATTCTTCTCCGAAAACGAGAGCATGCGAATCCTCGCTTATCTCGTTTACCGGCATTATGCCAAGTGCCTGTTCGACGGCTACGAACAGGGCAAGCGCCTGTTTGCGGTGTTTTTCTGGAACGTGGTGCGGTTCTTTACGCGGGAACTCGCAGGTAACGCAACGCATCCGGTACAGGACAGCGATTTTGCCATCAAGATTAACGCCATCAAGATTCTCTCGCGGCAACTCGAATATTGCGAAGAGAACATGCAGCGCGTCGAAAGTGCGCTTGATTCCTGCGATAATTTGGATGATGACTTGAACGGCTGATTACGCGTCGAGTTCTTCTTTGTCTAGCACATGCTTGCGCCACTTGCCGCTTTTCCAGCGTAGCCAGAAAATGACCGGGGCCGTCCCGTACACCGCGACGACGGCAATCCAGGCGTAATGCGCCGGGAGATGGAGCTGGTAGGCGGTCACATACAGCGCGATAGCCACCACCCAGTTCATGATGGCGCAGGCGAACATGACCCACACCGTATCGCCCGCACCGCGGAGAGCGCCCGCATACACCACAAGCAGCACCTCGACAAAGATGTAGATGGTTGCGAAGCGCAGCATGAAGATACTCATGGGGCGAGCGGCATCGAAAATCGCAATCGCCTCGGCAGAAGCCTCGGCCATGTCGGGCCGGAAAATGTCGGTAAGCACTCCCGGCAGGAATATGAATAGTATGCCGATAAGTACCGAATAGCCCCAGCCGAGCTTGAGCCCCGAATACGTCGAGCGGCTTGCAGCGGCTCCTTCCTTAGCGCCCACGTAACGCCCTACGAGGCTTGTCGAGGCGACTTCCAGTCCCATCAGCGGAACGTAGGCCACCATGTCCCAGTTGAACATGATCGAGGATGCCGTGGCGGCTTCGGGACCGAGTGCATGGAACATAAGGATGAGCGACTGGAACGCCGACATGTTCAGGAACATCTCGACACCGGAGGGAATCCCCTTCTGCAACAGTTCGCGGGTCAGGGGCCCGCTGAAGGCGAAAGAATGGCGCGTATTGAAACGGCTGTTGCAAGATTTCGCGAAGAATTTAGCGAACAGGATGACTGTCGAAACGGCATTGCCGATAAGCGTTCCGTAGGCAGCCCCCGCCACGCCCATCGCAGGGATAGGCCCGAGGCCAAAAATCAGAACGAAGTTGCAGGCGATATTGATGACCATGCCGACGAATGCGGCGTGCATCACGATTTTCGTTTCGCCGATACCGCTGAAGAAACACGGCGCCACGTTGCGCACGAGCGTTATGACACCGCCGAACATCAAGATGTTAAAGTAGGTCTTCTGGTATTCCAGCTGGTCGGCGGGCAGGTTCTCGATGCCGAAGAGCCAGTGCCCCACGGGAATCGTCAAGTACAGAAGCGGCACGCAAATCAGCGAAACATAGAGCGCCTGCATAAAGACGCTTGCGCATTCCCCGTGGCGTTTTGCCCCGAGCCGCTGCGCGACCATGGCCGTCGTGTAGCTGATGGCCCCTGTAAAGAACATCGTGAGTGTAAGCTGCACTGCGCCCGCCCCGAGGGCGGCATTCATCTCGGCGGGCCCGAGTTTCGAAAGGAACAGTCGGTCGATGAACGTCATCAACGTGTCGAAAGACATCGACAGAAGCATCGGAAGCGCAACGACGAGCACATCCTTCACATCCCCATTCTTCTTGAATTTTTTTGGGCGATAGAAGATATTCAGCAATGAATCGACCATATTGGGCGGCAAATATAGAAAAATACTCCGCCAATCTGACGGGATAATTTTTAACATTGTTGCCAGTAGCAACCTAAAGAGGGAATATCTCTATGAAAAAAGTGATTTCAATATTAATTCTCCTTACAGCAACCTTCCTGATGAGTGGCTGTACCGCTTCGTACAAGAGCGAGTTCATGACCCCCCAATCGTCCATGCAAGACCAGACTAGCATCCTGATTGTCACGCCGGAACCCGGAAGGTACGCAACCGTCGAATATCCCACTTCTGGTATTGAAGTCGCTTCCGCGCTGGCACAAGAACTGAAGCAGTACAGCCCGCAGATTTCGACAATTCCGACTCCCGTTACAATAGAAAACATTACCGACGGGGACCTGCAGAAATTCGACTACATATTCATTCCGCAAATCCTGCATTGGGAAGACCGCGCTACCGGATGGTCGATGAAACCGGACCGCATCAAGATCCGCTTTGACATTTTCAACAACCAAAGGCAGCTTGTCAATTCTTACCTCATTACGGGTCGCAGCGCATACATCGTCTGGATAAGCAAGACTCCCGATTCGCTGTTGAGGAAACCCATCCGCGACATGCTGAAGAAATTCTTCAATAGGATTTAGTCACTCGCTAGAACAGAGAAATTGAAAGGCCTATCCATGCGGATAGACCTTTTTTTCAATCAGCGTTTCAGTTTCTTGATGCCCTCGAGACGGCTCAGCGCCTCGTAAAGCGTTTCGTCCTTCTTGGCGAAATGGAGGCGTATCAGGTGGTCCACCGGTTCCCTGAAGAAGCTCGAACCGGGCACGGCGGCGACGCCCACCTTCTGCGCCATGTCGATGCAGAACTGTTCGTCAGGCAATCTGCCACCATCGAGAACCGTGCTCGACCCGGCAAGAGAATTGCGCGAGCCGTATCCGAATTCAGAAATGTCGATTAGGACAAAGTAAGCGCCTTGCGGTTCCGAGAAACGCAGCCCCAGATTCCGCAAGCCTTCCGTGAACAAATTCCGCATGTGTGTGTAGTGCGCCTGCAAGCCCGCATAATACGAATCGTCAAAGCGGAGCGCCGTCACGGCGGCTTCCATCAGCGGGGCGGCGGCACCGACCGTCAAAAAGTCATGGACTTTCTTGACGCGGTCCATGATGGGTTCCGCGGCAAGCACGTATCCGAGGCGCCAGCCAGTAATCGAGTAAGTCTTGCTCAGGCTGCTGCATTCAATGGTGCGTTCGAACATTCCCGGGAGCGTCGAGATATACGTGTGACGGTGAGGCGCGTAAACGATATGCTCGTAAACTTCGTCCGTAATCACGTACAGGTCGTATTTCACCGCGAGGGAGGCAATGACTGAAAGTTCGTCGCGGGTAAAGACCTTGCCGCTCGGGTTCGCGGGGTTGCACAGCACGAGAGCCTTCACGCCCGGCTGCTTCATGGCACTTTCCAAAACGTCGGCATCGAAGCTCAGATCTACGGGAGAAAGCGGTACGTAAACGGGAGTCGCTCCGCAGAGAATCGTATCGGCGGAGTAGTTCTCGTAGAAGGGGGAGAACAGCACGACCTTGTCGCCGGGATTGCAGACCGACATCATCGAGGCCATCATCGCCTCGGTACTGCCGCAGGTAATGACGATTTCTTTTTGCGGGTCGTATCGCAGACCGCTAAAGTGGAACTGCTTGTCGCTCAGCGCCTCGCGGAAATTTTGCGCACCGAACGTAATGGCGTACTGGTGCGGGCCCACGGGGGCAATTTCTGTCAAGCGTCTCGTCAGTGCTTCCGGCGGGTCGAAATCCGGGAATCCCTGCGAAAGGTTGATCGCCCCGCAGGCATTTGCGATGCGGGTCATTCGGCGGATAACGGAATCGGTAAAAGTCTCGGTGCGTTCACTTAACGGCTTCATGGCTGGCAAATTTAGCATTTATACAAGCAACTCTCTCGTCTCCTCATAGAGGATAACTCAACTAAGGTGCTATAAAAGCACCAAGTATCGTTTCTCTCGTCTCTCGTCTCTCGTCTATTATTCTATATTATGCCGCACTATGTTCTCACAGCTGACCGACTCTCTAGAATCTACCCTCAAGAACCTGCGCGGGCAGGGCAAGCTCACCGAAGAAAACGTCGCCGAATCGCTGCGCGAAGTGCGTCGCGCGTTCCTCGAAGCCGACGTGAACTTCAACGTGACCCGCGACTTCGTGAAGGCCGTCAAGGAAAAGGCCCTCGGCTCTGAAGTCCTCACCTCGGTGACTCCCGGTCAGCAAATCGTGAAGATCATCCACGACGAACTCGTGAACGTCATGGGTGGCGAAACCAAGGAAATCAACCTCTCCGGCCCCGCACCGGTCGGCATCATGATGGCGGGCCTCCAGGGTTCCGGTAAGACGACATTCGCCGGCAAGATTGCCCTCTGGATGCGCAGCAAGAAGAAGAGGAAACCGCTTCTCGTGGCGGCGGACGTTTACCGCCCGGCAGCCATCAAACAGTTGCAGGTGCTCGGCAAGTCTATCGGCATTCCCGTGTACGACGAAGGCCAGGGCAATCCGGTCGAAATCATCAAGCACGGTTACCAGTATGCAAAGGACAACGGCTTCGACCTCGTGATTTACGATACCGCAGGCCGCCTGCAGATTGACGAAGAGTTGATGCAGGAACTTGAGAAGGCGAAGGAAGCCGTGCACCCCGATGAAATCCTGTTCGTGGCCGACGCGATGATCGGTCAGGAAGCGGTGAACGTCGCCGAGACCTTCTGGCAGCGTCTCAACTTCACGGGCGTCTGCCTCTCCAAGATGGACGGCGATACCCGTGGCGGTGCTGCCCTCAGCATCAAGAAGATGACGGGCGTGCCTATATGCTTTATCGGCGTGGGCGAAAAGCTCCCCGACATCGACCTGTTCCACCCCGACCGCATGGCTAGCCGCATCCTCGGCATGGGCGACGTGGTCAGCCTCGTGGAAAAGGCCCAGCAGGTCATCGACGAGAAGGACGCCAAGGACCTCAAGAAGAAGATTCTCAACAACACGTTCGACCTGAACGACTTCTTGACGCAGCTCCGTACCATCAAGAAACTCGGCCGCATCAAGGACATCCTCGGGCTCATCCCGGGACTCAACAAGCTCCCGCTCGACCAGATTGACGAAAAGCAGCTCGTGTACGTGGAAGCCGTGCTCAGTTCCATGACCCCGAAGGAAAGGAAGAAACCGCAAATCCTGGACGGCAGCCGCAAGGCCCGCGTCGCCAAGGGTTCCGGCACCGACATCGGTCGCGTGAATGCCGTGCTCAAGCAGTACGAGGGCATGAAGGAAATGTTCAAGAAGGTCGGCGCTTTTGCGAAAAAGCAGAACAACGGCGGGACCGTCGGCAGCAACTACACGCCGCCCAAGGTCAAGAAAAAGCGCAAGTAGAAATTTGGGAACAAAATTCCGCAAAAAAGAAAAAGGCGCATCAGCGCCTTTTTTGATGGAATCAAAATCGCTTTAGATTAAATAAAGATCAGTCCGAGGATGCCCACGGCCCAAACGTACCAGGCGAAATGCTGGAACTTGCCCTTCTGCACGAAGTTCATGAGCCACTTGAGGGCGATGATGCCGAATACGAAGGCGACAAGCATACCGACCAGGAGTTCCGGAGTGAAGCTGCCTGCATCGGCGCACTTGGCTGCCTTTTCGGGGTTTTCAAGAGCCATTTGTGCGACCTTCTCGACGCTTTGGCATTTTGCCCATTTGATGACGTCAAGGAGCGCTGCGCCACCCACGGCGGGAATGCTCATGAGGAAACTGAACTCGCCCGCATACTTGCGGTTTACGCCCATGAACATCATGGCGCTGATGGTGGATCCGCTGCGGCTGATGCCGGGGATGCAGGCGATGCCCTGCACGGTACCGGTCACGAGGGCGCGCCACCAGTTCATCTTGACGCCTTCGTTATCCGGGTGCTTTGCACCGGTCGGGCCCCATTGCGACGTGAACAGGAGAAGACCTGTGAAGAGTTCTGCAACGCACACGGCGCGCGGGTTTTCGAACAGGCCTTCCAGCAGGTCCTTGAATCCAAGGCCAATCAGCGCCGTCGGAATGCTGGCAAGAACGATGTAACCCGCTTCGCGCAGTTGTTCGGGGTTCCGGCGGATGCATCCCACGATGATGTCGGTAATCTTCTTGTGGAAAACTACGAAAATGGAAAGCAGCGTTCCGGCATGGAGCATGATGTCGAAGAACATGCCTGCTTCGTTCATGCCTAGGAGTTCGTGCCCGAGCACTAGGTGGCCAGAACTGGAAATGGGGAGAAATTCGGCGAGGCCCTGCAAAAGGCCCAAGATGATAGATTCGAACATAGTAGGGAAAATGTAGCAAATCATAATTCAAAGCGAGTTTACGAGCGACCTCATACCTCATTGCTCACAACCTTTTACTATCTTCATCGATATGGCTAGCAAATTTCTCCTCTGCTTTCATGATTTCAGTGTCTGGAATTACCAGAAGGTGACTCCGATTCTTGAAAATCTTATGGATCTTGTCGGGGCTCCGTTCAATGTACTTGTGATTCCGGATACCGAGAAAGCCTCGCCTGAAGATGTCGATGGGTTTCGCGGAGCAATCGGCAAACTCAATGCGCTTGGTTTCGAATTTGCCTTGCACGGTTACAAGCATCGCGCCGAATTCAGCCAGGGTCGTAGCTATATGGGCCTTATCGCCATGAATCTGACCCATGGGGAAGCTGAGTTTGCCGGACTAAGTCAGTTCGAATCCGGTAGGCTTTTTCACCAGGGGCTTGCTTCCTGGAACAATCTTTTTGAAGGTTCTTTCGAAAAACCAGTTGCGTTCGTGCCGCCCACCTGGTATAGCAACAAGTTCCTTCCGTCGCAGGTCCATGCCGAAAGGATGCTCTACGAGGATCGCTTTACCCTCGTTAGCGCATGTGGCAGGCACTATATTTCGCCGGTGGCTAGCTTTGCGGGCATTCCGGATTTCCTGGTGAAGCCAGCATTCAAGTTTGGTGAATTTATTTTCAATATTCCTGTGGGCTTGCCTCGCTTGGCCATCCATCCCTCGGATTTCCCGCGATTGGAACCTGCAATCCGTGATCTGATGCGCTTGGCGTTGAATTGCGGGCGTCGGCCTGTTCTCTACAGTGAACTCTAGGTTTTGCTACTAATATAAAAGGTCCCGCAGAAGCGGGACCTTTTAATTATTTAGAGATGAAAGATGCCGGGGGTTACATGCCTTAGAATCCGCCCATGCCGCCCATGCCGCCGCCGAAGCCGCCCATCTGGCTCATGTCGAATCCACCCATGCCGCCCATGTCGCCGCCACCGAAGCCGCCCATCTGGCTCATGTCGAATCCGCCCATGCCGCCCATGTCGCCGCCACCGAAGCCGCCC
>JAGCPF010000059.1 GCA_017642335.1 Fibrobacter sp.
CTAGGGGCGAGGATCTAGGGGTTAGGGAAATATATCACGGCTTCGCCGTCTGTTATTGACGCACGAAGTGCGTGATTCTTATGCACTAGCCTTAGTTAAGGGGCAGGGAAAAATTGTCATTCGCAGGCGCATGACTCGTCGGCTCAGCCATGCCGAAACGCAAGCGTTTTGGCGTAGCATTCGCCTTGGTTGTCATTGCGAGGGGCGAAGCCCTGAAGCAATCTCTGTTAGAGAATCTAGGGGCCAGGATCTAAGGGTTAGGGAAATATATCACGGCTTCGCCGTCTGTTATTGACGCACGAAGTGCGCGATTCTTATGCACTAGCCTCCCCCAAAAGGGGCCATGCCCACATAAGTGCTTCCCCAAAGGGGATAACTCTACTAACGTGCTAAAGCACCAAGTATCGTATAAAAGCACTAAGTGGTCAAAGGTATTCTCTAGCCTCTCACTACCTACATCGCTTGCGCTATCAGGAATCCGATGTACCCAACATATATGGCGAGGAAGGTCGAGCCTTCAAGGCGGTTGATTCGACCGATTCGCAGTCCGTTCGCATCCAGGCGCTTCTTGCGCACCGGCAGCCCGAACAATAGCAGCAGCACCGTCAGCACGGCCACCACGGGCAGGTCGCGGCTGAACACCAGCGGGTTGACCGTACGCATCGGCGAAATCGTCGAGGCGATACCTACAACCGTGAGCGTATTGAACAAGTTAGACCCGACGATATTGCCGAAAGCCAAATCATTTTCGCCCTTGCGGGCAGCGGCAATGGAGCTCGCCAGTTCCGGCAAGGAGGTCCCCACGGCCACGATGGTAAGGCCGATGAGAAGGTCGCTCACACCCAGAGCCTGCGCAATTTCCACGGCACCCCAGACAAGGCACCTCGAACTCAGAACGAGCAAAGTGAGGCCGAGCAAAAGCCAGGCAACGGATTTCGGCAGCGAAGCCTTCCCGGATTCATCACCGTCTTCGGCTTCCTTCTCCAGTGCAGAAGCCTTCTTTTTCGCACGAAGTTCGCTCCAAATGTTGAAACCCATGATTCCTGCAAAAAGCAGAAGCAGCACAATGCCATCCAAACGGCTGATGGAGCCGTCCGCTGCCTGGATGATAGCAACCGCAGTCACCCCAATCAGAATCGGGAGGTCTCGTTTCAATGCGTCACGCTTCACGATGACCGGAGAGATCAGCGCCGTGACGCCGAGAATGAGAGCGATATTTGCAATGTTGCTGCCGTATGCGTTACCCAAAGCGAGTTCAGGTGCGTTTTCCATCGCCGACAAGGCCGAAACGACCATTTCCGGGGCAGATGTCCCGAAGCCGACGATAACCATCCCGATAAGGAGCGTGCTCATTCCGAAGAAACGAGCCACGCCAACAGCCCCGTCCACGAACTTATCCGCGCTCCAGACCAGGACGGCAAGGCCCAGAACAACAGCAACTATAGGAAGGAGCATCTATTACAGGAAGTAGTAGGAAAGACCTATGACGAAAGCGGAAGACGAGAGATCGCTCAGTTTGATTACGTCATCGTCGAAGGAGTCGTACAGGTCGGTGAAGCCAACATCAAAGCGGATATCCAGCGCAATATGCTTGTTGGCCCAGTATTCGATACCGAACACCAAGTCCCAGCCCATCTTCTTGCGATATCCTTCGTCAAGCATGTCGATGCGTTCAGAATGCTTCTTGCCGTCTTCCGTGTAAGAAAGTTTGAACTTGTCGTAGAAGGCGACGGAGGCCTGCAGACCCAAGTCAAACATGAGGCTGGAATACGGAGCCTTGAAGGAGAACAGCACCGGGACGTCAATCTTGCGCTGCTTGAAATCGAGGTTGTAAACAGTCGTGGTACGGGTGCTGCGGTTGTCGTAATGCAGCGTTCCACCGGCCAGGCTTTGCTCGTAAAGGACGGCAACCTTCATGGCGACCGAGAACTTGTTCAGAGGCAGAAGGGCCGCAAGACCGAGACGCCAAGTGAAGTCGTCAAAGGAGTTGTCGTAGTAGGCGTAGTCGTTCAAGAAGTAACCACCAAGAAAGCCCTGAACACCGACATTGAACCTGAGAGGAACAAGGCCGCGGAGCTCATCAAGCGTGACAGTGTCCTCACCGGGCTTTTCGGCCACGTAGACAGTCTTGACGGGAACGGTGGTGGTACGATAAACTACTGCAGGCTGGAGTGTGTCCACATCAACACGGCGCTGCTGCGAAGGTGCCGGAGCCGCGGCCACGGGGGCCGGTTCTGCCGGGGCAGGAGCCGCAGCTACGGGTGCGGCCGCATCGGCGGCGCGGACGGCGGTCGGAGCGACCGGTTCAACGGAGGCTTCCTCAGCAGGGGCGGCAGGAGCCTGGGCCTCGGGGGCGGGAGCTGCCGCGGGTGCGGCCGGTTCTGCGGCAGGAGTTGCAGCAACAGGAGCTGCGGCATCGGCGGCACGGACCGCGGTCGGTGCCGCAGGTTCAGCGGCGAAAGCGAGCGCGGATAAAGCAAGTACGGTTACAATGGACTTCATTTTGATGTTCATAATTCACTCCATTTTATTCATTATAAGATTATTATAGTAAATATCAAACGAAAAAAGCTACTATGTACCGCTAAAAAACGCCCCTAAGCCACTTTTATTCTAAATTTTGGGGGTATGAAACTCAATATTATTTCTTCCGAATCCGTCAAGGCCCAAGAAAACAGGGCCTACGCTCTATTCTTTGTCAAGCAGTCCGTCCAGTTCTCCAAGGTGCTTACCGAAGCCGGCAGCGCCCAAGTGGAATCCGTCCTCGAAGGCATGAAGGACGGTCCCTTCGAAGACCTCGAACTCCTGGAAATCGACGGGGACAACACCCTGTTTGTCGACGCCGCCAAGGAACGCGGGCTATCGAACCTCGACCACCTGCGCATGGCCGCCTACCGCCTCGCCGGCCGCGCCATGAAAAAGCAGATTCCCTGCGTGAGCATCTTCCTCGCCGACGCCGCTGACGAACAGTTCAAGGCCATCGTCCACGGTCTGCATTACGCGAACTACAAGTTCGATGCCTACAAGAGCAAGCAAAAGCCGAATTTCCAAGTCACCTACGAAATCGTCGCCGGTGAACACGTCGCGGCATTCAAGAAAATCGCCGAGGAAGTCGCCATCGAACAGAAGGCGGTAACCCTCGCGAAGAACCTCATCAACACTTGTGCGGCCGACCTCTACCCCGCCGAATTCGTCGAGAACGCAAAGACGATTGCCAAGTACACGCCGGGGCTTTCCATCAAGGTGCGCGACATGAAGCAACTTGAAAAAGAAGGTTTCATGGGCCACGTAACCGTCGGCAAGGGCAGTTCCCGCGAGCCCTACATGATTACGCTCGACTACAAGCCAGCCAAGCGCACGTCCAAGGACCACCTCGTCATCGTCGGCAAGGGCCTCACGTTCGACACCGGCGGACTTTGTCTGAAACCGCCCAAATCCATGCCCGAGATGATTAGCGACATGAGCGGTGCGGCCACCGCACTTGCCGCCATCCAAGCCATCGCGACCCTCAAGCTTCCCCTCCACGTGAGCGCCGTCTGCTGCCTCGCCGAGAACGCCATCGGCAACAAGTCCGTACTGCCGGGAGACATTTTCAAGGCCAAGAACGGCAAGACCGTCATGGTCGACAACACAGACGCCGAAGGCCGCCTGGTTCTCTCCGACGGACTCGCCGAAGCGGGCGAAATCGGAGCAACGCACATCGTGGACCTCGCAACCCTCACGGGCGCCATGGTCCGCGCCCTCGGCTACGCCGTCACCGGCTTCTTCAGCAACGACGATGACCTCGGACTCAAGGTCATCAACTGCGGCGAAGCCTGCTGCGAAAAGTTCTGGAGCATGCCGCTCGAAGAAGAATACGCCGACGCGCTCAAGGATAAGTTCGCCGACCTCAAGAACACCGGAAGCGACGCGGGAGCCATCTCCGCCGCCCTCTTCTTGCAGGAATTCGTGCCCGAAAACACCGCCTGGGCCCACTGGGACATCGCGGGAACCGCCTTCGTCGACAAGAAGTGGAAATACACCGAGTACGGCGCAACCGGATTCGGTGTGCAAACACTCATCGAGCTTGCTCGAGAAATGAGCGCCGCCGAGTAACAATTCATTAATTATTAACGCAAAACGGCCGGGATAAACCCGACCGTTTTTGTTATACAAATTTTAGAATTACTTAGCGACAGCGAGGTTAAAGCCCAAAACGATTTGGCCCCTATTATCAGAGGCGATTACATCGCTCTCCAACTTAATGCTGAACGCCAAATAATCATAGTTCGCCTTGGAAGCCTTCACGTCGACGCGCTCAAAGGAATTAAGCATGCTCGTGGAAGACGCTATTTGCGTACCCCTCGAGCTCGGAGTCGGCACGCTATTCTTTCCATAAACGTACATATCAAAGTTCTGCGGAATATGGCCGCCATTTGCCGTAATATCGCTACCCTTGTTTAGCCAAGAAATCGCCGCACTAAAGGCTTCGCCTTTATGGTTCCTATTGTCCACCACGAAGAATATTTCCTTCGAAGATCCCGATATCTTGAACTTATTAATGTCGCCATTCCAGTAGCGCGAATAGATACCGAGATTGCTAGCCTTTTGATTATTAAATACCAGGTATTTGTAAGAAGGAGCCTTTGTTGTTACCTGGTGATCTACGTACGGAGCACTAATCGTCGTTCCATTAGAGGTCAGTAAAATAGCCTTTACCAGTTCAGGATGCCAACGATAGAACGGATTTGTAGCCAAAAGATTCGCCACCATACCGGCGGTATATGCCGCCGAGACCTCGGCATCATCATAGAACGTCGGGAAGAACAGGAACAAATGACCATAGGTACCAGTCAAGGTATTATCATAATAATACCTCCTCAAATCCTTTGTATCTTGGAAGTGCGTATAATTAAACACTTCCGGTTTATTGGTTCCCTGATACGAATTCGGCTGACTATTATATTCGCCATTGGACGCCGTAGCCACATCACTAGAAACCTTAGTCAACTTATTCGAGCCTTCAGTAACCAGTTGAAGAGAACCAACGGTAATGACATTCGAAGCAAATCCGCGAGCATACATATTGGGCGTATTGCCCGAAGGAACAAACTCTACGGTACGCTTGTCATAGACATAATCATCAAGCGTTTGAGCGTCGGAGTTATAATAAGCATGCGTATTGCCATTATTATTATTGCGAACACCGATATAAACTTGCGGAAGACAATTCGCACCATCTTCACACGACGAATTCGGCTCCGTATTGCTCACGTTGCCCTTTCCCACATAAACAACAGAACGGCTCATATTGTACGAGCCATGGGTTGACGCCGCTTTGACAAGACCGTACGACCTAGAATCCCTGACTTCTTTCTGCGGATCCTGAGATTCATACACATTTCCACCGGCATTCCTAATATACCCGGCAAATTTTCCATTAGTTTCCCAACCGAGATGGACAGGGAGAGCATCCACCGCCACAAAGACGCCCACTTCAGAAGAAATATTGTCGTACCAGCTGGATACAGAACTTGCCTGAGAATAGGTATTCTTTAACGTATTATAGTGGGGCCAAAGGGTTGTACTGGCGGCATTTGTTTCTTCCAGCTTAAAATAGAACCTATTCGGATTCGACTTGCCAAAATTGGTATACCCCTGATAAGCATAGTCTACGTAACCATACGGATCAGTATGGGCCCAATAAAAATTTTTACCAACATAAGCTTCTGCATGGGGATGATCCAAAACGCTATTGGGTTGGCGAACCTGATTTTCTCTAATTTTCAATCTCTCGACAACGGAGCCGTTCAACATAGTTCTATACCCGCTCCAATTGTAGCAAGGGGTATCACTTCCGCACCCTTCCTGGGAATTAGCCTTATACTTTTTGAAAACGAACTTGTTGCCGCCTGTCGCACGAGAATCATAGATTCCCTCAATACCCACTACTTGAGAACCCATACCTGTTTTCATCAGAGCATGCTTTTCAAACGGCATGACTTCATTCTTTTGTTCATCCTTTTGTGCCTTAGAATAGTCCACATTCTTGTAAACCATCGGGGAATTCATGTTACTTCCCTTACGGCCCAACAGGTCATAATTATTTATTGTTGCAGCACTTGCACAAACGCAACCTGCAGCCAACACTACTAGACATTTATTTTTCATTCCTTTCCTCCTATTAAAAAAAGGTTATACATAATATATACGCACTACTTTATTTTTAATCTATAGTATAAATAAAATAACAATAAAATATTTTATTCAAACCAACTAAAAACAAGTTTGTATATACAAAGTATTATTCTACAACAAGGAGAACCCCACAAATCGTATTCCCAGAATACATCCCAGACTTTTTTATCGTATCCCTAGGATACATCCAAGACATTTTTAGACAGCAGACATTCTATCCATCCCTTTCACCGCAAATTGACAAAAAAAACATCTCAATATGCATTATTTTTTTATTGCCTAAAAAAACTCAAACGGACTTGCAAACTCAGCCTAGAAAAACCGCAACCGCACTGAAACCTTCTATTTCCATCAAAATTGGAGCATTGATTGTATCTCTTTACTTCCTAGGAATCTAGGCAAGCCCAGCCAAAATTTCTATCTTTGGGCCGTATGAAGAACGTTGATACGATTGCAGTTTTGGACTTTGGCGGGCAGTACGCCCACCTGATTGCTAACCGCGTGCGCCGCCTGGGCGTGTTTACCGAAATCCACTCCCCCGCCGCTCCCGTCAGCGAACTGGAAGGCGTGAAGGGAATCATTTACAGCGGCGGTCCGTCTAGCGTGTATGCCGCGGACGCTCCGGAATACAATCCCGAAATTTTGGACCTCCCCGTGCCGAAGCTCGGCATCTGCTACGGTCACCAGCTCATCGCCCAACAGTTGGGCGGTCACGTGGAACCGGGCAAGGTCAAGGAATACGGCATCGCCGACCTGATTGTGGGCGACGAAAATTGCCCGATTTTGAAAAATCTCCCGAAGGCCTCCCCCATGTGGATGAGCCACGGCGACCAAGTCACGAAGCTCCCCGAGGGCTACAAGATTGTGGCCAGCACCAAGGACTGCGAAATCGCGGCCGTTGCATTCGATAGCGACAAGCCTGAGCGCCAGATTTTCGGTATCCAGTTCCACCCCGAAGTCACACACAGCAAGTTCGGCATGAAGTTGCTCGAAAACTTCGTGGACTTCACCGGCGCCAAGAAGACTTGGAACATGAAGAGCTACCTGCCGCTCATCACGCAGCGCATCAAGGACCAGGTCAAGGACCGCAAGGTGTTCCTGCTCGTGTCTGGTGGCGTGGACTCCACCGTGGCATTCGTGCTTTTGAACCGCGTACTCGGACCGGAAAAGGTCCTCGGCCTGCACGTGGACAACGGCATGATGCGCCTCGGCGAATCCCAGAAGATTATGGACTTCCTCACGAAGGAAGGCATGAACAACTTGAAGGTGCGCGATGCTAGCGAGCACTTCCTCGCGAAGCTCAAGGGCGTGACTGCGCCGGAAACCAAGCGCGGCATCATCGGCAAGGAATTCCTGACGGTGAAGGACGAGGAAATGGCGAAACTCAACCTCGATCCGAACCAGTGGATGATGGCACAGGGCACCATCTACCCCGACACCATCGAAAGCGGCGGCACCAAGAACGCCGACAAGATCAAGACGCACCACAACCGCGTGCAGGAAGTTCTGGACCTCATGGAAAAGGGCCTCGTGCTGGAACCGCTCGCCGACCTGTACAAGGACGAAGTCCGTGCCCTCGGCGAAGAACTCGGCATCCCGCACAACCTCGTGTGGCGTCACCCGTTCCCGGGGCCGGGCCTCGGCGTGCGCCTGCTCTGCAGCGACGGCGTACTCGCCAATGACATGGTGAAGTTCGAAGACGTGAAGGACACCGCCGGTCAGTCGCTCGCCGACTACCTGAAGGCGAACAACATTGCGGGCCGCCTGCTCCCCATCAAGAGCGTGGGCGTGCAGGGCGACGGCCGTACTTACGCGCAGCCGTTCCTCATCACCACTCCGGGCCTCTCCTGGAAGAATTGCGAAAAGTTCTCGACCGAACTGGCCAACCGCTTCAAGGCTATCAACCGCGTGATTTACCAGATCGGTAGCGTCGCTGACGAAGATCCGAAGCTCGTCGAACAGTTCGCCACCCGCGAAAACTTCGATACGCTCCGCAAGTTCGACAACATCTGCACCGAATTCCTGCAGGCAAACGACCTGTACGAAAAGATCTGGCAGATGCCCGTGGTGCTCGTCCCGCTCCGCACAGCAAACAAGCCCTGCATCGTGATGCGCCCGGTGAACTCCACCGAAGCCATGACCGCAAACTTCGCCGAAATCGATCAGGGATTGCTTGCCGGTCTCTGGCGCAAATTCGAAGCCGAAGGCGCAGGCAGCCTGTGGTACGACGTGACGCACAAGCCGCCCGGAACCATCGAGTGGGAATAAGTGTGACGAAGTAAGCGACGGTTCCGAAAGTGTAACAACGACTTCCGTCGCCGACCGACCAACATAGAAGCAACTGTAGAGCCTTTTGGACAAGTTCCAAGAGGCTTTTTCATTTGTCAA
>JAGCPF010000060.1 GCA_017642335.1 Fibrobacter sp.
TCTAATAGAAAAAGCCCCGAGATGAATCGGGGCGATTTTCGTTATCGAGCAGTTTTAGCCGAGACGCTTGTTGATTTCGTCCCAGTTGACGATGCTCCACAGCGCCTTGAGGTAGTCCGGACGGCGGTTGCGGTAGTCGATGTAGTAGGCGAGTTCCCAAACGTCGAAGGTCAGCAGCGGCTTGAGGCCCTTGGTGAGCGGGTTCTGGGCGTTGCCTTCCTGCGTGATCACGAGCTTGCCGCTTGCATCGGCGGAGAGCCAGACCCAGCCGGACCCGAAGAGGCCAGCGCCCTTCGCCTGGAATTCTTCCTGGAACTTTTCGAAGGAGCCGAAGTCGCGAACGATGGCCTCCGCAATCTTGCCCGTCGGGGCGTTGTCGGCCTTGGGAGCCGCAAACTGCAAGAAATACATGGAGTGGTTCAGGAACTGGCCCGCATTGTTGAACACGCCGCCTTCGGACGTTTTCACGATTTCTTCGAGAGACTTGCCTTCGAAGGCGCTGCCCGGGAGGGCCGCGTTCAGGTTGTTGAGGTAGGTCTGCAGGTGCTTTCCGTAATGGAACTCGATGGTCTCCGCGCTCAGTGCCGGGGCCAGGTCTGCGCCCGCGTACGGGAGAGCGGGCATTTCAAATTTTCCGTTGATGGGTTGGGTCATTGTGTCTCCTTTTCGCGGCTACGCCGCAATGTGAGGTGTAAAATCAATTAAATGCTTGTCTCTATATAGTTTCTTCTAAACGTTCCGTTACCGAGCAAAATGTCGATGGGCAACTTCTTGAATTCATATTCATAAGGCGGCTGTTTCCAGGCAAAATCGTTCGGGTACTCATTGAAGATGTACTGCAAAAGCTTCACCGCCATGTCGAAACTGCGGAACTTGTCGCGGTCGAGCACGTGGATCTGCGCTCCCCCGCAAATCTGGCCAGCGCCCTTGTGGAACGTGGGCTGGAAGTAGTTCTCGCGGAAGTACACGCCGGGGAGTTTGAGCCCGTTCATGTACTTGCAGAGCTTGACCGCATCGATGAACGGCGCGCCGAAAATCTCGAAGGGGCGCGTGGTGCCGCGGCCTTCGCTCACATTGGTCGCCTCGAACAGGCACATGCCCGGGTAAACGATGGCGGTATCGAGAGTCGGCATGTTCGGGCTCGGCAAAATCCACGGGAGTCCCGTCTGGTCGTACCACATCTTTTTGTCGTAGCCTTCCATGCCGAGTACGTAGAGTTCGCACTTGGGGAAGCGTTCTTCCTTGAACTGCACCGCGAGTTCGCCAATCGTCTTCGCGTGGCGCGTACGGATGCTGTGCAGGCCCACGAAACTCGTGTAATCGAGGTCCAACACCGGGCCTTCTTCGTCGATACAGTTGATGGGGTTCGGACGGTCCACCACAATGACAGGGATGCCGGCCTTCTCGCAGGCCTTCATGCAGAGGAAAAGCGTCCAGATGAACGTGTAATAGCGTGCGCCCACATCTTGCAAATCCACGAGCATCATGTCCACGTGGCTGAGCATTTCAGGAGTCGGTTCGCGGTGTTCGCCGTACAGGCTATAAACGGGTATTCCCAGTTCAGGATCGGTGTAGCCTTCCCACTCGATCATGTTGTCCTGGGTGTGTCCCTTGATGCCGTGCTGCGGGCCAAAAAGGGCAGAAAGCTTGAAGAGCTTGCCGTCGTATTCCTTGAGAAGGTCGAGAGTATAGCGCAAATCCGGGAGGACGGATGCCGGGTGAAGGACGGCACCGAGGCGCTTGCCTTTAAGATTTGCGGGGAAAACTTTTTCAAAACGTGTAAGGGCGAGGGAAATCATGAAAAGTGGTTGGTGGTTAAGGGCGGATAAAGTTGTTTTTCTTAATATATAATTCTTTTGGATCCCAGATGGAGTGGTTTGTAATAGCCGAAGCCGCTTTTTTCTAGATTATTTGCCATGAAAAAAGCTATAACGATAATCCTAATCATCATCGCCGCCCTGATTGTCCTCGTTTTAGCGACCCTCAAATTCGCCCCGGGATTCATCAAGGACTATGTCGTCGCCCATTCCGAAGAGTTTATCGGTAGGAAAATCGCGATTGAAAACATCAGCCTCAATCCGTTCACGTTTACCGTGAATGTCGACAAGTTCGCCTTGCTCGAACCGGACGGCACAACCCCGTTTGTCGCCTTTGAAAAGTTCCGCATCAACGTCGACCCTCTCAAGATCGTGACCAAGACGGCTGCCGTGAGCGAAATCTACATGAAAGACCTCTATGTGCACGTCACGCAGAACGGCGACCAGTTCAACTTCAGCGACATCCTGGATTTCCTCGCCAAGGCCGACTCCGCCTCCCCCGACACCGTTGCAACCGACACGGCATCATCCGATTCCGCCGGAATGATTAACGCGGCCGAAATTGCGAACGGCCTGCCAGTCAGCATCTCCGTAAAGAACATCGTTTTCGAAAACGGCAACATCATATATGAAGACACGAAAGTCGGGTCCAGAATCCATATCAAGGATTTCGGCATCGCCATCCCGGCCGTCTACCTGAGCAACAAGCAGACCGACGTAGGCGTGAGCCTCAAGTTTGCTGACGGCGGCGACCTGAATGTCAAGGTGTCCGTCAACGCGGCAACGAACGATTTCAACGTGAACGTCGGGCTCAAGGACTTCGCCCTGGCCTGCGGCAAGCCCTACCTGAACGACTTTATTGCATACAAGGATTTCAGCGGCAGCGTTTCTACCAACATTTCTGTCGCGGGCAACCTGGGCGACGTTCTCTCCAGCAACGTGAGCGGAGTCGTTTCTGTCGACAACGTTATCCTGACCGAAACCAGCGGCAAGACCATCGGCGTGAATCACGTTGGCGTGGGCATCGCGAAGGCAAACTTGAACGAGAACACGTTCATCATCGATTCGGTGATTGTCGACGGAGCTTACGCGCACCTCGACATGTACAAGGACGGCAAGACGAACATCGACGTGCTGCTCGCCCCGCTGAACAAAAAATCCGCCGCCCCAGAAGACAGCAGCGTCTCTGACTCCACGGCCCAGGCCGAAGCAGCGACAGAGACGACCGCCCCGGCTGGCAAGAAGATGGTCGCCAAGGTCGGCAAGCTGTATGTCCACAACACCAAGGTCAGCGCGAACGACCAGACCCTCACGAAGCCGTTCAACTACACGGTAAGCGGCATTACCGTGAACGGTTCGAACATCAATTTCGACACCCCGTGCACCGTAAACGTCGCGGCATCGTTCCCCGAAGGCGGCAGCCTCTCGGTCAAGTACAAAGGCGCTTTAAGCGATATCGGCACGATGGACGCCTACATCAGCGTGAAGAACCTCGCCCTGAAGCATTTCAGCAACTACAGCCTCCACTACACGGGTTACCCGATCAGCGCCGGCACGATGGCCTTCGCGAGCGAGAACAAAATCCAGAATTTCAACTTGGAAAGCAAGAACACCATCGACATCTACAATATCGACGTCGGCGACAAGGACAACTCCATCGACCCGGAATTCACAGTCCCGATGAAGGTCGGCCTGTACATCCTTAAGGACAAAGACGACAAAATCCAGTTCGACGTGCCCGTCAAAGGAAACATGAAGGATCCGGAATTCTCCGTGCTGAAGATCATCTGGAAAACCGTGATGAACCTGATTATCAAGGTGGCCGTCTCCCCGCTCAAGGTTGTAGGCAATGTCGCTACGACCGGTGCCGGTATGGTCGGAATCGACCTCGGCAAAGAAGACGAAGTTCTGGTCGACGTCATGAGCGCCACATTCACAAGCGAGCAGTACGCCAAGGCATCCAAGATGACAGAGATCCTGGCCAACGACCCGAAACTGAAGCTCATCTTCACGCAGTACTATAACCCGAGCAAGGCCGCAAACGACAACAAGCAGCACAAGCTCAAGACGGACTTCTACAAGCAGAGCCAGGGCAAGCAGACTCTGAACGAGCTCGACGAGCGCGCCATTCTCGAAATCAAGGACAGCGACGAAGCATTCAAGGCCTACGCCAAGGAACATGCCGCCGATGTCGACGTAAATACGCTGAAGAAGGAACTGGCTGAACTTGCCGCCAAACGTAACGACGACCTGCTCAAAGTGCTGATGCAGCAGAACGGCGTCACGAAGAAGAATATCAAGGTCATCACCGCCCCCGCCGGTGCGCTCAACAGCCACAAAGGCAAGGCGATGTATAAAGTGACCATAGATGTGCAGTGATTAGACGAGATAAACGATACTAGGCACTTTAGTGCCTTAGTAGAGTTATCCTCTATGAGGAGAACGCCGCTGCGCGGCTACAGACGAGAGAAAGTAGGAAGTAGGACAAATGCGTAAGGCGAGTGCCGCGGTCAAGTTTACTTGAACATGGCCGAGCCGAGCATTTGGTACTTGAGCGTAGCGAGAGTACCAGTAGACAGTAGGAAGTGATGAATTCTGGATTTATCCTTTAACTGCTTACTAATCATCAAAAAACTCACTGCTCATGGCTCACTGCTCATAGCTCACTGCTCATAGCTCGTGCCCCGAGCCTAAATAGTGTGGCTGGTGGTTAGGAGGCTGCAGATTTGTCATTCGCAGGCGCATGACTCGTCGGCTCAGCCATGCCGAAACGCAAGCGTTTTGGCATGGCATTCGCCTTGGTTGTCATTGCGAAGGGCGAATAGCCCTGAAGCAATCTCTAGGATAAGGATCTAGAGGTTAGGATCTAGGGGCTAGGGAGAAATATCACGGCTTCGCCGTCTATTATCAACGCACGAAGTGCGTGATTCTTTTCACTAGCCACTAGCCTCCCCCTAAGGGGCCATGCCCACATAAGTGCTGAAGCACTAAGTGGTCAAAGGTATTCTCTAGTCTCTCGTCTAAAAAATTCTACATTTGGCCGCATCATGAGCGAAGAACTTTGTGCAAATCTCTCCCAAAAAGTGCAGGAGACCGCCAAGGCCCCCAAGTACCGCGGTGCCATTTTCCAAATTGAAGCCGACGAAAAGGGGCTCGCCCTCGTCGATGTAAAAGAATCCAGCCTCAAGGTCTACTTGATGATTGACCCGGACTGCGACAAGATTCTGGAAACGAGATTCTTCACCTACGGCGGGCCCATCTTTACGGCCCTTGCCGACACGTTCTGCAAGAAAATCCAGATGGTGACGGTGGACGAGGCATGCGCCATCACGGCCGAGAGCCTGGAACTCGAACTCCGCGACACCCCGGACGTGCGCGCCATCCCCGAAAAAACTCCCGAAATCAAGCAGATGAACACGCTCATCAAGCGCATTCTCGAGGCCTACCCCGAAAAGAAGGGAACCGCCATCCTCGTGCGCGAAAAGATGGAGCGCATCAAGTACCGCACGCAAACCGCCGAAGGCCGCGCCGAAGCCGATGCCGAGTGGAACGCTCTCGCGAAACACGAAAAAATCGAGAAAATCGAGGCCTGGCTGCACCAGTCCGTCCGCGGCATGCTCCAGGGCGACGGCGGCGACGTGGAAATTCTCGACCTTACGGAAGACAACCGCCTCAAGATCCGTTACCAGGGCGCATGTGCCGGTTGCGGTTCTGCTATGGGCGGCACGCTCTTCTACATCGAGGACGAGCTCAAGAACAACGTGTACTACAACCTGATTGTGGAACCCGAAGACCCGCTCGACAACCTCCCGCCGAACGAAATGTCCGATGCCGACCGCAATCTGGCCGGGCTGGACGACAACAATCCGCCTCCCAGTTTGTTCTAGGATCTAGGATCTAGGGGCTAGAGGACCGGATTTGTCATTCGCAGGCGCATGACTCGTCGGCTCAGCCATGCCGAAACGCAAGCGTTTTGGCATGGCATTCGCCTTGGTTGTCATTGCGAGGAGCAATAGCCCTGAAGCAATCTCCGCTAGTCACCTCTCTGCTCACACCTCATTGCTCATCGCTCGAGCCTGGAGCCTCGCCCCTCTATTTTCTATATTGCATCTTGTAATTATCAAAGGAAAAATTATGTCCGAAGAACTCGTTTTGAAATTCGTTGACCCCGTACCGATGCGCTACGGAGAAAATTCCCACCAGTCCGCCGTGTTCTACCGCGACCCGACCTGCACTGAAGCAAGCCTCGCCACCGCAAAGCAGCTCTGGGGCAAGGAACTTTCCTACAACAACATCGTCGACGCTGACGCCGCCCTCGAGATGGCCCGCGAATTCAGCGACAGCAACGCAGTCGTCATCGTGAAGCACATGAACCCCTGCGGACTCGCCACCGGCGAAACGCTCCGCGAAGCCATGGAAGCCGCCTGGGCAGGTGACCCGGTGTCGGCGTTCGGTTCCGTTATCGCCGTGACCCGCAAGGTCGACCTCAACACGGCCGAATTCCTCAAGGGCAAGTTCGTGGAAATCCTCCTCGCCCCCGCCTTCGACGACGACGCTCTCGAATTCCTCAAGAACAAGTCCAAGGATATCCGCCTCCTCGAAGTCGGCGAAATCAAGAAGGCGACCCACTGCAAGGTGTACAAGCACGTCATCGGCGGCATGCTCGTTCAGGACCGCGACGTGGACACCTACGAAAAGTTTGAATGCGTGACGAAGGCCCAGTTCCCGAAGAACAAGGAAGACCTCGCCCGCTTTACTTGGCTCGTGACCAAGCACACCAAGTCTAACGCTATCGTGATGGGCTACGAATACAAGCCCGGTTACTTCCAGGTGATGGGCCTCGGCCCCGGCCAGCCCAACCGCATTGACTCGAACCTCCGCCTCTGCCAGCCGCGTGTCCGCGACAACGTCGCCCGCCTGGAAGAAGCCAAGCCGTTCTTCGACGAATCCGGCAAGCTCATTGACGAGGCCGGACTCAAGGCGCTGGAACGCAAGGTGTTTGGCGAAGTCGTGATGGGTTCCGATGCCTTCTTCCCGTTCCCGGACAACGTAGAAGCCGCCCACGATGCTGGTGTGCGCTACATCGTGCAGCCGGGTGGTTCCAAGAAGGACGACCTCTCCATCGAGAAGTGCGACGAATTTGGCATTGCCATGGTGTTCACCGGCATGAGGCACTTCCGCCACTAAGCATTCTAGGTTGTCATGATTCCGGCATCAACAAAAGAAACAGTCCAAAAGGAAAAGACCCTGTACTACACGGTTCTTTCGTTTCTGAAGGACGTTCGAAAGAAAGGGCGTACGACCCAGAAGGAATGGGGCGACTATCGCGCCCTCCTGAAAAAGCTTTCGCTTTCTCCAGAAATGTACAAAGCGGCCGACATGTGGGCAATGGACAACCTGGACCAGTTCCATCCTGAAACGACACAGCTACCTCCATTGAACGACATGGAAGCCATAGCCAAGGTCTCGAAGGAGTTTCTTTCTCAATTGATGGAAGCCCTGTACTACGGCATGCTCAATCAGACCCAGGCCAACCTGATTTCCGACGAAATCCAGGATGCCGACCCCGAGTGCGTCAGCACGGCATCACTCGAGGATTTGCTTGTCAAGCTCTGGATTGGGAATGCCAAGACATACCGGAAGATGGTGACGAATTGAGCGACCTCTCTAATCAACGTGTACGCGTAATCGGAGGCGGCCTTGCTGGTTGCGAGGCGGCCCTCCAGTTGGCGAGCCGCGGCTTCAAGGTCGACCTGTACGAGATGCGCCCGGTCAAGCAGACCCCGGCCCACAAGGACGGCCATTTGGCCCAACTCGTCTGTTCCAACAGTTTCAAAGCCCTGGGCGTTACATCTGCTCATGGGCTTTTGAAGCAGGAACTCACGATGCTTGGCAGTTTCCTGCTGGATTCCGCACGCGAGGCGGCGGTACCTGCAGGCGATTCGCTTACGGTCAACCGCGACATCTTCAGTGAATCCGTCGAACGAAAGATTGCCGAATCTCCAAATATCACGCTACGCCGCGAAGAAGTCACAAGCCTCGAAGGCGACTGCCCAACCCTCGTGGCGGCAGGTCCCCTGGCCAGCGATGCCCTCGCCGACGACATCTTCAAGCGCCTGGGCTGCAACCGCCTGCACTTTTTTGACGCCATCGCCCCCGTCGTCGAAGCCGACAGCATCGACTTTGACCACGCCTTCTTCATGAACCGCTGGGAAAAGGGCGAAACGGCCGACTTCATCAACTGCCCGCTAGACAAGGAAACCTACACGGAATTCGTCCGCAAGCTCTGCGAGGCCGAAGCCGTGGAGCCGCGCCCCTTCGAAAAGAACGAGCTGTTCGAGGGTTGCCTTCCCGTCGAAGAAATGGCCCGCCGCGGCTACGAGACGCTCCGCCATGGTCCCATGCGCCCCATCGGGCTGGGCCTCGGCAACAACGGCCACCTGTGGTACGCAGTCATCCAGCTCCGTGCAGAGAACAAGCAGAAGACGCTATTCAACATGGTCGGTTTCCAGACGCGCCTCAAGTGGGGCACGCAAAAAGAGATCTTCACGATGGTACCGGCCTTGCGCAATGCGAAATTCGCACGCCTCGGCTGCATGCACCGCAATACCTTTATCGAGTCCCCCAAGTTCCTGGATGCAACCTTACGCCTGCGCCCGGACCTCCCCTGCGCCCAGGGCATTCCCCCGACCTGGTTTGCCGGTCAGATAACCGGTTCGGAAGGCTACACCGAAGCCGTCGCTACCGGGTGGTACGCCGCCTGGAATATGGCCCAGACGCTCCTGCACGGAGTGGCCGACCCGCTCCCGGACGAAAGCTGCATAGCCTCGCTCATGAACCGTCTTGTCGAAGAAAACGACAATTTCCAGCCGATGAACTTCAATTTCGGGCTTCTCCCGCACAAGATGGAGATGAAAAAGAAAAACAAGAAGGAAATTCTGGCTGAAGAGGCTCAAAAAAGCGTCCTAAAATGGATTGAAAAACGCCGTGAAAGATTTAAGTAAGTTTTATTAACTATCTTCTTTCCAGTTATTAACCAACAAAGAAAGGAGATTTAGATGAATCTTAAACTCTTAACACTCGGAACCGCTGTTGCTATTTCCGCAGCAATGGCCCAGACCGCAGCACCGGCCGCTGCCCCCGCCGCCGAACAACCCGCAGCAGCCCAGCAGGCAGCCGCCCCGGCGGAACAGCCCGCAGCAGAACAAGCCGCCCCGGCAGAACAGCCTGCCGAGCAGGCCGCCGAACAGGCCCCGGCAGAACAGCCCGCCGAACAGGCCGCCGCAGCACCGGCCCCGGCTCCGGCACCCGAACCGGCCCCGGCTCCCGCTCCGGCCGCCGAACCCGCAGCAGAACCGGCCGCTCCGGAAACAGCCGCCGTTTCCTCTGACCGCTTCAACGTCCTCCACGGAAATTCCTACAACGCCGTCGGCAACGAAGCCGCAGCCGCCACTGTCGGTGGCAACATGGCCATCCCCGTCGACATGTTCGGTTCCAAGCTCGTCTACATTGAACCGACCCTCCAGACCGGCGTCGTCGCCTTCGGCAGCGCCTCGACGACCTTCTTCCTCGGTTTCGACAACTCTGCTGAACTCGGCCTCCTCACCGCCGGTTTCGCCAAGAAGAGCTTCGGCTTGAGCATCAACGCCGCGCTCGGCAACACCCTCATCAGCAAAGACGACGATGATGAAACCGAAACGCAGATTACCCAACCGGGCGACGATATCGGCCTCAAGGCCGGATTCATCCTGGGCGGCTACAAGCTGAGCGCCAGCGTTGACTGGCTCACGATCAGGGAAGAAACGGACACCGAAACCAAGGACCGCGAATACGACGAAGACTTCTTCGACCTCGCCGCCAACGTGAACTTCTCCAACACACCGTCCGGCAAGAACTGGTTCTGGAGCGTCGGCTTGGACTTCCTCCGCCACAACCTCACCACGACGACCAAGCCCAATAAAGGCAAGGAAACCACGGAAACCGACAAGGAATCCAACCTCACCTTCACCCCGTACTTCAATATTGGCGGGACAATCCTGGGTGTTGATAACGCTCGCGTCCTTATCGGCTTGAACTCCAGGCTGCCGGTCATCGTCAGGGACGATATCGACAACGAACGCGAAAGCGCTGTCGAATTCGGCCTCAAGACCACTCCGAACATCCTTGCCGAACTTGCCCTCACCAACAACTGGATTATCCATGCCGGCGTTGCCAACACCTGGACACTGTTCGACTATTCCACGGTTGAAGATATCGAAGGCAAGAACAAGACCCAGACGACCACGAGCGAATTCGAAACCAACAGAACGACTGTTGACACGGGTATCCGCTTCCAGTACAACAACTACGCCCTTGAAGCGAACATTGCCAAGAACTTCTACAACGATCCTCTTGGCGGATTCAACGGCGATCCTATGATTGCCTCTCTCGGCGGCTTCATCTTCTTCTAATCGAAGATATTCCTGAAACTAAGGAATCCTGCAGGTCTCCTGCAGGATTCTTTTTTATGACACAAACGGATTGTTCGCCGAGACCCTAATATAACGGAAGAGAATCTATCTTGGAAAACTTTTTTCCGTCTAGCTTGAAAAACCGGACGGCATCCCCGAGCGCAAGCATCACGTAGTTGGGAGTCAGAATCCTCAGGTACTTGTTGAGCTGGACTTGTAACGCTTCCCAGGTGTACTCGCCGGGAGCCTTGCATTCCACCAGCAGCCACGGCCTTTCGAGCGGAGCCCCTTCGCGGAAGTTGTGGACCAATATATCCACGCGGTCATCCGTTTTGGGATCAATGGCGCACAGCCCGAATTCCACCGCAATCAGGTGGGCGGGCACCTTTACCTTTTCGAGCAGGAACCGGATCGTCTCCTGACGCACGTGTTCCTCGGGCGTGGCGGGGACATCCTTCTTGCGGATCGGGTCGAACAGGGTGCCGTGGGTCATTTCGTCTTTACCTTTGTAATATATCCAGCCTGAACAACAGATGCATCCACGGGGCATTCCACAAAATCTATCGTTTGGGGCTGGCTATCCGATTCTTTCATTACTCGGGCGCAAAGCATCGTATCTTCAGAGACTTTTTGTGAAGTCCAATAATAGAAAACGTAAGCTCGGGAGAAATTCATGAACCGCCCCTCGGGCCACCAGGACAAAGGTTCCTTGTTTTCGTAATGGGCCCTGAATGTTGACGTATCGGGAATTTCAAACCCCGATGGGCAATTGTTTTTGGCATCTTCCCATGTTACAAACGGATGTTGGCTGGGATAGGACCGCGTATAGTCATTTTCAACGACATCCACCATCGCCCTGTCTTTTTCGGAAAGGTCGAAAAGCGAATCAACGAGCATATCGTAATACATCGTCGTATCCAATACATTTATGAAAATCGACATTCCGTCTTCAAGCTTAGCCATAGTCGGCATATAATCTTTTCCGTCAACCACAACTTTGTGAACCCGCAAGCTTGGCTCGGAAAGCGTTGACAATTTCCAGAACCATTTCATCCCATAATCGCTCATTTCATAGTTAAGGGAATCCACGTAATGGCCTTTTTGGACACTGTCTATAGAATGGCAACAGTCTACATATATTTTATCTAGAACATACTCGTCGTCTTTGGGGACGCACCCCATGAATCCTTCGATTTCTTCCATATAAACCAAAGGTTTTTTCCAAGGGTCCGTTTCGCAAGTCCCGTATTTTTCTTCATAAGCCTTTCCATGGTAGGCGAAAATTTCGTTCCAGCTCATTTTTTCCCATGCGCCATTACGACAAGAATAATAGTCCTTGTCTTCCACGACAACAGAATCCTCGACACATCTCGAAGAGCTGGAAGACATAGAAGATGACGACGATTTCGCGGAAGAACTGGATTGTTCAACGGAGGAACTGCTTCTCAAGATATCCGTCAAGGCCCAATAACCATAGCCATTGCATTTAAATCCTTTTGAATAGTAGTAGCTCCGAGCCACATCGTTGAAAACAACCTCCCCTTTGTTCTTTTCTTCGCACTTCGGGAATCCATACGGATTTTTAAAGTTAAGTTCACGATAAAAATCTTCCCCGGCGAACAGCGCATTGTCCACGATTATGACGGAATCAAATTCAGCGGTTTTCTTTGTTCCGGACATGGCCTTGTCGAAATCCTTCGCCAGTCTGTCAAAATTTTCCACAAAATGTGACGGATTCAAATAGTAGTCGCAAACAAAAAAGACTAAATCTCGGAGCTCGCTAGTCTTGCTTTTTAAATCGTCAAGGGATTGGGAATGGCTCACAGAAAAGAAATCCAGCAAATCGCGTTCGCTCAATCGCATCGCCAGCGCCAACGGAATCTTTTCCTTTTTGACCATCGTTTCGATTCGATATTTCCTTAACGCTTCAGCCGCATTAAAATGCGGAATAAAGTCATGCGAGATATTCACGTATTCAACAAACGTAATCGTATCCCCATTTTCAAGACTGCATTTAAAACGGAGTCGCCAAAGTGGGGATTCGAACTTTGCCGAATCTGAGGCAAACGAAAAACTGCGATCTTCATGAAGCTGAACCGGACGTATGACGTTCAGTGTGTCATCGACCATATCGACAAGAACAGAATCTCGTGTTATTCCGGGAGCGGCGCCAAAATAACCGTACACACTCGTATATTCCCAAGAATAGGATCCATATTCCACGGGAACATTATAGACAGAATCGTCGCTACACCCCACAAACGAAAATGCGGCAAGGCAAGCACAGAAAAGCAACTGAAGTAACTTCATACTATCCCCATATACTGTAATCCGAGACTTCATGACAATGCGTGTTATAACACGTGACTTCGCCGTATTTTATGCGCCAATCAATTTTAAAATCGTCATCATCAACAAACAAATTAAAATTCAAACTTTTCTTGGCAGAGCAATCGTGACCAAATTCATCGTACGAGAAATCTCCAGCGCCTGAAATTTTGAACTGGCTCTTGTCATATGACCTGACGTATTGATAGTCCTTATCACGAACCACCACGCGGGCTGTATTTCGGCAAGAAAATTCATTGCAACCGTAAAGATCCAGATAAAGCGTAGACAAGGTATTACACTTGCCAAATTTCGCATCGCCATCAACATCAGGCGAACAAGCGTATAAAGTCATTGAAAAGACAATCCCATCAACATAATCGCTTTCGTAAGAATGGGAACCCACCCACTTCGTTTCAATCATAAACTTATTCTCTAAATTGTCCTCGTCTTCGCCACCCCAACCACCATGCAGATCAAAGAATCCCTTAGTGTACGATTCCCACTCATGGTCCGAAGCATATTGGCTCATCAAGGAATCGAAGACGGCAATGGAGATCTTGTTATAAGAGATTTTGTCTAGACTTTTAGTTTCTTCCGATTCCGAACAAGTAAAACAACCGTTCAGCAGAATCGTTGCGGCTAGCAAAAAAGCAATACTAAAACACCTATATTTCATACGCTCCATAATATACTCCATTCGTAAAGCCCGCAAAAAGAGAAAAAACAAAAAAAATCACTCCCCTTGAAAAAAAAGGCCCCTAGAACTATATTTTTTTACATGAAAATGACATTTGGACAACACATCGCAGCGAAAAATGCAAAAATCGCAGCAATGGCAGCAAGCCCGGCAGCAGCCCGAGCTATTGTGGGGCTGTCCAAAGAAACAGGCGTCTGGAACGCATAACGCGAAAAACCAGAACAAAAGTTTCAAGGGCAGCCCCGCAAACGGCTGCCCTAACTATTTACCCAAATCTTTAACTATTAACCTAGGAAACGGAAGTTCTTAGATAAATATTATTCTATAATTACGCTGTAAAATTTGAGAATTTTCGATACCTATACAGGAGCATAAAATGCGCAGAAGACTATTGAGCGAAGGTGCCAAGGAACTCTCTTACGAAATCCGCGAGATCGTGAAGAAGGCAAACCAGCTCAAGGCACTCGGCCTCCCCATCCACTGGGAAAACATCGGCGACCCCATCGAAAAGAAGTGCCAGATTCCCGACTGGATCAAGGATATCGTCGTGGACCTCGCCAAGACGAACCGCAGCTACGGTTACTGCCCCTCCAAGGGCATGCTCGAGACCCGCGAATTTCTGGTGAAAGAGAACAACAAGCTCGGCGGCGCCCAGATCAACGTTGACGACATCCTGTTCTTCAACGGCCTCGGTGACGCCATCGCCACCATCTACGGCCTGCTCTCGATGAACACCCGCATTATCGGACCTGCCCCGGCCTACTCCACTCACAGTTCTGCCGAAGCGGCCCACGCCCACACGGCCCCCATCACCTACCGCTTGCAGCCGGAAAACCACTGGTACCCGGACCTCGAAGAACTCGAGAACAAGGTGAAGTACAACCCGAGCATCGCCGGTATCCTGGTGCTGAACCCGGACAACCCGACCGGCATGGTCTACCCGCTCGACATCCTCAAGAAGATTGTGGACATCGCCAAGCGCTACAACCTGTTCATCATCTGCGACGAAATCTACAACAAGATTACCTACAATGGCGCCCACGCCTACGCTCTCGCCGAATACATCGGTGACGTTCCGGGCATCGCGCTCAAGGGCATTTCCAAGGAATACCCGTGGCCGGGCGCTCGTTGCGGCTGGGCCGAATACTACAACCGCGACAAGGACGAACAGTTCGACGCCTTCTGCCGCGCCATCGACAACGCGAAGATGGTGGAAGTCTGCTCGACCACGCTCCCGCAGATGACGATTCCGCGCGTGCTGGGCGACAAGCGCTTTGCCGAACACCGCACTGCGCTGAACGAGAAGATTGGACGCCGTAGCGCCATCATCAACGAAATCCTTTCCGACATTCCGGAACTGTACTTCAACCCGACCTACGGTGCGTTCTACAACACCATCATCTTCCGAGAAGGAACGCTCAACAACCACCAGAGCTTGAAGATTGACAACCCGATTATCAAGAAGAAAGTCGAGGAATGGTGCAGCAAGACGACGAATCTCGACTACCGCTTCGTGTACTACCTGCTGGGCGCGAAGGGTATCTGCGTGGTTCCGAGTACCAGCTTCTGCACGGACTTGAAGGGCTTCCGCGTGACGCTCCTCGAAGAGGATGAAGACGAACTGCGCAGCGTGTTCACCACGATCCACGACGCCATCGTGGAATACCTGCACAGCTAAGCGCAAAAAGAATCTCACGAAAGGCATCAATTTGTTTCAGTCCAAAACGGATTCTGAAGCAGATTGATGCCTTTGTTGTATGTAGAGAACTTTAGCCGTAACAAAGCAGACAACCTTGTTTAGATGCGTTTTCGCATACAGCCATTGACACCAAAGTAACGTTTTTGTATGTTTTTCGTCACGTTAACAAAAACGGAGACATATAAATGCAGGATATAAAGAAAACGCTGATAAATTATTGGAATTTGGCCATTTTTGCGGCTTTATTCACAACAGCAACAGCTTTTGCTCAGGATTCCGCCTCAGTCGCCAATCCTGAACTCGCCATCACTGAGCAGCCAGCCGCTATTTCCATTGCAGAAAAGGACAAGCCGGTTACGATCACTTTCGCAGCCCAGAAGGGTGAAGAAACTGTCTCGTACCAGTGGTTCAAGTCTGCCGACGGCTCTACGGAAAACGCAGAAGCCATCGAAGGGGCCAACGAAGGCTCGTTCAGCACGGACGTGTTTACCGAACAGGAAATCCGCTACTATTTCTGCGTCGCGACGGTTGGCGAAGAAACCGTGACATCGGATGTCGCGGCCGTGGCCTACACGGGACTCCCGGTGCTGTACGTGAATACGCCAAAGGGTGTTGAAATCACGTCAAAAGAGGACTGGACCAAGAAAACGTTCTTGACCTTGAGAGACGCCGGAAAAGCTGATTGGAATTTTGAAGATGTGCAGACAAGCATCCGTGGTCGCGGTAACTCGACTTGGGAACAGGATAAAAAGCCTTATGCTCTTAAATTGAATGACAAACGGGAAATCATGGGCATGTCCAAGCACAAACGCTGGGTTTTGATTGCCAATTATCTGGACAACAGTTTCCTGAAGAACCACATAGCCTTCTTCTTGAGCAAAAATCTCAAAATGGATTACACGGTCAAAGGAAAGTATGTGAACCTTGTGTTCAACGGTGTTTACCGAGGCCTTTACTGGCTGGGTGAAGCAATCAAGGTCGACAAGGATCGCGTGAACATCTACGATGGCGAAGACGGAATGACCGACAATCAGGACAAGGACCTTTTGATCGAGATGGACAACCATTACGATGAAATCGTCAAGTTTACGAGCTCGATTCGAGAAATGCCCTACATGGTCAAGAACGACGATTATTTCTACGACGAAGATAATGATAACAACATGACCAGCGGAGGCTATGCCCGTATCAAGCGTTTCCAGGACAAGATCCAGGCTCTGGAAAAACTGCTTTACCCGGACTACGTGGACGGAATGAACACCAATGATTGCGCTGCTCCCGATGAAGCATACACGAAAGTCATCGATGTTAAATCCTGGGCCAAGTTCTGGCTCATCAACGAAATCATGGACAATACGGAATTGAATGAACCCAAGAGTGCGTATTTCTCCTATGTGCACAAGGATGAGGGTGATGTCTTCAAAGCAGGCCCCGCATGGGATTTCGATGCCGGTGCGTCGACAGACAACGCTCCCGTCAAACTGGATACCAGCATCTATTACAACGCATTGTTCAAGTCCCCGCTGTTTATCTCGGCATTGGAAGAAGTTTGGGAAGAATACAAATCCATGATTGACGCAAGCAAGATCAATGCCGAAATTGACCTCATGCGCGATACATTGAAGGTCGCAGCAAAGGTCGATAGCCTGAGGTGGGGTGTCCATTTGGACCTCTCCGGAATCGAGCGTCCCGATTATGATGCCTATGTGGATTTCCTCAAGTCTTCCTTGGACAACAAGTTTGCCGTCGTCAGTGACTATATATCGACTCTGCCCCAGAAAGAGACCATATCTCCGAAATTGGCTCTTGCTACCGATACGTTCGAATATAACGGTGCCGAGAACAAGCCCGCCGTCTTGATTACAGATGAAGGGAATGAGCTTGTCGAAGGGGAAGACTATGTCATAACTTACGCAGACAATATTGATGCCGGAACCGCAAGGGCAATTTTCAATGGTATTGGGAATTATGCGGGCTGGCAGGAACTTCCGTTCACGATTACTCCGAAGCCGGCCACTGTGTACGTTATAGATACACTAAAGATGTATGGCGAAAGCGACCCTGAATTACCTTATCGTGTTGAAGGCCTTGTCGAACGCGATGGTGTCATGGAAACTGTGGTAAATCTTAAATTGTTCCGTGCTCCGGGCGATACCGTGGGCATATACGGCATTAGCACCGCATGGAGCGCGACTCACAACAGCAACTACGACTTGAAAGCAATAATCGGCTGGTTCAGAATCGTTCCGGATAGTACGGAAATTCTCGTTACTGTCACCGGACATAAGGATTCCTTGGTGTATGACGGCACAGAACAATCCGTAAGCGGTTTCGACATGGTCTCCAACCGGGAAGCCTATTCCGTTGATTTTGTCAAGTACACAGGCGATTCCACCGTCACCGGAACCAATGCCGGGACATATGCGATGGGTCTTGCCGACAGCAACTTTGCAAACACCTCCAAGAACTACTCGAACGTATCGTTTGTTATCGACGACGGAAAACTCGAAGTCCTCCCGAAGCCGGTCTCCTTGACCATTGCTAACGCCTCCAAGACCTACGGCGAAGAAGACCCTGAATTCACCTATACGACCGAAGGCCTCCTCACGTTCAATGAAGTCGAGGACTCCCTGAAGAACGTGACGCTCACGCGCGAAGAAGGAACGGATGCGGGCGAATACGCCATTACGGCCAATGTCGACGCCGACTCCAATGCCAACTATGCCGTGAAGGTAAATAACGGCGTGTTCACGATCAATCCGGACACGACGAAGATTGTCGTCACCATCAAGGGCCACAAGGATTCCGTGGTATACAACAGCAGCAAGCAGTCCGCAACCGGTTTCGACTTTACCTCAAGCATCGAAAACTACACCATCGACCTGATCAACTTCACGGGCGATTCCATCGCTGCCGGGACCAATGTCGGGACTTATGCGATGGGCCTTGTCGACAGCAACTTTGCGAACGCCTCCAACAACTACACCAACGTGGAGTTCAACGTTGTTACCGACGGCTCTCTCAAGATTACTCCGAAGGCTATCACCCTGACCGCAGACAGCATCTCCAAGGTCTACGGTTCGAAGGATCCTGAGCTCACCTACACCGTCGAAGGCACCGAAGACACCTTGAAAAACGTGACCCTGAAGCGCAAGGCGGGCGAAGATGCCGGCGAATACGAAATCAAGGCCTCTATCGAGACCCACGCCAACCCGAACTTCGTCGTGACCGTGAAGAACTCCGCTTTCACAATCAAGCCGTACGGCGAAAAGATTGTCGTTACCGTCACCGGCAAGAAAGACACGGTGGAATACGACAGCAAGAAGCATCAGGTGGACGGATACGAGCTTTCCACTACAAGCGACCTCTATTCCCTCGAATTCGTGAACTTCAAGAGCTATGCAGTCGCTTCGGGAACCGAAGCCGGCACATACTCCATGGGCCTCAAGGCTGAAGATTTCAAGAACACTTCCGCCAACTTCTCCAACATCGTATTCGAGGTTGCCGACGGCGGCCTGACCATCACCAAGAAGGAAGAAGAAAACAAGGAAGAGAACAAGGATAAAGATAAGGACAAGGACGCCCTGTTCGCTTCTCGTACTATCGCAAGCGCCCTGATGGTCTCCGCCTCGAACCGCAACATCCAGGTGAACAGCACCATGGTCGGCAAGCCTTACGCAGTCTTTGACATGCAGGGTGTCGTGGTGCGCATGGGCCGCGTGGAATCCGCCAGCTTCGAAATTCCGGTCTCGAAGTCGGGCGTCTACATGGTCCGCGTGGGCTCCCTGGCCCAGCGCGTGAACATCAAGTAAGCCGCAAACAGCATCTACAAAAAGGATACCCCTTCAGGGGTATCCTTTTCTATACTCCGACGTTTTGCACGAAGGGTATATCAGGCGAATCGCTCTAGAATGGAGTGAAGCCAGCTCCTACAGATGCACTCCAATGCAGGTTCTTGTCGACAATAGAACAAATCACTCCGCCTGTTACCGAGAAGTACTTGTTTATGTTGTACCCAAGCGTAAGATAATTCGTCACGATCATCGGCGTCGAAACGCTGCTGCTCCCGGTATCTACACTGGGATCGTACGTGCTCAAGCTGTAGTTCAGGAAGAAATCCTTTTCGATGAAGACACCGATATACAACCCAAAAAAGAGGTCGGTCATCACATCGTCCATGCTATCGGAGAAATCCTTCCAATCTTCAGAATCACAGGAAGAAATCCCGCTACACTTCGAACCGGAATAGTTGATGTGCGTATACTGATGGAACAGCCCGAGGAAAACACCGAATTCAAGTGCTTCAAAATTAAAACCGTAGCTCAGATGATGGAAAAAGCCGTCATTTACGCCAAAGCCGGCCCCAAACACAGCGTGATCGAACTTTTTGAACCATTCGAACCCTCCGGTGCCCTCCAACCCGCCCATGCGGTAGATGCCGTCCGCAACATACTGCTTCCTTTGTTGTAGGGAATCCTCGTCCCAGGCGCCATAATGTCCACTTACGGAGATATCTTCTTTCTTGTCGAGCTTGAACGAGCCATGCAGGCGAATCACATGAGAACGTGGAGCCTGGGCCCGGCTGATGCCATAAACCTCGGGAGACTCCGAGACATCCATCTTAAAGCTGGATATGCGCGTCGTCGAACACCCCGAGACAAGGAATGCCACGATCAAGAGCGCAAGCGGTATTTTCAGCATCAGAGGTTTCATATTTTTTAATCTAACTCTGTTTTTTTAGAAAAAAAACAAAAAAAAACAGGGTGTGATTTAAATCGCTATCACAACCGCATTTTGTCCAAAATTTCGCCATTCCATAAACTAATCGCGGAGCTAAAAAGCTCCGCGATATCGATTGGTTTAGGAAAATTTCGCCGTATTCTTACTTGTACATGTACACCTTGCCGTTGGGGAACTTGAATTCCTGCATTCCGGCGGTGTTCACCTGGCTCACGGACTTGACGTCGCCACCGTAGAAAATGGTGCTGCCGTGGTATTCCGGCTTGAAGGCAGCCTTGTCGGAACCATAGAAGTTGTCGCTGGTGAAGCTCACCGAGGCACAGCTCGGGGTATCGGTCGAGTAGTCGCCGAAAGCGAGGAGCACGCCGCCGGTGATTTCAAAACCGGTATCGGTATCGATGAGGCCGCCGGCCATGTTGGAGGGGCATCCGTTGCCGCCGCCCTGCTGGCCGCCCATGCCCGGGAAGCCCATGCCCATACCCATGCCCATGCCACCGCCTTGGCTTTCGTAGCTCTGGCCGGTAATCTCGAGGATAAGCACGCCGCCGCTCATCTTGGCGGAGCCGTTCGCGTCGAGCACGTCAATCATGTTGCCCTTCGAGGCGATGTAGTGGTGACCGCCGCTAATCACGGCGTGGCCGCTGGATTCGCTGAACATGGAATATCCGCCAGAGTTTTCCTTGGCACCGCCTGCTGCATTCCAGCCGTCGTTGGTTGCAAACACGGCAGACACGCCGCCCTCAGCGAAAATCTTGTAGGCCTCGAGGCCTTCATACGCCGTGACGACGTTAATCGTCGAGCCCTTCAGGTACAGAGCGGAATCCGCATGGATGCCGTCGTCCTTCGTACTGATGGTCACGTTGCCGGCATTCATGCGAACCTGCCAATGGGTATGCAGGCCGTCGTCGTCCGACTTCACGTCGATGGTGCCGCCGTTAATATCGATGTACTTGCGGGCGACAAAGCCCTTGCCGATCGATTCGACCTTGATTTTCGACTCCACGGTGGAATCGCTTACGGTAATGTAGTTGGCAGCCTGGAGGCCGTCGTCACCGGCCTTGATGGTGATGTTGCCGCCGCTGATTTCGATAAAGCCCTTACCTTCCACGATATTGATACAGGAATCGCGGTTGTTTTTCTCGCATTCGTCGCTTTCAAGGCCGTCGCCCTTTTGGGCGGTGAGATTCAGGGTACCGCCAGAAATCTGGAGGCTACCCTTGCCCTTGATTGCGTTTTCGGGTGCGACGACGGTGATTTCGCCATTCTTGATTTTGAGATCGTTGGTGGACTGGATGCCGTTCTTGAACTTGCTCGTGACGGTGAGCTTTCCGGCGCCCTTGATGTTCATGTCGTCCTTGGCGTAGATCACGGCCTTGGAGGTATCGGGCTTTCCGCCGACATTTGTAAACGCATGGCTGCCATTGCCGTCTTCCAAAACGTTGGTCGTCCCCTTGACCAGATGGATGACCGCCTTGTCGGCGTTCTTCACGAGAATCGGGGAATTGGAGCTTTTCAGGGTTGCATTGTGGAGATAGATGCCGGTGTTGCCTTCGTTTTCGGCAGCCGGGGTATTCACCACGACCTGGAAATCGGACGATTCGCCAGTCACATAGTAGGCGCCCGGACAGGTAATCGTCGCACTCTTGTCAGCCACCTCGACGCAGCCGTTGTTGTTTTCCACGGTAGCCGTGGTGCCGGAAACCTTCAGGAGAATCTGGGTCCCGTTCAAGGTCCTTGCGTCTTCGATATCGTTCTCGTCATCGGCATCCCCGTTGCCCGAAGGATTGCTGCTAGGGACCTTGACACTGGAACTAGAAGCCCCATTGCCAGGAACTACGCCGCTGGAACTAGAAGCACCGATGCCAGAACTGGTAACCTGAGGACCCGGGATTCCATTACTGGAAGCAGGAAGTGCATCGCCGGAACTGGGGACACCATTACCGGAAACAACACTGCTGGAACTGGAAACGTCATTGCCCAGGGCTTCGTTACCTAAAAATTCACCGCCTGACGAAGACAAACCAGGATTGAGAGCCTCGTTTTCAGGCCCCGCAACCGGACTTTTTTCATCAGAACATGCCACAAAACACAAAACTGCCGAAATAGCAGCTACCACTGGCAACTTCTTTAGCTTCATAAGATACTCCTATTTCTCGTAATATAGATTCTATTCAAAATAGCAGGCCCTGTTCCGGCAAAAAATCCGTTGAACGCAACACAACAGGTTTTTGTTAAAAACCATGCGAAACCCTAGTATTTAAGCGATTCTAAAGTTCAAGATAAGGCCGTATTCAAACAAGATTCGGAATTGAAACTGTAAAAAAAGCACCAAATCTGTAAGAAAAAACAAAGTTGTTAAAAAAGTATATATATTAAGGAAAATTCGTGTGGGTTAGATGATAAAATTATCAGAGAGTACAAAAATTTTGTATCGCATGCTGGCTTTTTCGTGGCTGGCACTTTGCTGCACATCATGCGAACCCGTAGACGACGGATACGGATCCTATGCTTATTACTGGACCACTTTGTGTGCGTATAAACCCGACAGTGTCGATGGAATGGAAATACATGTCACGTACCAGGCGGACAATTCCGTTTGGGCAGATTCCGCCACCTGGACCGCCAAGCGTAATAACCGTGATTATAAATCCCTCGACCACGACAATGTCTGCCTCGAGTGCGGGGACAAATGCGAAGACATATTCCCGTCGAGCAAAGGGAACAAGATTTCAGTCGACATCACATTCGAATGTGACGACAAGACCATCGCTCTGCCCACATTCGTAATCGACAAATCAATAATAAACTGGGGAGACGACAGGATCAAATTCCGTTTTGTAGAACTGGATGAACGGAACATTCACGGAGCGTATACCGTGGAAACGTTCATACCCCCGGAAGATACTTCGTGCGGCAAGTTCGTAAATTATGCAGTCCTGAGGTTGCCATGATTCGCGTCCTGTTCCTGGTAATTTGCCTAGCAAGCGCTGCAATCGGCGGAGTGTACGACTCCAAACCGATTCCCAAAAGGAAGCGGCATACCGTAACGGATTTTATTTACCCTTATTTCGAGGTCATGGCCGGAGTCGAAAAGATAACGACCAAAATCAAGACAGAATCTTACACCCATTGGTACCACGACAAGAAACTAGACGAGATGGTGTACGACGAGGACCTCTATTACGACATCTACTCTTTCAATGGCGCCGGGCCAAACATCGAAGCGAAATTAGGTGTACAGCTAATCAAGCATGTGGCCTTCTTTTTGAATCTCGGTCTCGCCTGGCCTATCGGGAGTTCCCACTACAAGTATTACTCCCTCGACAAGGAAGAATACATAGACAGGGGATACATTTATCAGCCATTTTTTGGAGTCGGAACCAAGGTATACCCTTTTGTTCAATGGTTGCCGGTTCTCGACGGGATCTTTATCGGCGCATCGTTAATCAGGACATATGCTAACGGTTCCTGGGAAGATTACGGCATGACGTACGACAACCATGAAGATGGCTATAAACTGGAGGCCGGACATCTCTGGAACATCACCGGGCATTACTTTATCGGCATTACCGCAAACATGGCATCATATAGCTGCTCTACCTCCGACGCCTATAGCCACAATGCCTTTGGAATAGGACAGAACCCTACACGCCCCCCTGACGAAAGCAAAACCAAGGTATACGGAATATCCCTGACAGTCGTGTTTAAATAAGATTTCATGCCGGACTGTGGTGCCGGCACGCGACATCAATAGTTGACCGCCGCATAGAAGTTGAAGGAACCGAACACCTGGTCGTTAAAGATGCCATCATCCACGGCATCGTAAGAGGTCCCCAGTTCGAACTGATACTTGCAATAACGGCAGAAAACAAGGCCAACGCCCACACTCCCGGCGACATTTACAGCGAACTCGTCCCTGAACTTGCGGTAGTGATCATCGAACTGCATTCCCAAACCGATTTGTGCCCCGAAGAACGGAGAGACAAACGCATTCACCCCATACAAACGGAAGCCGAACAGAAGCATAAAGCGCCATCCCCAGTTATGCCAGGCATCACCGGGATTGAACCCGTAAAGGGCGGTATAGTTTAACGCAAGCGTACTGCCAAAATCGAGCAACCCCGAACGGCGCAGGAGAATCGCCCTGCTAAAGTCGCGATCCGGGTTCAAATCCTCGTCTTCCCAGTTGTACCAGATGGACATGCCAAGGCCCGTACTCTTGAACTTGCGCAACTTGCGATTCGCGCTACGGCCCTTTTCCATATTCACCTTCGACAAGACCCTAGTTCCCAACTCCTCGGCACTCTCCTCCTTCGGGGTAACCACATCAGCAAAAACCCAGTTGTCCATTCCCGTATGCACGATGAAAGAGCAATAATTCCGCGCACTGTCCGTCATGCACACATGCCCGTGTCTTGCCGAACTCACTACAACGTTCGGCTTCTGCCCGTCAGGAAAATCTATGGAATCCAATTCACTGGTACTCCACTCGAGCATCTTGATGAGTTTCAAGGAATCCGTGTCGGAGGGCGTCAAGTTCTTGAGGAATTCCTTCCGGAGATTCTTCTCGGTCGAAGTCGAAACGGACACGCTCACCCGTCCCGAATCGCGGTAGAAAGTAACCACTTCCCCATCCGCATCCTTGAACATCTGGAGAGCCCGCCAGTCGCCGCCCGGAAGAACGATGTCCATGTTTTCCGGAGTCTGCACCATGTAGATGTTCGTGGTCGCGTTCACGTTCGTAATATGCACAAGCGAGCCGGAGGGATGATCCGGATCTCCGACCTTGGTAACCTTGACTCCCCCCGAGCAGCCGGCAAGGGCAAACGAAAGCGCCAAGGACGGCGCAAGCAGCAAAGCGAATTTTGTAATCATCATATTTTCTCCCGTATTTTCATAAATAACAAAAAAAATCAAAAAAATCACCCCGCGTCATAGTCCAAATTGGGAGAAACGCTGCCACCCCGCACGGGAAGGTGAAAAAAAATATGACACACTTTTGTATCATATTTATTTTTCAATGAAAAATTTTCTAAAAAATCTTTATTTTTGTTGCATATTCGCAAATTTTGTACTATTTTTCTTGACATGAAGCCAATTACACAATACAACGATTACCGCCAATACATGTGCGATTTCTACGAAGAGCGCAAGAGAAGTTCCTACTTCACGTGGCGCAAATTCGCAAGCCTTGCCGGCTTTGTCTCCCCCACCTACCTTAAGCTGGTCTGTGACGGGAAGACTCGCCTGAGCAAGCCGGGAATTGCCAAGGTCGCCCGGGCCATGGGGCTCGAAGGCTTTGACTACACCTATTTTGCCCTGCTGGTCAAGTTCGGGAACGCCAAGAATGACGGCGAAAAGGAAGCCGCCCTCAGGGAGCTCGAACACGAGGCCCGCATAAACAAGATTCACGTGGTCGATGCCGACGCCTTCCGCTACTACGAGAATCCCGCCTGCCCCACCCTCCGCGAAATCGTCCCCCTCATGCCGGGAGCGACATACGGCGAGATTGCCGCCAAGATAAGGAGCGGCATTACCGCCCTCGAAGTCCGGGACCTGTTGCAGTTCCTCGTAAAGACCGAGCTGCTCAAGAAGAATGACGACGGGACCTACGAACAGACCGCGAAGGCAATCAAGAGTTCCAAGGAAGCCATCCCGCTCACCATGCGCACCATGAACAAGAAGATGGCCGAGCTTGCGGTACAGTCCATCACCAACGACCCCGTGGAAGAGCGCAACTTTTCGGGAGTCACGATGGGCGTCAACAAGTCGACCTACGACCGTATCGTGAACGAGATTGACGCATTCCGCAAGAAAATCATTTCTATCGCGAACGAATGCCAGGAGATAGACCAGGTCTACCACCTGAACTTACAAATGTTTCCTCTAACAGACAAAACCGAGCCCCAAAACTCGAGGAGGGGGTAAAATATGAACAAGACAAAATATCTGATCCTGCTGAGTACAATCCTGTTCTTTGCCTGCACCCATTCAGACTTGACAGGGACAACGGAAATGGAGAACGGCATGGCCCAGGGTGACCCCTCGACAAGTTCGTCCACCACCTCTTCGACAGACTCGATAGCGAGTTCGGGGAACGGGAAATCATCGAATTCCGAGATGAGTTCGGAAACGGCAAACTCGTCCAGTTCCAAAAAAGAAACTTCGTCGAGTTCGGAAAAAGAAGCAACCTCCAGTTCCAGCAGCGGAGGAAACGGTGGCAATGGAGGCCATGGCGGCATCGCGTTCCCGCCTCATATGGGTTGCAAACCGGCCCCCCTTACACAGATTCAATCGTATGGCGTAGTCGATGCCTTTATTGCAAAGCGAGTCAAAACGCTCGTGGCACAAGGACTGAGCAACGAAGCCGCAAAGGACTCCGCGACCGAAGAACTCTACCGCGAACTCGGACTGGACTCGTTGTTCCAAGACCGCCCGAGAATTACAGACGAGCAATTGGAATACACGCTGTTCTACCTGTATAAGAACAAGGAGAACGCGGACGAGAACGAATTGTCACCCACTATAGTTGAGGACTTTGCCGACGGCGGGCTCGAACCCGAGAACTACTGCATCAACGACAAGCCCTTTGCAAGCCTGGACAGACTTCCATACGAATATTTGAACTTGGGCTGTGCAATCGGGGACGAAGTATCGAACGCCCTCGCCATCCTGCGCAACATCTGGCGAAAGTGTTCCAACATGCCCTATTGCAACGAGAGCGTCGGGGATAGCATCTATACCATCGGAAGCGACCATTATGTTTGCGAGAACGGCTCGTGGATTACCCTGGAAATGCTAGGCAAGGAAATGAACGGCATCATCTGCACGGAAAACGGGACCCGTACTACCGGAATCGGCCAGACGAACAACGAGCTGACATACGTTTGCTACGACGAATATTGGCGCAGCATCCAGAACACGAGTTACTTGTCGGCAGAAGAATTCTTCAATCCCAATTTTGAATACGGGACATTCACGGACTCGCGCGACGGGCATGTGTACAAGACGACCGTCTATAACGGACAGACCTGGCTTGCACAGGATATCGATTACTACGACAGTTCCGACTCGCTTTTCGTCAAGCAGAGCGTATGCACAAAGCTCTTGAATCAAGGGAAACGCGAAGCAAGCGCAAACGCCTACTGTGACGGGGCCAGCCGCTTCTACACGGTCAACGTGTCCAAGAAGGTATGCCCGGAAGGATGGCGTCTGCCAACCAAGGAAGATTGGAACCATATTGAAGGAATGGAGTATAGCCAAGCATTGACCTATTTCCCCAAACTGTACGTCATCGGCTCGTTCATGCAGGGCAAGGGCAGGGCCGCTACGGACGAACTAGGGCTGTCATTGAAGATGAACGGAGTCGTTGCCCCCTATGGGGACGTCATGAGCTTAACCGGCTACAACACTTTCTGGCTCGAAGAAGGCGTGTACGCCATGAACGGCGATCTCTTCACGAATTATGCCAACGTGGACCCCAGAGAAAAAGGCGAATACGTTCCTGTACGCTGCATAAAGAAGTAAAAAGCAAAATGGCCCGAAAGGGCCATTTTTTTGTGGGCAGTCTTTTTTCAGTAGAAAAACTAGTCTACGATACAGCGAACGGCACCAAATTCTCTGTCATCATATATCGCCATACCATAAAGGTCCTGAATTCCGCTACCTGACCAGCGATAATAATGGAAGTGCTTGAAATCCTGACCAATGTTTCGAGTAGTCCTGTTGATATTGGCCCAATCCTTATCGCCCCTGTTATAGGCCCCGTTTTCCAACATGCTAAGGCCGCTTTCGTTTTTTAACCGGGATAGTTCACCATCGTAATCGTCATTTTCAAAATAAGCCGTGTAGGCCGTGTAAAGCTGCTCGAATTCGAATTTTTCCCATAAACTGGCATATTCCCGATATTCGGCCAAATGGGTTCCATCAGGACAAATTCCCTGTACATTTTGCAGAGACATGGAGTCATTCTGCATGGCTTCCTTATGGGTATACATCCTTCCATAGACGTCGCAGTAGGTATCGTCGTTTTCGGGGCACAGAGAACCCGGACTGGCATAATTCAGATTTTCCGCAAACCAGACAACGCCGTCAATGTCGATTGTCTTGTAATACTGTCCATCCCTGCTATCCCGGAACGTCCCGTATGTTTTCGTCGGGTTTAGCAAGAACCATGAATACTTGAAGACATTTCCACTTGATTTTTCATAAAGCGTATCGTTCCTGCATTCGTATTTTGTAGCATCGTATTGCCTTTGTCGGCAAATATCGTAGGCAACGCCATTTTGGCAGAACTGCTTTGTATTGTCAATGATCGTCCCGCCACATTCCTCTGAATTGCTAAGACAGCGGATGGAAAGCTTGGTCGTTCTCTCCCCGTTCACGAAGCATGCCCTGGTCGGCGATGCGTCATCACGATCTCTACAAAATGCATGATAATCGGCATTCGAGTCAGATGCCGGATGGGGATCCAATTTCAGGAAATCCCCGGAATAATGGTTCCTGGTATTTATCGTGGAACTCCAGAAGTTTTCGTCCGTTCCGGCTCCATCGCCGCTGACAATAGGTTTGGCACCGAACCCGTAGTCGTCCGTTCCATTCCAGTTTCCGTTCGCGTCATTGGGCCAACCGGTCGTGCTTTTCAGCTTTTGGGCGGCAACATCCGCACCGCCGACAAAATCGACAAGGGCATGGAATTCGCGGAGCGATGGCAGGTGGAACCCTGTCGGGCAAGCCGACTGCGCCTGATCAAAGCTATACAGGCTGGAATCCCCGTAATTCAGGTTTTCGGCCATCCAGGTCTGCGTTCCGATCTTGGCAAGCTTGTAGGTTTTTCCGTCGCGGGAGTCCGTGAAAGTGGTCGCTGGAGTTACGACCACAGCACTCGAAGAAGATTCGGCGGAACTGCTAGAAGATTGTTCGGAAGAGGAAGACGCCGTCGTTGTCGCCGTGTCAGAAGAAGACTCAGGTGCTTTTTCCACGCTCGAAGATGATTTCGGCTTTTCGGCATCTGCAGAAGAAGAGCTTTCAGAAGCAGAACTACTCGTTTTCGATGACGAAGAAGATTCCTTTTTTTCCGAAGAACTGCTGCTGCCCTTTTGAGAACTTGAAGAAGAATCCGATTCATCCGAGGAGTCGGGCTCGTCTATTTCGGAACTTGACGAAACTTCGTCGGAAACATCATCGATGGCCGATGTGGAATCGCCGCAGGCGGTAAGCGAAAGCAAAGCTGAAACGCTAATCGAAACGGCAACTTTAGCAAAAGCATTCTTCATGGGAAAAACTCCTTTGTTCCAAATATAAGTTAATATCATTGCCAGGCAAAAAAAAAACAGCAAATCCGCTTATCAGAGCCAATTTTTGCCGTTTTCTCGCTTTATACCCGCGAAAAAAATGTATGTTAGAAACAGTTGATCAAGGTGTATATGGGAAAAAAGCTCACATTTGCGTTATGGATTGCCCTGGCCGCCGCGCAGGCGTTCGGTGCCGTGTATTACGTGGCGCCCGACGGCAAGAACAGCGATGCCGGTTCGGAAAGCAAGTCCTTCGCGACGCTCAACAAGGCGAACGAGGTGGTCAAGGCGGGCGATACCGTGTGGATTCGCGGCGGTATCTATGACCTGAACGACACGGTCTTTTTTGAACGGTACAAGATGACGGCGGGCATCCTGTTGACCGCAAGCGGCGAGAGCGACGACAAGAGAATCCACTACCTCGCCTACCCCGGCGAGCGCCCGATATTTGACGGGGCGAACCTCCCGGTGGCGGAAGGCGAAGAACACAGCGACGGCACGCCCGAGGGCGCGATGTACACCTCGCCCATCGTGATTTCGGCAAAGTTCCTGCACTTGAAGGGTATCGAGGTGCGCAACACTCCCATGAAGCACAACTCGAATTCCGGCGTTTTCCTTTACGCAAGCAAGCACATCTTCTTGGAGGAAATGGAAAGCCACCACAACGCAGGCCCGGGATTCTTCGCGAACGACGGTGCCGACGATGGCGGCGGACACATCTTCTTGAACTGCGACGCGCACGACAACTATGACCCTACCGGTTGGCAGGGCGACGGCGAGAATGCCGACGGTTTCGGCGCGCATTACCAGAAGCCCGGCCAGGGCGATACGACCCGATTCATCGGGTGCCGCGCCTGGTGGAACAGCGACGACGGTTTCGACTTCATCAACCAAGAATACCCCGTGGTCCTGGAGAACTGCTACGCCATGGGTAACGGCTACAGCGATTACGGGCGTGGCAACCCGAAAAACGGAAACGGTTACGGCATCAAGATGGGCCAGAGCACGTATGGCACCGGGCACCACATCATCAAGCAGTGCGTCGCCTGGAAAAACAAATCTTCGGGCTTTTACGCGAACTACACCAATGCCGGCAGCCAGTGGCTCAACAACACGTCTTACATGAACGAAGACCGCGCCTACAGCATGGCATCGACGCTCTACGCCGAAGACGGCAAAACTCGCCTTGCCGAGGTGGCCCCGCTTACGGGCGACAACGCACATGTGCTCAAGAACAACATCGCCTACCCGAACAAGAATTCGCAAATCGGGACTTGCTGGGAAAAGATATCGAGCCAGGACATCGACCATTATGTGGATTGCCCCGCCGGCGAAAACAACACGTGGAACTTGAAGCTGGACTTGACGGAGGACGACTTTGTGAGCCTCGACGACCCGAGCATGACCGTGACCGGCGAAGACCTCTCGACGATTCCGGGAATGCTTGGCCCCCGCAATGAAGACGGCAGCCTCCCCGACGTGGACTTCCTGAAGCTCAAGAAAGGGAGCCGCGCCATCGACCAGGGCGAAGATCTCGGGTTGCCATTTGCCGGGAAAGCCCCGGATTTGGGAGCCTTCGAATACGGGATGCCCGTATCGAGCAGTGTCGCGAAGTCGAGCAGTTCGTCGAAAAGTTCAAACATCGCAAAAAACGCCAATTTTGCCGAGATATCGGGCCCAGCCGACATATTTGACATGCAGGGGTGTTATCTGGGGACTTTGCAGCCAGAAGAACTTCGTGAAAAATCCCTAGACGAGGCGTTACGCACAAGGTTCAAGAATCCGGGCATATACCTGCTACGCCACGGGCAGCATTGTAGCCTTCGCAAAATTTTTTAAATCGTTTTGTAAAAAATCCCTTTTTTAGCCAAATTTGCCACATTTGTTGTCATTTGCTACAACAGAAAAGGCATTGGACTCAGAAGGGAAAATATGCTTTGAATTTAAATTGTGGTTGATTCGATTTTGGAGGGTAAAGTGAAAATCGGTTTAAAATCTGTAGGAGTTATGTCTTTGATGGGAGTGGCGGCTTATGCAGGCCCCATTACCACTGTTCCTTGGGATGGCCATCCCGGTGCAGTATCCTTCACCTTCGATGACTGCGAAATTTCCCAGCTGAATAACCTCGGGGAATATTTCGACAAAAACGACGATATCAAGGTGACGTTCTTCTTGACAGGCGGCATGAATGCCGGAAACCAGCCGAAGTACTTCCCGATGGTCGCAAAGGGACACGAAATCGGCAACCATTCCAAGACGCACGCCGACCTGACCAACACCAACAACCTGAAGGGTGAAGTCACCGACTACAAGCACGACCTCGAACAAAGAAGCGGTGCCGAAGTCATCTCGTTCGCGACTCCCTACTGCTATTACAACGACGCCGTGGAAGCCGAAATCGCGAAGGAACACATTGTCAACCGCAACTGCCAGGGTGCCACCAAGTACAAGTGGGACGAAGAACCCATTTGGGAACGCATCAGCTCGGACTGCTATCAGGGCAATACGCAACAGTCCAAGGGCAACATGAGCGAAGCCAAGCAAAAGAATGCCTGGACGGTGCAGCTGAACCATGGTGTAACCGGAGGCGGCGGCTATAGCATTAGCAAAAATGACATGATTTCCATTATGGACGAGGCCAAGGCGCAGGGCCTGTGGCGCGCCCCGATGGGCCGCGTGGCTGCCTACTACCGCGCACACTTCGTAATCGACAAGGCCACTTCGACCGATATCGACGGCGGTTTCAAGGTTACCTGGAAATCCCCCCATTCGGCCATGCCCAAGAGCGTCCCACTCCGCGTGAAGATCGAAGGCGCCGATGGCAAGACCGTGAAGCAGAAGGGCAAAGAAGTTAAGGCTGAATCCGACGGTTCCTTTGTCATCGAATTCATGGATTTGGAATTGGAAGTTGTAGGTGCTGCAGCCGCTCCGGAATCCAGCAGCAGTTCTGAAGCCCCGACATCCAGCAGCGAGGCTCCGGCTTCCAGCAGCGTAGTGGCATCCAGCGACGGCAAGACTCCGGCCTCCAGCTCCGAAGGTACCCCGACATCTAGTGCCGAAGTCACATCTAGCGCAGACGCCCCGGCAAGTTCTGTCGATGCCATTGCCCAGAATATCCATTGGGCAAGCCAGACGCCGACAACCTTTACCGTGTTCTCTGCTACGGGCGTGTTGGTGAAAACTTTCGTGGCCATCCCGCAGTCGGCCGAAGAATCCTTCAAGGCCCTGCAGGTCCCGCACGGAACCTACTACCTCAAGGACCTGAAATCCAACTACATCAAGAAGGTCGTGAAGTAACCGCAGTTTAAATTGACACAATAAACGGATATCGAAAAAGTCGTCCACCATGTGGGCGACTTTCGTGCATAAAAAGGGTTGACAGCGGCTGTTTATTCGCTACTGTTCAGGGTTGATTTCCACGATTACAATTGCGCCGTCCCATTCTTCGGGGCATTTCTTGTCGTCGCGTTCGACCAACATCTTGGCAAGAGCCGGTCTTTCTTCCCAATAGCCGTAAAACGAGGTCCCGTAAACAACTTCGCCTCGCTTGATATCGATGGTATGTTGGCAGAGCGTCATCTTGTTATGGACAAAGACGCACCTGTCGGTATGGGGACAAACGAGAGTATTATCCACGTAAAAATCGTATTCCCCACCGTCTTCCGCCTTTAAGATTATGTTCTGGGTATCACTTGGCAAGTTTAGCAGGAAGATACAACCGCCGAGATTGAACACGACCGCAAAAAGGATAAACACATCAAGCAGTTTCGTAATAAACGGTTTCAAGATAAGCTCGTATCGCATTTTTTTTCGTAATATAATTTTTTTGAGGAAAAAACGCTTAGGTAATCCATGAACAAAATCAAAGAAAAAAGTCAACAGATTTTGATTGGATGCGTTTCAAATAATAAAAATTGGTCAATGGGGTCACTGTGCTCCAACTGCAAATAGGCTGCGAAATTTTGTCAGAGCTGCGGGATGCCGCAAAGCCCCTCCCAGAGTAAGATCAAAATAAAAGTTGCCAAAAGAGGGCACCACCAAAAGCGCAATCCACAAAAACAGAAGCCTTTTCATAAATTGCCCTTAATCCCTGTAAACGGTATAAATCGTGAAATCATCTTCTCCGTCTGGGCCTTGTCCACCGAGCCAACTTACGGTATGCCACGAATGACAACTCCCGTCAACAAGATCCGAATCAGACAGGTCCTCGTCCCAACGATACATCCGGCTCCCCAACGAATCTACAATGATGTCATTAACCAACCGACGTGAATAAAGGTTGCTTAAGGAGAGCGATTCTGGAACGGAGACCAAATCAATCATGTCACAATCTACAGATTCGTCATGCCAGGGCTTCTGTTCTTCAATAAGCACGTAGAACTGTTGCGATTTACAAGCACTAGAATCGCCGATATCGTTCAATTCCGCGCACCTCAAAGTTCCCTCATTGCTTATAAATAAATGACGGAAATGTTTATCGCGGTTGCCTTCCTCGGCTATGCAATAGACTGTGGTGTCCATATAGGGAGTATCGTAAACTGAGTAATAATAGCATCCAGACTCTCTTTTATCTGTAAACGGGACTGCACAATCCTTTTCGCTAAAAGTTGTATCGCGGGTAAAGGCACTGAATGTGGTGCTATCTGGGAACCTGAAATCAAAGGTGTCTCCATGGAGTTCGTACATTTTGATAAAGGCTGACAAGTCCACATCGAAAGCTTTCTGCTTATTTTTCCGATCTACTAGAGTAAAACGCAGATGGTCATCGTCATCTATCGGTATTTTAATGTATTTTTCTAAAATACGCCCATTCGTCTTTACCGACAAATCACTAAAGACATCGTAGGAATTTTTGTTTTTTTGAGGAAGGTGCCTTAGAGAATCGCTTTCGCCATACTTGAGGCTATCGACGCAAAACGTGCTCAGCGCCAAAGAGTCTTCGTCGGGAAGGAATTGACAATCCAGCGTATAGAGTTTTGCCACGCGAGAATCAGCAGAATCGTTCAACTGCAATTCCAACGCAAAGGTCGTGGGACGTTGCAAAACATCAGTGAAAGGTTTGCAGCTCCAGTTTTGGCAATAGCCACCGGAATTCATATATGAGTCATCGCCGGTACAACCGACAATCCACAAAAACACCATTCCCATCCAGAAGCCTTTTAACACTTTGCAAATCATACCTTTTCTTTGGAACTGCTTCAATTGGATTTGTATTTTTTTTGGTAGTGGGTTCATGAACAACCGTATTCATTACCGGTTTAGTTAAAATATATCCTTTTTTCTTATTAAGTGGTATACCCACACGCGAATTGCCTAGCAGTTTCAGCAAGCTCGAATTCGTGAACGAATAAGGATTCTATTTTTTTGTTGGTAAAGGCTTGACAGAGCCAAGATTGTCGTAGCCCTTTCTAGCAGAGAAAAAATTATATATATTTCCCCAAAAAAGGATTTTGTCTTTAATGAAGTCCTGGGAGGCTTTCATGAAAAATACACTTAAATATTTTTTTGGGGTATTTCTCCTATTTTCTGTTTGCGCATGGAGTAAAGCATCTGACATCCTCATCGTCGTTGACGACGAAATGATATTAGACAAAGAAATCAGGAATGCCATAAACACCTATACAGATGACATTTGGAATACTTATCAAATAAATGCCTCTGTCGTATCTTTCAAATCCCAGAAGAACGGCGGGAAAGTCACCGACCTGAAAGAAATACTCGTAAGCAAGAGGGATTCCATCACGGGAGCCATTTTTGTTGGAGACATTCCGCGCGCTCAATTTGAATTCTACCAGAAAACAGAAGAAGGATTCCGATACCAACGTTGGGTAACAGACTTTTACTTCATGGATCTTGACGGTATTTGGAAAGACACTGCTGCCGGAGGCCCCGAAGCCTATGGCGGAAAGTTGCTTGAAACCACCACGACAACATTAAACTTTGATGTACGCGATGGTTCTCCGATACCAGGGAAAGTACCGGCGGATAGTTTTTCAATTGCATATTCCGGATACATCAAATCTCCTGTCACCGCACTTTGTTCCCTGCAACTTACCACGGACAATGACAGACGCCTTTGGATTAACGATTCCCTGCTCATTGACGCATGGTTCAACAACTGGGACATTCCATATTACAGCGCTTTTCAATTCAAGAAAGACAGCCTCTACAAATTCAAACTAAACTATGCAGAGGAATATGGCGCCGCTTATCTTATGCTAAAATGGAAATGCGGGAATGATGCCTCCTACCAACCAATCCCTGATTCCGTTTGGCGTCAACATGACAAGAGCACACGCGGTCTCAACCAAACCTATTACGGAAATATTTTCATGAAGGATTCGCTCCCCGAAGAAGACGTAAAGCA
>JAGCPF010000061.1 GCA_017642335.1 Fibrobacter sp.
AGGCGGAGCTTTTCCTTGTTCACGCCGAGGTCGTTCACGAGCCAGTCGAAGCAGTACTTGCGCCAGAAGTTGTACCAGTCAAGTTCGGTACCCGGTTCGCAGAAGAATTCAAGTTCCATCTGTTCGAATTCGCGGGTACGGAAGATGAAGTTACCCGGAGTGATTTCGTTACGGAAAGACTTACCGATCTGACCGACACCGAACGGAATGCGCGGGCGGACGTTGTCGACAATGTTCTTGAAGTCAACGAAGATACCCTGAGCGGTTTCCGGACGGAGGTACACCTTGTTGCCTTCGCCTTCGATAACGCCGATTTCGGTCTGGAACATCAGGTTGAATGCGCGGGGCTTGGTCCAGTCGGTCTTGCCGCAGGTCGGGCATTCAATCTTGTTGTCCATCATCATCTGGTGGACTTCGTCAAAGTTCTTGCCGGCGCAGCAGCCTTCGCCGAGCTTGTCTTCCAAGAGTTGGTCGGCACGGAAACGTTCGTGGCAAGCGAGGCAGTCGACCAGCGGGTCAGAGAAGTTGCCCACGTGGCCGGAGGCCTTCCAAACGCGGGGGTTCAAAAGAATAGAGCTATCGAGACCGAGCACATCCTGGCGGCTCGTAACAAACTTCTTCCACCAGAGGTTCTTGATGTTGCGCTTCAGTTCCACGCCATACGGACCGTAGTCCCAAGTGTTGGCGAGGCCGTCGTAAATTTCGGAGCCGGGGAAAATGAAACCGCGGCGCTTGCAGAGGGAGATGATGTCCTTGAGGGCATCCTGAACTTTCTTTGCCATTATATAATCCTTTATCGGCAGGCGCTTCGGCGTGCCGGACTAGGAACCTACCTGGATGATAGGCCCTGACGGGGGACAAATTTAGTAAAAGGCGAACGCCGCGGCAAAAGTGTGCAAGGTTCGAAAGCGCAAAAACATGTTTTTGCATTTTCGAACCGCAGCCACTTACGTCATAGACGTCAAGCAATTATTTGCTTTGGCATAGCAAAGCCGAGCAAAATGCACTCCGAAAGCTAAAAAAAAAGCGCACATAGCGCAAAAGACGATAAAAAATTTAGAACAACCTCATTTTTTTTACTTTTTCTGGCACATTCGCATACGTAAAAAAATTATCACATCAAAAACGGCATTTTTTGTGCGAAAAACAAAAAAGAGAGCACCATCACACATTTCAAAAAAAAGTGGTGTGACCTTCCGCACAATAGTCCCCGCAAAACGAATTTCACAAATAAATAAGTTTTATTCGGCGTGACAAAGGGCGATAAATGATATATCTTTACCCCATCAATAATTATGAAATTGCGTATATCTATATTTTTGCTTGCCCTACCGTTTGCCGTTCTCGCGAAAGAAGACAATATTGCCGAGGATGCCATCCAGCGCCTCGAAGAGAACGCAGCGCTCACGCTCGACGACGATGCTCTTGAATCCCTGAAAGAAATTTCTGACAATTCCGATGCGGGACTGCACATGCACCCCGGTTCCACGGCCAAGAGCGAAATCCAAGAAGCTGCCATCGAAACAGCGGCCGACACGGCTGACGACAAAAACGAAATGAGCCAGGAAGAAGCCGACGCGGAACTCGCTGCATTCACGGACTCCGCTTTTGCCGGCAAGGAACTCAAGAAGCTCCAGCTAGACATGACCACGGCCATCGTCCCGACCGAAAGCCGCCGCATCGCCGGTCCGTACGGAATCCGCACCTACCGCATGCACCGAGGCATCGACCTCGGCCTGTGTCATGGCGAAAACCGCACCATTGTAGCCGCATTTGCCGGAAAGGTCGTAAAAGTCCGCAACCAGGGCCGCCGCAAAGGCTATGGCAAGTATGTCATCCTTGACCACGGGAACGGACTCACGACACTCTATGCACACCTCGCCAGTTGGAACGTGAACGTCGGAGACGAACTCCAGGCCGGCGATACCATCGGCGTCGGGGGCAATACAGGCCGCTCCTTCGGAGCCCACCTCCATTTCGAGATGCGCTACGAGGGCATCTACATCGATCCCGCCACGATTTTCAACTTCGAACAAGGCACATTCTGGAACGTGAGCGTCGAACTCGACCCCGAAAAGCTGCTCGCCGCCGAAGGCGGATTCCAGAAGGAACTGTCCAAGCACCGCTACTACAAAGTGCGCAGCGGGGACTGCCTCGGAAAGATTGCAAGGAAATACGGAATCAGCATCCAGCGCCTTAAGCAGCTGAATAACATCAAGGGCAACCTCATCCGTCCGGGTCAGGTCCTGCGCTGCTCGTAACAAGAACGGGCTTTTAAATCATATCCCTATTCAACAGTTCGCCATGGTCCAAGACCAAGCGACGGAAAGGGCTATTCAAGTAGAAATCCGGGTTATGCGTCGCCATCACGACGGTCGTGCCGCGGGCATTGATTTCCTTGAAAATACTGAACACTTCCTCGGCGTTTTTCGGGTCGAGGTTTCCGGTCGGTTCGTCAGCCAGGAGTACGTAGGGATTGTGTACCATGGCACGCGCGATGGCCACACGCTGTTGCTCACCGCCCGAAAGCGTGTAGGGCATAGCAAAACGCTTCTGGCTAATCCCCACCAGGGCAAGCGCATCAAAGACTGCGTTGTTTATCTTGTTGCTCGGGGTGCCCACGATACGGAGCGCCAATGCAACGTTTTCAAAGACATTGCGGTCCGGCAACAGCTTGAAATCCTGGAAGACTATGCCCATCTTGCGACGCAGCGCCTGGATTTTCTTGTCCGGGGTGTTCTTGCTGTCGTAAACGCATTCTCCCGTAAACTTGACCATCACCTGGCCGCCACGATCCTCGTCGGGGCGTTCGTCCATGTAAATCAGCTTGAGCACGGTGGACTTTCCTGCACCGGAATGTCCTGTCAAGAAAACAAATTCACCCTTGTTCACCCGGAACGTGACGTTGTTGAGCGCCTTCCAGTTGTCCTCGTAAGACTTGGTGACATGGGTAAAATCAATCATAATCCAATTATTCCGTCATTCGGATTTCGATGTGGACTTCCTTACGCCATTTCTTGACAAGCTTTTCCAGTTTCATGTCTTCGAGATGGTTCGCGGCAAGCTGTTCAATCTTGCCATAATCCTCGTCCATCGTAAGTTCGCGAATTTGCTTTGAATCGTCCAAACGGAACAGATGGTAGGCACCATCAATAAGGACGGGTTCGGAAATCTCGCCCACATTCAGGTTGGCAACCGGATCTACATACGCCGGTTCCATCTCGTTTTTCTGGAACCAGCCCAGCAAGCCACCCGCATAGTTGCTGGACTTGTCCTCACTATACTTCTTGGCGGCAGCGGCAAAACTTTCCTTTGTCTTGATTGAATTTCTGAGGGAATCGGCAAGGTGCAGAACCGCAGCGGAATCCTTAGCCGAAGGAATCGTGCGCAGCAGGATCTGAGCGGAACGGACGCCGTCTTCCTTTCGTCCAAGAACGCGGGCGATATGCCAGCCAAGGTTCGTCTGGACCGGCGTTGCTGCATACTGACCATTAGAAAGCTTGTCGAGCGCACGTTCGAATGCCGGGTCGAGCAAGCCTCGCTTGAAATAGCCGAGGTCGCCGCCCTTCGCGGCACTGGAATCCTGGGAATGGTTCTTCGCAAGAAGCTCAAAATTCATGCCAAGGTTGAGGCTGTCGATCAACATTTCCGCGACAAGCCTGACCGAATCTACAATCGCGGAATCTGGCGAAACGGGAATCTGGATGTGGCTCAACTGAACACAGTTATACTGGCGCGGCAGGGAATCCTTGTACGCCTTGTAGAACAAATCCACTTCTTTCTTGGTCGGGTGGATGGAACCCACATGCATCTGGCGCACACGCATCATTTCGATATGCGAACGGATTTGCTTGGACAGCTGGTCACGGTACTGTGCAACGCTGATGCCCAGTTGGGAACGGATAGCCTTCTCCAGAGTGGCCAGATCGATATTCTGGCTTGCAGCAAGCTGCGTCATATGCGTATTCACGCGCTGGTCCACTTCGGCTTCCGTCACTACGATAGAGTCGCGGTCGATACGGCTGAGCAGAACCTTTTCCTCTATCAACTTATCAAGGACGTACTCCTTCTGCTGCTTTTCGCTCATCTCCGCCGCTTCGGGCATTTCCTGGAACTGGTATAGCTTGTTCATGAGTTCCGAGCGCATGATGGGCTTCCCGTCGACAACGGCAGCAATCCCTTCCATGAGTACGGGCGAGGCCGAAGCCATCGAGCAAAGAGCAAAAGCAAAAGTAACGGCAAAACGGGAGATTCTGGACATCATTAATCCTTTCCAAATACGTTAGTCTTCATGAAAATGGGTCGGGAGCTCTTCCATTCCTTTTTCAAGCGTTCCAAGACGACCTTCTGGTGTTCGAGCCAAGCACGAGTCTGGACATCCTCCGCGACCTCCTCGAACGGGAGAACATCTGCGGAATCAAGACGTTTTACAATGACACCGATTTTCAGGGCGCCTTCACAAACCTTCATCTGCGTAATGTGACCGACCGGAATTTCCTGCAAACTCGGAATCAAGCAACTGTCCGGGGTCGTCTCGACGGAATCAAACGGAACAATTTTCTTGACCAAGTAATGCATATTGGGGATGGAGTCATACACAACACCCTTGTGTCCCTTGTAATAGGTCGTTCCATTCTGCCATTCGTTAAAATACAGGATAGCTCCAGAAGCAATCGTTTTCCCGCGCAGGAACTGTTCCGGGTGGTTCTTGTAGTATTCCTGCTTTTCGGCGTCGGTCACAAGCATGGAATCCGTGAAGGTCTGGAGGAAATAGTCCACGGTCATCTTGCGAACCATGGCATCGATTTGCTGGGCAAGGGCAGAATCTTCCAGCACGCCCTTGGACTCGGCCTCCTGGAAAATGATTTCCTCATCAATCCAATGATCCAAAAAAGAAAGACGTTCCTGATTGCCCCAGGAATCCCATTCGGGGGCCATAACCCTGATTTCGGAAAGATGCAGTTTGGTATTGCCCACCGACACGATAACAGGATCCTCGCTGTTCGAGCAGGCGGAAATAAAAGCAAAAGCCAACAAGCAGATTAGGCGTAAACGAAATTTCATCCCGATAAAATTTAGAAAAAAACGCTATCGTGAAAGTAGCGGAGAAGATGGAATATTGCCAAAATTAATCCATTTTAGGGAAAAACTACTTCAATTTCCCGAAGCGGCCCTTCAGTTTTGCAAGGGAATCTTCCTCAATGATTTCCTCGGAATCGTCGCCCTTGCGCTTGTACTTGAGGATTTCAAAGTCCTCGAGCAGGGCGGAAGCCTGTAAGTAGAGTTCAGGATATTCGGAATCGTCAGAAGCGGTGCGCTCAATTTTGGAGAGGAGGTCTCGAGCCGTTTTCAGTTCGTGGTCCTTCATGAAGCGGGCCTTGAGGAAGGGACGGAACTTTTCACGGAGATCCTTGACGGAGAGATCTATTTTGTCATTGCGAGCCCCTTGGGCGAAGCAATCTCCGACCGACATGTCAGCGCCGAGCACGGCCAACCTTTCGAACAAAGTATTTTCCTTATGGTCAGGCAAGTAGAGTGCCACAAATTTCGAGATGGACTTGTTTTTCGCCATGAGGGCGGCAATAGCATCGCGGGCATGGTCACCGCCCTGGCGCATCGCTACCGAGAATTCACGGAGAATATCCCAGAACTTCACGAAGGCTCCGGCTCCGAGAAGGCCGGATTCATAGGTGGCACGTACAAGCGCGAGGCGCATTTCTTCGTCTTCGCTGCGGGTGCTGGCGGCAAGGTTCTTGAAGTCCCGAATCTTTTTGCCGCGGGAAAACTCGAGGCCCGTAAAGCGCACGCAATGGTTCGCGTCCAGCTTATCGGCAACAAGCGACTTCAAAACCCACGACTTGAGCGCCGTCTTGAAACCGTCGGAATAGAGACCGCCCGTCTCAAGCATGTTCAGGCGGTCGACAATGAGCGTGGAGGCAGAATCGGTCACTTCGGCTAGCTCAGTGACCTTGCCAGGTTGGTGAGCCTGCCGAACCACCACGCGCTTGCGGAAAGCTTGCCAGAAAGCGGATTCAGCCGGAGTCATGAGCGCCGATTCGCCCAAGCGCCAGCCAAAGCGCATATCGCCAAGCGCAAAATCGATGCCGAACGTTACCACGACAGGGCGCACTGCCGCGAAAAGCCGGAAACTCCCCCATTCCGGGTTAATTTCGCAGGGGAATTTCTCCGGGAACCCCTGCTTGAAGATTTTCGCATGAATCCGCAAGTGGTTCTCTTTTTCAGGCGTGACCGTCGGGATGTCGCAATCGAGCTGCTTCATCTCGGCAAAGACTTCGTAGAGGCTGAATAGCGGGGCCTTGTGCGGGTTCGCCTTGAGCTTATCGCAGAAGGCGTCATCGATAAACGTACGCTTGCCTTCCAGCTGCTTTTTCGCATTCTTGGGCATCTCGCGAATAACGGATTCCGCCATCCATTCGCGCCACTGGTGGATCGAGAGAGCAAGCGCCGCGGGCGTTACCTGCGGAAGCATGTCGTAAGGCAAGTCGAGCGTGATGCCGTCGCAGTCGCGGGTCGCATCGAAGACCATCTCGCCCATCACCATGCGGCTGGAACCGTCGAGCCCTTCAATGCGGAACTGTTCGAGGGAGCCGCCGAGAGTGGGTTCCTGCGGTTTTGCGGCTTTCTTGCCCTTCGCCGAGGCATCGAAGGCGCGCGGGAACAAATCGCCTAGAGATTGCCGCGCTTCGCTCGCAATGACACACTCTACACCAGTATCTAACTGGTCCAGCCAGAACTTCGCATCGAATTTCAAGAACTGGTCGGTATGTTCGCGGATGTAGTCCTTGAGCGTCTTGATGGAATTCACCTCATGTGCAATGCGCACGTAATAATCCACTAGGGCATCTTCGCTCGGGGCAAGCCCGAATTGACGCTTGCGGGCTTCCAACGCATGCAAGTCCTCGACGACGCGCTCGTTGTGCGTCATGAAGGCAAACGGGCGCGCCATCTGGCCAAGCACTACGGCCTCGCGCCAGAAAATCTCTGCGCAATCGTCAGGATTCACGCGGGCATAATCCACGCGATGGCCGCGGCTAATCACGAGCCCGCGGAAACTCACCTCCTCCACCGCTTCCACAAAACCGCGTTCCTGGTTCCACGTAGGCGCATACCAACGACGCGTGCAGAAGGGTTCCGCCACCTGCATAATCCATTCGGGTTTGATTTCGGCAGCCTTGTTGAGGAAAATGCGGCTCGTCTCGCGCACCTCGGCACTAAAGAGCCATTCCGCGCTCTTGCCGTAAAGGTCGCTGCCCGGGAAAACGTGCGTCTCGCGGCCGCTCACCAGGCGGTAGCAGCCGTTTTCCATGTCACGCAGGGCAACGCCGCCCAGAAATCCCGAAAGGAGTGCGATGTGCAGGTTGTCGCGGTGGAAACTGTCCAGCGGGCACACGCGATTTTCAAATTTCACGTCGAGGATGCGCCCGAACTGTTCATACAAATCAATCCATTCGCGGCACCGCAAAAAATGCAGGCTGTTCTTGTCGCAGAACTTGCGCAGCTTATTCCAGGTCTTGCCATCCCATTCGGCACAGAAGGCATTCCACATGCAAATGAACGTGAGGAAATCGCTCTTGTGGCCCGCGAACCTGCGGTGCAGTTGGCGAATGCGGGTGCGTTCGGGCTCTTCGCTCGGTACCACGCGCGGATCCTGGATGGAAAGCGCCGAACAGACGATCAACGCGGGTTGCAACACGCCCGCATCGCGCGCCCGCAAAAGCACCGCCGAAAGTGCCACGTCCATCGGAAGGCGCGTCATCTCGCGGCCAAGCTTGGTCACATGCCCGCTGGCGTTATCGGCGGTCAACGCACCGAGTTCAAAAAGCGTCTTGTAAGCGCCGCGAAATGCCGAATGCGGCGGCGACTGCAAGAACGGGAAATTTTCGAGTTCCAGCCCGAGGCTGCGCAGTTGCAGGACCACGTTCGCGAGATTACTCCGCCGGATTTCCGGCTCCGTAAACTCGTCGCGCTTCTCGAAATCCTCGGGAGAATAAAGGCGTATGCAAACACCGGGCTTTACGCGCCCCGCACGCCCAGTGCGCTGCCGGGCACTTGCCTTCGAAATGTCCTCAACGGGCAACCCCTGGATTCTCGACTGCGCGTTGTACCGCGAGATGCGGGCCGTACCCGTATCCACCACGTAAGCGATTCCCGGAATCGTTAGCGAAGTTTCCGCGATGTTCGTCGCGAGCACCACGCGGGTCTTTTCCGTATGCCTGAAAATGCGGCGCTGTTCATCGGGGCTCATGCGCCCGTAAAGCGGCAGAATGTCGAAGGTCGCAGAATCCAGTTCATGCGCGAGCTCGCCCGCCAAATCCTGAATGTCGCGTTCCGTCGGCAAAAAACAAAGCAGGTGGTCGCGATGGCGCGTTTCCAAATCGAGAATCGCATCGCGGGCCTCGTCCAAAAGGCCGGAATCGCCTTTTCCACTAATGTCGCGGAATCTCGGCCCTTCGGCAAGCTCAGGGACCTTACTTAAGGTCGGTGAGCCTGTCGAACCGCCGCCGAAATAGTACTCCACATCCACCGGGAACGTGCGGCCCTCGGCTTCGAGCACGCAACTGTTGTCGTAAAATTCCTCGAAGAGCTTGGCATCGAGCGTCGCGGAGGCCACAATCAGCTTGAATTCCGGGCGGGCCTGCAATACCGTCTTGAAAATACCGAGCAAAATGTCGATGTTCAACGAACGTTCATGTGCTTCGTCAATCACGATGGCCGAATACTGCCTAAAGAGCCTGTCGCGGCGGAATTCCTGCAACAAAATGCCATCCGTCATCACCTTGATGGGGGCATCACTCTGGCCCTGTTCCCAGAAGCGGATTTTCGTGGAGACAAGCGTCTCGTCCTTCAATTCTTCGCGCAGGCGATCCGCAATGGAAATCGCCGCAAGCCGGCGGGGCTCCGTCACACCGATTTTAAAGAGATTGTGAGGCCGCGCTTCGCGCTCTGAGGTATGAGCACGGGCTTCGCCCTTTGAGGAATACCATTCCAAAAGGAATTTGGGGAGCTGCGTCGACTTGCCCGAACCGGTGTCTGCCTTGACAATCACCACCTGATGCTTCTCGAGCATCTCAAAGAACTCTTCCCGATGTTCAACGACAGGAAGGTCCGGGTATGTAATGTTCAAGCTCTGGTAAGACATTTGGCTATGGATAATGGATAATGGATAATGGATAATGTAAAATTATCAATCATCAATTATCAATCATCAATCACTCTTTAATGTGCCCGCACTTGTCGCAGGTGAGTTTGTAGCTGTTATCGGGGTCGACGACCATCACGCCGTCGCAATCCGGCACTTCGCACGGGAGTTCCCCCGGCATCACTTCACGGTAAGTTTGCTTTTCTTCCATCACTAGTTTCCAATTTCTTTTAAGTATCTCGCTAAGGCATCTTGCCATGTGGGGAGCGGCTTGAAACCGGCTTCCACAAGCTTGCTCTTGTCCAAACGGCTGTTGAACGGACGCGCCGCCTTGCTGAGGCCGTATTCAGCAGTCGTCACGGGCACCACCTTGGTGCTGTAACCCGCCTGCTTGAAGATTTCGCAGGTAAAGTCGTACCAGCTGATGAATCCGCCTTCGTTCGTTGCGTGGTAATAGCCGTACTTTTCGGTTTCGTTCATGTCAATCAGCAGACGCGAAAGGTCAAGCGTGTACGTCGGCGTGCCAATCTGGTCGTTCACCACGCGCACGGTATCGTGAGTCTTGCCCACATTAAGCATCGTCTTGATGAAATTCTTGCCGTTGAGGCCGAACACCCAAGCGATACGCACAATAAAGAACTTCTCGAGAGTCCCGCTCACGGCAAGTTCGCCTTCGAGCTTAGTCTGTCCATAAACGTTCAAAGGCTTGTAATCCTTGCAGTCGGGCTTCCAAGGTTCCGTTCCCTGGCCGTCAAAAACGTAATCCGTGCTGATGTAGGTCATCTTGCAGCCGAGTTTTTTGCAGGCATTCGCGATGTTCTGCGTGCCACCCGCGTTCACCGCGCGGACCTTCGCCACGTTTGCATCGTCTTCGGCCAGATCCACAGCAGTCCATGCAGCGCAATGAATCACAGCATCCGGGTTCACTTCAGAAATTGCCTTCTCGACAGCCGCAGCATCTGTAATGTCGAGCTGCACGTAGGGCATCGTCGTCACTGCGGAACCGTCGGCAACACCGCTGTAAGCAGGAGCCATATCCGAGCCCACGCCCGTATGCCCTCGTTTGGCGAGTTCATTCATCACGTCGTGACCCAACTGGCCACCAACACCCGTCACAAAGAATTTCATAGTATGACCTCTAGGGAGAATATAGAAAATCTATCCCTAGCCAAGCACGAATTTCTCAATCACCTCGGCGATTGCCGAATGATTGTTGTCGTTTGCAGTCACATAATCGGCTGCCGCCTTTGCCACCGGCGAGGCATTCGCCACGGCGACGCCGACACACGCCGCCTCGATCATGGGGCAATCGTTCTCCTCGTCGCCCACCGCAATCGTATCTTCAAGCGGGACCTTGTAATACTCGGCCATGAACCGCACCGCATCGCCCTTGTTGCTCTGCATGTGCGAAAACTCGAGCATTTCGGGCTTGCTGAACACGTCAAAGAGTTTGCCCGCCGTTGTCTTGCGCATCTCGGCTCGGAAATCCACAAGGCTCGAATGGTCGAACGGCGTAATGATATTTACCTTGATGGGCGGCTTCACCACCACGTTGATAAACTCGCCGTAGTATTCGCGGATATCCTTCACGACAACGTAATCCATCTTCATCAGGCGGCAATACGTCTTGAGCTGTTCCGTCTCATACTCCGAAACCACGAGATCACCCGAATACGTGTGCGCATGCATGCCGCAGCGGTGCGCCGCGTCCATGATGAATTTCACTTCGTCGACAGGAATGTACCGCGTGAGAATCGCGTTCTCGGTCGCATAATCGTAGATTAGTCCGCCGTTGAAACTCACCAGGAAAAAACCGGGCTTGTCGAAGCCGTACTTTTGCGCCAGTTGCTTTGCGCTCGTGAGCGGACGGCCCGTGCAGAGCACCAACTTGTGCCCGCGAGAAAGCATCGCTTCAATAGCGGCCATATCCGCATCAAGGATGCGCTTGTCGTCGGTCAGGAGCGTTCCGTCTAGGTCGGTAAAAAGGAGTTTCATGCGTGAAAATTTAGAAAATCAACGTCACCGCTTTTGCATAAAGTCAAGGTAAAAACCTTTTTTAGGGGTTTTTATAAACCGAGGCGAAAAAAAAGCCTTGAGCCTCGCCTTCCTCCGAAAAAAGAGATATATTTGAACAAAAGAACGTATTGAGTTTGCGCAATCCGTCATAACATATAGGGGCTCTTTATGAGCCGAAAAAAGTTAATAAAGGATAGTTCAATCATGAAAAGTATAAAGAAATTCATCGTACTTCTATTTTCAGCATCGCTGTTGTCCCTTTGTGGGTGTGCAAAAAATTATAACAATGCGGAACTCCACAATACAACATCTTTTTGGACTGGAAGTCCTGCGGTTTCGTTGGACATCCCATATCCTGAACCGATGTCTTTTGAACTCCCTTTAGCTGATTGGGTCCCTATAAAATCAAAGAAACAGGAAGGCGTGGAAACGCGTGTTGAACTTGCTGAAGGAAGGTCAGATTCGTATATGAAGCTGGCGATTGAAGGCCAGACAAAGGAACTATTCGAAAGTCTCGAAATTGAAAGTGGAGTCGATTTTGCCCAAACCGATTCGTTAGTCCTCATAGGGCTTTTTGACCATTACAAAAAGATGACGCAAATCGAAAATACCGATAAACCCATCAAATATGGCGAGACGAAATTCGCAAGACAAGGTGGCGACGCTTATGCATGGACGGTGACTTCCAACGGTTCCTTTAGCATTGCGTATGCGGTACTTAAAACAAAGAACAATAATTATTTCACGATTGAAGTCAACCAGAAATATCGTGCGTCGAATATCGAAGAAGTTTTGTTGGATATCGTGAAAAGTCACAAGACGTATTAATTTGTGTAGATCCTATAGGGGCACTTTATAAGCCGAGGGAAAACAATGTTCTATTAGGAGGATTCTCGAATGAAATTATTTTTTTTAATTCTTCTAGTTTGTGCTTTCTTTTTTTATGGTTGTCCTGGAGAATGCTCCAGCGATGGTTATGACGAAGTTCATATCGTATCAACGGTTGAACTGGATACAATCGTTTCGAATATTTCTTCTTATGAAAGCTGCTTTGAAAAACCTTTTTGCTATCAATTTAAAATAAAAGAAGATTATGCGGACTCCGTACAATTAAATGCCTTCGCTTTTGATGATACGCTTCAATATCTGATAAAACATAAAAAATGGAGTGATATTTATATTGTCGTTGATACCATTCCTATTGAATCCTGTAAAGATTCTCATTGGTTAGCATGGAGAGGATACGGCCATTACGGGACTGAAACAAAGCGTTTCTTTTCGTGTGTATTTTTCTACGAACCGTCTTGCGACTAAAGCCTTGATTACATCACGAACAACGCGATAGCGAGGAGCACGAACACGCAGCCGCTGAACCAGTTGAGGTTGCGGTTTGCCTTGGGGCTATTGAGCAAGAAGTTCTTGACCGTTCCCGCCAAAAAGGCGATGGAGCCGAAAACGATGAAGGTCGCCACGACGAATTCCACGCCGAGAATAGCCATCTGGAGCGACGGGCTCAGGGCCGAATCCATCCGGACCGCAGGCGGGATGAACGAAAGCGCAAAAAGTACAGCCTTCGGGTTCGTGAGGTTCATGATGATGCCGCGCAAGTAAAGCTTGCGGAACGACAAGCCGGAGGATTCTCCCCCCTCTCGTCTCTCGTCTAAACCAACATTCCTCTCGTCTCTCGTCTCTCGTCTCTCGTCTAAACCAACTTCTCTCTCGTCTCTCGTCTCTCGTCTCTCGTCTATTTTCACTACTCCCGCGCGAACCTGGAAGCTCTTGTACGCCAAATACAGCAGGTAGGCGGCCCCGCAGCACTGCAACACAAAGAACGCCACCGGACTCGCCGCGATCAATGCGGAAACGCCCACAATCAGGAGCGTCGTCTGCACGGCAATCCCGGTGCAAAGCCCACAAATCACGCAAATGCCGGCGCGCGTCCCGTGAGTCGCGCTCTGCGCAAGCACGAACAGGTTGTCCGGCCCCGGCGCGATGGCGACAACTAAAGCGGCAATAAAAAATTCAAACATATTTACAGGCTTTTCAAGAAGCTATCCGCGTCCATCTCGTCCAGGCTCTTTTGCAGCTGGGCCAACGTTTCGTCCGAGATAGAGGGCAAGTGGGGCGCGTTACGTTCCGAGGCGCGCTCGTTGGAGGCATCCACCATCTTTTTCAGCGAATCCGCGACATCGCTCACCGAATCGCCATGCTTCATGACGACGTTCAGGACCTTTGTCAGGCGTTTGCGCAAGTGTTCGAATTCGTCCCGGTCCAGTTCCGAGATTTCTCCGTGAAAATACATCAGCGGGACATTGCACCTTGCACAAGGGAATATCATCATGTTCGAGATATCACCGTCGAACTGGACGTTGAAGGAAGCTCCGCAATGGGGACAGCCGATATGCATTTCACTCATGTCCAAAATGTAGAAATTTTCGCCAGCGCAAGCCAAAAGCCACGGATTATTTTATCTTTCCCACGTCCAACCTGCTTTTTGTGCGCTCATTCTGATTTTTTGCATTTTTCACCCGTTTTCGCCAAGTTACACACCTAAAAACACCTTCGCACTCCACCGAATACCATGCTTTGCCGTTGGCTCTATCACGTAACCAGTCTTGAACTTTTCGACGGACGACTTTTCCGCGCCGGTTCCGCCGCGATGCTTTCCATCATCCTCGTCCTCTTCTTCATGCCCAAGTACATCCGCCTGCTGCAGAGAATCGACGCGACGAGCGACTTCGACAAGGACGGCAAGACAAAATCCCCCCCGATCATGGGCGGGCTGCTCCTGGTGGTCGTGGTCGAGATTGTCTCGCTGCTCGTGTGCAACATGAACGGCTATACCATATCTACGCTGGTCATCTTGCTCCTGTTCAGCACCGTGGGCGCCATCGACGACATCGCGAAAGTCCGTGCCAAGCGCCTCATCAACCAGGGCCGCATCAAGGCGGCCGACTACATGGACAAGGCCGACGGCATCTCCAGCACGCTCAGACTCTTCCTCTACTTTCTGTTCAGCCTTGTCGTCGCCATTTTCTGCTACAAGTTCATCCCCGAACTCAAGGGCGACCTGACTATTCCGTTCTGCCCCATCGACGTGTTCCAGATCCATCTCCCCAACTGGATTTTCGTCGGATTCATGACATTCGTCATCGCCGCCTCCGCGAACGGAACGAACTTCACGGACGGCCTCGACAGCCTCGTCTCGGTGCCCATCCTCACCAGCATGGTGTTTGTCGGGCTTGTCGCCTACGTGAGCGGAAACTTTATCTTCAGCCAGTACCTGAGCGTGCCGTACCTACCCGGTTGCGACGAACTGTTCCCGCTCGCCACGTCTATCGCGGGCGCACTGCTGGCGTACCTGTGGTTCAACAGCCCACCCGCCGAAATCTACATGGGTGACGCGGGCTCCGTCGGATTCGGCGCCACCATCGGCATCATGTTCATCCTGGTGCAGGCTGGGCTATTCCTCCCCATCGTGTGCATCATCATCATCGCCGAAGCCTGCTCCGTATTGTTACAGATAAGCTGGTTCAAATTCACCAAGAAGACGACAGGAACCGGCAAGCGCATATTCCTGTGCGCACCGCTCCACCACCATTACCAAAAGAAATGGGACGGCAAGTTCCCGAGCAAACCGCTGATGAATTCCAAGATCGTGTGGCGCATGCACCTGGTGAGCATCTTCGCGCTCATCTTCAGCATGGTCGTGTTCTTCGGAATTAGGTAAATAGGCTGGAGGCTCGAAGCCCGAGCCTCATTGCTCATCATCCTTGATGCAACGGACGGACATTGAAAGCATTTGCATGAAAGCCATCTGTTGCATTTGACCGAGTTCCTCAGTAGAGCTAAACAAGCTATCGCTGTCGCATGAAGTCAAGGCCATGAAATACGCTCTGCCGCCTTCAAGAACCGTAGAACTCCAGAAGAACGTCAATTGTCCCTGTCCAGCGGACGCCTGGGACTTTAAAGTTGGTTGAGGAGGAGCATCCAAGTGCTGAACAAATCCCATGCCGGCAGGCACTGCCGTGAACAATAATTCGTCCGTGCCATTGCCACAGGCCTCATTGCCGTTGTTGTCCCATTCACTCGTAGCCTTGAGCTTTTTCGCAGCCTCTTTGGGTCCACCCGCCGTAGCAATCAAAGTATCCCATTCGGCTTTGCTGGGTATATGCCAGCCTTCGGGGCAAACGCCGCGGATATTCCCCGACAAATTACAGTTACCATCGGCGGTGCAATCAAGAGGCGAGTTACCGGGAACTAGACCCGGCATGTCTATAGCTGAGCCACGAATATAAAAACGGCCATACTTGGTGCAACTGTCCACTTGATTATTGTAACAAAAGCTAGCAGAGTCCGGATTTGGTTGCTGTTCATACCTGTAATTGAGGTTCTGCGCCATCCATGTCTGGTTCCCTATGGTCACAATCCGATACACCTGATTGTCGCGGGAATCGATTATCAAATTATCGCAGGCGGTCAGGCACATGAGGGTTAAGCTCACAGCACAAAGCCCAATCAGTCTTTTCATACATTTCTCCTTTGTTTATGACGCAATTAAATTTAGCATAAAATATCCCTTCTTCCGCAATTTTCCCTTTTTCGCACTGGGCAACATTCTATATTTCACCATATGGAAAACATCATCGAGACTTTGAATGCAGCGGGGCAGCAGGAGCTGGCGGCCCGCCTTGAATCGTTGAGCGGGGATGCCCGCAAGAATCTGGAACGCGACATTTTGAGCCAGGACTGGGAAGAGCTCAAGACTCTCTACGCCGAAAAATCAAGCGCATCGCTTGAAGACAACGTTTCGAGCAACTTGAAGCCAATGCCGTTCAAGATCGCGGTCGACGACCTGCGTTACGATTTCTGGAAAGAGACTGGCGAAATCCTGCTCGGCAAGGGCCAGGTCGCTGCGTTCCTCGTCGCAGGCGGGCAAGGTTCCCGCCTCGGTTTCGACGGTCCCAAAGGCATGTTCGACATCGGCCTGCCGAGCCACAAGAGTTTATTCCAACTGCAGGCGGAGCGCCTGCTGAACCTCTCTGCACGAGTAGAGCATCCCATTCCCTGGTGCATCATGACGAGCCCCCTCAACCACGAGGCGACAGTCAACTTCTTTACCGAGCACGACTTTTTCGGGTACGCCCGCGAGAACATCCGCTTCTTTGAGCAGGGCACCATCTGCGCTCTCGATCCGAACGGCAAGGCCATCGTCGACGAGAACAACCGCCTCGCCCTCGTCCCCGACGGCAACGGCGGCTGCTTCCGCGCCCTTTCCCAGAGCGGCACGCTCGCCTGGCTCGTGGAAAAAGGCGTGCAGTACGTGTTCCTTTACAGCGTCGACAACGCGCTCTGCCGCATCTGCGACCCAGCCTTCATCGGAGCACTCGCTGCCGAAGGCCGCAGCCTCAGCGCCTCCAAGGTGGTCCACAAGGCGGGCGCCCAAGAAAAGGTGGGCATTTTCGCTTTGCAGAACAACAAGCCCGGCGTCGTCGAATACAGCGATTTGCCCGAGAACTACCGCGACATGACCAACCCCGACGGGAGCCTCACCTTCGACGGCGGGAACATCGCGATTCACTTGTTCAAAATCGCAGGGCTCAGGAAGCTGCAAACCAGCCGCCTCCCCTGGCACACCGCCCGCAAAACCGTCTGCGGCATCGAGAAATGCTGGAAGTTCGAGCAATTCCTGTTCGACGCATTCCCGCTGCTCGGCACGATGATGCCGTTCGGCGTCCTCCGCGAAGAGGAATTCTCCCCGGTCAAGAACGCCGAAGGGAACGATTCCCCCAAGACCGCGCGCGAAATGATCGGCAGGCTGCACCGCGAATGGCTGCGCAAGGCTCACGTGGCGATCGACCCCAAGAAGCTCTACGAAATCTCCCCCACCATCAGCTACGCCGGCGAAGGCCTCAAGCAAAGCGTATTCGACAGGGAAATCGGGAGGAACATCCTAGAGTTCGACGAAGAATAAAAAAGGTTGAGGCACGAGGTTCGGGGCACGAGCCTGGAGCCTCGGACCGCGAACCTGAAGCAAACAGTGAACAAGCTTAAGTACATTGCCTATAAGTTCGCTTTCGGAGCACTCCTGCGGGTGCCGGAAGTTTTCTATTCGGTGCTGTTTGCCATCGTATTCCCGATATACAAGGCGCTCCACACCAAACGGGCCTACGGACGCGTCGTAAAGCACCTGGAAGCGGCCAGAAAATACATGGAGACGCAGGGTCAAAACAGAGGCCCCATGCAGAAAGTGACCGCACGTGACGTTTTCAAAGGCATCTACTGGAACGCGCTCGACTCCTACCGCGGCCTCGCCCGCTTCAAAAGCGTCACCCGCCGCATCGTCTACGAGAACGAAGAAATCATCCGGGACGCCGTCGACGAATGCGCCAAGGCCGGGAAACCCATCGCAGGAATCAGCATCCACCAGGGTTCTTTCGAGCTCCTGCACCGCGCACTCTGCCGTTACAGCGAGCATGTCCACCTGATTACCGATTCCGTCGGCGACGAGGCCTTCCGCAAGTGCCTCGAAGACCTCCGCAGCGACCCGCACCTCACCGAATACCACCCCGAAGAGACCGGGCGGCTCATCCGCGACCTGTTCAAAACAAAAGGCATCCTCGCGATGGTGTACGACCAGGGCAAGAACACCAAGGGGAACACGGTCGAGCTGTTCGGGCGGCCCACCACGCTTTACCTGCGACTCCTGCAAAAAGTGAACGAGATGGGAGCAGGCATCGTCACGTTCCGCACCTGGACCGAGCGAAAGCGCATCATTATCCACTTCGAGACCTACTACCCGCCGCATTACGACAAAATTATAGGGGAAAATGCGCCAGCAGACGCAAAGAGTACCGAAAGTCCGCTTCTCGGCGCCATCGCCCGCGAGACCGAACAGTGGATAGCGGAGCACCCCGACCAGTGGAGCTGGAACTACCACGGGAACTTTCTAAATTTGTCGCCGAGGTTATAAAATGGCATTGAACGCAGACGAAGAGTTCCAGCTGGAATGGCTGAAGAACCACCGCATTGAAGACAAGGACGAGGAAATGCGCAAGCAGGCGGAAAAGGAAGCCGCCGAGCGCCCCGCACCCGGACAGCGCGGACGCAAGATGCGCCGCAGCCCGGCAGCCTGGGAACTCCCCGTTCCCGAAGACGAGATCGACCTCCACGGATTCACCGCCGACGAAGCCGCCGAGGCCGTGGAACGCCGCATCGACGACCTCCTCATCGCCGGACTGAGCGTACTGCGCATCATCCACGGCGGAGGGAACCCCGAATACGGGAACGTGAAGCACATCATCGACAGGAAAGTCCGCTCCGAATGGAAAAATAGGGTCGTTTTTTACAAGGTTGAACCCGACAACGCAGGGTCCAGCATCATGAAAATCGGGAAACCCCGCCCGACAGTCCCCCAGAAACGAAAAAAACGCTAAAAAAAACGATTTTTTTCGTGACTTTCCCCTTTGATAACTGACAACATTTAACTATCTTTGAGCCCACAAGAACGGAATATAGCTCAGCCTGGTAGAGCGCTTGCTTCGGGAGCAAGAGGTCGTGAGTTCGAATCTCGCTATTCCGATAAAACGAAAAAGGACACCGCCAAGGTGTCCTTTTCGTTTTATGGAATGTCAGGCAAGATGAGAACTCACGTAGAGTCAGCTTTCGTGTTGTTTTACAGTGCTAAAGCACTGAAACAACATCGAAACTGACATCGTTCCACTATCAATCGGCGAAGCCGATTTCCCGCGCTAAAGCGCGGAGTGTCACGAGAGTTCGACTAAATCGGCGATGAGCGAAGCGAATATAAGACGATTTAGCGATTTCGCCGTAAGTTTATCTTTTGAACAAATCAGAATGCGTTCCGGTATCCACAAGAGTAAGCGTCAGGATTCCCCTATTTTTTCTGTAGCACAAAAGCCAGTCTGGATGTATATGAAGTTCCCTCGTTCCCGAAAATTTTCCAGTCAATTCGTGGTCTCGGTATTTTTCGTCTAGAACCTGATCCGTCCGAAGCAACTCTACAGTTGTCTTAAGTTCTTCTAATGGGAGACCTCGCTTTTTGCAAAGCTTGTACCCCTTCTTGAAACGACTCGTCCAGATGACTTCGTAAATCATTTATCCAAGTCCGCCCACATCTCGTCCATGTCCGTATAGCGTTTGGTCTTCGGGTCCGCTTCAAGGCGTTTCGCCTCTTCAACGGCTTCGAGAAGTTCGCAGGAACGATCCGGGTACTTGACTTCGAAGGGGAGCCCTCGCTGCAAAACCACCTGCCGCAGGAATATGGAAATTGCCTGAGACATCGAAAGTCCCAGTCCTTCAAGGAGGGCGTTGGCTTGATTGTTCAGTTCGGAATCAATGCGGAAATTTTTTGCTACGGTACTCATACCTTTAAATATACATTATTTTGATTGTATATGCAAGCATTCACTTGCATTTACTTTCAATTTTTCAACAAACACTTTCATACACCCTACAATTAAACAGAACAGCATAAAACTCCTGTCTTCCGGGAACGCCCCCGCGTAGCAAACAGGGGACTCTCCCCCATCTGCATGTATAGACGTTTTTGCGGGGAAAATTTTCCGGGAATTTGCAGTAAAAAGATGCTCACGGCATAAGAAAAGCCTCCGCATTGCGGAGGCCAATTTCTTTAGGGAGATCCCCGCCTTCGCGGGGATGGCACAGCCTTAGAAATGGATCACGCGGACCTTGATGACCTTGTCGAGCTTGCCGAGCTTTTCGATGATGGAGTCATCGACCTTGCTTTCGACGTCAACGAGGTTGTAGCCGATCTTGCCGTTGCTCTTGTTGCTGAACGAGGCAATGTTGATACCTTCGGCGCCGAACACCTTCGTGATTTCGGAAATCATGTTCGGGACGTCCTGGTTGATGACCACAACGCGGCTCTTGACACCGGCATGCGGGTGATCGACGAGGGCCGGGAAGTTCACCGAGTTGCGGACACAGCCGTATTCGATGTAGTCCTTCAGTTCCTCGACAGCCATCACGGCGCAGTTCTCTTCGGCTTCTTCGGTGGAAGCGCCGAGGTGCGGGAAGCAGGTCACCTTGTCGTTCTTGATGAGGTCGGCATCCGGGAAGTCGCAGAGGTAGCCCTGGAGGGAACCGGAAGCGAGCATCTCGTTGACCGGGGCCATCTCGACGATGCCGCCACGGGCGAAGTTCATGATGTAGCTGCCCTTGAAGCCGGCGAGGTTCTTGCGGTTGAGCAGGTTCTCGGTCACGCCCTTGATGAAGGGAACGTGGACGGTGAGGAAGTCGGACTTGGCGATGACTTCGTCCAGAGTCGCGGTTTCAACCTTGTTCGAAAGTTCGTGCATGTTGGCGGCGTTCGGATACGGTTCGTAAGCGAGCACGCGCATGTTCTTCCAACGGGCATAGTTGGCGACGAGCACGCCGATCTTGCCGAGGCCGATGACGCCGAGCGTCTTGCCGGCGAGTTCCATACCGGCAAACTTCTTCTTGCCGCTTTCGACGGTCTTGGCGAGGTCCGGATCGTTCACGTCGAGGCCCTTGACCCAGGCGGCGGCCTTGTCCACGTTACGCACGGCCATGCCGAGCACGGTCATCACGAGTTCGGCAACGGCGTTGGCGTTGGCACCCGGAGTGTTGAACACGCAGATGCCCTTCGCGGAGGCCTTGTCGATGGTGATGTTGTTCACGCCAGCACCGGCGCGGGCGACGGCGAGAAGGCCGTCAAAGTTATCCGTATCGACCTGAGCGGAACGCACCAAGATGGCATCCGGATTTTCGACGGAGTCGGAAACCTGGTAGAACGAGCCAAACAGGCTCAAGCCTTTCTTGGAAATGTTGTTCATCGTCTTAATAGTTGCCATTGTATTATCCTTTGTTTAAGTTAAAAAGTAGGAAGTAGGAAGTAGGAAGTAGGAAGGACTTTTGCTAACACTGTCTACTTCCTACTGTCTACTGTCTACTAAATCAAGGTTCCACCCAGCGACCTCTTTCTTTTATCAAGTTCACGAGTTCCTCGATGGCGTCCTCTTCGGGGATGTTCTTCTTGATCGCAGTCTTGCCTTCGAACAGCGTAATGCGGCCGGGGCCACCGCCCACGTAGCCGAAGTCGGCGTCCGCCATCTCGCCCGGGCCGTTCACGATGCAGCCCATGATGCCGATGGAAATGTCCGAGAGGTGGCCGAAGCGGGCCTTGATCTTGCCCATCACCTGCTGGATGTCGTACAAGGTACGTCCGCAGCTCGGGCAGCTGATAAAGTTCGTCTTGCTGCGGCGGCAGTAGGCGGCCTGCAGGATGTCGAACGCGAGCAGGACGCTTTCCTTCGCGCCCTTGTAGCCGTCGATAACGACGGCATCGCCAAGACCGTCGGTCACGAGGCTTCCGATGTCGGCGGAAACGCGGAGCGTTTCGGTTTCGTTGTCATTAATCTTCGCGTAGAGCAAAATCGGGTCTTGGCGACCTGCTGCGGCGAGCGCTGCAGCAAGGGCGCGCACGCCGGAAACCATCTCCGGGCCGGTGTAGCAGAACACGGAACCTGCGGGAACGGCGGAGGGATTCTGGGCGAAGCCCGCGATATCCATCGCGTCCTTGAATTCCACGATCGGCTTCTCGTTCAAGCTCGGGAGCGCGAATTCCGCGTTGCGGCGTTCGCCGGTGAGCGCAATCGCGTCGGCCTTCACGCCGACCTTCACCGGGCTGTTGCCGCCAATCTCCACGCCGGAGACCTTCACGGCCTCGGTAGCGCGGCGTTCGTAATGGTACGGATCCTTTTCAAGAACCAGCACGTTGTAGGCCGTCGGCGCAGCAGGCAAAGCGCACGCCTTGATGAGTTCCTGTGCCACCGGGACTTCGGCCACCGGGTCTTCGGTGAGCGACACACGAATCGTATCGGCAAGGCCGTCGAGCAAAAGCGCACCGATACCCGCAGCGGACTTCAAACGCCCGTCGGCACCGGCTCCGGCCTCGGTCACGCCCACGTGGAACGGATACGGCTTGAAGCCTTCCTGCTTGATGCGGGCGGCGAGCATGCGGTAAGCGGCAATCGCCACGCGGGGATTGCTGCTCTTCAAACTTAGAACAACCTGGTCAAAATGTTCCGCCTCGCACACGGCCAGGTATTCCATGGCGCTTTCCACCATGCCTTCGACCGTGTCGCCGTAGCGGTAGATCATGCGGGCCGAGAGCGAGCCGTGGTTCACGCCGATGCGGATGGCGCGTCCCAGGCGCTTGGCCTCCTGCACGAACGGCGTGAAAGCTTCGGCGACCTTCTCCTTGCCTTCGTCGAACATCTTGTCCGTCTGGTTCTCGAGCGTGAGGATGCCCGTGTCGACAAAGTTACCCGGATTGATGCGGACCTTCTCGACCCACTTGAGCGCCTCGAACGCGGCCTTCGGCTGGAAGTGAATGTCGGCGGAAACCGGCACCTTGCAACCCGCGGCGCGGACCTGCTTCATCACTTCTTCGAGGCCCTGGGCATCAGCAAAAGTCGGAGCGGTTATGCGAACCAGGCCACATCCCACCTTGGCGAGCGCCAAAGTCTCGGCCACCGTCTTCTCGACGTCCTTCGGCTTGGTTGTGGTCATGGACTGAACTAAAATGGGAGCATTGCCCCCAATCAAAGCCTCGCCAACGCGGACTTGTACAGTTTCCCTGCGTACCGCATTGAAGCGGTCGGCTACATACGGGAATTCGCTAAACTTGGTCATGCCCCAAATTTAGAAAAAAAGCACTAAATGAGCAAATTGCAGCGCCTGAAAAATGCATTTCCAAAAGAGAGGCCAATAATTTAAGCGCCTTCTTAGAGCTCGTCAAGAATACCTTTCAAAATACCCGTTCCCAGACTTTCAGATTCAGCATCTTGGAAGGCTTCGCTCAACTTCTTAAGATTTTGCAGAGTTTTTCGGTCTGATTTCAGTTTCATCAACGCATCAATCAAGACCTTTGGGCTGATTTTTTCAATAGGAACCGTATTATCTATTCCGCATTTACGGAGACGCAAGGCATTATCTATCTGGTCCTTACCCATGGGGAGAATCAAGAATTTCTTGTTGTTATATACGCATTCCTTAATTGTGGCCAAACCGCCATGAATCAAGGCAAATTCCAGATTTGGAGACGAGAGAATCGCACGCTGCGGGACCCAACTTGCAAATGTGATGTTGGGCTGATTCTCAAATTCTTTCCATTCAGGCGCATTAATAATTTTAGAACCAACACCCAAAACAAGATGATAGCCATGCAATTCGGCAGATTTCATCGCCTCGCACATGCAGAAGAAAAGGTTATGGGCTTTGCCCTCGTAGTCTAGGACTTGAGAACCGGCAGTAACAAAAATGAGTTTTGGGTACGTATCTTTATCTAAAAGGGAATCATTCCATCCTTTTGCATATGAGGAAACCAGATCTCTATCCAAAATACAAGGTTCTACATACTGCACTTTCTCGCCAGGATTATAGTGGGAGTATTCATATACTCGCGGGCACGGAATCAGTTCGTCAAAAGTTTCTAGGTCTTCTACGAACTTTTCCATTTCCACTTCGGGGTCTTGTAATAAATCAACAGAGTTGTTTCCTGCAACCGTTTTCAATTCCTGATAACGACAGAGATTCACCAACTTAAAAAACTCTGTTGGCGAAAAAGCCATCAGATTCTGGATAGCACGCATAGCAGGATCTTCACTCGGATGCCGCAAATAGGTTGTCGAAATAACAACCTTCACTCCATAAATTTTATGGATAAGCAAGCTTTCCAAGGAAGTAAAATAGCCCGAAACAAGCAAATCAGGGTTGACGGAAGTCATCATATTACGGAAACTTTGCGCATCCTCGAACAAATCCTTATTCAGTTTGTCTCTATAATTTTCCAAGTCAGTACCAAGTGCGCTATAGGCAATAGCCCATACATGATCCGGACGCCAGCGTTCACTCGGACCTGTATGACATTCAGTTGTATAACCTAAAGGATAAATGTTTTGAAAAATCGCATGATAATGATTACCCCAATAACCCACAGCATTTGCATTGATAGGGTAGCTTTTGACTATACTTTCACAATCCAGAATACCCATATAATGAATGGAATATGCTGGATTATCCGTATCATTTTCGTCATATAGATCTTGAGCCCATTTTAGAGTGGGCAGCCAGTGTCCCTGTTCCTTGTAAACATCAGGCCAGAAAAGTACAGTTTTAGACATACAAGTCTCCTCTTTTTAACTTATAATATATATCATTTTGCATCAAACGAACATTTTTCCCATCAAGTTGAGTTCAATCTAAATGCTAATTTTCAGATTATGCAAGAAGAATCCACAATCATTCGTCATTTTCCATCTTTTCTATAAATTTCACAAGCATTGTCAGAAAAAGGGATTTATACGCTATCCACAGAAGAATAATCAATGTGCAAATCAGGCAATCATGATTTTTTAGAAAAGCAAAAGGAAGTAAATCAAGAAAAATAAAAAAAAGGGAAATGCACAGAAAAAAAGTGATTATCTTATATGCATCTGCAAGATAATCACTAATGTCATTTTTCTTTCTTATCACATACCAAAATTGTCTTTTTGCAGAACTTGAAAGGTTTTGAGTATTGTTGAATAGTCCATATTCAAATATAAATTCAGTCTTAATGCCAAGCGAATAGACTGCAAGGAAAATGCTTGCAAAATTAAACATCAAACCAGTTAATGAAAATACAGAAAGAGCATTACCAGCATTCACTTTTATGAGTGATACTGCTGCAAAAACGATACCATGCAATTGAGATGTCGACATGATTTTTGCAGAAATATTATTGAATCGAGTTACGGAATCCTCATACGCATCCCTTGCAATTTCATATGTTCGATAATCGTCTTTATACAAGTGTAAAAAATCATCATTCTTTGTATCATGATAATAATCTCCCGGTTTTATAATCAAACCATTTTGAGTAACATCTCTTTTTTCAAATCGAACATTTTCCCACTTTACATTTGAATCAATTATCAACTTAAAACAAAGCAACGTAAATAACCGCAAAGGAATCAGAAAAACATTTCTCATACTTTTATCGAATTTACAAAATGATTCACTACCAATCCAGGGAAATGTTCTTCCAACCAAGCCCAATTCCCATTAGCATTATTTTCTAAAAAAAACCAGTTTCCTTTTTTGTCCACAACAAAATCAGAAGTACAAAATCGCAATCCAAAAAAACGTATAAATTTGTTGTATGAATCCGCAATTTTTCTTGGCGGTTTTATCACATCATATTTTACGTCTTTCATTTCATCCATACGAACATCTAAATTTTTTGATTCAAGCTTAAAAAACAAAGTTTTTCCGTCCACAAACAAGGTTCTAACATCATAGCGTTTGTCAATGATTCGCTGTACTAATGTTGGGCAATTTTTTGCAAAAATCAAATCAACATCTTTTATTGGAGTAGAATATATATGATATAAGTTTCTGCCGAACGGAATATACCCCGTACTCAAAGGCTTTACTAAAGAATCTCCATTTTTTTGAATAAATCTTTTTATTTCTACCTTCTTTGCAGACACAATCCATTGAGGAACAGGCAGTCCAAAGAAAGGGGCTTGTTGCAATTGAACTATTTTTCTATCAGCATACCAGTTTCTTGTTGGGTAATTAATCCATTTTTCCTGAGGATACTGCAAAAAATAGTTCCATACAATTTCTTCCCATTCTTGTTGACAAACAAATGTTTCAACGGTTTTTGACTTTATTGTAAATTCAAATGGACGACGATACCATATTGCATCGCATTGCCCCCCCCCAACACAATCAAATGAAATATTTGATGATTGAATCTTATCTGAGTCAAATCGAATACACTCAATATTTGTGGCCAAGTTCATGACCACATCAGCCGTAGCATCCTTGGAATTTGTAAATACAAGTATCCGTTTCATTTAAATCTTCGAGAACAGAGCATTCTATCAGGACTTTCTCGCGCTTCGGTTATTGTCCTAACCATGTGAAACTCCGCTAAAGATACGTCTGGGGATTCGATCATATCGTCCGTTTGTGTTCGCACAGACGCTTCCGAAGAAGACCTTCGTTTCATTTTTTTCAGACATTGAGACAACAAAGTTTTCATATTATTCCTTTACACAACGAATTGCCCTGAAATAACCATCCCCATAGTTGGTAAACTGAATCACGTTCTTCGTATCAAAAATAATGATGCTATTCGATTCAACTGTACTAATACTATGAACTGTAAACACAGCCAACAATTCATTATTACGAGAATTAAAGCCTTTTTCTATAGTAAAATAACCAGAAGGAATAGCAGAGAAACCGAAAGAATTTAAAAGAGAATCATCAGACCAATACGATCCCTCGTCCGATTTCATCTCCTTTCCAGCACAATTCGTTCCTCCTAGAAACTCTACCAATACTTGCCATTGTTTCATTGTGGGAACGCGCCAGCCATCTGGGCAGATATCTTTATTGAATCCATCATACGCATTAATTACTTTGTCGTATAATCGGCCATATACAGAACAATCACCTTCTTGCAAAGACCGGTATTCTCCACCACCACATACTGAACGACCTGCAAAATAAGTTCCAACAGTATCTTCAGGTATATAATTTAAATTCTCCGCCATCCAGATTTGTGTTCCAATGGTCGTCGTTTTATATACACGACTATCTCGTAAATCTGTTAAGGTATTATTTTCTGCATCATATACACTATTCAATGCAGATGAACTCGAAACACTTGAAGAACTATGTTCAGACGATAAGGGAGGGATTTCGCTAGACGAACTACTTTCTGATGAAGATGGATCCTCCTCGCTAGAAGAACTTTCTCCCGACGGCGAAGATTCATCTTTTTTCTCGCTTGAAGAGCTCTTGTTTTCGGACGACGACGATTCCTGTTTCTTTTCGCTGGATGAGCTCTTCTCCGAAGGCGAGGACTTGTCTTCCTTTACGCTGGAGGAACTTTGCGAAGACGATGATGATTCCGTCTTTTTACTGGAGGAACTTCCTTTCACCGACGATGACGAAATCCCGGCCTGCTTTACGCTAGACGAACTCGCCTTCGCCGAACTAGAGGAAGACTTTTTGCTGCTTGAAGTTCCTTCGGCAAGCTCAGGGACCTTATCACTGGAAGATTCCACCTCCTGTTCCAGGGAAGAACTTGATTCCACAAATTCCGGCTGGGTAGAAGTGTTGCTGGAGCATTCATCCCCGCAAGACACGAATAAACAAAATATGCTTAATAAAATCAGTAACCAATTCAACATCAATTTGGTCCTCCCTGAGACTTACTGATTCCCATACGAGCTGTATAGCTAATATGAATTATCACGTCTTCTATTTTTTTCAAATCTAAATTATGTTCAACCTCAGAAACCTCTAATCCTGTGTTATCAAAACCATTAATTATCAAAGACCAATTAGAATCTACAGCACCTGCTCCCTCAAAGGGCCGGAATTTATCTGAACCAAACCGAAAATCGAATTTTCCCGCTTCCTGATGAGCCGTACTCGTCGCCATCGTTTGGGTTCCAATGCGATTTCCAACAACTCGTCCATCTTTTAAATCTAGATAATTTTCCGTCAAAGACAATTGAGCATTGAGATAAAGGCCTTTATATTCTGGGCAGACAATCTCTATACGAACATCGCGAATTCGCCTAAAATAGTGATTTGGGAAATCTGAAGAAAAAAGTCCTTGCGGAATGGTAAACGTGCAACTACCTTTTTTTTGCAATTGATACAACGGATCTTGTCCTGATTGATTTTCAAACACTCTATTTTCCAATTCCCATAAACTCACCGGCCTCATTATCTCCAGTTCGTATCTATCATTTTCAAGATAAGCCACATCCATTGCATGTAAATCAGCAAGCAGTTTTTCACCCGCCAACAAACCGCTATGCAAGCCATCCCAATAGACGCCACTGCCTTTAATGAAAGTTTTGGCATTTTTCGGATTTTCATCCGTATCACCAATTTCAAAATGATAACACTTTTCCGCCTTGCGGGCAACCTTTAGCGCCAACTGGAAAAGAGCTTTATATACGGAACCGGTTTCTTTCTTGAGCCAAGTGTAAAGGTCCTTATTTGTGTATTTCTCGGATAAAAGTTCGTACATTTCATCCTTGAGCTCAATTTCCTTTTCAACCTTATCCACCTGTTTCTTGGCGTAATCGATCTTTATTTCGGCAGTAACTATTTTCTTTTCGACAGTTTTAGCCTGGTTCGCCTTTTCGGTCTTTTCCATCGTCCATTTTTGCAATGCACGTTCCGCCTCGCCCTGTAACTTCATCTTGGCCGCAGAGAGCTGACGCTGTACGAATTTTGAGGCGTAACCTTCGGCTGCATTTACAAGATTTTCAGCAATCTTTGTACCGCCAAGGGCAATCGTATCAAAAGAGGGACCTCCAAGGCCGTTCAAAATACCACCAAAATCTAAGTCGGGGATCTTGTAAGCAACAGAAGCGGCCTTCTTCATATTCTCGACCGTCTCCTGCACTTTCCTGACCTTTTCCATGAACTTGTCATACTGTTCCTCTAGTTTTAGAGGCTTGAAGTATTCCTCCTGTTCGGCCTGTTCCGCTTCTATATTTTCCTGTTCAATTTCAACGGTTTCAAGTTCCTTTTCTAGTTCCGTCACATCCATATCCGTAACGGTCTTCTGCAAGGCAAGCATTGTTTTCTCGTGAGAAACACGGAGTAAAGCCAAGGTTTCCGCATCGTACTTTTCGAGAGCGCCCATCAAATTACGCCCCATCTGCATCACATCGCGAACAATTTCGATAGCCTTTGCGACCATCACTTTGAAACGGTAATAGGGCAATGCAGACGAAGCATCGGCAAGAGCATCACTTATTGACACCCCGTTTGCCTTCGCCTTCACAAGCATGGCCGGGTCTATCGGCGGAGCAAAAAGGGCAAGTGTACGTTTTACACCTTCGATATTCAGGCTGTTACGAATCTTGTACAGTCTGTCGGCCACGGTGTCCCAATAACCCATCAATGTCTCATTACGCGGCACATTAAAATAGAACATCATGCCTGATGTGTGAGCCAGTAACGTAGTATTGCCGGGCAACAGTTCCTGCGGAGTTTCCTTCTCGCGACACTTACCCGAAAGAACGGTGTCTTCGTAAGTGACAAACGCATTATTCAAGACACCGTTTCCGTATTTGAGCAATTCGCTAACATTGAAGGCGTTTTTATTCTTGGGGCCGGGAACCTCAGCACTCTTCGGACCAAGAACGTCTGCGGCGAGTATGTACATCTGTATGGCAAGGTTTACCGACTCCGTGGTATCCTGCGTAAATAGCTGGTCTCCCCAGCCAATGAGCGCATCGAGGTACTTCATCACAACGTACTTCTGGTATGCAACAGGCCGATAGCGAGCAATCAACTGCGGATCAAACGGATCGTTTTTCCAGCGTTCCACCAGCAACTGTATCGCCTTCTTGTCAGGCAGGGCATCGTGCGGCGTAGGCAACGATAAATCAGAGAGAATTGACTTGTCAGCATCTTGGTTTGCGAAAAACGGCAGGAACTTCCAGTACCTAGCACCTTTGGGAAGATCACGCACAAAACGTTTGGTTCTCTCGTAGTCAGAAAGATCCATGCGGGGATCAAACACCAACTGCAACCATTCAAGTGCGGCGGCATAATTCTGTTCGGCAAGCATTCTATCGGCCAAGAGCATCGGTACGAAGAAGAACAATTCCCAATTGTAAATGGACGAAGCTGAGCCCCAGCTGAAATCAACCATAGACGAGGGATAGGGTTCCGCAACCGCTGATCCGGGCATAAAACTATGTTCGAACAGAGTCTGCGACAAGTCCCACGCCTGCCAGTCACCAGCCGTATAATAACCGAGGTAGACACTAAAGTAGTAGTTGTAATAAGAGTAAGAATAATAGTAGCTGTCCGAAATGGGTAGGGCTTCGGTCTCGCGACAATGCAACGATTTGGTTCCCCCCTGCAGGAAGAGTCTACGGAATTCCTGCGCCTGTGGATTGGAAACCATCTCAACATAGTATTTGCGAACGCTATTCGCTCCAGCACCGCCATCACCGGATACACTTCGGACAAGATAAGTCCCCTGTGAATCCATATAGAAGAACGGTCTGTCCACACCACAAAGAAAGCCCATGTTCACAGAAAGCAATTTAAAGTAGTCTCGAGCACATTTGAAAAGTTCCGTGCCATCGAGTAGAATCAGTTCCGCGGTATTGCTGTAGAACATATTCCCAACAAGGCGACAATGACGTGGAGCAAGTTCTTTCAGTAACGTACCCTCATCAAATGGAATTGGCCGATTGCCATACATAGAATTGCCACTTAAAGCAGTATCGGCCCCATCCGCCGTAAGAGAAAAACTTCCAATATGGCTTATGAATTGGTCAAATTTATCGTAAGTCCTGGTGACCTCTTTTTTCAGAATAAACGTTTCTGATGTAGGATTCTTTGCTTGATTTTCCGCTTGATTCTCTACTTGATTTTCAGTCTGGCCCTCAACTTGGTTCTCTGTTTGCTGTTGAGTTGACGAAGCGTTCGCAACAAGAATAGGAACATAACGTACTTCTTCTTCATATTTGGGGAATGTTCGATAAACATAAAAATCAAGTGCATCGGTACGAGTAGAAATGTCTATGATAAAATAGCGGTTGGCCAGCACCTCGTTTTCACCCAAAATAAAATCGAGCTGGTTTTCAGATATGTCGTAAACGGTTTCTTTTCCAACCTTAACGCCGGTCCATTTTGTGCCGGTGTAACTAGCCCACTTCAGCCGAATTTCTGCATAATATTCCACGGAAATAACGGCCTGCTGCGATTCGCCATCCCCAGTTTTCTTCTGGCGCTGTCCCTGCACCACCTGCAACCACAATATGTAGAGGTGCCCACCAAGAATGGCCGGTTGGATTGCGGCCCCATCTATTTCAACAGGAACTTCCTCCCACGGGGTCCAACTGCCGCCATAGAGCGCCGTTGCTTCGTAAGTTCGGTAATAGTAAGTATGAGGCTCGCCCCGAGTACAACCAATAATGTGCAGAGTGTAAAGCGTCCCAGCATGAACGCCACCATCTTGCTTACAAGCTCCTACAATATCTATTTCAGATGTATCGGCAACTTTTTTCAAGTATTCACCAAGGGCCTCCGTCATAGCTTCCTGATCGTTACCGATTTCGGCGAGGCGGTCTTCCAGTTCCTTAAAGAATGGAGTCTTATCTTCGCGCAAATCGCCATCAATCCAGTTTTCCGGATATAGGAACACCTTGCGATTCGCCACCCACACTTGGTAATTTTTCATCCATTCCCATTGTTCCTTCTGCGTTGCGTTCAGCGTGTAGTCTCCTTCAAGACCCAACAATGCTCGCTGTACATAAAGCTGGATACATGACACAGCCTGTACGGTACGTGAAATAGCCATGTCCGGTTCCATCTTCACATCAAACAGGTAGTAGGAATAGATATCGTTCTCATCAATAAAAGCGACCGGATAATAGCCGCATGTTTCCGGCATTTGCGACTCATGGCAAACGACTGCAGCAAGAGCATTCCGTTTCGACTGACGAATCTTATCGTGCACACCTTGAATGAACTTATTCCATTCCGATTTGGTGCGAACGAGTTTCAAGTTTTCTTCTAGCTTGTCGACATAGCCAGAATATTCACCTGACACTGCCATCTGGAGAAGATTTTTCAAATCAGCCGGCAGAGAGTTTGTTTTCCTGTAAAGAAGGAGGATGTCGACAAACTTGCACCATACCGATGGATCTTCTATATCAAATATATATTTCTTATCATCTCCTTCAACAGGAATTTTGTTAATTTCAACTTCATCTAGCAGCGCACCCAAAACATCTTCCGGAAGTTGGATTTCCTTGTCGCTTGCTTTCAGGAAGCCTAAGTCAGCATACCTGTAAACCTCTCCAAAGATTTGCGAGGAGGCAGAGAAAGCATAAAGAACATTCTTGAACGAATCGTACTTGTCTATCGTAGCACTAAGGGAATTCCAATCCCATGCAAAGCCAAGTTCCAATGTCTGCGTATATTGGTAAAGGGCAGCACAACGCACCAAGTGGTTGCATAGAATTTCCGGCAATGAATCTGTGACATCATTCAACGCCAAATTAATCCATTCAACAAAGTCAGAAGAACCATTAAATTCCAGTTTCTTCAAAAGTTCATCAACAACATCAGATGTCATGGAGAACTTTTCAGCAACAAGTGCTAGAGTTCGCTCGGCAACAAGTTCACTGCAAAGCGTGTTATAGAACTGTTCAGCATCCTTCAAATCTTCCTTCCACGAAGTAGAAGGTTCGAACGCATGCTTTAAAAGTTCGAACAAGCAAGTTTCACTGAACTCGTTTGCATACGACGGGAATTCATTTTTCCATTCGTCGAATATATCTTCAGCATCTTCCCTGCCCAAAGTTTTCAAAAGGCCGAGAATCGCCGATTCATAATCACATTCAATGGTTGATACTAGTGTTGTACTGCCCGATTCATTCCCTTCAGCAGGCCCAGTCGTTTGTATTTCGTTTCCAGTTTCAGCCTCGTCACTTGAATCTGTGGGCTGAGAGGTGCCCGTAGTTTCTTGAACAAGTGACAATTTCTCCTTTTCCTGAGCTTCACACTCTTTCAGCGATTCATGTACAGTAGAATTCAGCTCGCGAGCAAAAGCTATAGCCTCATCGGCACTCATCAGTTCTGGTTCAAAAATTGACTTCAAGTCACCGACTGAGAGTGACGATTTTCTCAAAATTTCAAGTTCGTTGATTGTCTTGTTGCATTGTACACGGTCGCCGAACCCAACAGGGAAGCCAATTCGTTGCAAGAATAGATAGTCTTCTACCGAGAGGCCATTCTTTGTCAACCATAGATTGTACTTGTAGAGAACTGTCAGGTTATTTTCAAAAACGATATACAGCGGAATTTCATCTTCTGACTGGCTAGAAGTATTTTCCGTTATTCCAAATTTTTGCAAAATAAGCACGGCATCCTGCGGATCCATTCCAAGACAGACGTTGGCAGCAGCAGCCAAACGATAGCACAGTTTATTGAGCTTTTGGTTATATACTAATTGAGTTTCTTCTTCCGGTTCGGGCGCCCCTTCAGAATACGATGAGAAAAGTTTTTCTATGGGGAAAAGTTTTTCCAATTCATTTCGAGTCAGGGAACATTTTCCCAAAAGAAGTGCTGCTTCAAAGGCGGTCAACTCAAGTCGAGTCTTTAATTCTTGAATCGTAGCCAATTCGGAAACGCTACATTCCCATGTCCTTGCAATTTCATCAATACTCCAACCCAGAGCAGCACGACGGCGAACAAAAACAGAAAGTTTGAAGAAAAAACTTTTCTTGTCATTTTCATCATCGCTCTCAAAATTTATCCTGTATCCGTTGACATCTGCCAACTGATACGATTCCGAATCAACATCAACCCTTACCCCGGAACCCACGAATACGGATGACTTAAATATTTCCGTAAAGTCGTCGTAAGTCAATTGAGCACGATCCAAAACGAAGGCGAGATAACTCAGGACATTGAACCACATCCCTTCATTCGGCTTAGGAAGTTGATTTTCATTCTCTTTGACACGTCTAGACTTATCTGGGAAGAAAAGATTTTCGTTACCATCGTAATTCAACCCCCACAAATCCCATACATTTTTTTGGCATGTACTGACATCATTTGAAAGGTATTCCGGAGCATAACCATTCAAGAGGATGGAGATATTTTCGCTATCGGGTTCGTCACTCAATTCCTCATGCACCATTCTTGACAAGGAAACGAAATCAAGGGAAAGGTTGTCGAGGATGCCCGAAGCTCGCTCTCTGTCAAAGTTTTTGAGCAAGAGCATCGGATAACATTTATTCTCAAGAGCCGCCATGGCGGCATTCTCTATTTCATCGCCAGAAATCTTATTTTGATTTTCATCTTCATTTTCATCATCAATTTCATTCGCAGCCCAAGGACATGGGTTCGCCCTCAAATCTTCTACGGTAGCGTCTTCCGGCGTCTGGTTACAGAAAGGAATGACAGTATTGTACCTCAAGTTTATCTTAGAGACAAGGCTTTCCAAAAGTTCAATTGCCAAATCTATGGTTGGAAGGGAAACTTCGGCATTCGCTTTGGTCATTTTCAATTTCAATATATCAGGACGACGAAATACGAAGCGACTAAACGCAAATCCCTGCTTCAAAAATTCCAACAAATCCAACAAGTAAGCCGATGGACTCAATATAGACTGGTTCTGTGTACCAGGATTGCGATTGAGGCTTCTGAACAAGGTTTTCCAATTAGCAAAGTTCTTGCTTTGTAGCCTTTGTTTTGCAACATTACTCGAAGTCAGAGGAGTTCCGAGCAAGGCACCCCTTCCACCGGGATTAGCAGCATTTTCATTGGCGTCATTATCGGCATCTTCGGCGGTTTCATCTTGCAACCCACGAGGAATAGATAGGATGCTGGCACCTGATTCGTTTAGGCTACCATGATATCGTTCAATATCAAGAGTCGCACTAGCAACAAAACTCTTGGCGAGACGATGAATATTGGTCGCAAGTTCCTTGTCGCCCATTCCCAAACCATGTTCCGCCACAAAACGCTCTTCATCAACCAGCGCTATCTGGGATGCAGAATACATTTTATTGCGAATGAGGTAATTTATTGCTTCAGGATTATCGGTCAAACGATAAAGACGCTGTACAATCCTGATTTTTTCTTTTTTACTATCCGAAAGTGTGATTGATGAAGCCGCTAAGAAGGTGTCAAGATCGGATGAATTTAAATCGAAACCGTCCCACATACGCAGCATTTCAATTATGTCATACCACTCATTTTTATCTTCCAATTCAGCAATTTCATCCTCACTCAAACTTGACTCATCCAAGTCAGAAATAGCAACATATGGATAAGGAGCTTCAATTTTAGCATTCAACTGTTTTTGTGAAAATTTTTCTCTAAGTTTTTTCTTAAGTGTACGGATGGCTATTTCTTGCTGTTCATCTCCATTCCCACCTGGGAAATAGTCCAACGGAAGGCTTTTGGGTCTCTCTCCGCTCCATAACAGATAGTGGGCACTCGTTTGTTCAACAGAGTATCGCCAAAAATCATGTTCATCATGGTCATATTTGACAATATCTTCTAAATGCCTTATCTTTTTGTCTCCAAAGCAAAATGCATTGTATGTTTTGGCGACATTATAAGTTCCCACAACCAAATCCGCACACTCATCGCAAAAATCACGTAAATCTACCAACAATTTTAAGTCTTCAATATCCTCTTTAGATATATACGCAACACGTTCTGTTCCATCTAAAAGTTTAAAGCTAAAATGCAATTTCTTATCATCTAGATTTTTTATCAACTCGCGATAATTACAACCGGCATTAATAAACGCTTTTAAAAGAGCAGAGTGCTTTTCACGGAACATTACATCACATAATTCTGTCAACAGTTTTAAACTGTCCATATCCTCAGTCGACAACTGCGCTTCAGAATATATAAAATCATCATTCGAGACATTTTCGGTAAACGAAAAACCTATCTTCTCTAGATCCGCGATTAGGTCTTTGTATTCTCGCCCCGCATATACATGCATCATATAATTTTTCAAATAAGACAAACAAGTACTCTGAAGCGAGACTGGATTGTTATCCGAAAGATCTATTTCTTTTAACCATTCAAATTTCGGTTTCTTTTCATTTGTGAAGTAGTAATACTTCGCCAAAAGTAAATAGAAGAACGTAAAATCGGAGAATTGATCGTCTTGCATTGAAACGATATCCTTGGATATCTGCAATTTTTCCCATATTTCTTCTTTGAACTTCTCCGCCGACAGAGTTAAATTTTCATCAGATGAGGACGAACCTATGGTGTCGTTCGCAATTGCAGCATTTATATACTCTTTGCACTTGTCAATGCCAAGAGATAGTAATGTTGACATATCCGTCATCTTGTTGTCAAGAATCAAGGGATAGAGATAATGTGCAGCCGTTGGAATATACTCTTCTTCAAATACATTAACAAAATGCATCTCATGGGCCATCTGGAAAGCCTTGAAATACGCACGAACTTTTTGTTCGTCCAGTTTTTCACGTCCAACAACCAACGGCAACTGAGTCACATTGCACAAAAATTCTGCAATCAAGTCATGTTCGCAATATTGCGGAATAGAACTACTTGCACTTGAATCCGTAGAAGCATTATTAGCCTCATTTTCTGCGTTTACATTGTCACCCTCCACAGCAGCAGAGTCGTCTATTTCAGAATCAGCACCAATACGACCGGCATCGGAAGATTCCTTTGCACTTCCTGAGATTATCGTCTTGTAATAGATTTTGAGAATTTCATCAAGATATTCAAATTCTGACTTGTTTTTGAGTGTTGATTCTAAATCAAGAACAAAATTAATTTCTTGAACGGATTGGCCATTGAAAACCAATGGTGCGGAATAGAATCTGTGGGGACCGTTCTTTGCGTTTAACTTGCCTTTCTTATAATGGACCTCTGCAAAGATAGATGCTTTGTCTTTCCCATTAACAATCTTGCTATCAAGTTTCAAATAGTCCGGAATAACAGACGAATCGTAGCTAATTTCGTAGTTTCCGAATTTGTCAGGCATTACAGGACACCCAAGCGTCACTTTGACAAAAGAACCCGTTTTTTCTGAGGATGCATCTTCAGAGATATTTTCCTGATAATACAAGCAGAATGCCGAAACCTCAATATCCGCTTGCAAGGGATAGCCAAGCGAATTCTTGATTGTTCCATAGACTTTGCAATTTAAGTTAGTCGAGTCATCGGGATTGTCTGCGGTACCCGATCCAGAACTTGATGAAGATCCTGAACCTGATGAAGATCCAGAGCCGCTATCGGAACCAGATGATGAACCAGAGCCCATATCCGAACCACCACCTGAAGTGGATGACGAGCCAGAGCCGGAATCAGAAGAAGAACCAGTACCGGAGCCCGACGAAGAACCAGAGCTTCCAACAGCCACCACAGCATTGATAATTTCAAATTGAGACGTGACATTTGGACCAGCAACACTTACCACATTCGTGCCATTAGACGAATACACTCGGACAAGCAAATTTGGATTTGTAATAGAGGTATTGCCTTGCTGAAACTGGCTTTTCTTATAATTGACAAAATAAAAACCACAACCATTCAATTGATAGGAGCCCAATTCACGTTCCACTCCGTCACGAACATCAAAAACCTTAACTCTGCCAGAAGTGTACAGGGCGCCGTTTGAATCACGAACAAAACCACAAACATTCCAATTTTCATTTATGCCATTATTGACAACAATGTCACCGACATTCATTTGCGTTGGAGGATTGGTGTATATATCAGAAATCCATAAGGCATTATATTCATAGTCGGTCACACGAATTTGCAATGTAGGGAACTCTACTTCAGGAGAGCCGTTTTCCTGAAAATTTGTCGTTTCGAAATGCAGTTCAAAATAACCCGTATAGGAGTTTATGTCCGATTCTGCAATCCATTTCCAGCCTTTTTCCGGGAATAAGTTGTAGGCTAAGATACGACCTTGATTTTTGAACACAGAACCGTTCGCATTGTGAATTGTACCGCGAATAATCCAGTTACGAGAAGTCAAGGACATAAAGGCTCCCTTTGAAATATTTTTTGTTACTGTACAAAAAATAATATAACCAATTTTAGGGACAACGGAAAAAAATTTCGAAATTTCACGCAAAAAAATACAAGAAACGCCCGGCAAAGCCGGGCGAAATCTCATTAGATTCCAAACAAACGAGTCTTAACCTTCAGCCGGGGCTTCCGGAGCAGCTTCTGCAGCAGGTGCTTCAGGAGCGGCGGTTGCTGAGCCTGTCGAAGCATCGGCAGCCGGTGCTTCAGCAGCCGGGGCGGCCTTCGGAGGGAGCAGAGCCTTCATGGAAAGCTTCACCTTGCCCTTCGGGTCGACACCGAGGCAGAGCACTTCGACTTCGTCACCGACGTGAACAACGTCTTCGACCTTCTCGACGCGGTGGTCGGCAAGTTCGGAGATGTGCACGAGACCGTCACGGCCCGGGAGGATTTCGACGAAGGCGCCAAACGGCTGAATCGTCTTGACCTTGCCCTTGTACTTGCGGCCCGGTTCGGGTTCGGCAGTGAGTTCTTCGATCATGCGGCGGCACACAGCAGCGGCCTTGCCACTCGGGGCGGCAATGTCGATGTTGCCATCGTCGTCGATGTTGATGGTGCAACCCGTCTGAGACTGCATGCCCTTGATCACGGAGCCACCGGAACCGATGACGTCGCGGATCTTGTTGGTCGGGATGCGCATCTTGATCATGGTCGGAGCCTTTTCGGAAACCTTCGGACGCGGAGCGGCGAGGCCGAGTTCAGCCATCTTGCCGAGGATATGGAGACGGCCCTGCTTGGCCTGTTCCAAAGCTTCGCGCATGAGTTCCGGAGTGATACCGCGGATCTTGATATCCATCTGGAAGGCAGTGATACCTTCGGCAGTACCCGTCACCTTGAAGTCCATATCGCCGAGGTGGTCTTCCGTACCGGTGATGTCGGTCAAGATCTTGATCTTGCCGCCTTCCTTGACGGAACCCTTTTCGGAGATGAGGCCCATGGCGACACCTGCGACCGGAGCCTTGATAGGAACGCCTGCGTCCATCAAGCTGAGGCAGCCACCGCAAACAGAGGCCATGGAAGAAGAACCGTTGGATTCCTGAATTTCGGAAACCACGCGGATGGTGTACGGGAAGTCTTCCGGCAGCGGAAGAACGGCGGCGAGAGAACGTTCGGCGAGGTGCCCGTGACCGATTTCGCGGCGGCTCATGCCGAGGCGCTTGCATTCACCCACGCTGTACGTCGGGAAGTTGTAATGCAGCATGTCGCTCTTGGAGCCTTCGCCCTGCAGGCTTTCGTAGCGCTGTTCGTCGGCCTTGGA
>JAGCPF010000008.1 GCA_017642335.1 Fibrobacter sp.
ACGGGAAACCTCTGCGTGACGTGTACGAAGCCGTTGGACATGCCAAGGCGTACGATCATATTCATAAACTCGCAAAAAACAAGACTCTCGAAGAATCGGACATACTGATGCTGCATCGGCTGTTTTACCAGCAGATAGATGTGGACAAGGCCGGTGTTTATCGCAAGGTGCCCGTCGTAATTAGCGGGAGCCGTTACCCCGTTACGCCGCACTTGAAAATTCGTGCCGAGATGAGAAAGTTCGTCGTGTGGTTCAACAAGAACGAATCCAGGATGAATCCCGTGGAGTTCGCCGCTATAACGGCGCGGTTGTTTTGAGAAAAAAAATCGGCTTTCGTGAGACATAACGAAAGCCGATTGATGTTTTATGCACTTGGTGCAATGCCGTTTAATTGAGTCCATCCGTCAAAATTCTGGTTATTGACAAAGAATTTAAGGCCGTAAGGTGATATTATTACTTTACGCGCTTCAGGCATATTACCGCCGACATAATGGTATATACACAAGCCCGAGAGGTCGTTATATATAGGATTACCCTCGACATCGAAATCAATATTAACGCCAGTTTTTTCAAGGACACTACTATGAGTAATGTGATGTTTCTTCTCGACCAAAACAGTTCCGTCCTTGAGGCTGACCCATCCCGCAGGATAATCGGGAGCAACATCATTTCCTCCGGCATGGCCAACTCTAAATAAACCAGTGTTAGAATTAAAAAGAACTTCTTGCGCACAGTAGTTTTCATTACCCATTATAAGTAATGAAAGAATACCATTATCATCTACGTTTACATCAAAAAAAGCTCTTTGATTAGGATTATGGGCTGTCAGCGATTCGCCGATAACTTCTTCAGCACTGACTTCCTCATCAAATGATGCGTTTTTTCCATACAAACCGTCATCAATATGGGCCTCTTTGAACCAAGCCGGCAAATCACGACGGTTGATTTCGTGACATCTCCAGTTCGTGTTGCCCTGGTAATACTGGAATGTGAAAATTCCCGCACAGCCTGCATGCAATGTAATCGTTTCCGTCGAAGCTGCCGTACATGGCAAAACTACGTCCAGCTCATAAGCTGCGCCACGTGGGACGACGGTTATGAATCCAGGGCATCTTCCCATCGCCGGGTTGCAGCCCGTAATGGTCAAGGTTTCTTTATCCGTAGAAATTTGGCTACCCACATTAAGAATCATTGCAGCCCCGTCACAAGCGGAGGAAACGTCCACAGAGCCGCCGCCGGCTGCCTCGAAAAACTTCATTCTTACGTCATATTCCGGGGGCTTGATTTCACAACATTTCCAGTTCGTGTTGCCCTGATAATACTGGAATGTGAAAATTCCCGCACAGCCTGCATGCAGTGTAATCGTTTCCGTCGAAGCCGCCGTGCATGGTAAAACTACGTCCAGCTCATAGGCTGCGCCTCGTGGGATAACAAATATGACACCAGGGCATCTTCCCATCGCCGGGTTGCAGCCCGTAATGGTCAAGGTTTCTTTATCCGTAGAAATTTGGCTACCCACATTAAGAATCACGGCGCCCACACCATTAGCGGAGGAAACGTCCACAGAGCCGCCGCCGGTTGCCTCGAAAAACTCCATTTTTCCCGGAGGATTCGGCAAATGTCCAACTTCGCCAGGACCTTTTGTAAACGACAGGTCCTGCAAGGCGTTGAAAAATTCCGGCGGAATAGGATCGCCCGATTTAATGAGCTTTTTATCCATTTAAAACCTCTTTTGAACGGCTATTTTACATCGGCCTCTTTGGCCTTTACTTCGGTTTTGAGCCCCGATTTTGCCTTCATTTCGCGCATGACATTCATCCGGTTCGCATGCACCGCACTGAATCTTTTGCAAAATGCGCGGAGGCCGTTACGGTCGACCTTGAGGCGTTTTCCATCCCTGCCAGTAATTTCGGCAGGAATCTTGCCTGCCTTGTCCAGATTCTCGAAGGATTTGACGGCTCTGCTAAAAAGACTGGTAAAAACAGCCTTGTTGGCCTCGGCAAGTTCCTCCCTGGACATCTTCTTGGCGGGGCCGCTGAATTTTTTTGTCGATTCCTTCTTCTGCTGGCCTTCGGCCTTTGTCGTGTTTTTTTCCATGTCTATATCTCCTTTTTGTGTTATTGAACTTCGTGAAGTTCCGCGACAGGTCCAAATATGTCGAGAACATACTTCTTAGACGGTTCGAGGGTGTACGGTCCAGCGCCTACGGTAACTCCGGTGATGCCGAGCGTCGTATTGCCTGCCGTCGAATCCTTGGTAATCACGCATTTTGCCTGCACGGGCTCGTCCTGGTGAATCGGCTTGTCCAGTTCGTCTGCGAGAGCCCCGGAATATGCCGCCGGCGCGGCCACCGTGAGCGCCGTGGTCGTTCCGTTATCCAGTGCGACGTTGTACATTGCCTTGTGCATGCAATCGAGAGTGTACGATGCTGCATCCGGTTCGGACGTGTACGACGTCCATGCCTTTTCGAGCCGTACTGGATGATGCACCGAGATAAGGCCATCGAAAAGGGCGAAAGCCTGCAAGACTTTCGCAACCGATTCTATCAAATCGCAAGCAAGTGGCGTGAATCGGACCCCAGCTTTGACGAAAAGATGAAAAAGCCGAAATACGGCGCATGGCGTTCGAAAGTCATTTACCAGACGAATATGCTCACCGCAGCGGCTGCCGCCCAGGAACGGCAAGCAAGGGAAATGCCCGAAGTGTTCACTCACGCAAAGTACATCTGCATGATGATGCCCACGAGTCGCGACGAGCACAAGGCTTGGAACGGCACGGTGCTTCCAATAAACGACCCGTGGTGGGAAAAGCATAGCCCACCCAACGGCTTCGGCTGCTTGTGCGAAAAGGAATTCATCAGCAAGTACGAAATAAGAGCAGGGCTTGAAAAGGTAACCAAAGCCCCGACCACAGCAAACGACACGACCAACATCGGCGAAAATTGGGACTACAGCATAGGCGATGCCGATGCCGAAAACCGCAGGATCCGTAACCAGCTCGAAGAGAAAGAGGAAAAGCTGTTCAGAAATTATCCGGAAGCAAGGAAGGCAGCAAGCGAAGCTAACGCCAAGGCTGAAAATCAGGATACGACTGTAGAACCTGAATTAGACCTTAGCAAGATTAAGACGATAAAGACGAAACCGCTGAGCCGTGCCGAAGCTGTACGAGAAAGACGAGCTGAACGAATTGAGCGAAACAAGGAATTCAAGCAGATAATTCAAAGTGCCAGGGAAAAAGGCATAAAGTTTATTGAAGCAAAAAAATTAAGAAAACCGCTAACGGAAGAACAGATAATCAACAAGCTAGGAAAAAAAGACCCAACGCCTGGAGCCTGTTCTTCTCAGGCTTTAGCTTATATTGCCAATAAGTTTGGATTCGATGTCAAAGATTACAGAGGAAGGCAGAGTCGCACCTTTTTTGGAGATGACTCTGTTATTAAAAGTTTTACTAAATCTGGTGGTTTTGCGGCCACAGGCAACAATGGTTTCGAGAACGCTGAAACTTTGTTAAAGCATGTTGAGTCGGGAAAAGAATACTACTTCAGAAGCGGCGAACACGCTGCAATTATTCGCAGAAAGAACAATACATTCGAATTTTTAGAGTTGCAAGGCAAAAAGAAAGCTGACGGATTCCTTATACTAGATCAGTCTGTTTTAAAAAAACGATTTGGAACGAACATCAGCAAAACAGAATGGTTCGACTATTTGATAGATATTGAAAAATTAAAAGACTCCCCAAAATTTAGGGAGTTAATAGGATTCTTCAACACGAAAGGAATGTAAAAGCGATGTTTCCTTTAGCCACCCAGCAAATTTTTCCAATAAGGATTTTCCTTGTCAAACAAGGCTTTTTCCTCCTTGGTAAAATTCTTGGGATAGTCACCAAAAAGAAACAAGATTTTTTTCTTGTCAAAGGAAACTGCTTGAAGACCAGTGCAACCAATGTAGCGAACACGCCATATTTTATCGCTTTCGTCCGCCTTATAAAACTCAATCTTTCTTGTTTCTTTGTCAACCGTGATCATGATTAACCTCTTTTAGGACAATATACCACTTTTTCAAAGGAAATGCAACCCCATGGCAGATTTCATCAATGCAACCATAGAACAGCACGAGTTCGACAAGGTTATCAAAATCATGAAAGACCGCGCCGTCCGCTTGAGACCTATCATGGCCGTAACCGGCAACATGGTGGTTAAGAGCGTTCGCCGTAACTTCCGCGAAGGTGGCAGACCCGAAAAGTGGGAGAAATCAAAGAAGCCTAAGGGAATGACGCTAATCGGCACCGGTGCGCTGATGAAGGGTATCCACTACGAGCTCGACAACGACGGCGCAGCCGTCACCATAAAGACCGGCCCCCAAAAGTATGCAGCCATCCACCAGTTCGGCGGTACGACCGCACCGCACGAAATCCAGGCAAGAAACTTCAAGGCTTTGGGCTTTATGCGAGGTGGCGAAAAAGTCCATTATCGAAAAGTCAATCACCCCGGCTCAAACATCCCAGCACGTCCCTACATGCTCCTGCAAGATGAAGACATTGAAAACATCAAAACCGTAATGCTTGAATACCTAAAGGACCCAATCAAATGACCCTAGAACAAGCTCATCTGCCCGTTGTCCAGTTTCTTTGGCACAAAGTTAAGGTAACGGTAAATCGTGCGCTCGCTAACGCCCGTCTCGAAGGCAAGCTGGTGGACGGTCTTGCCGCAGTTGTCCGTCATGTAGCGGCGCACTGCGTTCGGAGTCATCCGGGATGGACAGGCTACATGGTTGCCCGCGAACTTCTTCCAGATGCGAATGGCGACATCGAGCCCGAGGGTCGTAGCGACCCATTTAAGGTCTTCGTTCGGAAGGTCATCAACTGTTAGGGAATCCCAGACGCTCATTCTGTATTGCAAATATAACCAAATTGCACGAAAAAGACAACAACACAAAAAAGAAAAAAAGATGATACGACTACCGCACATATTCTTTTGGCCAATACTGTTCTTTCTTTGGCCGTTCATCATTATGGGACTGCTCGAACAAAAGCTGTATGTTCAAGGCGAGCCCGCCCCCAACCACACCGCCTTTGCCGTCATATCCGCAGTCGCCTTCGTCGTGAATATCGCACTTTGGACAATGTCAATCTTGTATGCAATAGACAATTTCTTCTAAGGAGAAACCAAAATGAAACTCAAGAACAAAGTCTCTCTCATCGGCAAGCTGTCAACGCTCGCCACGCTGCAATTCACATGGCCCGCGTTCGTCAACGAATACTTCCGTGCAGAATTTCAAAAGGACGGCAACTTTACCGACAAGGACAAGAACGACCTGAACAAAATCATCCTGGCATCGTTGCTGCTCAATATCGCTGTTTTGGGTCTGGCGATTGTGCAGGCCTACGACATCGTAGAATACGCAGTTACGCGCATAGGAGAACTGCTATGATAAAAAAACTTGTTCAAAGAGCAACAAAGGCAGCCAGCTACTTCACGGTAGAATACCCTTTCACCACATGCGCAATATTGTGGTTCTTCGTGGTGCTGTTGAGTGGCATCATTTATCGTCTAACATTGCAGCCGCAGCTTTTGCCTTGGCGATGACCTTCAACGAATCAGCCTTTTCCTCATCGGACTTGTCAACAAAGAACGCCATATACGAAGCCTCGAAACACTCTATGCTGTACATCAGTTCTTTTCTTACATCCGCATTCATCGTGACCGCTTCGTGGGCCACAAGGTTCCTAGTAAAGGTTACAACCTTGTCTGCAACAGGGACAAGACTGGAGCCGAAATTGACCGCCATCAAGTCGAACGCCACGGAACACATTCTAAACGCATCCGCAGTCCCCGCAGTCTTCGCTTGCGACAAGTAGCTCATCACAAGTTTTGGAATTACCCTTTCGACATCACCAGATAATTCGTTCAACCTTTTGCCTATGCCCGAAACCTTATCTTCAATATCCTTTTTCGCCGCGCTGTTCATTTCTTTCAAGACGGTTTCAAAATCCTTCTTTAGCCTCTCAAGCTGGAGATTGACATTCTTGCTCCACAGCCTTTCGGCTCCAAAGATCAGGAAAACCATGAACGCGGCAATGATACCTATCAGCCAGGTGAATGAGCTGGAGAAAAATTCCTGCGAGTCCTTCAACGCCTGCACGGTAATCGAAGAGTCCATAAGGACATGGACCGTATCGAAGGAGACTGTATGGATCGTGTCGTAGACGATGTGGTGAACGGTATCGATGACGGTTGTAGCGCTCATAAAAATTCCTTGAAGAAAAAGGAGCCGCCCCGAATGCACGGGGCGAGCACCTTCTGTTTTGCATTAGGCTCACTGATTGCACACGTCATTGCAGGCATCCAGAAGACGGCGAAGCTCTGTCGCCTGATCCTGAACATCTGCAATTTGCGGCGTCGACCCACCGTACAGAGCTGTAAGCTGACCAATCGCCATTCGCATTGCGGTGTCGGCGCAAGCACCGGGACCATAACTAATGAACCAACACTGGTTTTCAGGCAGTTTGTACATGGACTTTTCCGACTGATAGTAAACTACAGCGCTTCCGTTTGGAATGACTGGAGTTCCGTCAGGATAGGCAAAAGCCGGGGAGTCGCTAACGGCAGAGATGTAGAAAACATCGTTTGCCGAGAACCAGACACGCTTTTTCATATGCGTTTCCTTTTTTTTAAGCCAATTGACATTATTGGCTGGAGCGGCAGCTTTCGACCCCGCTCAAACCATAAATTATATCATTCTGCCAAAACGCGGAACCAACTCGATAATATTCCCTCTTACGCGGTAGCTTTGGCTGGTGGGTCTTGCTTTGCGGCGGATTGGGCAGAGAGACCGAGGGCGACGACGAGATTGAACAGCGTGGAGAGTTGCGATGGCGATGGCGTGGCCGAGCCGGCTTGCCAGGAAGAGAGCACGGCAGGTGCGACCCCTACGAGTTGGGCGAGCCGTTCAAGGGGTGTGTTGGATAGGGCAATGGCCCCCTTAATGTCAAGAATATCATTTTTTTCAGAGCCTCTCTTGACACCTGAGAATCCTTTGATTAATTCATCATTGATTAATTCTTTCTCGTTAGGGCTTAGCCATTCAAAAAAGCCTACTTCGGCAAGTCTTTCTCTCCAAGACGCACCAAAAGGCCGCTTGCCAGAAAGGCTTTGCGTTAGATTAGGCTGACTAACGCCAATCGCTTCAGCCAATTTTTTCAGAGTACCAAACCGCTCGGAGGCAAAATTTCGCACATCTTCGGAAGAAAAATTAATCTTTTTTGAATTTTCTCTTGACATTTGATTAATCTTTGATTAATTTTGTTGATGTAGTGGTAATAATACCACTACAAAAACAATCTACTAAAAATAAGGAAACTTGCCAAATGGCCAATAACTTCACCGTGACAAAAATTGCATGGAGCAAGGTCGCCGCGAAGGTCTCCGAGATCGCCGGAAAGCCCTACAGCGCCCAATATATAAGGGATGTGGCCACGGGCTACCGCACAAACAAACAGCTCGCTCCCATCCTCAAGGACCTGGGACTTACCAACAAAGGAGTCGCATAATGCTCAAGAATATCCTCGACGAAGAACCCGAAACCACCGAGACGAGCTTCCCCGAAACGGGGAATCTCCTTCCCGAAAAAGAAACCGAAATCCAGGGCGAGGGCGACACCGACTTCGACCGCGATGTCAGGGGCGAAACCCTGCCCGCCGTCCAGGAGGAACCGTCCAAGAGCGAAGATCTAGCCAATGAAGCGATGAACTTTGTCACGCGGATATTCAGCGCCGACGGCGAAGGCTTCGTGGTTCGACCCACGCAGGAGAATGGTACTGGTGTAGTGTGGTTCGTCGCAGACGACGTGTGCAAGGTTCTCGGCTACACCAAAAAGACAGCCGATGTCATCAAGGCCCATTGCAGTAAGGTCATTGACTCGAAGGATCTGGTGGAAGGCGAAACCGAAATGGTTCGCAAGGCAACGATTAAGGACGCCAACGGTCACAGCCAGGCAATGATCGTAATCTCTGAAGGTGACGTTTTCCGCCTCATCCTGCGTTCCCGCATGCCTCGCGCTAGACTTTTCGAGCGTTGGGTAATGGATGAAGTTCTTCCGCAGTTGCGCAAAACAGGCAAGTACACCGTGCGCCGCAAAATCGACTACACGCCCAAGGCCGAAGACGCCCAGGTCGTACCCGCCGCAGAACCCGTGCAGTGCGAACTGTTCCCCAACATGATGCCGTCGATGACCTTCCCGAAGCCGCTCACCGAGAAAATCAACGCAGCGAAGGTCAAGCTCTTCAACGAGGGTCACACGTTCCCCAACAACAGGGAGTTCGTGAAGTTCCTCATCACCCGTGCACTCAAGGATCTGGAAGGCTAGTCCAGGTCATCTTCAATCACAACAAGACGAGGTAATCCATGACAACATCCGTTCCCATGAACACGCTAATCTCTTCCTCGGCGGACCGCTACTGCGATATCTGCGGGGGCGTTGCAAAAATCACTGTCAATCGCGACCACTTTTGCGGCGAATGCTTGCAGGCCCGCCGTGTCCGTGCATTCCTCCTTGGCAGAGCGAGCAAGTAAGATGCAGCCGATCTGGATAAGTTCAGCGAAGGCCGCGGAGCTTCTCGGGTTGTCCGAACGCCAGGTGCGCAATATCGTGAGCAGCTGGGATTACAAGTGGGACACCGAGAACGGACGCAAGGTGCTCAAAATCAACGCGAGGAGTCTTCCGAAGGAAGCGGCCGACCGCTACGTCATGGAGACTCTGCCCGAAGCTGTCGAAGTCGCCTCCCGTTCGGAGGATGTCGAGACCGTCATCAGGAGTTACGACCGCGCCACATCCCGAGCGAAGAAAAACTTCGACAAGTGGACGCTCATTCTCCTGAAGTGCGAAGGCATCACGGGCACGAAGGAGCTCGGGCGTTTCGTGGACGAGTGGAACAAGGCCCACCCCGAAATGAAGACGAGCATCAAGAGCATCTACCGTCAACGTGCCTCTGTCGAGGACTGCGGCAAGATTGCCCTCATCAACCACCGCGAGACGATGAAGTCCACCGTGACCGATGCGATGTTCGACGACTTCAAGACGGCCTACCTCACCGCGAACAAGATAAGCGTTTACTCCAGCTGGATGATTGCGCTCGGCAAGGCGATGGAACGCGGCGAATGCAAGGACGAATCCGATTTTCCGAGCAAGTCGGCATTCGTGCGCAGGCTCAAGAACGAGTATGCACCCGACGTCATCTACTTCGCCCGCGAAGGCAAGAAGAAGTTCTACGACAACAAGGGATATCACCTCGACCGCGACTATTCCGACCTCAAGGCGGGAGAAGTCTGGGTGGGCGATACCCGCACGTGGGACGTGTTCGTCAAGGTGCAAGGGCAGGAAAAGCCCGCCACCTGCTACATCACGCTGTTCATCGACTTCAAGACGTACATGCCCATGGGATGGTGCCTGCACCATGACGCTCCTGGCACCGAGAATACCTTGCGGGCACTCCGCAACGGAATCCAGCGCTACGGCATTCCCGAGAACATCTACGTGGATAACGGCCGCGAATACCGCAACAAGGATTTCTCCGGGCAGTCGCGCGGGCACCAGATCGTGGAAGACGAGCAATACGCCGAATCGCTCGCAAGCCGGCTCGGAATCAAGATGCACTTCGCCATCGTCCGTAACGCCCGTGCAAAGGTCATTGAACGCAACTTCCTGGTCATTAAAAACGGCTTTGACAGGCTGTTCAACAGCTTCAAGGGCGGCACCGTGGTCGAGAAGCCCGAACCGCTGAAAGGCGTGCTCAAGAGCGGGAACTTTGCCACCTGGGAGGAGTTCGAGAGCCTTGCGCAGGACTACATGACGAACGTATTCCCCGGGCTGCCGTGCCAGGGAGAACACCACAAGGGCAGGAGCCGTGCGGAGCTCTGGAACGAAGAAATCGTCAAGCGCGAACCGATGCGCCGCGTTTCCAAGGATACGCTGTCGATGCTCGTGAGCCGTACCGTGTCGGGCAGGATTCGCCACATGGGCTTCTACCTCCCGCAGCTCGATTCCTGGTACTGGGCCGAATGGATGCCCGTGTGGAAGGGCCGCGAGGTCATCTTCCGCTACGATCCCGACGACATGCGAACCGCCTGGTGCTACGACCAGAACAAGAAGCTCATCGGCGAATGCGCTTTGCAGAGCGCCGTGGGAGCCATGGTCAAGGACGACGATGCCGTGGGCAAGGCACAGATTGCCGAAGGTGTCGCCCGCAAGCGCCACGAAGAGAAGCTCCTGAAGGAAATTTGCCCCGACATGACGAAGGAGCAGGCGGCGGACTACATCAGCGCCATGCGCACCGCCGTGGGCCCGCAGGACATCTTCGTGCCGCAGGGCCCCACGCACCTCACGCGCCACGACAAGGACGCGCAGGAACTCAGGACCGACAGGAAGGTGGGCAACGCGGACTTTTACAACCTTCTCGGGGACGACGTGGAGGAACGCGAATCCACCGACCTCTGGGACGAACTTTCAACCGGCGAGGCAATGTAAATGGACAAGAACATCGATACGGTAGCCATGCTCCGCATATACCGCGCCGTGGCGGGGCCCGTAGCCAAGAAGCACGTGCGTATCGCCCTGGAAATCATCAAGAACAATGGCAAGTTCCCGGTAGGCCTGCTCAAGAGCGAAGTCCGAACCTGGTTCAGGGTAAAGGAATCGCTTGTAGACCACGGCATCCTCTAGGAATTAGCCGATGGGGGCAGGCACAGTAGCCACGACACGATTATCTCCCTCCTTAAAACCGCCCCCGGAGGCACCCCCTTTCAACACAAACACCGCAACCATAAAGGATAGAATATGGACGCAATCATCAAACAGCTCAAGGAATACATGTCCCGCAGCGGGGCATCGCAGACCAAGGTGGCTAACGCCATGGGCATAAGCCCCGCGACGCTCAGCTACTTCATCAAGGGCACCTACACCGGCGACATCGACGCCATCTGCGACAAGGTGAAGGACTTCCTGGAAATCGAGGCGCAGCGCGACACCATCAAGCAGAACGAGGGCATCGTGCAGACCAAGTGCTTCAAGACCATCCACAAGTTCTGTTCGCTGGTCCTCAGCCACCAGATTTGCGGGATGCTCACGGGCGACGCCGGATGCGGCAAGACCACCGCCCTCAAGGCGTTCGCGAAGGCGCACCCCTCCATCATCTTCATCGAGGCCGACCACGGCTACACCGCGAAGGCGCTCTTCGACGAACTCTGTGCCGAACTCGGTCTCGACGACCGTGGCAGTCTCCACCAGAAGCTCGTGCGCGTCGTTGACAAGCTCAAGGATTCGGGCCGTCTCATCATCATCGACGAGGCGGAGCACTTGCCCTACCGTGCGCTCGAACTCATCCGCCGCGTCCACGACAAGGCGGGCGTGGGCATCGCGCTCTGCGGCATGCCCAGGCTCGAAAAGAACGTGCAGGGCGACAAGAACCACTACGCCCAGCTGAACAGCCGAATCAGCGCACCGTGCCGTGCGAAGCTCCTGGACAACACCGACGTGAAATCCTACATCGAGAGCCGCTTCAAGGATTTCGAGGCGAACTGCATTGAACACGCCGCGCAGATCTGCCGCAGGAACTTCCGCCTGCTTTCGCACCTCGTGATGTGGAGCAAGGAAATCATGCGCAACAACAACCGCGACACCCTCGACAACGAAGTCCTGGACACAGCGTCGCAGATGCTCGTGGTGGCAAGATGACGACGCCAGCCGACAGGAGGGCCGAACAGTTCCGCCAGATACACGGGCTTGTGCGGCTTCTCGGTCTCGACGACGCTGCCTACCGCGACATGCTGGCCGACCGCTACGGTGTAAGGAGCAGCAAGGACCTCTCGCCACAGCAGCGCTTCGCGCTTGTCAGGAGCTTGCGCGAACAGGTGCACGGTAACGTGCAGAAGTTCAGCGAACTCTCCGGCAGGGCAAGGCACAAGGCGAGCCCCGCGCAGCTCCGGGCAATCGAGGCGATGTGGGCGCAGGTCAGCCGCGCAGAGACTTCCGATGCCCGCCGCAAGGCGCTGAACGCATTCTGCAAGCGACTCACGGGAGTCGAGGTCATCCGCTGGATCTGCAAGGACGACGCGAAGATACTCATCAAGGCGATACACGCCATGGGGGCGCAGAGCCCCGAAGAATTTAACCGAAACAAGAACACTAACCAGAGGTAATCCTATGGCAACAAAAGACAAAGACGGCAACTGGCTCGACGACCGAGGCCGCCCCGTTCCCGAACAGTACATTCCCGCGACCGACAAGAAACGCGACCAGCTCGTCGAACGCACCTTCAAGAAGGTCGTGAAGCTCTCCGAAAAGATTGCCGAGACGAAGTGCGAAATCGTCGGTTCCATCGACAAGTATCTCGACGAGCTCGCGAAGGAGAACCGCGTCCGCGAGAACTGGAAGGGCAACATCCTCCTGCAAAACTTCGACAAGTCGCTCTGCATCGAGCGCCGCATCGACGACAACATCGGCTTCGACGAAAAGCTCCAGATGGTGAAGACCATCGTGGACAAGTGGATTGCCGGGCGGCTCGACGGCATCGACGAGAACCTCGGCAAGGTCATAACGCAGGCGTTCAACGTCGACAAGCAGGGCCGTGTGAACACCGCCATGCTCATGAAGCTCCTGCACCTCGAAATCGAGGATTCCGAATGGAAGAAGGCCATGCGCATGCTGAAAGAGTCGATCATCGTCAAGTCCTCCAAGCAGTCCATCAACTTCAAGCGCAAGGTGAAGAAGGACTCCGGCGAAATCTGGGAAACCGTCGTGCTGAACTTCAACGATGCCGTCGCATCCGAGAAGAAGGAGAAGGCAGATGATAAATAACGACGCCTACAGGATGCTTGAACTCTTCAAGGGACAAATCGCGCTCGAAACGGATTCACAGTTCGGCTACGCGGTCACAATCCGTCACGACATGGGCAAGCCGATAGTCAAGGGTGTCGGCTCCAGCCCGAGCAAGGCGCTCGAAGACCTCGCCGTAAAGATGGAAAAGTAACCATGAACAGAACGCAGGTTTTTCCCGCTCGTACTCATCCTGCTCGACCTCGCGGCAGCCGTCGTCTACGGAATCGTTGACATGGACGTGCGCAAGGTCGTCTACTGGGTGGCTGCGGCAGTCCTTACCATAACCGTCACGTTCTAGCCATTTTCGTGACGGTTAACCCGGTCGGTTGCGGTTGGCCACGGGCCCGGAGTTGTGACCGGAGCCCGGCGGGGTTCGAGCCCCCGCACTGACCCTAGCCTCCGAATGGAGGCAAACTTAACTCAATCCAGGAGAAAGAATGAAACTCGCCTACAAGCCGTCAAGACCCATGTGGAACCGCTATTCCAGATGTGAAAACATGTTCAGCATAAAGAATCCGCTCCGAATCGAAATCCAGGCCAAGTGCTTTCCCGGGACGTTCGTCTACAACATATTGCCGACCTACGTCACCGACTTCCGCAGCGGTCCTTCCATAGTGAACCCATTCATCCCGAAAATCGGCGACACGAAGCTCGCGCTCGCCTGGCTAATCCACGACGTGAACTATCACGGCTTCACCAGCAAGAAACTTGCAGACAGGCTGCTTCTCGAAATGCTGAAACATGCCGGCCTGGGAACCGTCAAGAGCCATGCGGTCTATTATGCAGTCAAGTTCTTCGCAGGCTCGCACTACAACCGGCTCGACGAGGACCAGGGCTACATCTACAACAGGAACAAGGGACTCGTGAAGTTCCAGTGGCTGGACGAAAAGGGCTTCTCCATCAAGCGGTTCAACGGGAGGCGGATGATATGTTCTTCAAGAAGATGAAACCCGTCATGAAGGCGGCCTACTGTGTCGCCTATCTCACACTTTTCGTGACCGTACTCTGCCAGATAGCCCTATCGATGTAGGAGAACCCATGAACAGCCCGCTCGTATCGCATACCGAGATAAGCCCGAACAGGACTTCTCCCCGCAACCATAAGATAGACACCATCACAATACACAGCACCGCAGGCCATATCGATGTACATGCGCTCGGCAAGATTTTCGCAGCACCCGCCCGCATGGCATCGAGTAACTACGGCATCGACGACGAAGGCCACATCGCGCTCTATGTCGACGAAACCGACCGCAGCTGGTGTTCAAGCAATGCTGACAACGACAACCGTGCAGTCACCATCGAGGTGTCGAGCGACTACAAGGCACCTTACAGCGTAACCGACGCTGCGTTTTCGAGCCTCGTCTACCTGGTCGCCGACATCTGCAAAAGGAACGGCATCCAGAAGCTCCGCTGGTTCCACGACAAGGGGCTCGTAGGTAAGGAAGACTCCACCGGGCAGCTCAGGCAGAACATGACCATCCACAAGTGGTTCGCGAAGAAGGATTGCCCGGGCCAGTACCTGGAAGAGCGCATGTTCGAAATAGCCGCCAAGGTGAACGCACTGCTGTAAAATGGAGGATAAAATGAAAGAAATCCTTATGAGTATCCACCACAAGTGGGCACAGCTGATCTACAGCGGCGAAAAGACACTGGAACTCCGCAAGACTGCCCCCAAAGGCTTCGAAAAAGGCGAAATCAAGGTTTACCTCTACGAAACCGACCTGAAAAGCATCACGGGCGTCATATCCGTTAATTTTTGCCACGAAATCACCGAAATAACGCCCAAGATCGTCGAAAATTCGTGCCTTTCGCTCGAAGAAATCGAGCAATACAAGGCAAAAGGCAGGGGGAAGCTCTACGGTTGGGAAATCTGCGGCGTTGATGAATACGGCCCCGACTGGCTCTATCCCGAAGACTTGCACATCAAAAGGGCACCGCAATCCTGGCAATTCGTGAGGTAAACACCATGGAACACGTATTGAAAGTGAGAAAAAAGAACTTTGAATCGCTCCTGAACGGCGATTTGACATTCGTAATCCGCAAGGTTGACCGTCTCTACAGCGCAGGCGACCGCCTGCTGCTCCTGGAGACCGACGGTGGCAAGGAAACAGGCAGGAGCCTCACCGTTCGAATCACCGTCATCATGCACTCCGAGGACATCGACGGCATCAAGGAAGACTATTGCATCTTTTCAGTCAAGCGCTCGGGCAAGAACACCCGGACGAACGTTGGCAACCGTCCGGCGAGCGAAGAGGAAGCCGTCGAGTATGCCGCGAAGCTCGGCAAGTCTGCCGATTGCGCCAAGCGCTTCTACAACTACTATGCAATGACAGGGTGGAAGATGAAATCCGGGCTCCCGCTTTCCGACTGGCATGCCGCACTCAGGAACTGGAAGGATTACCAGGGCGAGCAGAAAACGCAGGAGCAGACCGAAACCGACAACAAGCTTGAACTCCTCCTCCCGCTGCTGCTCAAGAAAACGGCAGGTCTTTCCAGGCAAAAGAAAGACCTCGTTTTCAATGATCCGCACATAGGCACGGTGCTCAACTTTTACGGCTTTGACAGGTTCGAATACCCGTTCAACGCCTTAGAGGTCAAGGAAATGGTCAAGTACTACTACACCAGCAAGAAACTTGGCACCGGATGCGTCAAGATGCGCTCTCCGAACCCCTACGGCAAAGGAACACTCCGTGTACCCACTATCGAGGAGTTCTCCGCAATGTTCCAGAAGAAAAAAGCGGAAAAAGCCGAAGGCTAGATTCTCCACCCGCAAAAAAATTAAAGGCAGGATACAAAATCCTGCCTCTTTTTTTCCCACGAAGCGCGAAAAGCTCAATTTCATTTCCGCACCCGATTTCCGCACCTCTTTTTTGTGGATTTTTTCAAAACAGCTTTAATGGTCTAAAAACGCCATTTCACTAATAAAAAAATGTCTCATGATTTGTGAGACATTTTTGCGAGCAAGAAGAAATCGCGAAATTTGCGAAAAAACGGAAAATTCGTAAAACCCAAATTTATCGGGTCAAATGAGACAAGCAAACCCAATAAAATCAAGGCTTCCGGCCATATTCACAGATTTATTTCTTGTCTCATTTCTTCCGCTTTGGCTTATTCGTCTTTGTCGCTGCCATACACCACCTTGAAAACGGGCGTAAATTTAGTTTTTTAAATTGTGGAAATAAGAAAGGATTGTGCTTCGATGAACTCTATTGTCATTTACGGGAGCCGATACGGCTCGACAAAACGCTACGCCGAACGCCTCGCCGAAATCACGGGGCTCAAGGCCGTTTTTTTCAAAGACGTGAAAAGCGTTGCCGGCTATGACCGCATCGTCTATCTGGGCGCCCTCTGCGCCGGCGGTGTCATGGGCCTTAAGAAAACGGTTTGCGGCCTCTCTGCAAGTCAGGAACTGTTTGTCGCGACTGTCGGTCTCGCCGACCCGACCGATGCCGAAAACGTCAACCACATCAGGGGCTGCCTAAAGAAGCAGGTTCCTGCATCGCATTACGACGAAAGTAAAATTTTCCACCTTCGCGGCGCCATCGATTACACCAAACTCGGTTTGAAACATCGAATCATGATGAAACTCCTGTATTCGAAGGTCACGAAAATCCCCGAAGCGGAGCGCAACGCCGAAGTCCGCGCCCTCATCGCCACCTATGGCAGGCAAGTGGACTTCGTGAATCTCGATACCCTGGAACCGATTGTCAAGGCGCTGTAAAAAATTACGGTTTGATTTGTTATCTATTTTGGGTGTGATGAATAAGTTTTACTTGGGTGGCGACAATATCCATTCTACTCTACATCCACTTTGGCAATTTCTCCATCGATTCGGAGTAGGTAGGTTCCAGGTGCCGGAATCACTATGGAGAAATTCTCTAATGTATAGCCGAGAGTAATTACGCGACCTTGAAGGTCCATCACGACGTACTTTTTGCCGGACTTGGAACCTTCGACTTGGAGTATTCGGCCTACAGTCTGAATCACGAATCGAGGAGCCGGAGTCTTTGCAATTGTAGTCGGCGTCTTAGAAGACGAGGACTTTGCGTCACTAGAGCTAGATTTTTCAACAGAACTGGAGCTGGATCCTTTAGACGAAGAGGAGTTTTTTTCACTTGAAGAGGATGCGACTTTACTGGAAGAAGATTCTGTTTTGCTTGAAGAGGATGCGACTTTACTGGAAGAAGATTCTGTTTTGCTTGAAGAGGATGCGACTTTACTGGAAGAAGATTCTGTTTTGCTTGAAGAGGATGCGACTTCACTAGAAGAAGACTCTGTTTCGCTTGAAGAGGATGCCGTAGAACTGCTAGACTGCCCCGGAATACTCTTCACAATTTCTGCAGCGTGTTCATTCAAGTAAGCTATATCGAATACAGGATGGGAATCTCCCGCTTTTTGGGTCCAACCATCGCCCGTGACCCACCCCTTGCTGTAGTCATGAAGCTTTTTAGCCAAGGTGAAGTCCGTAAATTCCTTTTCGGATACGGGCGTAGAACCATCCAATGCATTGATGGAATCTAAGTGGAATGCGTTATCGATCTGAATTACAACTCCTTCACGTTTGTAACCATAGAAAGGACTCGTTGAAGATGTTCCCTTGCCCATGTTGAAGGAGTTGACCAAATCCACTTTTTCATAAATATCGCCAACAATGCCGCCGGGATATTTTGAGGTTTTCAGTTCGCCAACATTATACGCGTTGTATATGTTAAGCGGAGTCCTATTGCGCCCCACCAGGCCCCCGATATAGCGCCCATCCACAGAGCCCTCGTTGTACACATATGCCAAATTAACCTGACATCCATTGTCCGCTACACCAATCAGTCCACCAGCATGTTCTCTTGCGAAAATAGTTCCCTCATGACTTGCATGTACAATGAGTATTCTTGCGGAAAAAAGTTCACCAACAAGTCCGCCAGCACATTCTGAAGTACTAGACAAACGCCCCTTGTGGTTTACATTCACCATTTCCAGGGTTCTGCATTCGTCCGCATCCGAATCCCCGAAGAAATAACCGACAAGTCCACCAACCTTCGTTCCGTTGACTTGGTTACCCTGGTAAATCATCGCTTCAACAATGCTTTCGCTGGTAACATTTTCCACTAAAAGGTCCGTTTTCTTCCTGGAAAGACCGACCAGGCTTCCAACCCAGCTGGCGGCCTTGAAATAAGAATCCTTGATGTTCAAGTTCTTGATAGTGACGGTAGAAAATTCGTACTCATCGCCTATGGAAGCAAAAAGCCCTGCGCTGACCATGTAGCCGTTGTCATAGTAAAGCCCCGATATGGTATGCCCCTGACCATCAAAAGTCCCGCGGAAATTCTTAATCGGAGTCCATTCTTGGAAGAATGCGGTATCAGCCACATTCAGTTGATCATCAATCGTCACGTTTTTGTTCATTACGATGTCGGCGGTCAATTTTACGCAAACCGCGCCGGGGGCAGTCCTGTTGTAGTCTTCTGCGAACTGGAGAAGTTCTCCGGCATCACCGATTGCGTAGCAGCCGCCAGTGACCTGCGGAATATGCCACCATTTTGCATAAAAGACTTGTTCTCCGGAGGCAGTATCAGGAATGGCTTCATACAGCTTGCCAGAATATTCGGCGTTGTCGTACCAGCCTTTAAACGAATAATCCGCGCGAACAGGAACCGGAAGGGACGACGCGATCCCATTGACATAGGAATCTGGATAGTCGGCAGTATCGCCGTCAAAGGTGTATAGGACCAGCGGAGACGTTTTCACGGTGGCAGCACCACTGATGATTCCCGTAAGCTTAGGATATTCGTCCACACCGACTTCTTGGCCCCATACGGATCCATCTACATTTTCATTCTTGTACATGTGCAAGGCGCTTGCGAGAGAACCATCCTTGATCTGATCTGCTGTCACCTCAAAATAAAGGGCCTTGTTTGAATCCGGATCTATAAACCCTTGAGTATTTTCGTAGCGGTAGGCGTTTCTATAAACAACCGGAACATTATAGGGGGCATTGACTACGCCAACCCAGTCCCATTCTCCCGTAGATTTATTCTTGGAAAGCGCATAGGAATTTTCGATGCTGATGTGTGCGACGATGGAATCTATCCCTATGAAATGAAGTGAGGGGGTATACCCGACCAGGCCTCTACCGCCCACATCGATGCTGTACGAATTGAGAATATTCAACCTTCCCGTTGTATAGGCGACAAGGCCACCCATCCCCATGTCTGTCGTGCGCGTGGTGTATGACTCACTTATATCAAGAATCCCGTCAAGGTGCGCATCGATCAACCCAGAGCCATCGGCAACGGCATCGCTGTGGCAATTCTTTACAATCACCCTCTTGCTGAGCGTGTCAATTTTTCCAATCAGGCCACCTGCATTTTTTTTATTGTGTATATAAGAATCAGTGATACCGACGTTTATGATTTTTGTGGGGAAAAGCGAATCCTTGCTAAATACCGTGCCGAAAAGGCCCGCGTTTGCAACTGTCGTGTCGTTGAAATAAAGCCCTGAAATCGTGTGGCCCTGCCCATCGAATTCGCCATCGAATTCTTTTATGGGAGTCCACTGGATAAAGTCATTTTCACCATCCCTGAGATGTTCTGCAGAGGCCATGACATTCTTGTTCATGGTAATGTCGTTGGTCAGTTTCGCACAGAAGGGAATGATGTTATAAAGGGATGTATTTACAATGCTCGCAAAACCGTAGAGTTCCTCTGTGGAACCGATCTGGTAACAACCGTCGACCATTTTAGGCGTCTTGGGTGTAAAGGACGATGCTACTACGATACTGTCCTTGAAAGTCGGATATTTGTCGACCCATACGTCCTGCCCCCAAATGGAACCGTCAGTACGCTCGCTCTTGTAGTCGTGCAGCAACTTGGCGACAGTTCCATCGCGGAATTCCTGTTCACTCACCCAAGTTCCTTCAGAACCTTTCTTCGATCCGTAGTAAAAAACGTTAAAAGCGGAATCCACGCGGCCTTCGTCGGCCAAAGTTGCAGAAGGGGGCTCCCGATTATACCAGTAATCGATAATAGGCATGTTGTATGAGTTTTCAACAGTAATTGTTCCATTGGCTCGACCGAACAAAGCAAAGTTGTTATCTTGGCAACAATCCATATAATTCTCGAACTGCCCCAAGTTATAGGAATTCGTAACGAGCAACTTACCGGACACGCTACCGACAAAACCGCCTACAGAAAGCCTAGCAGAGCCATCGGCTTCGTTGTACGAATGCGATATTGACGCATCACGCAGGCACCCCGCAAATCCTCCTGCACTAGATCCCCATGAGAGCCTGCCGCTGGTATGGCAATTATCGATATCCACCCCCGATCCATTACCCACAAGGGCTCCTATACAGCCACCGCCTTCGAAATATACGTTCTTGATTTCCAAGTTCTTGATGGTTGCTCTGTAGCGTTCCGTATAGGAGATGAACCTTTCTTGTGTGGATCCGAAAAATCCCATATTACTCAATGTATCGTAACGATACAATCCCGAAATGCTCTTGCCGTTGCCATCGAATGTCCCGCAAAAATCCATGATAGGAAACCAGGGTTTATATTTCTTTTCGGGGTCTTCATTCAAGGCGATGTCTGCCGTAAGCTTGCCACAGGCGCAAGATTCTTGAATAGCTCCAGGGGCTCCATTCACTATGGCGGCAAAACCATAAAGATCATCTTCTGTACGTATTTCATAACAGTCCCCTTTCTTTTTGGGGAGCGGAATCCACATGGCATACAAATCTAAGTTACCCGTCGTCTTGTACTCAATGCCTTCAATCGGATTCCCGGTAAGATTAGCATTGTTGAACCAGCCTAGGAAAGCGTAACCATTACGGACGGGAATCGGAAAAGTAATCCTGGACCCCTTTATATAGCCGACGGCATAAATTTCATTATCCATGGTCACGTTATGCCAAGAAAGACTGTAGACCGAGTCTGTTCCTGTATACCCAGTTACCGTTCCGCTGAATATGGGATGAGGATCGGTCCCTACGTTTTGCCCCCAGGCGCTACCGCCAAGGGAATTGTGAAGGCGTTGTGCGATTGAACCATCGGCGAATTTAGAAGAATAGACCATAGTGGTGTTGGTACTGGAATAGACGTTATGCTCATAAGGCTCGTAGCTGTTGACTACCTTATTGATTGTTCCCGCATAAGCTCCGCCAATAAGCCCGACCTCCTTGATGATGGATTTCGGAGGGTGCGTATATGAATTCCGGACATAGAGTGGACCTTTATTCGCATTGCCGACCAGGCCTGTCGACCCATAGTAACCGCGTACAAATGCGACACTATAGACATTGGATATCACGACCGTTCCTGTATCGATGTTACCGATGACTCCCGAAGCGCTTCTGCGGCTGAAAAAGTATGAATCCTCGATGCCTAGATTTTTGACAGTCACTGTATCTTCGTCCTTGGGCGGCTTGACGGACAGAATCAGGGCAGCATCTTCGTCGCCGTTCATGTAAAGGCCAGAAATGGTGTGGTACTGGCCGTCCAAGGTGCCGCTGAATTTTTTCATCGGAGTCCAGGTTATAAAAGCCGAACCGTCGCCGTTGAGCGTATCGTTCGCAATCACGTTTTTGTTGACCACGATATTTGCAGTGAGTTTGCCACACGCCGCCATATTCTGCGCCATTCCGTCGCTTCCATTCACGATGGAGGCAAAACCGTAAAGTTCTGCGGCTGTTCCAATTTGGTAACATCCGTTCGAAAGTTTGGGTGCTACAGGGGTAATGGATGTTGCGGCATAAACAGATGCAGCAAGAAAAAAAGCGTGTATACAACCTAATCTCATATTAAGTAATATATATTTTTCTCGCTGCTTTTGTAGCCCCTCCAAGGTTGCAAATTCACCTTCAAAATGCTGTCCTTAGTCTAAAATCGTCAATTTGACCGCCGCAGCCTTGTAAAAAAAGAGCGGAAAGGACTTGACAAATTTTTAAAATAGTGTACATTTGTGTACATGAAGGAAATTTTGCTATACAAGACAGACAACGAAGAAGTCAAAGTTGAAATTTTATTGCACAACGAGAATCTTTGGCTTATGCAGGCAAAAATGGCCGAGCTTTTTGATGTGCAAAAAGCGGCTATATCAAAGCATTTGAAGAATATCTTTGAAAGTGGGGAACTACAAGAGTCGTCAGTTGTTTCCAAAATGGAAACAACTGCTTCTGATGGGAAAAATTACAATACAAATATCTACAATCTTGATGCCATCATCGCCGTCGGTTACCGCGTCAATTCTAAAATGATTTTGACAAACTGATGGAAGCTACAGCGGAATATAAAACATAGGATTTACTTTGATTTATATATGTAAACACAAGGAGGTTTTGCAATGAAATTAGAGGGCTTTGGAATTTTTGTCGATGATATGGCGACGATGGTCCGCTTTGTTTCGAAAATCCGATTTTGAAAAAATGACAAGCCAGAAGTTTGCTTACTGCAAAGGTGTCAATGGGCATTTCGAAATTGCATTGGGTGTCGCTAACTACGCGGAAGTCGATAAAGCATTCGCCAAGGTTACCGCCGCAGGTGCAAAAGGCGTCATGCCGCCGACTACGGAACCGTGGGGACAGCGCACTTGCTACATCGCCGACCCCGAAGGTAATCTCGTTGAAATCGGCTCGTTCGTCAAGGATTAACAAATAAAGGAGAACTTATGGAAATGAAATTTTGTCAGAGCTGCGGGATGCCGCTCACACCGGAAATCTTGGGCACAAACGCCGACGGCAGCAAGAGTGACGAATACTGCATCTACTGCTATAAAGACGGTGCCTTCACCGGCGACTTCAACATGGAACAGATGGTCGAATTCTGCTCGCAGTTCGTCGATGAATTCAACAAGAATACGGGCAAGAGCCTTTCTCGCGAAGAGTACAAAGTGGAGCTGCGCAAGTATTTCCCGACACTCAAGCGTTGGCGCCTCCCCGCGGACCAACTTCCGCACGCCACCTCGCCCATGAAGCAGAAGTTCATTGAAGAAGTCAATGCTCTCGGTATCAAGGACATGCCGACCATCGACAACCTCTTCGTGTTACAAGGTTCGTTTATCAATCAGGAATACAAAATCAACGGCAACAACGTCAAGCTTTTAGACGACAACGCAAGCTACTGGGGTAACCAAGTTGAAAAGCAGGGTGCCGAAGGCCGCTGTTTTGGTATCGCCTGCGACGAACGCTACATTCTCGTGAGCGAATACGGCAAGAACGGCGCCGATGCCGAAATCGTCGTATTCAAGAAACGGTAACGGCCTCTAAAAACTCATTTTGGCGGTGTAAATCTGCAAATTTTGCTAAAAATGGCGGTATAAATTGATATATGGCGGTTTAAATTGTTGATTTTGGCGGTATAAATTATATATTAGGTGCATAAATCGAGGTTTTTCGATGATTTCGCCGTATTTGAAAATTGCTGCCGACAACAATAAGGAACTTCTGTCGTTTCGCCCGATTCCCAAGG
>JAGCPF010000062.1 GCA_017642335.1 Fibrobacter sp.
CGTTCGGGGTGCGGCATCATCACGAGGGCGCGGCCGTCTTCGGAGCAGAGGCCGTTGATGCCGAACGGAGAGCCGTTGGGGTTCAGCGGGTAGCGTTCGGTGTATTCGTGCTTGCCGTCCACATAGCGCAGCGCCACAAGACCGGTCTTGAGGCAGGCTTCGGCGGCTTCGCGGCTAGCGAATTCCGCACGGCCTTCGCCGTGTGCGACCGCAATCGGGAGCACGGAGCCTGCCATGCCCTTGAGGAGCACGGCCGGAGTGTCTTCCACCTTGAGCGTGCAGAAGCGTGCCTCGAAGCGTTCGGAGAGGTTCTGCACAAAGCGCGGCCAGTGCTTGGCGCCCGGAATCAAGTCCTTGAGGTTAGAAACCATCTGGCAGCCGTTGCAAACACCCAGCGTGAAGGTATCCTTGCGGTTGAAGTAAGCCTCGAATTCGGCGCGGGCCTTCGGGTTGAAGAGGATGCTCTTGGCCCAGCCTTCACCGGCACCGAGAACGTCACCGTAGCTGAAGCCACCGCAAGCCACGAGACCGTTGAAGTCCTTGAGGCTTACGCGGCCTTCGAGAATGTCGGTCATGTGGACGTCGATGGATTCGAAGCCGGCCTTCTGGAAGGCGGCAGCCATTTCGAGTTCGCCGTTGACGCCCTGTTCGCGAAGTATTGCCATCTTCGGGCGGCTGGCGTAGTCTTTCACGACCTTTGCACCCGCCGCCACGTCGAAGGTAACCTTCGGCGTGATACCCGGATTGTCCTGTTCCAACTTGAGATTGTATTCGCTTTCGGCACAATCCGGGTTATCGCGGAGAGCCGCGATGCGGCGGGTCGTGTCGCTCCAGATGGCGCGGAGATCCGAGAGGCCTTCGGCGTAGTCGCCGATGACCAGGTTGTAAGAATCATTGAGTGTACCGATTTCAGAAATGGTATCGCCGAGGCCGGCAGCTTCGAAAGCAGCCTTGACTGCCGCGAGGTCAGAGTTCTTGACCTGAAGCACGGCACCGAGTTCTTCGTTGAAGAGGGCGTCGATGAGATTACCCTTGAGGGCGTCGGCCTTCACCGTCACACCCACGTGGCCTGCGAATGCCATTTCGGCAAGCGTCGTGTAGAGGCCGCCATCGCTCTTGTCATGGTAGGCCATAATCTTGCCGTCGGCATTGAGCTTCTGGATGGTCTCAAAGAAGGCGCGGAGTTCCTTGGCGCTGTCCACATCCGGAGCCTTGTCGCCGAGGTTGTTGTAAACCTGGGCTGCGATAGAGGCGCCCATGCGGTTCTTGCCGCGAGCGAGGTCCACGAGTACGAGCGTAGAATCCTTATCCTGCAGCAACTGCGGGGTGAGCGTCTTGCGCACGTCGGCACACGGAGCAAAGGCGCTAATCACGAGCGAAATCGGAGCGGTCACGCGGTGGCTACCCTTGTCGTCCTGCCACACGGTGCTCATGCTCATGGAGTCCTTGCCCACCGGAATCGTGATGCCGAGATCCGGGCAGAGTTCCATACCGATGGACTTCACGGCTTCGTAAAGGTCGGCGCCGTCGCCTTCGTAGTTCGGCGTAGCCATCCAGTTTGCGGACAAGTTCACGCGGCCCATATCAGGCACGCAAGCGGCAGCCATGTTGGTAAGAGATTCAGCCACCGTCATGCGAGCGGCAGCAGCCGGAGAAATAAGAGCAATCGGAGCGCGTTCGCCCATGCTCATGACTTCACCTTCGTAAGTATCGAGAGTTGCAGAGGTCACGGCGCAGTCAGCAACCGGAACCTGCCACGGGCCAACCATCTGGTCGCGGCAAATCATACCCGTCACGCTACGGTCACCGATGGAGATAAGGAACGTCTTGTCGGCAACGGTCGGGTTTGCAAGCACGCGGTGAGCCACATCCTTGATGGAGGCATCGGCCGGAACCACGGTAGAGTTCAGCGGGCGCTTCTGGCTCTTTTCGTTACGGATCATGCGGGGCGGCTTGCCGAGGAGCACGCCGAGCGGCATGTCAATCGGAGTCGTACCGAAGTGCTTGTCGGTCAGAGTCAAGTGCTTTTCGGGGATGGCCTCGCCCACCACGGCATACGGGCAGCGTTCACGCTTACAAATAGCGTCGAACACGTCGAGCTTGTCACCAGCAATAGCGATAACGTAACGTTCCTGGGATTCGTTACTCCAGATTTCGAACGGGCTCATGCCCGGTTCGTCGTTCGGCACGTTGCGGAGTTCAAACTTACCGCCGAGACCGCCATCGTTCACGAGTTCCGGGAAGGCATTGGAAAGTCCACCTGCACCCACGTCGTGAATAAAGGTAATCGGGTTTTCTTCGTCCATCGCCCAGCAGCGGTCGATGACTTCCTGGCAGCGGCGTTCCATTTCAGGGTTTTCGCGCTGCACGGAGGCAAAGTCGAGAGATTCATTACCGGCACCGTTCTGCACGGAGCTGGCTGCACCACCACCGAGGCCGATAAGCATCGCCGGACCGCCGAGCACAATCAGGTGGTCACCCGGGTCGATGTGGCCCTTCTCGATATGCTGGTGCTTGATGTTGCCGAGACCGCCTGCCAACATAATCGGCTTGTGGTAACCGCGGACTTCCTTGCCGTTCTGGGCATCGACTTCCTGTTCGAAAGTGCGGAAGTAACCGAGGATGTTCGGACGGCCGTATTCATTGTTGAACGCAGCGCCACCGAGCGGGCCTTCAATCATGATGTCGAGGGCGGACGCGATGCGGGACGGGCTGCCAAAGTCCTTTTCCCAAGGCTGGACTGCACCCGGCAGTTTCAAGTTCGAAACGCTGAAGCCCGTGAGGCCGGCCTTCGGCTTGGAACCCTTACCCGTGGCACCTTCGTCACGGATTTCGCCACCACTACCGGTAGCGGCACCTGGGAACGGAGAAATGGCCGTCGGGTGGTTGTGGGTCTCGACCTTCATGAGGATGTCGACTTCTTCGTTGTGAAAGTCGTACTTGTTGTTGCGCGGGTCGGCGTAATAGCGGCCGGCGACAGCGCCCTTCATCACGGCGGCGTTGTCCTTGTAGGCGCTAAAGATGTTGGAGTTGTGGAGCTGGTAGGTGTTCTTGATCATCTGGAACAAGGACTTGTCCTGCTTCACGCCATCGATGGTCCATTCGGCACCAAACACCTTGTGGCGGCAGTGTTCCGAGTTGGCCTGTGCGAACATATAGAGTTCCACGTCGGTCGGGTTGCGCTTGAGCTCGGTGAAGTTCTTCACGAGGTAGTCGATTTCGTCGGAAGAGAGCGCGAGGCCCATTTCCTTGTCGGCCTTCACGAGGGCGTCGCGGCCCTGGTCGAGCACCGGAATCACGTTCAGCGGACGCGGTTCTTCCTTGCTGAAAAGGACTTCGAGCGAAGCGGTGTCGGCGAAAACGGCCTGGGTCATGCGGTCATGAATCTTGGCGGAAATTTTCTCGCGGGCACCGGCGGGCACGGCACCTTCAAACTTCACATAATAAGCAATAGCGCGTTCGATGCGCTTGATGGCCGGGAGGCCGCAGATGTGGGCGATATCGGTCGCCTTGGAGCTCCACGGGCTGATGGTACCCGGACGCGGGCACACCACGAAGAGTTCGCCTTCGAGAGCCTTGGGTTCGCGGGCCGGACCGTAGTGCAGCACCTTCTTCAAGGTTTCGGTTTCCGCATCGGATAGGCCCTCGGACAGGTCCACCACATGCAGGAATTCAGCATAGACGGAAGCGACAGAGAGCCCCGCAGCCTTGAAATCGGAAGAAAGTTTCTGGAGACGGAAATCCGACAGAGCCGGCGTACCACGAAGAATAAGCATTAGTCACCTCGTTATTTTTTCTTACGAGCGTAAAGATAGAAAAAAGGGGTAAAACAGAAAAGGCATAAGCCTCTATGAGCCTATACCTTTATATGGGGAGACAAAAAAATATCTTTTAGTTCAGTGTCGGGGTATCCCAGTCAATCCATTCAGACTTCTTGAAATCGATGGTCTGAGTGTTTTTGCTGTAGTCAATCTTACCCGTTTTCGCGTCCTTGCCGAGCAGGAACTTGTTCATGAAGTCCTTCACTTCGTCAAATTGGCCGTTCGGGAGCTGGCAGTGACCGTGGCCGCCTTCCTGGCTGTAGGTGTAGTTTTCCGTCACGCCGAGAGCCTTGTAGGTTTCGAGAGAAGCCTGGCCGCAGTAGTTCGACGGCACTTCGCCAAGCCATTCCTGGCCAGCGTTATCGATGATGAGGAGCGCACGCGGTGCGACCATGCTCACGAGCATGTGCTGGTCGAACGGGAGCGTATTTTCCTTGCCGTCATAGTTCTTGAAGGAGGAAATCATCCACTTGCCTTCGGTACCGGCGCTGTTCAGGCCCTGCACGAACTGCTTACCCTTCTGCCTGTTGACCTGGGCACCGACGCGCCAGAGGGAGGCGCCACCGGAACCGGATTCCTGCGGGATGGTAAGGGCGATACGTTCGTCGAATGCGCCGACCGCAAGCGTGCCCTTGCCCCAGCGAGAGCAACCCGTCATGGCGAGATGGTGCACATCGATACCTGCATCCGGAGTCTTTTCGAGAGCGTCGATGATACGGCTGACACCCCAGGCCCATGCGATGATGGTACCCTGGCCACCATTGTAGAGCTGGAAGAACATGCCGCCACCGCTTTCAGGAGCGACATCGTCCGGGTTGAAGGTAATCATGGCGATATCGAGGCCGTTGGTGGAATTGCCGAGGCTTCCGCAGCCGCCGCCCATCATGCCGCCGCCAAACCCGATGAGGGCCGGCTTCGGTTTGTCCTTGGTACCCGCGTTGCTGATCTTCACGGAGAACGAACCGGATTTGCCCTTGTCAGTCACCTTGATGGTGAGCTTTCCACCGGAGTAAGAACCTTCGACCTTTTCCGGGTTACGCGGCTTTGTACCGAACATGAGCTTTTCGTACATCGCGCCGATTTCTTCGCGACGGCACTTCCATTCCGCCTTCGAGGAAATTCTCTTGCCGTCGAGGCCCATAAACGGGTCCGGGAGCTTGGCGTTGTTTACGCTAGAGGGGATATTGCCGATCTGGCATTCGCTGCGGTGGTCTTCCACGAAGTCCGAACCAGCCTGCGTAGAGGGAGTCGAAGTGGGCGAAGGAGCCACCGACGAGGAAGCCGGATCCGCAGCCGGGCCGGACGAGGAGGAACTGCCATGATGATGGCTGTGTTCGCTAGAAGAGGAACTCCCTGCAACAGGGGCGTTGCCCGAAGATGCCGGAGCGGGAGCATTCCCAGAAGAGGCCGGATTTACAGAAGAAGAAGAAGCCGGATCGGCGGGTGTAGTACCGCCGGCACTAGAAAGTGCAGCATCCGACGAACTTTGTGCCGAAGGAGCCTGTTCCGAGCCACCATCGACAGAGGAAGAAGCCGGTTCGATTTCAAAATTTTCAGAAAGGCTTATAACGGCGCGAATGGAGTCAATAAATCCAGGATTAGCCGCTTTGAGCGAATCCAAATTCACATCGCGACCTAAAGCCGTCCGAATAGCCTCAACAACCTTCTGTTCGGTGGTATCTTGCGGTTGAGCGGCTGTTGAAGTATCTTCACCTCCGCAGGCCCACAAGGCAAAAAGCACCGAGGCCAGCGGCAACATATATCTTTTTCTCATAACCAACCCCTTTTTAGGATTTTGAAGTGTTTACAATATTGTCAATAATATATCAACCAGATTAGAAGAAATCGACTTGTTTACGTTTTTTTCCATTGCATTTTGTCATAAGCAAAGCGGGCAAAACATGCAAAAAAGCATGATTTAGGTCATAAAATACAAGTTATCTATCCTTTTTTGCAAATAGAAATGTATTTTTCACAAAAGAGAGAGAGAAAGCGAAGGTTTCTCAAAATGATTTACAAGCACTGGAAAAAGGCTGCATTGGCACTAACAGCCCTTTTTTGGGCTAGTTGCGAAGAATCTACTACCTCGGCCATAGCAGTCTCTCAGGAACAAGGAAATTCTAGCTCCAGCACGGAAAACCTCACGACAAGCAGTTCCAGCACCGAGAGTGCCGGTTCCCAAACCGAAATAAGCAGTTCAAGCACAGAAACCGAAAGTTCTAGCACCGGCATGAGCAGTTCCAGCCCAGAAGCCGGAATTTCCAGCGCAAACGAGCCTGAATCGAGCTCCAGCAGCAGTTTCATCCCAAACTCAAGTACATCATCTTCTTCCGCGAACCCCTCAGCCACCCCCTGCTATGAGGACGTTGCACAAAGAACGGTAAACGAGCAGACTTCGACAACGAAATCTGTCTTCAAGTGCGACGACGGCGCTACCTGTATCGAATCAGTGAGAGAAACCTGGGAAGGCCTCCCCTGCCATACCGAGGAAACAGAAGAAGGGCTCGTAAGTATGTGCCCCGATTATGGCGTATTCGCCATCACCGAAAAGAGCTATCTCTGTGACGGGAAAACCTACAGCGAAGCCGAATTCAAGAGCCGCTATTTCAAGGATACAAAAAAGATTTCATGCGAAGTTTTCAATACAGACGTAATATGTGACAATGGCGAAAGTTTCGTCATTGATGAAGAAAACGGAGTGAAAACTTACAGGGGCACGCAGGCCGATTATACCGAAGAGGAATTCAACAACAAGTACGAAGCAACGGAACCTCTTCCCGCTCCTCTCTACGGCGTGTTCTTTAAAAACGACTTGTAACGAAAACAAACCGAAAGGAACAAAAAATGCTATACAAGCACTGGAAAAAAATTGTACTCGCCCTGACCGGATTCTTCTGGGCCAGCTGCGACGAAACATCTTCAAGCCCCGTCGCGGTGAACGAGGACGCTCCGTCCAGTTCCATCACCGAGACAGAAGGTGTCTCATCCAGTTCCAAGGCGAAGAGTACAACATCCAGCGCCGAAGAAACAAGTGCAGCATCGAGTGCGGAACGTTCGAGCAGCAGCCAAGCCAAGAGTGCCGCTTCCAGTGCCGAAGGGGCCAGCGCCGAAGAAACAAGCGCATCATCCAGTTCCAAGGCAATGAGCGCCGCATCCAGCGAGGCCGCCGCCAGTGCGGAAAGCGCAGCCAGCAATGCCGCAGATCCGGACAGCATAGCCTCCAGCAGTAGCATCAAGAGCAGTTCCAGTTCCAAAAAACACCACCGTTCCAGCAGCAGCGTCATGGACGAGCCTGTCGACCTGTACGGCTGCCCGTCGGACATCTGCGGGCCGTTTATCGAAGATACCATCTCGGTTGCCGATTCCGTATCTATAATCGCCGCAAAATACGGCGTAATACGCCCCGAAAGTTCCAGTTCCTTCTCCCAGATTGCAGCAAAATACGGCGTAATACGTCCCGAAAGTTCCAGCTCCATCTCCGAAATCATCGCGAAGTACGGGGTGCCGAGCAAGACAACCTGCACGGTCTCCAACGCCAAGGACGGGAAAGTCACCTACACATGCGAAGACGGCGTGACCTGTGTAGAAGAAACAAAGACCGAGATGCAAGCCCCTGCGTGCAACGGCGATGTTTGCCCCAAGTACGGAGTGGTCAAGATTTCCAAGAAAACATACACATGCGACAACGGCCAAGTCTACAATGAGGCCGAATTCCAGATGCTCTATGACACGCTGCCCGTCATCGAGGATGTCGTCATCAAGGATTCCATCCAAGCGCCCATTGCCCTGTACGGCCCGCCCTGCGTGTTCGACGGGACCTGTAACAAAGAGAAATAAAAAAAAGGAGGAGTTGAATGTTTTACAAACACTGGAAAAAAATCGTACTCGCCCTGGCCGGATTCTTCTGGGTCAGTTGCGACGACACATCTTCTAGTCCGGTCTCGGTTGAAAACGAGACTCCCTCCAGTTCCGTAACCGGAGGAGCCTCATCCATTTCCAACGCAACCTCAGGAAACGAGGCCGCATCATCCGGCGAAGCCACAAGCGCGGCATCCAGCACCTCGGAGCCGAACAGCGTAGCCGCCGAAAGCAGCACAAGTGTGGATAATCCGCGCAGCAGCAGTTCCCTGCTAGACGAGCCCATCGATCTGTACGGTTGCCCGTCGGATATTTGCGGTCCGTTTACCGCCGACTCAATGGTCGCCCTGTACGGCGTAATCGCGGCCAAATACGGCGTAGTCGCCCCCATAGGATCCGATTCCCTCGGCGAAATCATCGCCAAATACGGCGTGTCAAGTAAAGCAGCCTGCGAGGCCTCCCAAGGTGACAACGGAAACACGGTATACAAGTGCGAAGACGGCGTAACCTGCGAGGAAGAGACCAAGGAAACCTACCAGTCCCTACCTTGTTCGGGAGACGTTTGCCCCGCGTACGGAGTGGTCTCCATTTCCGAAAAGCAATACAAGTGCGACAACGGCAAAGTCTACAACGAAGCCGAATTCCAGATGTACTACGACGCTCCCGTGAATAAGCAGGACAACTAAGAACAAATAAAGATTATCAATCGGGTAGATTTGAGGATAGGAGGAAATAAGCCATGTTCTACAAACACTTTGAAAAATTCGCCGTCGCGCTGACTGCATTCTTTTGGAGCAGTTGCGGAGACACAATATCCGTCACGGGCGGCGACAACAATTCGAATCCGGAATACAGTTCGTCCAGCAGCGAATTTCGCATGAGTGTGCCGGCGTACGGAGTTCCCTCCACCAGTTCCAGCATCAGGCCCGAAAGCAGTTCTTCTGCCGAAAGTTCCAGCAGCGAAATCCGCATGAGTGTGCCGGCGTACGGAGTTCCCTCCACCAGTTCCAGCATCAGGCCCAAAAGCAGTTCCTCTGCCGAAAGTTCCAGCAGTGTAATCCGCATGAGTGTGCCGGCGTACGGAGTTCCCTCCACCAGTTCCAGCATCAGGCCCAAAAGCAGTTCCTCAACCGAAAGTTCCAGCAGTGTAATCCGCATGAGTGTGCCGGCGTACGGAGTTCCCTCCACCAGTTCCAGCAGCGAACTCCGCATGAGTTCCACGTTGTACGGAATCACATATAACTGTTTCAACACCACCGAAAATAATGCGGAAGGGGTTGAATTCGAGATTATCGAATGCGGGCCAAAGTCGGGCGATGGCATCATCGAGTCATCCAAGAAAAAATACCTAAGGAATCCCTATGATGCAACCAAGGACACGCCCCTTCCGGACAGCGTCCAGGTCTTTGCGCCCACGGCCGGTACAACCAGAGCAGCGAACTGCACAAGCGAATCGGACATTTGCATCGAACGGAATCCCAACATTCCAGCCGAGCAAGATTCTCTTGCCGGCTGCCACCCCATCATCGACTGCCCCGAAAAGCCGAATTAGCCACCACGCATAATTGAAGAAGTTCTATGTTATACAAGCACTGGAAAAAAATCGCTCTTACGCTAGCCGCAATGTTCTGGACAAGTTGCGACGATACTTCGTCATCAAGCATAATCAACGAGCCTGAGCCTCAACCCGTATACGGGGTGGTCTGCGACACGGAATCCTGTATGGAGAATCCCGAAAGCAGCGGGGCAAATAATGAGCAGTCCAGCTCTAGTGAAGCTATTGCATCGTCTAGTTCCGAGGCCGCCAAGCCCGAAAGTTCCAGCATAAAATTTTCTGGCACTCATCATCTTGCCAGTGATACGAACGTAGTTTGTTCCTCAATAGGCTTGAACGAAACAGGCGAATGTTTACAGTACAGAAACCAGGCACACTCCAAAAAACAGCTAAAAACAGAAACTCTACTAGCTTTTACCAATGCAAATGCAATTTATGGAACCCTTACAGCTCCCAATTGTCTCCGATATGATAAGATTGCGAACTATATATGCTCCGACGGGATTCAACGCAAAGCGCATACAAGCGATATATCGTTCCTAAAAGAAGACGACGGGATGCTAATACAAGGTCGCGATAAGCTCTATACATGGGATGAGTATTTCGCCGAATTTCGTAGCAGTTCCAGCTCCGAAGGGACTATTTCAAGTTCTAGCGATGTTGCAGAATCCAGTTCCAGTTTCGAATTACCTGTTCCTGTATATGGTGTAGAGTCCTTAAATTGCTACAACGACACAGCCGTAAACGATTCGGGCAAGGTTTTCGACATCATCGAATGCATCGACGGGCAAAAGTACCTGAGATTCCAAAGCCTATACATGGACCTACCCGAAAAGCAAAAGGAATTGCCCCAGGGAGTCCATCCCCAGCCCCCCGACCCGCGAGACGGCATAGCGGTAAACTGCACTAGAGAACCGGACATTTGCATCGACGCATTTACCATAGATGAAAACGGGAACCAGCAGCCCGTCGGCGGTTGCTACCCCACCATCGAGTGCCCCGAAAGGCCTCAAAACTGACAACCTCTTAATTCCAAACAACTACCATTATGCTAAACAAGTACCTGAAAAAAATTCTGCTCACCACGGTGGCCCTCTTCTGGGCCAGTTGCGACGATTCTACGTCCGTCAAAAACGATGGCGGCGTACCCGAATACGGCGTTGACGCTAATTTAATTGAATCTAGCTCCGACGGAGCCGCGCCATTGTCCAGTTCAGAAGCATCCGCATCTGGCGATGTGGCGCAGTCTAGTTCCAGCGTGATTGCACAGTCCAGTTCCGACGAGGTTGGTTCCAGCTCTGAAATGGCATCTTCCAGCTCAAACTTTGATCCGAATGGCATGCCGTCAGATACACTTTATGGTGTGTCTGTAACGGAAAAGACTTGTGTGCCCGGCGATTCGATCGTAAGCTATTACCCGCCAGCCTATTCGGCCGACATTTTGAAGATGAACGCGAAGCAGCAGGCTGAGATGGATATGGTAGACGTCATCGACAGCATTGTCGACCCGCGTCCAAAAGCCGAACGTATCGAGGCGCCCCTTGACAGTATCAACTGGAGCAATTTCCCCCAATGCCTCAAGAGAATGCGCGAATCGCTTGAACGCTTTGTCGCCCTGTACGGAGCCCCTGAAAATTTCCCCATGGAATGGGTTTGCAGCGACGGCACCAAACGTCCTACGGAAGAATACCAGAAATACCAGAAAATGATGGAAGAATGGGAAGCCAACAAGCCCGCCCTGGACGAAGAAATCAACAAGATTATAGAGGACCGTTTCAAGGAACTCGAAGAACAGCTCAAGCAATGCCAGGAATCGGCGGCAGGCAGTGAGCAGTGAGTTATGAGCAGTGAGCTATAAGCATTAGACCTTGAAATTTTCACACTTTTGATGATTATGTTCTACAAGCATTGGAAAAAATTTGTTCTTGCAATAGCTGCCCTGTTCTGGTTCGGTTGTGGCGACGATTCGTCATCCAGCGATGAGAAAACCGCATGCACCTTTAAAGGGGGAGGTTGCCCTGAATATGGTATCGACTTTTATTTTTGCGAGAACCCAGAAGATTATGAATCTCCTGACAAAGATGAAAAATGCACTTTCACCCCTCGTGATCCATGCTCCTATTATTACGAATGTGAAGATGGAGCATCTTGCCACAAATATGAAAACGAAACGGTTATGACATGCACCGATGCTCAAGGCAACCCTATCCCCCAAGACGAAATCGAGTCAAGATATTACGAAAAAGAAGACACCCACTAGACAATAACCATATCTATGTTCTACAAACATTGGAAAAAGATTGTACTCGCACTGACCGGAATTTTCTGGGCCAGCTGTGGGGGCGATTCAAATTCGACAGAGCCATCGGGGGACTGTGCATCATGCGTATACGGAGTCGAAGTCCCGCATGAATCCAGTTCAAGTCTTGTAGAAACCAGTTCCAGCTTTGCAGAATCCAGTTCAAGCTTTGTCGAATCCAGTTCGAGCAGCATAGAGGAATTAAGCAGTTCCAGCAGCGAGGCACTCTCCTACAGCAGTTTTTCCGCGGTTTACGCGCCACAAACACCATGCAACCTGACCGACACCGCAGCCACCTGCGATTTCGACTCCCTGTTTAGCAGCAAAAGCTCAGAATACACAAACAAGATTTACGCCATATCTTGCAAACAATATAAATGCGATTCAAAAACATGTACCGAAGCAACGGCACAGGTCGATTCAGAACACAATCCCCCTTCTGTATGCGATGAAAATGGTTGCGTAGATTACAGTTTATTGTCTTCTACACAAAAGAAATACACCTGCAGCGACGGAAACACTTATGACCAAATCGAGTTTAATACAAGATACCGCATCAACGAGGACAAAAATTGAATTTAGATATTATATTAAAGATTGAATTTGCTTTTTTTTCACTTTAACCTCTAGCCCCTAGATCCTAAAAGCCTATGAAACTCTCTCTTAAAAAAAGACTCGCTCTCGAAGCTTACCGCCTTTACCGCCACAACGAAATCAAGGCACACCCCCTCACCTACTTCTTCTGGGAATGCACGCTGCGCTGCAACCTGCACTGCCTGCATTGCGGTAGCGACTGCGTCAAGGACGCCATCCCCGACATGCCCCGCGAAGACTTCATGAACGTGCTGGACAAGCTCGCCCCGCACATCGACCCCAAGCACTTCATCGTGGTGATTACCGGCGGCGAACCGCTCATGCGCCCCGACCTCGAGGAATGCGGCCAGGAAATCAAGAAGCGCGGCTACCCCTGGGGCATGGTGACTAACGGACTTGCCATGACGCCCGAACGTTTCGTGAAGCTTTTGAACGCAGGGCTCCGCTCGCTTACGGTAAGCCTTGACGGTCTGCAAGACAGCCACAACCATTTCCGCGGCGACCCGCATAGCTTTGAACGCGCACTCCGCACGATTGACATGGCCGCCCATACGCAGGGGCTCACCTTCGACGTGATGACCTGCGTGAACCGCCAGAACCTCAAGGAACTCCCGAAGATTCTCGACATCCTGCTGAAAATCGGCGTGAAGCGTTGGCGTATCGCGACGGTGTTCCCGAAGGGCCGCGCCAAGGACAATCCGCTGTTCCAGATGACGAACCAGGAATTCCGCCAGGTGTTCGACTTCATCCGCGAAGTCAAGAAGTTGAACGTCATCAACGTGAACTACGGTTGCGAAGGCTTCCTCGGCAGCTACGAGAAAGACGCACGCAACTACCCGTTCTTCTGCCGCGCCGGCGTGAACGTTTCTTCCGTGCTTTGCGACGGCAGCATCTCGGCATGCCCGAGCCTGCGCGGCGACTACATCCAGGGCAACATCTACAAGGACGACCTCTGGGAAGTATGGCAGAAGCGCTACCAGGTGATGCGCGACCGCAGCTGGGCCAAGATCGGCGACTGCAAGAAGTGCAAGTACTGGCGCTACTGCGAAGGTTCCAGCCTGCACCTGCGCGACGAGAAGACAAAGGAACTGGCCTACTGCCACGTCCAACGTCTCGAGGACGCGGGAGCGTAATAGCGGTGAGCTATGAGCTATGAGAAACGAGGTTCGGGTTTGGACCTCGTTTCTTGTTTCTTGTTAAAAGAACATGCCCCCAGTCACGAAAAAATACGGAATTTGCAATTGTCCGTAAAACACGGGAAAAAAAGGTATATTGCAAGGAAAATGGGGTGTTTATGAATATCCACAAGCATTTAAGAAATCTCTTCCTTGTTTCGACGGCACTGTTCTGGGCCAATTGCAGCAACGACAGCGCTGTCAGTTCCCCAGCAACAATTGCAGAAGGGAATGCAAGCAACCAGGACAGCATAGAGAGTTCATCCTCTGTGGAAAGCAGTTCAGAACAAGCCACATCAGAGGAAAACAATACGGAAAGTTCCTCTTCAGAGGATACCAATACAGAAAGTTCTTCTTCAGAGACGAGCGTCAAACAAAGTTCTTCTTCGGAAGAGCAACGTAAATACACGTTAATCAATGATTTTAATAATTTTGAACTTTTACCGGACTTCTGCGAACCGAATCGATACGGAATAACCCCAGGGGATGAATATTACATAAAATATTTCGCGAATAGTATTGGGCAAACAAGGATTGAAGAGATTCTCTCGGACAGTTCTGCTTTTGCCGATTCAGCCGCTCAAGAAACCAGGGAATGCCTAAAAAGCGTATTAGACACAATATCATATTTTCCACTTTTGTATGGGACATCCCCGAAAGCTGTACTAGATGTCAAATGCAGCGACGGATCCACTTATTACTCGCAGGTTGTTAAAAAATATGCAGAACAAAATAATATCACCGAGGAAGAAGCCTTCCAGGTATCCGAACAATACGATAAAGGCGTCGAAGAGAGGCTACAAAAAATAAAGCAGCAAATCGACGGTTGCCTCCAAACGGAAACAGCCCCCTTTGAAAATAATTGCAGCAGCAATATAGCCGACAATTCCAAAGAGGAATGTGATATCGAAAAAATGCCCTACAAAGAAGTAACTCTGGGAATTTCTACATGCTACGGGAAAAAAGCCAAGGACGATTCAGGAAAAGATATTGAAATAATTGAATGTGACAAGATGTTCGGAATGAACAAAAAGATGACAATGATACGTCAGCTGTAATAGCCTGTAAATGTATCATATGAAACGGAGAGATTGACAAAACCAACACCACGTGCCTCTCAAACGAAAAAATCACCTATAATCATCGCAACTTATTATATATATTAAAAGAAAGGCTCAAACTAAATTATCTTGCGATTCGGGAGAAAATATGTTTTACAGGCACTGGAAAAAAATCGCGCTCGCGTTGACCACTCTTTTTTGGGTAAGCTGCTCCTACGAAGACGAAGCGCAGCCCCTGTATGGTGTCGCCCCCTCACAGGAATCCAGTTCCGACGCAGCCACGATTTCGTCGAGTTCCGAGGCATCCGGCTCCAACGGCACTACCGAATCGAGTTCCAGCGGAAACGTTGCAGAAAGTTCCAGTTCCACAGTAGCGGAGCAGTCCAGTTCCAGCCTCGCAGACAACCAGTACCGGCTGGCAAGCGATCCGAGCGTCATTTGCACAGCAGCCCCCATTGGCTACACTTGTCTTGACTTCGAAGACAAGCGCGATTGGACAGAAGCACGAAAAAAAATGCTGGAAGAAAACCAGACCCGGACCTTGGCAGAACTCGATTCCCTCGAAGACGATCTATACGTAGGATTTGACTACGGAGCCCCCGAATACGGCGTGCAGGACAATTGTACTCATTATGCAGCAGTAGACATTGCATACATCTGCTCAAATAAAGAAAGCCCTTCCATGAATTTGATTCTCAGCGAAGAGGACCACACCCTCTATACACAAGAAGAATACAAGGCAAAGTATCCAGAAAAGTTCCAGTCCAGTTCCAGTGCTGAGCCAGAGTCCAGCAGTAGCGTAACGCCCCCGTCCCCGCTTTGCCAAAAAACGGACTTCGCGACAACAGGCGAACTTGAGGAATTGTTCGAAAAGGACTTGGCGGCCATCCTGGACAGCGTCAAGGCCGAAAAAGGCGAAACACTTTCCCAGCAGGATTCAAACTGTCTTGCGCATAAGCAAGAATTGGGAGGCGAAATCATCTTGAGGAAAAACAATGACCCTTATTCAGTCGATGTTCTCGCCAAAAAGCAGATCTGTGACGGAGACACCACCGTAAACCCGCACTACCAAAAGCAAATCGACAAAATCGAAGATTACCTCAAGAGGGAAATTGACGACTGCCTCACCCCACCAGACCCTGCGCCCTAGCCACTGAACTCTATGCCCTACAAGTACATCAAATACATTTTCCTTTCCATGCTCTCCCTCTTTTGGGGCGCTTGCGAAAACAGCGATGAACCCGTAGCGACCTATGGCTGTATATCATCCAAATGCTACAATTCTACCGTCGTAACCCCATCGGGAAAAGTTGTAGACATCATCGAATGTGACAACAGGTACAAATTCCTGAGACATCCGAAACTTTACTACGAAGACCCCGAAGTTCGTGAGATGATGGACGAGGACCTCTTTTTTACGGAATACACCCCCACCCCGGACGAAAGATGCGAAGCATCTAACTGCAAGTTCATCGGGCCAGAAATTTGCTATGATATGAGCTATAATGACGAAAACGGGAACGTCCATTCATACGATATTTGCGTCGCCACCGTAGACTGTCCAGAAAAGAAATAACGTGAAAACGGCTTCATGGGTGTACCGTTGTTTAAAAAACATGCCATCCATCACGAAAAAATACGGAATTTGCAATTGCCCGTAAAACACGGGAAAAAAAGGTATATTGCAAGGAAAAGGGGGTGTTTATGAATATCCACAAACATTTAAGAAATCTCTTCCTTGTTTCGACGGCACTGTTCTGGGCCAATTGCAGCAACGATAGCGACATCAGTTCCCCGAGGAACGATGCGGAAGGTTCGTCAATCAGTTCCAGCAGCATAGAGAGTTCATCTACAGCGGAAGAAAGCTCTTCGGCGACAGAAACCGACTCGGCGCAGAGTTCCTCTGCGGCGGAAAATACATCTTCCTCGGCAGAAGAAACATTACCTACGGAAGTCGTTTTCAAGGAAAAATCTTCATCGTCAGGCAACTTGAATATATCGAAGATCATCAACATAAGGGACCAAGCGGAAGTCGTTCCGGATTCCTGCGAACCGAACCGATACGGATGTAATCCGTCATTTGGTATGAGTGCGGAACAGTTGGCGGAACAATCTGCACATTCCAGAATCCAGGCAATCCTGCTATCCGATTCCGGATCCGCCAATCCTATTTCCGAAGAAACCAAGGAATGCCTAAAAAGCATACTGGACACCATACAGAAGCCGGTAATGCTCTATGGCCCATCTTCCGTGATTACTCTTGACGTCAAATGCAGCGACGGATCCACTTATTTTTCGCAGTCACTCAAAAAATATGCAGAACAAAGTCAAATAACCCCGGAAGAAGCTGTCCGGAAATCTGAACAATGCGATAAAGACCGCGAAAGAATAAAAAAGAAACTTGGTGAACAAATCGATAACTGCCTCGGCATCAAGGATTCTTCCGAAGCGGTCCTGTGCTACAACGATACCGCCAAGAACGAAGCGGGAACTTCGTTCGACATCATCGAATGCGACGACGGGAAAAAGTACCTGCGCGAGCCCATCGTGGGCGTATCGGAAAGCCGCCTCCCCTTGCCCGAAGGGGTCGAGAGTACGGCGCCGCAGCCAACAGCATCTTATGCGGCCAACTGCACTCCGTCTTCAGTCTGCATCGACAAGGTTGTCCTGGACGAGTTCGGGAACCCGCGAAACGAAGGCGGATGCGTCCCGACCACGGAATGCCCTTCTAGACCAGAACAATAGATCCGTATCATATGAAACGGGATGACAGACAAAATCAACACCACGAACCATTAAAACAGGAAAAATACATACAATCATCGCAACTTATTATATATTAAGAATCGTTCAAGCCAAAGCATCTTACGATACAGGAGAAGACATGTTCTATAAGCACTGGGAAAAATTAGCTCTTGCACTGACAGCCTTTTTGGGGGTAAGCTGCTCCAGCGATGCGGAACCCATGTACGGCTGCAATTCAAGCATATGCTACAATTCTACCACCGAAACTCCATCGGGAAAAATCATAGACATCGTCGAATGTGACTCCAGATCCAAATTCCTGAGACATCCGAAACTTTACTACGAAGACCCAGAAGTTCGTGACATGATAGACCAGGAGCCTTTTTTTTATGAAAATGCACCTCTCCCGAACGAACCGTGCGGCTCATCCAACTGCAAGTTCATCGGAGAAAAAATTTGCTATGATGCGTCTTACAATGACGAATCCGGGAACGTCCATTCATACAATAATTGCGTCGCCACTGTAGACTGTCCAGAAAAGAAATAACGGGGAAAACAATGAAGCTGTCGCTCAAGAAAAAACTCGCCCTTGAGGCCTACCGTCTTTACCGTCACGGAGAAACCAAGGCTCACCCGCTCGAGTATTTCTTTTGGGAATGCACGCTGCGCTGCAATCTGCACTGCCAGCACTGCGGTAGCGACTGCGTCAAGGACGCCATCCCCGACATGCCGCGGGAAGACTTCTTGCAGGTACTGGACTCGCTGAAACCGCATATCGACCCGAAAAAATTCATCGTGGTGATTACCGGCGGCGAACCGCTGATGCGCCCCGACCTCGAAGAATGCGGCAAGGAAATCCAGAAGCGCGGCTACCCCTGGGGCATGGTCACGAACGGGCTCGCCATGACACCCGAACGCTTCACCAAGTACCTGAACGCAGGGCTGCGCTCGCTCACCATCAGCCTTGACGGGCTCGAAGAGACACACAACCTGTTCCGCGGCGACAAGCACAGCTTTGACAAGGCAATACGCGCCATCAACATGGCCGCACACGCCAAGGGGCTCACCTTCGACGTGATGACCTGCATCAACAAGAAGAACCTGCTCGAGCTCCCCCGCATCTTGGAATTGCTCCTCAAGCTCGATGTCAGGCGCTGGCGCGTCGCGACGGTGTTCCCGAAAGGCCGTGCCAAGGACAACCCGTTGTTCCAGCTCACGAGCAAGGAATTCCGCCAGATTTACGACTTCATCCGCGAAGTCAAAAAACTCAGGGTCATCGACATCAGCGCCGACTGCGAAGGCTTCCTCGGCAGCTACGAGAAGGACGCGCGCGACTACCCGTTCTTCTGCAGGGCGGGTGTGAATATCGCCTCGGTGCTCTGCGACGGCAGCATATCGGCATGCCCGAGCCTGCGCGGCGACTACATCCAGGGAAACATCTACAAGGACGACCTGTGGGACGTGTGGCAGAACCGCTACCAGGTGATGCGCGACCACAGCTGGGCAAAGACCGGCGACTGCAAGGACTGCAAGTACTGGCGCTACTGCGAAGGGTCGAGCCTGCACCTCCGCGACGAGAAATCCGGGGAACTGATGTACTGCCACGTGAAACGGCTGGAAGAAGCGGGAGCGTAAAAGGTTCGAAGTTCGAAGTTCGAAGTTAGAGGTTAGAGGTTCGAGGCACGAGGCTCGGACCTCTTTTTAAAAGGTAGTTGTTGTCACAGGATTACGACATATTCAGCAAAAATGGGCAAAAATGAACAAAAATTGATATATTTCAAAAAAAAGAGGGGCCCATGAATATCCGTAAGTTCCTGAATAAAATCATCCTTGTATCCGCAGCGTTCTTCTGGGCGGGATGTTCCGGCGATTCTGTCACAAAGGTCGCAAGCGACAACGAAGACGCAACATCCAACTCCGACACCTCGACAACAGACTCTGGGAGTTCAACCATCGGCGACAAATCCAGCAGTTCGACCAATGTTGAATCGTCAAGCAGTAATTCATGGAAATACCCTGGTTGTAGACCCAAAGACCTCATATGGCCTATAGACTACCGGGATGAAACCTATAAAAAGGATCCAAAGGAATCCGCCAAAAAAAAAGCCGATTACAATGCACAAATCAGCATCCATGACTCTGTCATGCAGCAAATTTTCCACGAGGATAATGTTTTCTATGCCGACATATACCCGCATACGACGACATTCTGCCTCTTTAAAATGGCAGACACGCTGGAACAAATTGGCGCACCTGTATACGGAACGTTTTCTACTGAAGGCAGTATAACAAAGTCCGTCTATTGCCCCGACGGAACAACGCATTTCACAGATGAATACCTAAGCTACGAAGAAGATCTCAAGGCTCACGAAGAAGAAGTCAAGGCATACGAGGAACAAAAAGCAGCCTATAAAGAAGCATACGACAAGTATTATGAAGAATACTACAGCAAGAGAGCTGCGGAACTCATGACCCTGTTGGATTCCTGCGTCAATCACCCGGACGATTTCAAGCCGGCAAACGATGACGAGCAAGAAGAATATTGTAGTACCCTAGATTCCTTGGAATTCTATCCTTGCAACTTCCATCTGGAAAAAGACGAAGAAGATGGCGAGGAAAAAAACAATAACGAAGAAGAGGAAATGAGTTCCTCGAGCAAAGCCAGCAGCAGCTCCGAAAAGACGGCTGAAGCAAAGTCATCCAGTTCCAGCAAGAAAAATAATGAAGGCGACTTCCAGGGGGAATTTGCCAAGTCCGGCTTGTAGCGCTTTTCAAAATTAGATGCAAGTAATCACAAGAAAATACCGATTCATCGGTTACTTGAATAATGTGAAATAAAAATGATATATTCCCTTTTGAGAACAAAAGGGTTATCATGAACATCCGCAAGCACTTGAAAAGGATTCTTCTTGCATCAACGGCCATCTTCTGGGTCAGTTGTAACGACGATGCTCAATCGAGTCGCCCGCAAACCGAAATTCCCAACGAGTTATCGCAATGTTATGAAACCGAAAAGGTTGCAAAGCAAAAGTTCAACACGGATATAATGAACGATCCGGTAGCTTACGCAAAGGAAAGCGCCGAAAAAAGCGCGCAAATAGCGATTCGTGATTCCATTGAACAATATGTAGCAGTAAATGCTTTACGTAGCGAGAGTGAAAAAAATGCGGACAGCGCTCCGGAATGCTTACTCAGAATGATCGATACGCTTGAAGTCCCGGTCTTTCTCTATGGCGTACTATATGACCAAGATTCCATCGCGACAAAGCGCGAATGCGACGACGGAACGACATACATCAGGGACGAATACCTTCGCTACGAAGACGATGTAAAAGCGTACAACAAGAAATACGAGACATACACTGAGACCTACAATAAAATCAAGGAAAAAAGGGAAGCAGAGCTTAGAAGCCAAATGGATTCCTGCATCAACCAGCAGGAAATCAAGAACGATTCTACACCCGATTGACGCAGATGGTGCCCCCAAAAAAACGTTTCACGGTTTAAATATACCTTATCAAAAACCGATACTTTCAAATTGTGTATAATACCCGAGGTCCGAACTACACAGAATATCTTATTTTTTCGTTTTTTTAGGAAAAAAGGCAAATGGGTTGCCAAATATTTAAATAAATTGGGGGTAATGAATCAACTCAGTCTGACATCGAACCAAGTGCATATCGTCGATATGCTCATACGCAAGAATCCCAAGCTGGACCGTGGGATTCTCGAGACTGCAGTAGCCTTCATTGCCGACGCCCACGAGGGCCAGTATCGCAAGAGCGGAATGCCCTACACGGAACATCCGTACGAAGTCGCAAAAATCCTCGCCGACCTAAAGCAAGACCAGCCTACCGTCCTGGCCGGGCTTCTCCACGACGTAGTGGAAGACACCCCGCATACATTGAAGGAAATCGCAGAAAAGTTTGGTGACGAAACTGCGTTCATGGTCGATGCCGTCACGAAGATTACCGAAGCCCAACAGTCTAGCAAGACCGCCCAGAAGGCAGAGACCTACCGCAAGCTTATCACGGCCATGGCCAAGGACCCCCGGGTCATCATGATCAAGATCGCCGACCGCATCCACAACATGCGCACCATGCGATACATGAAGCCCGAGAAGCGCAAGTCCATCGCACAGGAAACGCTGGACATCTACGTCCCCCTCACCCACAGGTTCGGTCTCTACAACCTGAAGAACGAACTGGAAGACCTCTCGTTCAAGTACGTGAATCCCGACGAATACCAGAAAATCGTCGAAGCGCTCATCGAGAACAAGGAAAGCCGCGAGAAGTACATCCAGTCCGTCATCGGCCCGCTCCAGATCAAGATGGCCCTGGAAGATTTTGATTGCACCATCCAGGGGCGCACCAAGAACATTTACAGTATCCACAACAAGATGGTGAACCGCGACTGCCAATTCGAGGATATCTTCGACATCTTCGCCATCCGCATCATCGTCGACACCATCCCGGAATGCTACCTGGCCCTGGGTTACGTCCACAACCTCTGGACGCCCATGCAGAGCCGCTTCAAGGACTACATCGCCACCCCGAAGCCGAACCTGTACCAGAGCATCCACACGACAGTCATCGGCCCGGAGAACAAGATGGTCGAGGTGCAGATCCGCACCAAAGACATGGACCTCACCGCCGAGAAAGGATTCGCGGCGCACTGGGCGTACAAACTGGAAACCCAGCACGAAGGCGAGGAACTCGCCTGGCTCGACCACATGGTCAAGTTGCAGTCGGAAATCTCGGACTCCAAGGAATACCTGGACTTCTTGAAGGTGGACCTGAAGCCGGAAGGCATTACCGTCTTCACGCCCAAGGGAACATCCATCGAACTGCCTAACGGCTCGTGCGTACTCGACTTCGCGTTCGCCATCCACAGCGAACTCGGCCTGCACTGCATCGGAGCACGCATCAACGACGAGGTGGTGAGTCTGGACAAGGTTATTCCTAACGGAGCTACCATCCAGGTGCTCAAGAGCCAGAACCAGGAACCCAGCCCGGAATGGCTTGACCTGGTGAAAACGGTCAAGGCCAAGCAGGAACTGCGTCGCTGGATGCGAACCAGCATTATCCAGCAGGCCCGCAGCCTGGGCAAGGAAATCTGGACACGCGAGCTGCGCCTGAAGAAAATCAGCAAGGACCACATCCCGCAGGAAGAGGAAATCAAGCGTTATTTCGGAGTCCAGTCCAAGGAGGACTTGTTCGAACGCATCGGCCAGGGCGAACTGCCCCTCGCCGACATCCAGCGCTTTCTGAGCCACGGCGACATCGCCCCCAAGGAAGTCAGCGCGCTGCGGTTCTTCCCGACGTTCACCAGGGACCGCGGGGACGACATGCCCCTGCAGATTGGCCAGGAAACCAGTTTGCTCATCCACTTCGCGGACTGCTGCGCACCGGTCCCCGGCGACGACATCGTCGGCGTGCTTCGCCCGCAAATCGGCATCGAGGTCCACAAAATCCACTGTCAGACGCTCAAGGAATTGCCTGCCGGGCAGCAAATCGCCGTAAAATGGAGCGAAGACACCACGAAACCATTCACCGCGCACCTGACCATCGAGACAGACAACCGAAAGAATATTACCTTGGATATATTGCAGGAACTCAAGAATGCCAACGTTTTCCTGGATCGGATGACGGTCGTCAGCGCCAAGTACTCCGGAAGGATACGCCTAGTATTCAAGGCTTTCCGCAAAGAACAAGTCGATACAATCATCAGCAAGATCCACTTGATCTCAGGCGTAAGGGAGGTTGAGAACGCATGATTACGGCACTCCACCATAGCGATTACACCCTCAAGAACCGCGCATTCAACTGCCGCATGCGTAACCGCTATTACGAGGAGGTCTATTACGCGTTCCGAGCCCTCACCCCCGGCGGGGATCCGTCGGCACCGGGCACCTACTCCGGATGGTTCCAGCACCTGGCCAAGGAAATCAAGCATTACGAGCGCCTGCTCATGACCTGCCTCGAATACGCGCAGGCCGCGGTGTTCTACGGCAAGGCCGACAACGCGACGCTCTACTCCAAGGACAAACGCTGGGGTATTTTGCAGGAGGAAATCTTCCTCGTGCACTTCTTGCAGGAACTGCTTTCCACGACCCGCTACATCATCTCGAGAATCGAGACCGACCGCATGCTGCAGCAATGGAGTTCGTCCATGCAGGACATGAAGGCTAAGCCTGTGGGCTCCGGGTTCGTCACCAGCATCCAGCAGAAACTCAACGCCATGAACGCGGCCACCCTCGACGAGTTCAAGGAACTGATGAAGCACGTCATGGAACGCTTCCAGATAGGCAACACGCTGTTCGGCACAGTACAGGAACTGCAGAATTTCTACTAGACGAGAGACTTAAGACGAGAGACGAAAGAAATGTCTGAATACATCATCCTATCCATATTTTTGTTCCTCGGCGCGTTCATCGCCGCGGCGGCGACCGTAGTCGGCCTGCTGCTGGGCTACCGCACCAGGAACACGAAGAACAAGATGGCCCCCTACGAATGCGGCATGCAGACCATCGGCAACGCAAGAATCCAGTTCAAGGTGGGCTACTACCTGTTCGCACTGCTCTTCCTCGTGTTCGACATCGAAGCGCTGTTCCTGTTCCCCGTCATGGCGAACTTCAAGGAAATCATGTCGGGCAACACGCCCCTCTCGCCCGTAGTCGTCATCGTCGACCTCGCCATTTTCATTGCAATCCTGGTCTCAGGCCTCGCCTACGCTTGGAAAAAAGGAATTCTCAAATGGGAATAATCAACTACGCCCCGAAAATCCTGGACCCGATTCCCGGCGGCAAGTACGTAGTCAACCTTGTCGACTACGTGGTGAACTGGGCCCGCGCCAACTCCATCTGGCCCCTCACCTACGGTACCAGCTGCTGCGCCATCGAGATGATGAGCAGTTCCATGGCGCGCTACGACATCGCCCGTTTCGGTTCCGAAGTGTTCCGCGCATCGCCCCGCCAGGCCGACCTGTTCATCCTGGCCGGCACGATCACCCGCCGCATGGCCCCCGCCATCCAGATGCTCTGGGAGCAGATTCCCGGACCCAAGTACGCCATCGCCATGGGCGCATGCACCATCAGCGGCGGCCCGTTCATTTACGATAACTACGCCGTCGTCCGCGGCGCACAGAACCTTATCCCGGTCGACGTGTTCGTTCCTGGCTGCCCGCCGCGCCCCGAGGCGCTGTTCCACGGGCTCCTCACGCTGCGCGAAAAAATCTTGAAGGAGACCTGCCGCCACCCGTGGCACGTTGGCCGCCCGAAGGATGTGTCCACCATGGACCGCTACCGCGAAGCCGCCAAGACCTGGGCCGCCCTCGAAGAGATGAAGGACGAGGAAATGGCCGAGGCCCGCGCCAAGTTCAAGGAAGAGCATCCCGACTACAAGAGCGCATTCAAGCCCATCCGCATCAAGAAGGAAGAGTTCCCCGAAGTTCCCCGCGAACCCAAGGGCACCGCAGGGCTTTCGCAGTCCGAACTTTTCGCCAAGCTCCGTGCGGAATTCCCCAAGGCGACCGTCCACACGCATAGCGAGGACCCCATCGAGGATGTCGTGGCCGCAATTCCGGCCGACTGTCCGCTCGAGGTCCTCGTGGAGTCCGAAGACTACCTGCCCATGGTCAAGTTCCTGAAGGAAAGCCCGGACTTCGACATGGACTACCTGATCGACATCACCGCCATCGACTACGACGACCACTTCGACATGGTGACCATGCTGAGAAGCATCGGCAAGGGCCACAAGCTATTCCTGAGCGTACAGCTGAAAAAGGACTTCAGCATTAGCGAAGAGAAGCGCCCGACATCGCTACTCGCCACGGTCGACAGCGTCAGTTCCCTGTACCCCGGCGCCGAAGTCAAGGAGCGCGAAGTCTACGACATGTTCGGCATCAACTTCAAGGGACATCCCGACCAGCGGCGCATATTCCTGGACAAGGACTTCGTCGGCTACCCGCTGCGCAAGGACTTCACGCACTCGGAAATCATCAGGAGGCCCGTATGAGTACACTTCCTCCAGGATTCCGCATCCAGCGCGAGACCAACACCGAAGAATTTTTCATCAACATGGGTCCGCAGCACCCGAGTACGCACGGCGCCCTCCGCCTTGCGTTGCGCATGGACGGCGAGACCATCGTGGAACTCGTGCCGCACTTCGGCTACATCCACCGCGGCATGGAGAAGCAGGCCGAATCGATGAGCTACCTGCAGTACATCGCGCTTTCCGACCGCCAGGACTACCTCACCGCCATCCAGAACAACCTGGGTGTCGTCATCGCCCTCGAGAAGGGCATGAACGTGGGCGTCCCCGAAAAGGCCGAATACATCCGCGTGATGCTCCAGGAACTGGGCCGCATCGCAAGCCACCTTGTGTTCTACGGCTGCTTCGGCGGCGACCTCGGCGGACAAACCTGCCTGCTGTTCGGCTTCAAGGAACGCGAGATGATTCACGACATCCTCGAAGAAGTCACGGGCTCGCGCCTCACGACAAACTTCTTCAGGCCGGGCGGAAGCCGCTACGACGTGCCCGACACGTTCATCCCGCGAGTGAAGGCTTTCCTCGACCACCTCGAAGGCGCCATGCGCGACTACGAGAGGTTCCTCTCCAAGAACATCATCGTGCTGGAAAGAAGCGTAGGCATCGGCATCCTGAGCAAGGAAGACGCCATCGCCTACGGATGCTCGGGTCCCGTGCTGCGTGCCAGCGGCGTGAACTTCGACGTGCGCCGCGCAAACCCCTACAGCATCTACAGCCAGCTCGACTTCGACGTTCCCGTGTTCCAGAACGGCGACTGCTACGACCGCTACAAGATCCGCATCGCCGAAATCCACGAGTCCATGAAGATTTTGCGCCAGTGCATCGACAAGTTCCCGAAGGAAGGTCCGTGGCGTAGCAAGGAAAAACCGGTCCGCCTCCCCGTCGGCCGCTACTACAGCGAAATCGAAACGGCCAAGGGACTCTATGCCACTTACGTGGTCGCGGCCACCACGGGCGAAAAGCCCTACCGAATCCACACGCGCGGCCCCAGCTTCCCGCACATCGCCGCCCTCAACAAGATGGCGCAGGGCCACAAGATTTCCGACCTCGTGACCATCATGGCAACCCTCGACCCCGTGATTCCCGAAATTGACAGGTAACCTATGTACGTTCCCTCCGTTACACATCCTATAGGCGATTTCGTCCGCGAGTGGGTCCCGAAACTCTCGGCCTACCTGCCGGAGCAGCTCCAGTCCCAGACGCTTGACACCATCGTCGCCTTCCTGGTGAACGCAGTCATCTGCATCGTGGCGGTATGCGCCGTCAACATCGGCTCGGCCCCCATCCTCATCTACATGGAGCGCAAGGTCTGCGCGCACGTGCAATGCCGACTCGGCCCCATGCGGCTCGGCTGGCACGGGACCATCCAGACCATCGCCGACGTCATCAAGATGCTCTTCAAGGAAGTCTACGCCCCGAGCGGCGCCGACAAGCTCATGTTCTATCTCGCCCCGCTGATCGTGCTCATCGCGCCCTTCATGGTGGCGGCCCTCATCCCATTCGACAAGAACCTCGTGGTGTCCGACGTTTCCATGGGCATCCCGCTGATTATCGCCGTGAACGGCTTCGGCGTGCTGGGCATCTTGCTCGGCGGCTGGAGCAGCAACAACAAGTACTCGCTGCTGGGTGCGCTCCGTAGCGGCGCCCAGATGATCAGCTACGAGATTTCGTTCGCGATGATCCTCCTGTTCGTCGTCATGATTTCGGGTTCCACGAACCTGATGAGCATCACGCAGAGCCAGGCCGGCACCATCGCCGACTGGTTCATCTTCAAGATCCCGGTCCTCGGGTTCATCGGCTTTATCCTGTTCTTCATTTCGTCCACCGCCGAAATGAACCGCGCCCCCTTCGACATCGCCGAAGCCGAGCAGGAACTCACCGGCGGCTACCATACGGAATACAACGGCACGCCGTTCGCCATGTTCTACCTCGCCGAATACATCGCCCTTGTGACGAACTCGGCACTCGCGACGACATGCTTCCTCGGCGGTTTCCACGCCCCCTGTATCGGGGTCGCCTTTGTCGACAACTACCTTACCATGGTTCCCGGAGTCGTATGGTTCTTCGCCAAGGTGTTCTTCATGATCTGGTGCTACATGATGGTCCGCTGGACGTTCGTCCGCCCGCGCGTCGACCAGCTCATGGATTTCGAATGGAAGTTCCTGCTGCCGGTCAACCTGCTGCTCCTGGGCGCAGGCGCTGCGTATATAGTAATTAGTGGTTAGTAGGAAGTAGACAGTAGGAAGTTATGCAAGAGAATATTACGTTAGTTCAATATTTCAAGCGTTACTTGAAGCGCTGCATCACGGGTCCCTGGAGCCTAATTTGCGGTCTTTCTGTTTCGCTCAAGTATTTCTTGAGCCCGTGGAAGATCGTCACCGAGCAGTACCCCGAAAACAAGAAGACTCTCAAAATGCACGAACGCTACCGCGGTCGACTCGAGATGGTCGAGGACGAGCAGGGCAATAACCGCTGCACGGCCTGCGGCATGTGCGAAAGGGCCTGCCCCAACGCGAGCATCAACGTGCTTTCGACAAAGAATATCGCCGGCAAGAAGGTGCTGGGCCGCTACGTCTACCACTTTGCAAGCTGCACCCAGTGCGGCCTCTGCGTCGAGGCGTGCCCCTTCGGCGCCATCGTCATGAGCCCGGCCTTCGAGGTCGCGACAACCGACCCGTCCTCGCTCGAAATGATTCTGAACAAGAAGGAGGGACAAGGCTAATGTTCCCAAACCTGACCATTCCCGATTTTCCGCTGTCCTTCCCGCTTGGCGGCATGGACATCGCCTTTTACGCGGTTGCGCTCGTCATCCTGGTCACGGCCGTGATGACCGTCGCCGTAAAGAACATCCTGCAAAGTGCGGTGTTCCTGATTTTCTCTTTCGTGACAACGGCCATCCTCTACTTGCTGCTCCACGCCGAGTTCATCGCACTCGCCCAGGTGATGGTCTATGTCGGAGGTGTTGTCATCTTCGTCGTCTTCACCATCCTGCTAACAAGCCACCTCGGCGAGGACGCCTTCACGACAAAGGTGCCGCGCATCTTCACGGCGTTTGTCATCTCGATCGCGTTCGTGTTCGTCATGATCAAGTGCATCTTGCCCCTGCCCGAGCTTTCTAGCGGCACGGTCGCCGCACCCGACAACTACGCATCGCTGGAGCAGTTCGCCCTGCGACTCCTCGGCTACGGTGCGGACGGATTCGTCATCCCCTTCGAAATCGTGAGTATCCTGCTCCTTATGACGCTCATCTGCGCCATCACTGTCGCGCGCAGGAGCAAGGAGGAAAAAGAATGACCTTGATGAACTGCCTTATCCTCGCGTTCCTCCTCTTCGGTATCGGAGTATGGGGTCTCATGCGCAGGCGCCACCTCATCGGCATGCTCATTTCCATCGAGCTCATGCTGAACGCGGCGAACATCAACTTTATCTCCTTCGCCTACTTCAGCGCGAAGGATTCCACTGCGGGCGCACTCTTCAGCATTTTCGTCATCGCGGTCACGGCCTGCGAAATGGCAATCGCCCTTGCCATTATCGTCAACATGTACCGTCGCCACCACAGCCTTGACGCCGACCAGTTGAGGGATTTGCATGATTAACGGAATTACCCTCAGCTACTTCATTTTCCTCCTGCCGCTGCTCGTATTCGTGATCAACGGCCTGTTCGTCGGGAACCGCTCGGCGAAGGGCGCCGCCGCGATCGCGGTCATCGGGAACGGAATCGCGGCGGCCTGCGCCATCCTCGTTGCCGTTGACTACTTCACGTCAGGGATGGCGCCAGGGAAGGTGATTCCTTACGAATTCACCTTCCTGCCCTTCGCCGGTTTCAACGCGAACATCGGCCTCTTGACCGACCCGCTTTCCATGATGATGATGGTCGTCGTCACCTTCATCAGCTTCATGGTGAACATCTACAGCATCGGCTACATGCGCAAGGACCCCTCGGCAGGGCGTTTCTTCAGCCTCCTTTCGCTGTTCAGCTTCTCCATGCTCGGCCTCGTGGCCGCCACGAACCTCTTCCAGATGTTCATCTTCTGGGAACTCGTGGGTGTATCCAGCTACCTGCTCATCGGCTTCTGGTACCACAAGCCCTCGGCCGTCAGCGCCTCCAAGCAGGCGTTCATCCTCACCCGCTTCGCCGATAGCTTCTTCCTGTGCGGCATCGTGCTCGTAAGCTACATCGTCGGCTCGTTCGACTTCTCCGTCATCAACGACCTGACCCTGCACGACTTCTACCACACGACAATCAACCTGGGCATCACGACCATCTCGCAGGCCGATGCGCTCGTTCTCGGCGCCGTGCTCATCTTCATCGGCGGCTGGGGCAAGTCCGCCATGTTCCCGATGCACATCTGGCTTCCGAACGCCATGGAAGGCCCGACACCGGTTTCCTCCATCATCCACAGCGCGACCATGGTCGTGGCCGGCGTCTATCTCGTCGCCCGCCTGTTCCCGTTCTTCGCTATCTGCAAGGGCACACTCGACATCATCATGGTCGTGGGTGCATTCACCATGGTATTTGCCGCTGTCATCGCCTGCACGCAGAAAGACATCAAGCGCATTCTCGCCTACTCCACGCTCTCTCAGCTGGGTTACATGATGTTTGCGCTCGGCGTCTGCAGCATGGGCGACGTCGTTGTCACTACCGGCTGGACGGCCTCCACATTCCATATCTTCACACACGCATTCTTCAAGTGCAGCCTGTTCCTCATTGCAGGCTCCGTCATCCACGTGGTCCACACCAACGACCTCGACAAGATGGGCGGGCTCTGGAGCAAGATGCCATTCACCTACTGGTGCTGCTTCATCTGCGTGCTTGCGATTTCGGGCATTCCGCCGTTCTCCGGTTTCTTCTCGAAAGACGAGATTATCCTCGCGGCATTCCAGGGACACCATTACGTCGTCTTCGGTCTCGCGCTTCTCACGAGCGGCCTGACCACGTTCTACATGTTCCGCATGTTCTTCCTCGCCTTCCACGGGGATGCCCGCAGCGAACTCGTACGCGGCCACCGAATCAAGGAAGACTTCGCCATGACGCTTCCCATCGTCGTGCTCGCCATCCCGAGTTTCCTGGGCGGCTACATCGCCAAGGGTTTCTTCGAGCACTACTTCAAGCCGGGCTCCCTTCACATCCCGCAGCTGGTCAAGCTCGAGGAACTCCCGTGGCTTCCCTACATTGCCGTGGGCGTGGCCCTCTTGGCCCTGTTCATCGCATGGGTGTGCTACTGCAGCCCGAGGGCTAAGGTCAACAAGGCGCTCGACGAGACCAACCGTTCGTCGTTCTACAAGATTGTCTACCACAAGTTCTATTTCGACGAAATTTATTACGCCGTGGTCCGGCAGTTCGTTTTCGGCGGCATCGCACGCACGGCGAGGTTCATCCAGGACTACATCATCGAAGGCATCCTCGCGTTCGTGGTGGCTTCCGTGCACAAGATGGGCAACCTGGTTCGATTTGCGCAATCCGGTTACCTGCCGTTCTATCTCGGGACATTAATTGTTGGCGTCATATTCTGGCGAATTTTCGGACAACTTCCGCTGTAGGTTTTTATGGATACGCTACTTTTTAACGTTATTTGGGCAATTCCCCTGCTGGCAGTGGCGATAAGCGTGCCTATTCCGAGCACGCGCATCAAGGCAATCAAGCTGCTGCACATCATCTCGGGCACAGTCGTGATGGGGATTATCGGCTACCTCACCTACCGCGTCTACACCATGGGCGCCGAGCCAGCCGACCCTAAGGCTTTCCCGCTCCTGTTGCGCTTCTTTACCGACATTCCCTGGTTAAGCAGCATCAACGCACACTACACCGTCGGTGCCGACGGCCTAAACATCCTGCTACTGTTCCTCACAGCCGCAATCGTCTGGACAGGCATGCTCGTCAGCTGGAACATCAAGGGCAACCAGAAAATCTTCTTCGCCCTCATCCAGATTCTCGCGACCAGCGTCTACGGCGTGTTCATGAGCATCGACCTCGTCCTGTTCTTCGCATTCTACGAGATGGAAGCCATCTGCATGTACCTGATGATTGCCGGATACGGTTCCGGCAAGAAGGACTACGGCGGTAAAAAGCTTACCTTGACGCTCGCGTTCGGTTCCTCGATGATTCTCGCGACCCTGTTCGGGATTTACTTCCAGTCCGGGCTCGACACGTGGAACATCGCCGCGCTCTCGAGAATTACGCTCCCGATGAATTTCCAGATGTGGGCATTCCCCCTCATGTTCATGGGATTCGCCGTTTCGAGTTCCCTGTTCCCGTTCCATTTCTGGAGCCCGGACGGTCACTCCGCAGCCCCGACAGCAGTTTCCATGCTCGCGGCAGGCGTCATGATGAAGATGGGTGCTTACGGATGCCTGCGCGTCGCCATGTTCCTCATGCCCGAAGCAGCCAAGTTCTGGCTTCCCTATGTCGTCGCTCTCCTGATTTTCAACGTGGTGCTTGGCCCCTTCATCGCCATCCGCCACAAGGACCTCAAGTACATTACTGCATACAGTTCCATCAGCCACCTGGGCCTCATCTTCCTTGGCCTCGCGGCGCTTACGCCAGTAGGCCTTCGCGGTGCTAGCCTCCAGATGATTTCGCACGGCTTCTTGACCGGGCTGTTCTTCGCCACGATCGGCATGATTTACGAACGCACGCACACCCGCGACATCACGCAGATGGGCGGCATCATGCGCAAGCTCCCGTTCCTCGGTGTAGGATTCGTCATCGCCGGTTTTGCCGGCCTCGGCCTGCCTGGGTTCAGCGGCTTCATCGCCGAAAGCAACATCTTCATCGGTGCGTTCCAACAGGATTCCACCATCACACGTTTCGTGACCATCCTCGCCATCCTCAGTATCACGACGACAGCCGTGTACATATTGCAGACGGCAAACCGCATGCTGCACGGCAACATGCCCGCCAAGTACGAAACGCTTACCGACGCCGACCTCCGCGAAAAGATTGTCGTCGTATTCCTAGTTCTCTGCCTGCTGATTATCGGCGTGTGCCCCGGCTGGATAGCCGACATGCTCGACACCAGCATCGCTCCGATATTTGACAGAATCGCCGCCGCGACGGCCACCGTGGTTGGAGGTTAAAAATGAATTTCACCCTACCGAGCTTCATTATTCCTGACGCGCTCCTCCTGCTTTTCCCGTTCATCGTCATCGGAAGCAGGCTCTTCTGCAGCTACCGTTCCCAGATTCCCTGGCGCATCGCGAACATCGGCTTCATCGCCATCTTTGTGCTGCTGAACTTCATCCCCCTTGCAAACAACGTCGGCAAGTTCTTTATCTGCAACTGGAAAATCGACGACTTTGGCGTACTCATGCGCGAAGTGCTCATGCTCTCCGCCATGCTCGGCATGTGGCTATCGAAGGACTACTTCGAGCACGGAGCCGACGGCAAGCCGCAAATGCACCAGATTGCGGAATTCACCGGAGCGATCGCTTTTGCCACCTTCGGCGGGTTCACCATCGTCTCGGCATGCGACATGCTCACGTTCTTCCTAGGCCTCGAAATCGCCACCATCCCGATGTATGCGCTCACGGCCTGGAACAAGAAGGACCAGCTGGGTTCCGAAGCGGCAACCAAGTACATCATGATGGGTTCCGTAGCGACGGCGTTCGAGCTGTTCGGTTTCAGCTACCTGTACGGATTCTCGGGTTCCATCTACTTCAACGACATCCGCATGGCTGTCGAGGCCGGTGCGACACACCCGCTGCTGTGGCTGTCCATCCTGTTCCTCTTCTGCGGAATCGGCTTCAAGCTCACGCTGTTCCCGTTCTACACCTGGGCCCCCGATGTCTATGAAGGCGCCCCCACGCCCGTAACGGCGGTGCTTTCCGTTACCTCCAAGGCGGCGGCCATTGCCTTCCTCGTCGTGCTCGTCTTCGGCCCCCTCGCCCCCGTACAGGAGCAAATCGCACCGTTCATCGCCCTGCTTGCAGGCGTCACGCTATTCGTCGGCAACCTGGGCGCACTGAAGCAGACCCGACTCCGCCGATTCATGGCGTACAGTTCCATCGCCCAGGCCGGCTACATCATGATAGCCCTCCTTGGCCCGGTCGAGATGGCCCGCACGGCCATCATCTACTACCTGTTCATCTATGCCGTATCGAACTACCTCGCGTTCTTCATCTTCGGCATTATCGGGCACCATCGCGAAGAGACTTTCGACTCCCTGCGCGGACTGAGCCAGCAGAACCCGGCCCTCGCCATCGCGCTAGCCATATCCATGTTCAGCCTGGCCGGCATCCCGCCCCTTGCAGGCTTCTTCGGCAAGTTCCACCTGTTCTTTGCCGGAGCCACCACGGGCCACTATGCGCTGGTCGCTTTCGCCGTGCTGAATAACGTCATTGCGCTGTATTATTACTTGCAGCTCATCAAGAGTGCTTGGATTGACGAGCCCGAAGACCACCTTTCGCCGCTTCGCCTAACAAAAAGGCAACGATCTATCATCGTCGCCCTTTCCGCAGCGGTCGTGTTGCTCGGCGTACTCCCCTTCCTGAGCAACAACATCTTCGGCGGATTTACGTTCTAACGGGTCGCAAGCCTTATTCGACTCGGCCCGCGGCACCCAGCCTGTTACCCTTCAGATCGTAACGGATTCCATTCCGTTCGATAAAGACACGGTGCGTATCGAAGCGAACCTTCGGTGCGCCGTCGTTCGTATTCAGCACCAGGCGGGTTTTCGGAAGGGCGATAACACCCTCGGCGGCAAATGACGGGACATGGCCAGAATTGATAGCCTGAATGGCTCCCGCCAAGTAAGCGGCAGGAGAATTCCAGTTGATAGCCACCTCGTTGCTCGCATAGCTGCACTCGTCGTCCAGGTAGGATTTCGCCGGGGCGCCGTTCACACGGTAATCCTTGCATTCCCATTCATTTTTACCAATATCCTCGCCACCGGGCTGCGGTCCACCCACAAGCATGCCGGGGACAGGCTCGCTCACGCCATCAGCCTGGCTCGGACGGTGATGCGGGTGCATCGGGGACTTGGTGCCGAAACCGGTCACGTACGACATGTCCATCGGGTTCTTGCCGAGCAGATAGTCGAGAGTCTTGAGTGCGCTCTGGTAATACTTCTTGTCGCCCGACAGATAGTAGGCATAAAGCAGCCATACACCCATGTTGGCGGCCACGCTGTTGGAACCCCAGTAGAAGTCCCCCTTCGTCATGGGCACGCCGAAACCGGTAGCGGCATTTTTCGCATAGCGGTCGGCTGCGGAAAGGAGGCTATCCTTCGCAGCGGCAGCATCGCTGAACAGGTCCGGATGAGTCGCCTTGGTGTACGTCACAAGGCCGTTCATCTCGGCCCAGCCCGGAATCGTCGTGTAGGCGCCCTGCAAAGCATACGAGGCATCCTTGGTGGTCACAAAGAGTTCCGCCGCGGCAAAGTTCTTCTCGTCCTTGGCGTTATTGTCGGAATAGGTTCCGGTCGCAACGTCTCGCGGCTGGTTATAATAGGTGCTCGGGTTGGACTCGGCCCATACGTAGGCCTTCTTGGCCGCCTCGAGTGCTTTCGCGGCGAACGTGGCGTCGAATTTTTCGTATACGCGGGCAGCGACAGCCATCACGCCGGCAAAATCAAGCGTTGCAGTTGTGCTCTTGCCGATAACATAGCGCGTGTCGACATCCTCGTTCGGCATGACCGTCCCGCAGAACTGCAGTGTCGTAAGCTTGTGGTAGACACCTCCGTCGGACGCCTGCATGGTGAGCATCCAGTCCAGGTTGTACTTGATTTCGGCCAAGAGGTCGGGCAAATTGCCGTCGGCCGGGATGTTCCACTTTAGATTGTCGAAATAGGCCGGGAAATGCTCGTACAGCGAAAGCAGCGTATATGTGGAAATGCCCGAGTTTACGATGTACTTGCCATAGTCGCCGGCATCGTACCAGCCCTTGGGACTGTCGAGAGTACCGCTGCCGCCCGTGGCGGAGCTATGGAAAGCCACGCCCATGTCGGGGTGCCCCGCACTGCGTTTCCACTTCCCTGCATAAGTCTCGTCCAGGGCCATGGAGGCGCGCTGGTAATAGAAGAACTTGAGCAGGGCCTTCGAAACGCCGTCGAGCGCATCGTTCGCAATCTTCAAGTCTTTGCGGACAACCTGCCCGTTCACCTTGATCGAATACGTTCCAGGAGTCTTGAGTTCGGTAAAGTCGACAAGCTGCACGCTCTGCCCGCTGCCATTCCAAGTGCTCGCCTCGGAGGGAGTCACCGTAAGGACCGTATTCCCGGAAGCATCGACAAACTCGACATTTCCGCCGCCCTCGAACAGCGTCAGTTCCTTGAAATTCGCAGGATGGTAACCAATCTGGTTAATATAAGCAGTAGCGGCGAACGAAGAAGTCGCCATCGCCAAGAAAGCAGGGAGAAATAGGATCTTGGTATTCATATACCCTCCATAGGATACAAATTCATCTGTAACAAATATATTTCCAATCTGGGAATTATTCCCCATTTTAGTCTCAATAAAGTGTTTTCCGTAGCAAACATCACGCGGGCCAGCGAAAAAAAATATGGATTATCGGCCAAATCGCACGAATTCCCGCTTTTTTGCCCGTTGCGTTTAAATTACGGCATTTTTGCGGAAGCGAGGAGAATCACAATTTTATAAAATTATTACGAAAATACGTCAACAGTATTGACTTCGAGAAGCTCTTTGTTTATTTTGTAAATAAATTTAAATAAAAACACATCTCCGTTGGAGGGCTTATGAAACTCACAAAGCTGTCTTTCACCACAACCATCGTTGCCGGCCTGGCATTACTCTCTGCTTGCGGCGACGATGTGACTAACGTGACCGAAAAAGGCGGAATCGACAAGGTTGAAAACTTCAAGAGCCTTCCGAAGTGCGAATCAGATGACGTAGGCTCGCTTGCATACGTAAGTGATTCGGCAAAAGTATTCGCCTGCACAGAAAGCGGCTGGGTTACGATAAACGGCGCCAACGGCAAGGACGGCGTCGACGGAAAAAACGGCGAAGACGGCAATGACGGAGAAAACGGCAAGAACGGCACCAAGGGAGCCAAGGGAAGCGACGGCAAGAACGGATCGTCCTGCACCGTCGAAGAACTCGCCTCGGGCAACGGCTACAAAGTCATATGCGACGGCGATTCCATAGGCGTCCTGCTGAACGGGACAAACGGCAAGCAGGGCGAGCCCGGAAAGCAGGGAGACAAGGGCAACCCGGGAGCCGACGGCAAAAGCTGCAAATTGAAAGACAATAACGACGGGACAATAACCGTAACCTGCGACACGACGACAACAACCCTTTACAAGGCCATGTGCGGCACCACTCCGTACGATCCGGCCACCGGCACCTGCGGCGGCGGGGCAACAATACAGCCCAGCGACCCAGTAGTTCCCTCCGTATGCGGGGATTCAATCTACGACCCCACTTATTACATGTGCATGGGGACCGTAATCATGCTCAAGCCAGGCGTATCCAGATGCGGTACAACCCTATACAACGCCATGCTTGGGCAATATAGGTGCGTCAACGACACTCTTTATAGTATAACCGACCCGAGGGCGTGCGGGGAATACAACCCGGCCCTATATTCATGCGTCATGGGTAACCTAATCCCCATTAGCGGCAACAACGACCCCGACAACATCGAATGCGACGGGACGGAACTGTGGTGCAAGGACGAATCCCCCAATTACCGTGTACAGACAGGCCTCGATAACGACACCCGCACTTCGGGTTACTGGTTTCCCTATACGGATTCCATCGAAGGAGGGGCCTCGACAATCGAATGGCCGGTTGCACGAGGCACAGAATTCGATCCGTACGCATTTGACAACATCGTCCGGGAATGCAAGGGGCTTTGCGGTACCATCGCTCTAGACGCTGGAGAAATGGATGGTATAAACCCATACGCAGGCGTTTACTTCAACATTGTCGGCGAGACCTCCGTTACCGACGGAACTATTGCCGTAGGCGACGTAACTGCCTGGGAAGGAATCTGCATTACCTACACCTCGACCTTATCTGCAAAGTTGGTCATGGAGCTTGACGAATACACACGTATCGCCGTCAACGAAGACCAGCCCGTTAAAAATCTTGCGAAGGCCGCTTTAGCTAACGACGTATGCATTGAATGGTCAGACTTTAGACAAAGCGGATGGGGAAAAGCGGACAAAATATCCGGCACCGAAGCCGCAACAAAGCTTGCAGCTCTCAAATTTGAAATTTCTGCAACTGACGGGTCCACAGGCGATTTCAACATCATCCGCTTGAGAAAGTATTCCGACGTTAATTAGTTCCCGGAACCATTGCAGGAGGATTTATGAAAATCACAAAATTTACCTACGCAATAGGTCTCACCGTCGGATTTACCCTACTCTCCGCATGCGGTGACGAAGTGACCAACGTGACCACAAAAACCGTAATCGAAACTGTCGCAACGTTCGAGAAGCTTTCAAAATGCGAGAACGACAACGTGGGCGCACTGGCATTTGTCGCGGACTCCGCCAAAACGTACACCTGTACCGAAAATGGCTGGGTATCTACGGACGGCATCGACGGCAAAGACGGCGAAGACGGAAAAGATGGCGCTGACGGAAACGACGGCAAAAACGGAAAGAAGGGTACAAAGGGTGCCGACGGAAAAGACGGCAAAAACGGTTTCGCATGCATCACCAAGGAACTCAGTTCCGGCAAGGGATACAAGATTGTCTGCGACGGGGATTCCGTAGGAGTCATCTTGAATGGCGAGGACGGACCGAGAGGCAAACAAGGTGAAAAAGGCGACAACGGGAAACCGGGAGACACAGGAGAAGGCTGCGAAATGTCCCCAAGACCGAACGGGACATATCTCGTAACATGCAGCAACGCTTCAGCCGAGATCTACGAGATCACCCCTACGCCAATCATTCCTACGCCAAACGACTCTACATCAATCGGTCCTACGCCTAGCGACTCCACATCAATCGGTCCTACGCCTAGCGACTCCACGCAAGTCGCCACAGATGATCCGGACTGCGCGGGCCCTAGACTGTGGTGCAAGGCCGAATCGAAAAATTACAATTACCGCGTACAGACAGGGCTTGACGCAGGCTATGACGATTCGGGCTATTGGTTCTCCTATACAGACGATGCCGACGGAGGCAAATCGAAAATCACGTGGCCCGTCAAGCTCGGCAACGAGTATGACGAATACGCATTTGATCCAGTGATAGAGCATTGCCAAGGTCTTTGCGGGACCGTAACCCTGGACAAGGGAACGCTAGACAGAAACCCGTTTGCAGGCGTTGGATTCAATCTCGCAGGCACTTCTGACGGGTCGACGCTAGTCGCATCCACCATAGTCGAGTGGTACAGCATCTGCATCACCTACACCTCCGACTTGCCTGGCATACTGGCCATTGGAGTTGGTGATTCACTGAACCAAGCGTTACGTTACGACCTGCCCCATGTCAACCTGCCGACAGCAGCCACCCCCGATGAAAAATGTTTTGTCTGGACCGATTTCAGACAAACGGGAAATGCCGGCGGCGCAGCAATAAGCGGTCCCGAGGCCGCAGCACGCGCAGTCTCGTTCTATATCGAATTTTCCTCAAACGACGGAGATTCGGGCGACTTCAACATTATCAGCATGAGAAAGAACTGAGTCGGTCAATAATAAAGTATTTTTTAGAATGAAATGACGACCGAACCGAAAGCATTCTACCATCTACCCGGACTATTCGAGTTCTACGACCTGTACAATGCTTTCCTGCCACTTTTCCGCGAGCACCGGGAATACTTTTACGACTGGTGCGAAATCGGCTCCATCTACGGCGCCCCTAGAGACTGCATCTGGGGCGGAGGCCGTGTAGGGTTCGGTGATGAACAGCCGGAAAAGGTGGCTGCACTCCTGAAGGAATACGGGATATCGGCACGGCTTACCTTCAGCAATTCCCTGCTCCGCGAAGAACACCTTTCGGATAAAAGGTGCAATTCCCTGTGCACCCTGTTCGAGCAGGGGCCTGTACAGAACGGAATCATCATCCATTCGGACCTGCTGCTGGACTACATCAAGGCGAAGTATCCCGGATTCTATTTCGTGTCCTCGACAACGAAGGTGCAGACGGACTTCAACCAGTTCGAAGCAGAACTGGAACGGAACGAATTCCGCTATGTCGTCCCGGATTTCCGGCTCAACAAGGAACTCGACCGATTAAAAGCGCTGACCGGCACGCAAAAAAAGAAAGTGGAATTCCTGTGCAACGAATGCTGCTGGTACAAATGCCACGACAGGAAGCGATGCTACGAGAACGTCAGCCGAAAGAGCCTCGGCGAGGACTGCGAAGACCATGTCTGCGTCTCGCCAAACGCCCAAAGGGGCTACCGCTTTTCCGACGCCATGAAGAATCCCGGATTCATCGGGATCGAGGACATCCAAAACACCTACACTCCCGAAGGATTCTCCCACTTCAAGATTGAAGGACGGAGCCTGGGCAGCGCAATTATCCTGGAATTCCTGCTTTATTACATGACAAAACCCGAGCGCCAGCTCGAAGTAAGGGAAGCGATATACCTGGACAGCACGCTGGATTTGTTCTAGGATATAAAAGAGTACGAACCACAGAGAAAAAAGACTCCGTAAAAACAAAATGACTGCCTAAATAGCAGTCATTTTGTAATGTTTCTCTAGATTGCTTCACCCCTTACGGGGTTCGCAATGACAATCCTGTCACTGCCTACTCGTAATTCCGCTACGACACGAGCATCATCGAGAACACCATGACGAACAGCGCGACGGTTTCGCCGACACCGAGCACCCCAAGCGACCGGACCAGCTTAACACACGCAGAAAAACGCTCTTGTAGCTGGTCATCTCGCCATCACGACTCGCTTACGCCGAGTCGCTTTTGGCTCACAGTCGCGAGCGTTAAAAGTTGAGCTTGATCCATACGTGTTACCTCGCTGGATTTTCCAGCAAGATTTGGGCGTTCCCCACTGGCATGGGTCGGGCTATATTCTGGGGGCAATCGGCTGCGCTAACGCAGACGATACGGATTAACGTAATTTTTTACCAACTCCTCATTTGGCTCAAGAATTTTTCCTTGGTGTAGGCGCCTTCGACGTTGCGATCTTCATAAACTAAGCAGTAGCGATATTCATTGCCGGCCTTTGAAGCCCATAGGTTCCCGAGTTCAATTTTCTTAGCGGCATCCAAATGGTCACCCTTGGTTTCCAGCAGGACTATTTTTCCTTTTTTCGTCTTGATGATAAAATCGGGATAGTGGTTAATGAATCCGTTGATACCGAAATCGGCCCGTTCCTTGTTGCGGGTCCAAAACTCCACGTTATCCAGGTTTGCGAGTTCATTTACAACTTCAGCTTCAAAATTGTTGAAACTTTCTTCCGGTTCGTATAGTCCCTTGGCGATACTCTTGCCCTTTGCCGAGTAGGGCTTCTGTTTTTTGAATGTATAGGTCGGCTTTAAAATGATTTTGTCCGAATCAACTTTGCTAAGGAATTCTTTGTGAACATAGGTATCGGCGTGATTTTGGATGGCAGCCTTGATTTTTGCAGCGTATGGAGTGGAGTTGTTCAGCATGTGGTTGAATGCTGTATCATTGAACGATTCCAGGACGCGTTCAATGTATATCTTGATTTCCTGGTCGGGAATGGGGTACATTTTTCCGACAAGCCCCACTAACAATTCGGCGCATTTTTTGCGTTTGCTTTCGACATCCTTGATACTTAAAATCCATTGCGCGAGGCTTGTTTGCGCTTCCTTCCCTACTTTGCAGAATGTCGGAGTATTGTCCTTGGTATTCTCATCCAAATCGACCTTGTATATTTCCGCATCTACGTTGTCAAAGTTGATGGATGTATCGCAGGTGCGAAGCGGGAATTTTTTCAGGAGCATGTCCTTTTCAAATTCCATTTCACAGAGACCGAACAAGTCGTTTTCAATGCCATCCATGTTCATAAAGAATTTAGGCAGGCAAATTCCACTTGCACTTTCGATGAAGTTTTCCTTGATGTGGGCGTTTTTCACTTGCTTCTCCAGATCTGCAGGTGTCGGGGCGACTCCAGTAGATTTACTCTCCTGGATTTGCTTTTCCATCGTTTCGTTTTCTTGCCTTGCCAAGCGTTCTATGTCTTGCACGGCAGGGCTTGCAGGACTAGTGCTCGCCCCAGGATTCCAGCTTGTTGCAGTCGGCATGATTCCACCAAAACTACTTCCCGAAGGCTCTTGCATTTCCGGTGAAATCGGCGTCAACAAATCGACTGGCGACGGTGCGGCAGGAGCCACACTAGGCAAATCGTTGACCACCTGCGTATCCGCAATTCTGTAGTCCTTGCTGCTGAAGCCAGCACGGTTCAATCCTTCCACCACATTCTGCACGGTATCCAAGAACTTGTTCGATGCCGTAAGCACATAACTCATGTTCAGCATCGGGTTCGGATTTTTACGGGTATAAGGCAAGCGCAGTACTCTTCCGAGAATCTGTTCCACATCCACAGCGGAGTTCTTGTCGGCAAGCGAAGCAAGAATGTACGCATAAGGGCAATCCCAGCCTTCTTTCAGAGCGTTCACCGTAATGATGTAACGGACTTCGCAATCGCTCGACATCAAGTCCAAACCAGCCAACTCGTTTTTATCGGCGGTTTTTATCTTGATTTCGCTTTCCTTGATTCCCTTTTCGATTAGCATCGCCTTGATTTTATCAAAAGTGGCATTATCTTCTTTTGTCTTGGGTTCAGCCTGAAAGAGGACAATAGGACGAATAGGCGCTCCGCCCTGATTTTGTGCGTCAAAAGCGGCTCGCTCCAAGCGGGTGCGAAGTTCCAGCGCCGAATTTACGACTTCGTCCTTGCTTTGGTGATTATAGACAATCACGGGCAACTTGACCATGCTTTCTTTTTTGAGTTCAAAAGCACTGGTAAAGCTGATGATGTTGCTGTTTTTTCGCGGAGTCGCCGTCAAGTCCAGTATAAAACTCGGGTTCAACTGCTTAAGCATATCGACACTCAGTTCGCTTTCCGCGTTATGGCTTTCATCTACAACGATTACGGGATTAAGTTGCTTAAAAACCGACATCAAGGAGACTTCTTCATCAGCAGATTCCGCAAAAGACAACAGGTTGCCGTTTTCCTTGTAGGCATTGCGATTGTCTTTGTTGCGGCTCCGCAGGCTATCGAAACTGAGAATGCAAAGGGACAAGTTCTCTTTCACGGAAGATGCATTGAAACCCGCACCCTGTAAAAGAGCAGTCTTGTCATAGACTTCCACGCGATTCCCGAAATCCGCATTCAACTGTTCGCGATACGGATGTTCCGGGTTCGAAAAGTTGCGAATGGTCTGTTCAAGGATGGAATTTGACGGAACAAGCCACACGACAGTCTTTGCGTGGTCTTGCGGAAATATCGAGAAAATCGGTCGGAGCGCATTGGCGGCAATGAATGTTTTTCCACCAGCGGTCGGGACCTTCAGGCACACATGAGGAACGCCTGCAACATTGTTCTTGTAGGGTTCCACGATTTCGCCGGGGAACGGAGTGAGCGGAGTCCGCGGGTGCAGCCGCCAGAATTCATTGAAACTCTCCGAAATGTTCCTTGTCTTTTGGAGAATTTCCAGATAGCGGGTCAAATCTTCGATGATGTCTTTCTGGTATTGCTTGAGAATCATTAGAACCTCCGGATATCACGCGGGATTTTCTTGAAGGTGATGTCGTGGTCAAAAAGGAATTTCTGCGGCATGATGCAGTTATCCGCATAGATGACATAGCGGTCGGCCTTCTCCGAAATTGACGCAAGAAAAGTCGCATCAAGCGTCGTTGTTTCGTCCTTGTTGTAAAGGAAATAATAGGCGACGCCTTCGAAGTTCCCTAGATGCGCCGGATGCCCGTTGTTGCTTTGCGGCAAAACATGGTTTGTTTCGGTGTAATAGAGGTATTCGCGGATGGTCTGCTCCGGGACATCTTCGTTGATGAAACCATCTTTCAAAAGTTCTGGGCCAAGTTCGTAATAAGAGAATGAACCCCCGGTGCCTTCAACCGCATTCTTGCCCTCGCCATAGCCGTCGATAACACGGCGGACTCGTTCAGCAGTGATGGTTTCTGCGTAATCTTCCATTTCAACAAGGATGAACTTGCGGTTGCCGCCATCTTGCTTGTTCAAGTTCAACACCGCGTGAGCTGTAGTGCCTGAACCTGCGAAGGAATCGAGGATGGTGGAGGATTTGTCAGTGGCGATAGATAATAAGTGTTTTGTCAATGCAACTGGTTTGGGATAATCGAAAGGCTTTATGTCAAAGATTGCCTTAATATCATCATTTCCCGACTCCGTACGACCATAAACAGTGTCTACAAGTAAACTTCTTTGCGTCACACCAAGGGGTCGATAATATTTTGTATAAACTTTACCATTTTTAAAAACAAGATCATTGTACTGCTTTGAAACCTTTTCTTTACTCCATCTCCAGCACGATTGTTTTCCTTTCACTATTCTAGGCTTTAACTTTTCACCACTAGGTGAAATAATTTCATATACAAGCGATGGACTAAATTGTATAGATGCTTTGTCTAATGTTATTAAACCATATTTTCCTTTTGCATCTTCAAAGGGATACAATTTCTCATCTAATTGATAATTAGTGTCTAGTCCAAGAGAAAATGAAGATAATAATTTTGCATAAGAAATAACATATTCATGTTCAACTACAATGTTATTAGAATCATTTCCACCGCCCTGTTTTTTTTTCCAGATTAGTTCTCCAACAAAATTCCCAGCCCCAAATATCTCATCACAAACCAACTTCAGATTAGCCTGTTCGTTATCATCGATGCTTATAAAAATCGCCCCGTCATTGCTCAAGAGTTTTTGCAACAACTTAAGGCGCGGGTACATCATGCAAAGCCACTTGTCGTGACGGGTCAAGTCCTCGGATTCCTTCCCTACCACTTGCCCCAGCCACTTCTTGATTTTCGGGCTGTTCACATTGTCGTTATAGACCCAGTTCTCATTTCCGGTATTGTACGGCGGATCGATGTAGATGCACTTGACGCGGCCTTCGTATTCAGGGAGCAGAGATTTGAGCGCTTCCAAGTTATCACCGTGGATAATCTTGTTGCCCGGCTCGCCATCGCCAAAATCGTATTTCTTTTCCAGAACCCGATAAGGGACATCCAGGTGGTGATTCAAAACAGCGTCTTTGCCAATCCAGGTCAGCGAGGGCATGGGGGCCTCATGTACAAAAAGGTTAAAGGTTCTGTTTTAACCCTTACCCTTTTGCAAGTGGATTCTATCGCGCCTCGCGCTCCTGAATGACAGGAGCATATAAAAAGGCGTGGAATCATCCGACTTGCATGTTTCGAGGCTCCGCTAAAAGCCCTGCATACTACAAGCACGAACGACCCACGCCCCATAGGGACGTGAGCGTTCGCCTTATTCTCGTATGCATTTGAAATTTAGCGGATTTCGAAACTGAGAATAAGAGCAAAAACTCTAAAAACTGGTAGCCCGTTACCCGACCGGCACACAACCGCCGATGCAGCTAAAAAGCCATGCCGTGAATATAGATAATTGTCGGACTTTGAAAGTCCGGCAACAGCTGATTACGGATGTTTTTTCTCGAATTCGCTGGGAATGGTCTTCTTAGCCCCAGGCATGAACATATCGAAATCCCGCTGGATCAGTTCGCCCGCAAGCGGCATTTCTGCCCATCTACCCGCGGCAATTTCCTTATGTTGAATTTCGTCCTTATCCATAGGGAAATCTAGGCCAATGCCCGACGTTTTTCCCGTTCGTATTCGCCTACAATGTAATCGGGGCCATTTTCCCAAAGGCCAGTCTCCTTGTCAAACAGGCAAACGGCGGTCGTCGATTCCATAAAGTCCGCAACAGCGTCTGTCATGTCGCAATTATTCTTGTCCATCAAATCGCGTATGGACATCTGCGCAAGCAGGCACATGGCAAATTCAATTTTATCTTCCATGAAGACAGACCTCTTCTGCCGTAAGAAACTTCAAGCAACCGAGAGCCTTGGACGAGCGAAAGCACCATTGGTTGGTGAGTTTTTCTGGTTCAAGAAAACTAATGGCGAGTTCGGCGGCCCTGTCGGAATTTATCGGTCCATAGACCCCATCCAAGAACGCCGTGATAACAGTATTTGTCTGATCGTTAGCAATCTTGCCGCAAATCAGGTCGTAGTCGATCCACTTTTCAAATTCACCAGGAATGCAGTCATGCTTTCTATGCGATACTACGCAATGCAGCCAACCAACATCCGCATTCTTGAATTCATACAGAGAAAGCCCTTCGGATGGTGTAAACTCAAATGCATTGACAAAACCTCTTGAAGGCTGAGCATACTGCTCTTTCTGCGCAAGAGCCTTTTTGATGGATGTCGCTACGAACTTTTGTGCCTGATTCTTGCTCGTTGTCAAGTAAAAGCCCCTACCAAAATCCTTTCCTGCCGCACATTTCGACAAGTCCGGGGTTTGGACGACGCAATAGCTTCCATGGTAAAGGATTATTTTATCGTTCATACCGCCACCCCTTGATTTTTTAGGAATGCTTCAACCTCATTGAGGCTTGCCGAATCACCTTGCACATGGAACTCTTCGTACATGTCCTGCATAAAGTCATAAACCTTGTACTGACGAAACAACTTCGCAACCTCCGGCATATCCTTATGCCAGGTCTTGGCGGCAAGCCGCAGAAGCCGCACCTGAATCAAGATTATTTCGTCTTTACGGTCCATAGATTTGCTCAATACAATTATACAAAAAATAACGGGGCATAGCCCCGCTATTCGAAAAAGACTTCTCAAGTAGATTGCTTCACCCCTTACGGGGTACGCAATGACAATCCTGTCTACTTCACTCGTAGCACCGCTACGACACGAGCATCATCGAGAACACCATGACGAACAGTGCGACGGTTTCGCCGACGCCAAGCACCATCAGGTAGTTCACGAGGCCCTTGCCGGTTTCGCCGAGGGCGTTGCAGGCGTCCGCAGCGGACTTGCCCACGTACCAGGCAGAGGCCATCATGCCGATGCCACCGAAGATGCCGACACCCAGGTATGCAGCCCAGTTGGCCGGGGCCGCCTGGGACTTGTTCAGGATGTACATCATCAGCAACATGCCGTAGATTGTCTGCGCAATCGGCGCGCCCACGAAGATGAGCAGCGTAAACAGCGCGTTCTTACCCTTGAGATACGCCTTCTTCCAGGCCCCGATGGCCGCCATGCCGGCAGTCCCGCAGCCCAGCGCAGAACCCACCGCGGCAAGGCCCAAGGCCGCCACCGCGCCAAGTTTCGCGAGCGTTAAAAGTTGAGCTTGATCCATACGTGTTACCTCGCTGGATTAGAGCACCATCATGGAGAACACGAGAACGAACAGGGCCACGGTTTCCACGATACCGAGCACCATCAGGTAGTTCACCATGCCCTTGCCGGTTTCACCGAGGGCGTCGCAAGCCACGGCCGCGGACTTGCCCTGGTACCAGGCAGAAGCCATCATGCCAAGCCCGCCGAAGATACCGGCGCCGAGGCAGCCGCCCCAGTTGGTAAAGCCGGATTCAGCAGCCTTGCTCA